>NZ_JBEZVL010000017.1:103133-222878 GCF_040636975.1 Streptomyces sp. NPDC032198 | reverse complement strand
GATCAACTGCTCTTCGCCCCAGATCTCAGCCACCCAGGCAGGCTACCGGCGAGCAGCCTCCGTATCCATGATCACGATCTACGGCTGGAGTACTAGGGCGTGAAGCGGCTGTGCACCATCCTCAACGTCGCCCGCTCCAGCTTCTACTACTGGCGCCGGACGGCCGCGGACCGGGCCGTCCGGCATGGCGGCGGTCAGACCCTGACCGCCCGTTCTCGATGACGAGGGCCAGCCCGCTCGCGCCAGGCGTTCGGGGCCCGGGAAGCGGATCGCCGCGTCGGAACGCCGAGGATCGATAGGGGAACGAACTTCGCCTGACTGTGGGACAGTTCATGATGTCGTGCCACCGGCTGCAGGGGGGAGGGCGGAATATGGCGCACGATGAGAAGGTCATGCTGACGGCTCGCGAGGTGAGCTACTTGTGGCCGGGCGTCCGTACGCACTCGGTGCATGTGAATGCGGTGGCCCATGGGGTGCGGATAGCAACGGATAGCTGGCCGACCACTACGGGGTACGCCCACAAGGTGCGGTATAACGCCGACGACGTGCGCCGAGTGGCCGCCCAGGTAGCAGCCGAGCCGCTCAAGGGGCCGTCCCAGGCACCGTGCTGTCTGGTGCTGATCGTTCTGGCAGCGGCACCGCTCGTGTGGCTGGCGATACACATAGAAAGCAGAGGCGGGTGGTGAAGGACAAGTGTGGGCTGCGCGGCCGGTATTTTACAGCTTGCCCGTTAGCCGGTGGGTCCATCTCTGCGCGCGCGGAGAGCAGATCGACCGCGTATTTGGGCGTCGTTGCCGAGGGGTCCATCCCCGCGCGCGGGGTGCAGCGTGGGTTCCCCTCCGGCCCGGAAGGCGGTGTCGGTCGGCCCGGCGTTCACCGGTAGTGTGACTGACCTGGAACCGTTCAGCGGCCGGCCGCCCTCCGCCCAGAGCGACTCAGTATTTCGTCAACCGTCCGGGCCGCCCGAAAGTTGGCGTCCGGGGCGCCGTCGTACAGACCGCGGGCCCGGCCCATGCCGACGGACTTCTCGAGCCCGGCGGCCAGGTGGCCGGGGGCGCCCTCCATGCCGACCGCGATCTGGTGGCCCGCGGACGTGGCGTCGCGCCAGGCGCGGATCTCGTGGGGCGAGTCGATGCCCTTGCGGGCGGGGTGGTTGGCGAGCATCAACACGTCCTTGACCTTGCGCCGCTGCACCTGCTCCGCAAGGGAGGTGAGGCCCGCGATGGCGAGAGCCTCGTTGGCGGGCGTCGAGTCGGTCGCCTTCTTCACGCCGCCGTCGTAGTCGGTCTCGAATTACTTGAGGACGGAAACCTCGTTCCGGCCGGGATGTACGAAGACCGTGCCGTGCTCGGCGGCCGGGATGTTCGACTCCAGGCCCTGGAAGACGAGGGTGTCCTCGTACGCGACCCGGGCGTGCCTGATGTCCGGGTTGACCTTCTCGACGCCGATCTTGGCGTGTGTCTCGTTGCCGTGGTCGGTGATGACCATCCAGTCCGTGCCGTGCCGGGCACCCCGGCGGACCTGGTCGACGACCCGGTACTTGCCATCGTTGCTGTACTGGGTGTGGATGTGGTGGTCACCCGCCAGCCACAGGAAGCCGCCGGTTCTGCGGCCGGCGGAGGGGGCGGATCCAGCCGCTGCGGGGGCGGCGGCAGCCTGGGCGACGACACTGCCGGCGTCCACCCCCCGCGCCCAGCAGGCCCGCCCGGCGCAGCAGCGTGCGGCGCGACTGCTGCTCGGGGTTGAGTGCCTCGTCAGGTACGGAGGTGTCGAAGGCGGCGGGCAGCGCGGTCGCCGCCGTGGCGTGCGAGTGGTCGTGATCGTGTCCGTGGTGGTGATGACCGTGCGCGTGTCCGTGGCCCATGAGTTCCTCCTGATACCGCTGCCTGCTGCGGCCGCCTCCTGCGGCGCTGCTGCGCCGGGTGTGGAGGCTCCAAGCTCAAGGCGAAACCTGAACGTTGAACAAGCAACGAATGGCGGCCGGGCGCCCTAGACGCGGCAGAACGGCTCATCTCGCACTGTGTCCCCAACTGCCCTTGTACGTCACCCCATTCGGAGGGAATCCTGAACGGCGCTCATCTTCCACGTCACCCATCGGAGACGCCCCCATGAGAAGACTGATCGGCACCCTCGCGGCCGCGGCCCTGGTCCTGACCGGCCTCGCCACCCCCCTCGCCAGCGCGAAGGCCACCACCGACTCGACCCCCGCGGCGGTGGCCGCCGCCACTGGCACCTTCAACGTCCTGACGTACAACGTCGCGGGCCTTCCGGAAGGCCTGAGCTCCGGCAACCCCGAGAAGAACACCCCGCTGATCTCACCGCGCCTTGCGGCGTACGACATCGTCAACGTCCAGGAGGACTTCAACTACCACGCGGCCCTGTACGCGGGCGACAACCACCCCCACCGCACCGCGACCAGCGGCGGCGTGCCCTTCGGCGACGGCCTCAACACCCTCTCGGACTACGCCTTCGAAGACTTCGAGCGGGTGAAGTGGAACAAGTGCACGGGCACCAACTGCCTGACCCCCAAGGGCTTCTCGGTCGCCCGGGTCCGCCTCGCCGAGGGCGTCTTCGTGGACCTTTACAACGTCCACACCAACGCCGACGACTCGGCCGACGCGCTGGCCGCCCGCCGCGCCAACGTCGAGCAGCTGTCGGACTTCATCCAGGCGAACTCGTCCGGCAACGCGGTCATCGTCATGGGTGACACCAATACCCGGTACACCCGCAGCGGCGACAACATCCGCACCCTCGCCGACAGCAACGGCCTGACGGACGCGTGGGTACAGCTGGCCAAAGGCGGTGTCCGGCCGACGCAGGGTGCGGACCCGCTGCTGTGCCCGACGACGGCCCCGCCGAACGGCTGCGAGGTCGTCGACAAGATCCTCTACCGCGGCAGCAAGCTCCTGACGCTCGACGCCATCCGCTACAACAACGAGTGGGCGACGTTCCTGGACTCCGCGGGCGGCGATCTGTCCGACCACTTCCCGCACACGGTCGACTTCTCCTACACCCTCAACCCCTCCCTGAATGCAAGCGACTTCATCGGCGGCCCGCACGGCACCGCCTTCAACGACGCGGACGACCTGCCGACGCCGGTGTCCCCGCGCACCCTGACCCTGCGCGGCGGCTCCCGTCTGGACGCGGTGACCCTGACGCACGACGGCGGCACGGCCCTCACGCACGGCGGCACGGGCGGCACGACGACGTCCCTGACGCTGGCCTCCGGCGAGCACCTCACCGCCGTCAAGGTGACCCAGGGCCAGAAGGACGGCCGCACGAGGATCTTCTCGGCGTCGTTCACCACGGACAGGGGCCGCACGCTGGCCGCCGGCACGGCGACTTCGGACACCAAGACCTTCACGGCACCGTCCGGCTGGCAGATAGTCGGCTTCACTGGATGGGCCGGCACCGAGATCGACAAGCTGGGGGTGCTGTACGCGCCGATAGGCTGATCACCGTCACCATCGTACGGTCGACGGCTGCAGACCCCGGCGCGCCAGCGGCCGTTGGCCGAGTTCCAGCTGACCCGCATCGCGCCGGTACGGGAATTGGCTCCGCACTTCAGCGTGATCTTGCGAGGAACCCCGGGCATTCACGCCCAGGAGGAATCGCATCCCGGGGCTGCGACGCGGAGCGTCACCGCTGTTCCGCCACGAAGTCCTCCAGTTGCTCGACCAGCGGTTCCCCCGGCCCCTTCCCACTCAGGTTGCTCTGCCGGGGTTTCCGCAGATCCGCCGGCGCAGCTACTCGGCGAAAGCGGTCCCCCAGTTCCTCCCCGGGGAACGGGCAGAGATCATCACGGGACCGCTCGGCCACACATCGGGCCGCTCTCCTGGGAACGTCGCGGTCCGCAGAGGCCTCGCAGCCCATCTCGTCCAGGCGGCCACGGCATGCCGTTAAACGAGACGGGAGCCTATCTCGGCATCCCTCCGACTTGGATAGCCGCCTGGAGGAGGTTCCGCCCCTTGGAGGAGCGCTTGCACGGTCGCCGAGCCGATCTGTCCATGCCGTTCCAACGTCTCACCAATCACGTCGCTGACCAGCCGGCCGTGGACTACGCCGCTCGACGAAAACGCTTCGAGAACTGGACTCTCCCCGAGTCGGGCCTGCAGAGGATCGTCGAGAACTACCCCAGCAGACGCCGACTCATCGTCGGCGTCTCCCAGAGAGGGGCTCGGGTCCGCGTCGGCTTCTCCGCCTTGGTCTGGTCCCGGCTCACCGGCAGCGAGTGGCGTCTGGCACCTGACCTGCAACCACTCCCCGTGGAGGGAGTCGCCGTGGTCGATGCCGCAGTCATCCACCAACTCCAGGGCCGCAATCCGGACCATCAGCCCTTCTACACCTACCTCGATAACCTCTTACCGGACTACGCCGACCAGGTTCTCGGACAGTGTGAGTTCTCAGCTGAGCTGGTCTCTTCTCACCGGATCTGATCCGTAGCTGATACGTCTCATTGGTTCTGATCCGCCCGCTGCGGGGGCCAAATGAAGATGCAGGACTGCAGCGGGCACGACTCCAAGGACCAGACACAGGCTCTGAACCCAGGCGGGGGCCAGTTACGTCAGACACCTGCCGGATGCGGCAGTCCTCCGCCACCCTGACGCTATGTACGCGCCGCGTGAATCTCTGTATGAATACGAGCTGGGCGCCCTCCGCCGGCGCGTCAGCGCCCTTCGGTTGACTGTGATCTTGCTCCTGGCGGTCAATACCACGGCAAGCTTCTACAACCTCCCGGCGGAAACCTGGCAGACCCTGCTCTACGTATGGGTATGGCTCCTCATAGCCGCCTCCTTTGCCGTGGGCCCCGAATTCGAGCGTAGGCTCGCTGAAATCCGGGCCACGAGGACAGAAGTAAAAATCCGGGCCAGGAGGGCGAAGGCTGCATACCGGGCCACGAGACCAGAGGCTGAGTTCGGCGAGCGCGGCCAGGGTGACCCCGACTACGCGAAGTACATGCACCTTCCGCGGGTGCCGACACGCGCACCCGACCGCGAGGCGTTCGTGGTCCTCACTCTCCTCGCCCTCCTGACCCTTGGGCTTCGGCGACTGCTCTCCTCCGTCGACGTCGCCAACCTCGGGCCCACGGACGCGCCGGCGATCGCCGCCGTGGCCGTCAGCGCCCCGACCCTGATCGCCCTGGGCATCGCCGCCGTCCCGCGCCTCCTGCGGGCCTGGGGAGCCAAGCAGAAGGACACCGGGCAGGGAAGCGGCGCAGCCGCAACCGGACAAGCCGCCCTCATCCGCGCAGAGAAGGAGGGAGAGGCGGCAGTCCTCAAAGCCCGGGCCGAGCTGAAACGAGCCGAAGCCGAGTACCTGAGGGCACAAAAGGGCCTCGCCCCGCTGCCGCCCGCGCAACACCCGACGCCGGACCAGCCCTCCGCGCTCCCGCCGACCGGAAACGCCTCCGCCCCCGCCCCAGACGAAACCCCGCACCTCCCTCTAACCTGACCAGCCTTCACCGCACCACCCGCTCCCGCCAGATCCACCAGACGGGGACCACCTCACTTCCCGTGATCACCGCACCGGCTACCTGTGCGACCACGCTGCTGGTTGTGGGCCGAGCACACCGCTGCCCCCCCAGAGGGACGCTTCCGCTGCGGCGCAGCTCAGCGCTTTGAGGAGCGGGCGAGGGCCGAGCCGGGAGAGGTTTCGGAACTCCACCCCGGCGCGGTGTCGTCGCGCAGGTGTTCCGTAACCTCTGCGAGCCGGGCAAGCCATGCTGGGCACGGCCTTGGGGGAAGGTCGTAAGGACCACGCCATGGAGCCAGGATGACGGACCTTCACGACGAGTGGCGGCTTCTGAGCGGCAGCACCCTCGTCGGCACGATTACCGTCGACGAGCCAGGAATGCCCTGGCAGCGCGGACGCTTCTTCCCAGAGCCTGCCTTCGGCCAGTTCAAGCCCTGGTTCGACGAGGCCAATGCCCTTGTCGAGGCCGGGGAGTTCGAACGGTTCGACGCTGTCTACGACCTCATCGAAGGTGCCCTGACTCTGGAGTCACCGTCGGGTCCCGTTGCTCAGTTCCTCCTCCACATCGATCAGGAGCATGCCTGGTTCCGCTGGGACGAGGGCCGAGCAACAAGGTCGGGTGGCCCGGGGGATCTCACCCCCGGGCTCCCACAGAACGGAGCGTGACAGTCTCCCGTCACTCCGCTCTTCTCATCGAGTCCACACGAACTCGCGGTCCCACGCCCAGTACTTGAAGAGTCCCGGCGCTCGTTGCACGAGTCCAGTCCACCATGCACGGAAGCGTTTGTAGCCCCGCAGCCGTTTGTACTTCTTCCGCGCCCATCGCATCAGGTAGGTGTTGATGCGTCGCAGGAAGGGGTACAACTGCGACCGGTAGAACCGGCCGTAGTACGTCATCCAGCCCGCCACAATCGGATTGATCCAGTCGGCGAGCTCGATGAGTTCGAGTCTGGTGCGTCGGTGAAGTCGCCTACATCAACCTCACTCTCTGCGCTCGTGGCGCACTTAAAACTCAAGCTGAGAGCCTGCCTGGAAAGGTTCATGCCAGGTGAGCGGCCGGGGTCAGTGTCTGTTCGCAGGCACGGTGACGGGTGCATCGTCCGGGAGGCTGGCCACGTCCTTTTCACCCCCGGCTGCAGCCCCTGTGGCGTGGGCCTCTCGCCGCCGCGGGGGTGGGCTGAATCCAACGGGGGGGGCAACTGGGCTCCGCAGTTACTGTCGCTTGCGCGATCATGACAAGCCAAGCGGGGGTGCCAGGTGCAGTGGTGGGCAAGGCTGATACGACACCGGGGCATGCAATACGGCGCCGCTGCGCTGACGCTCCTCGCGGTTCTAGTAACGGGATGGTTCTTCGTCAGCGGCGGCTACGCGAAGTGGCGCGATGAGAGGTCCGTGGCCGATGCGTGCGACGGCACGGCGTCCGTCGGACAGGCGCGCGCACTGCTCGACACCGATGACGTCAGCGGCGACACGAGCCATAGCGACGCAGGAGGGAAGTCTCCGGACGGATCAAGCCCGCCTGTCATCTGCTGGCTTGACGGGCCGGGCGGGTACAAGCAGCGGGCGATGGTCCGGACGGAGTGGCGTTCCAAAGCCTGGGGGCCCCACACCGTTTCCGGGCGGGAGGCCCAAACCTTCACTGCCGCGCTTCCGGTGCCGATCGGCGGGGGCTGGACGGGCATGGTGAATCTCAAGGACGAGGGCGCTGCGGCCACCGTCGTCCTCAAATGCCGCAACACGACGGGGCCGCGTGCCGGCGACAGCCTGTCGTTGTTCGTGAACAGCTGAGGCTCGCGTCCGTACAAGGAGGCAGCACAGCGCGTGCGACTGGCCCGGTTTGCGACGCAGACCGCGCAGGCTGCCGCCCGCGAGTACGGCTGTGATGCCCGCTCAGGCGGCCGCATAGGACCAGTCATACCGCTCGACTACGGGCGGGAGACATACCCGGATGCGCCGGCTCTCGCCGGGGTGAGCGGCACGTGTGAGGGCGTCACACCGGGCTGGCTGATCAGGCGTGCCCATGGGACCGCGGTGGGCGACGCGCCCGTCGAGGACTGCCTGCTGATCGACGACCAGGGCCGGCCCCTGTTCCGTCTGTCCGCCTATTACGGAACCTTCGCGGATGAACAGCGGTTCAAGACACAGACCACGAGGGATCTGCCCAAGGCCGACCCACTCCTGACGGATTTCCTCTTCCGAGCTGAAGCAACCTGCCCTGGCTCACCGCGACATGCGGTCTTCGCGATCGACTACCGCGCATACGACGACGACCCCAAGCCGCAGCATCGTTACGCACGAGCAGCCCTGCGGCAATTCGCCGAGCGGTCTACAGCCCCCCATGGCTGTACGGACGTGAAGCTCTTCCAGGAAGCCGCCAGGTCTTGAAAGAGAGGTGACTCGGACACGCCAGCCCCGGGAGGTATGCGAAATGCAGAGCGCCGCAACGGCATTGTGTGTCCCGCGCGAGCAGCCTGAACCGCTCACGTTGTAGTCACTGGAGAGACGGATGACGGGAAACCGTCATGTCCGGTTCGGCGGGAGGCCGCGCGGAACGGGACCTGCCACGGCAGGCGTCTCACCGCGCGGCCGACGCAACCTCGTGGCTCACCGCCCACCGACGCCTCGCGCGCGACTACGAGACGAGCCCGGCCCCACTCCGAGACCATGATCCGCTGGGCAATGATCGGCATCATGGTCCGCCGACTCGCCCGACGAGGGCCTGCGACCCGACCAGGACCCCGTCCTCTTCGCCGGGCCGCTACCGAACCGGGCCGGCCAGGGTCTTGATTGACAGAGGCAGGCATGCCTCCGGCTTCCGGGTGAGACTGACCAGTTCCTCTGGAGGTTCGTTTCCGTCTCGGACTGACGTGGCATACGCCTTCGCCTGCTGTGGTCCCAGCAGGGGGGCCTGCTTCCGTAGGTGGCGTATCGCGGCCATCGTCCCCTCGGAGTGCGCGAGTGCCCGGACAGCCGCGATCAGCGGGTCGGCCGGTCGGATGCCCCTGATCTGCTGGAGGTAGAGATCTTCCCAGCCCTCGCCGACGTACGTGGTGACAGGGATGTGGTGAATACTTCCATCCTGCCGGTCCACCAGATAGGGCCCATGGCCCACCAGCATCTTCTCGGTGTCGCGACTGCGGATGTACTCCACCGACTGCCAGAAGACCAGCCACCCGAGGGCGTGCTCCTCCACATCGAGGACAGCGAGCTCAGGCAGCCGCGCCGTACATGGCGACTCCTGCTGCTCTCTCGACAGCAGGATCTCGACCAGCTCCACAGCACGTTCCTTGGTGACCACGTCCTTCATCCTTCACCACGGCGCAATCGGGTTTTGGCGCCGACCGGACCAGCTACACATCTCCTGGATCGAGGTCGCAAACGCGGTCTCAGAGAAGGTCGTCATTGGATTCGAACTCATGCTCCTCAGGGGGGAAGTCGTCGAAATATACTGTGTTGGCTTCTCCGGTGAGAGCAAGGAGGAGGAAATCCGCGCAGGAGTGGGGGTGGTGTTCCCATTCCGGCCCTCGGCCCTCGTTGAACAGGATGGTCCACTCCTCTGGCTTCTGTCCCGGCCGGCGCAGCCAGTACAGCATGGCGCCGGTGCCCTCGATGTAGGCCCAGGGCAGCACCTGGGCTCCGTCGTTTTCCTGCAGTTGCGGTGGCTTGGGCTCGGTCTCCCACAAGTTCGCCAGGATCTCCGCACGTGACTTGGCCTCGGCAAGAAGGTTGTAGTCCTTGTCGGAGCACTCGGGGTCCAGGAGCCAGATCTCCTCGTCGAAGAGCCCGCCCCCGTAGACCTCGACGAGTTCCTTGTAGTCCTGCGGCAGGGCAGTACCGAGCTGCTGCTCCACGGCGGCCCAGTCTCGTGAGCGGCGAGGGCCAGGAGGGGCAATGAGCACGGTAAGGCGTTCAACGGCGGAGTGCATGGGGGATCAGCATTCTTCCTGGTGGGTCAGGGCTTGGCGACGTTCAGAATAGTGACGGTGTTGGTGTTGCTGCCGCCTTCGTAGGGGGTGAAGGTGAAGCCCTTGTTTCCTCTCGCCGCCAGCGTGCTCGCAACGGGGACGACATCGCTTGGGTCGTTGGTCCGGTAGATGGGCATGACTGTGTAGTCGATGACCTCGCGTTGGGTTTGTCGACTGCAGCGCGGATCTGGTCCTCGACCTTCTTCATGACCGGATTGTTGGCGTTTCGGTGCATGGTGACGAAGTTGCGTAGGTCCTTGTTGGAGCCGCCGATCTGGACGCCCGGCAGGTGTGTCCGGTTGAGCTTCAGATCGGTCGCCCTTCGCCTGCCCCCGGGACCAAACACACCTCCATGGACCAAACGCTCAGTAAGTGCCCGTTGCTGTACCGATCGTGGAGCCTGGTGGCTCGAACGGGGTTCTGGGTCGGGTGATCTTCTGGTGGTCCGGGCGCGAAGGCAGCGCGCCCACTGACAATCCTTACATCGTGGCTGCCGTGGGGCGGCGCTGCAGCCCCAGGCACCCGAGGCACCCAAGGCGCAGCCGCAGCTGTGCAGGTCGTCGCGGCCCTTCGCATAGGGTCGGACCCACGATGAACAGCAACGATCCGTCCGCCGCGCCGTCCAAGGCCGACAAAGCCACCGTGCGGCGGCACAACCTGAGCCTGGTGCTGCGCACGGTCCATGACGCGGGTGAGACGACGCGCGCCGGGGTTGCCGCGCGGGTGGGACTGACCCGGGCCGCGGTGTCCTCGCTCGTGGATCAGCTCCTCACCGAGGGATTCCTCACCGAGTGGGGCAAGACGTTCAGCGGACAGGCGGGTCGGCCGGGCACGGCGCTGCAGGTGGCGCGGACCGGGCCCGCCGGGCTCGGGGTCGAGATCAACATTGATTATGTGACGGTGTGCGTCATCGACCTCGCCGGCACCGACCGCGTACGCCTGGTGGAGCGCACCGACAACCGGGGCGCCCCGCCCGCCACGGTCCTGGCCCAGGCGGCACGGCTAGCGTCCCGGGCCATCGAGTCCGCCGCGGAGCAGAAGCTTCGCCCCGTCGGTGCCGAACTGGCCCTGCCCGCCCTGGTCTCCGGCGGAACGGTGCGCCAGGCGCCGAACCTGGGCTGGAACCGCGTGGCTGTGGAGGGGCTCTTCGCGCAGGCGTTGACGGCGCTGCATCCCACGCACCGCGCACTGCCGGTCAGTGCCGACAACGAGGCGAACCTGGCGGCCATGGCCGAGCTGTGGTTCGGCGACAGTGCCGACCGCGTGACCAGCTTCATCTACCTGACCGGCGAGATCGGTATCGGCGGCGCCTTGGTGCTGAACGGTCAACTTCTGCGGGGCGCCCACGGGTTCGCCGGTGAGATCGGGCATGTGATGGTGGAGCCTGACGGACCCGAGTGCCGCTGCGGTGCGCGGGGCTGTCTGGAGCAGTACGCGGGACAGGCGGCGCTGTTGCGAGCGGCGGATCTCGACGAGAGCGCGGGCCTGACCGGGCTCGCGGAGCTGGAGCGCCGGGCGCGCGAGGGCGAGCCGCAGGCCCGGTACGCGATCGAGGAGGCCGGGCGTCGGCTGGGCCGGGTTCTCTCGGGCGCGGTGAATCTGATCGACCCGGACGCGGTGATTCTGGGCGGTGTCTTCCGCGACCTCATGCCATGGCTCGCCCCCGCCGCAGACGAGGAGCTGACCGCCCGTGTGGTGTCGGGCCTGTGGACGCCGGGCAGCAAGCGGCTGCGGGCCTCGTCCTCGTCCGGTGACGCGGCGCGGGGCGCGGCCGGGCGCGTGGTGCGTGAGGTCCTGGCGGACCCGGCGGCGTACGTGGAGCGCGCGGCGGACTGACATCTCGCCCCGGCCGGGGGCAGGGCGGGGGCCTGGCGGTGTCGGTCCGCCGAGCGCTGCGGGACGGTGTCAGCCCCGGTGTGCCGTGATCAGCTGCCGGTACCAGTGGTAGCTGTCCTTCGGGATGCGCTGCTGGGTGTCGTAGTCGACGCGTATGATCCCGAACCGCTTGGCATAGCCAAGGGCCCACTCGAAGTTGTCGAGCAGCGACCAGACGTAGTAGCCGCGTACGTCGACGCCCGCGTCCATGGCGGCGCGCAGAGCCGTCAGGTGGCTGTGCAGATAGGCGACGCGGTCCGGGTCGTGGACGCCGCCGTCCTGGCCCACCACGTCGTGCTCGGCCGAGCCGTTCTCGGTGATGTGGATCGGCGGCAGCGACTCGCCGTAGGTGTCCTTGAGCGCGGTCAGCAGGTCGGTGAAGGACTCGGGCACCACGGGCCAGTTCATGGCTGTGCGCCGCACGTCCGGGTAGGCCGTCTCCTGGTAGCGGTTGTCCGTGGCGACGCGGTGGGCGGGGTCGGGCTCGCGGTAGGGGGCGTCGGCGACCACGATCGGCCGGTAGTAGTTGATGCCGAGGAAGTCCAGCGGCTGGGCGATCAGATCGAGGTCTCCGTCGCGGCGGAAGTCCTGGCGGGTGATCAGCTCGCCCCAGGTGTCCTGCTCGGTCGCCGGGTAGCGGCCCGCGAGGATGGGCTCCGTCCACACCAGGTTGTGCTGGGTGTCGGCGCGTACGGCGGCCGCGCGGTCGGCGGGCGTGTCGTTCGCGGGCATGTTGCGGTCGAGGTTGAGGGTGATGCCGGCCTCCCGGACGCCGGCCGCGCGCAGCGCCTTCATCGCCAGGCCGTGGCCGACGAGCAGGTGGTGTGCGGCGGCCAGGGCGCCGGTGCCCTCCTGGGCGCCGGGGGCGTGGCGGCCGACGGAGTAGCCGAGGAACGCGCTGCACCATGGCTCGTTGAGGGTGATCCAGCGGGGTACGCGGTCGGCGAGGTGCTCGGCGACGATCTGCGTGTACTCGCCGAAGCGTTCGGCGGTCTCGCGCACACGCCAGCCGCCTTGGTCTTCCAGGCCTTGCGGCAGGTCCCAGTGGTAGAGGGTGGCCGCCGGTTCGATGCCGGCTTCGAGGAGTTCGTCGACCAGCCGCGAGTAGAAGTCCAGGCCCTTGGCGTTGGCGGGACCGGATCCGGTGGGCTGGATGCGGGGCCAGGCGATGGAGAAGCGGTAGGAGTCGACCCCCAGGCCGCGGAGCAGGGCCACGTCCTCGGGGTAGCGGTGGTAGTGGTCGCAGGCCACGTCGCCGGTGTCGCCTCCGTCGACGCGGCCGGGGGTGTGGCAGTAGGTGTCCCAGATGGAGGGGCCGCGGCCGTCCTCGTGCGCGGCGCCCTCGATCTGGTAGGAGGCGGTGGCCGCGCCGAAGACGAAGCCGGAGGGGAAGACGGGCAAGTCACTCATGGATGGCCTTACTTGGCGTACGTGGCTTACTTGACGGATCCGCCGGTGATGCCGGCGGCGATGTACTTCTGGGCGAGGACGAGCAGCACCGCTGCCGGGATCGCGGACAGGACGGATGCGGCCATGACGGAGCCCCAGTCGCCGACGTGCGCGCCGATGTACTGGTAGATGCCGAGGGTGACCGGCTTGACGTCGTCGGTGGTGTTGAGCGTGAGCGCGAACATGAAGTCGCTCCACGCGTACAGGAAGGAGAACAGGCCCGCGGTGATCAGGGAGTTGCGGCTCATCGGGAGCACCACCTGCACGAAGGTGCGCAGCCGGCCCGCGCCGTCGACTTCGGCGGCCTCGATGACCTCCCTGGGGATGGCCACCATGAAGGAGCGCATCAGGACGATGGCGAAGGGGATGCCGAGCGAGGCGTCGGCGAGCATGAGGCCGAAGTAGGAGTTGACCAGGCCGAGATCGACGTAGGCACTGTAGAGCGCGTTGGCGATGACGATGCCCGGCACCATCTGGGTGATGAGCGTGCCGAAGACGATGGTGCGGGTGCCGCGGAGGCGGAACTGGGCGAGCCCGTAGGCGGCGGGGGCGGCGATCGCGAGGCAGATGGTGACGGCGCCGAAGGCGACGGCGAGCGAGGTCAGCAGGTGGCCGCCCTGCTCGCGGATCGCGGAGGTGAACCCGGACAGGTCCATCCCGTGCGGGATGGGCGCGACCTCCAGGAGGCCGGATGTGGGCTGCAGGGCCGTGTTGAGCATCCAGTAGAGCGGGAAGAGCATCACGCACAGGATGAGTACGCCGACGACAGTGGCGCCCCAGCGGCGCTTGGCCCTGGTCGCAGGTCGCTGGGCGGCAGGTGTCTTGGTGATGGTGGTGGTCGCCATGCGGGTCACTTCCCCTCGGAGCGGTTGGCCCGCAGGTAGAACACCGCGAAGACGGCTGAGATCAGGATGAGGACGTTGCCGACGACGGCGCCCGCGCCGAAGTCCAGCTGCACGAAGGAGTTCTGGTAGGTGAGGGTGCCCAGGGTCTGGGTGGAGTCGGCGGGGCCGCCGTCGGTCAGGGCGAGGATCAGGTCGAGGATCTTGACCGTCGACATGAAGCCGAGGACCAGCACGACGGTGATGACCGGCTTGAGCAGCGGCAGCGTGATCGAGCGGAACGTGCGCCAGGCGGACGCGCCGTCCAGGGAAGCGGCCTCGTACAGCTCCTTGGGGACCTCCTGAAGACCTCCGTACAGGATCACCATGTTGAAGGGGATGCCGATCCAGATGTTCACCAGGATGACGGAGAACAGGGCCATGCCGGGGCTGGTCAGCCAGGGTGTGGCGCCGCCCAGGCCGAAGGTGTCGAGGAAGGAGTTGAGGACACCGGTGTCCTGGTCCAGGATGCGGCGCCACACGATGCCGGAGACGACCATCGGGACGAGCCAGGGCAGCAGGATCAGCGAGCGCAGCACGCCGTTGAGCGGGAATCTCTTGGTGAAGAAGACGGCGAGCGCGAGGCCGATGCCGAACTGGCCGATCAGGGACCCGATGGTGAAGACGACGGTGTGCCACAGCGCCTTGCCGAACAGGTCGTCCTGGAAGACCTTGCTCCAGTTGTCGGTGCCGTTGAACGGGGCCTTGCCGTCGAAGAAGGTGGAGGGCGAGTAGTCCTGGAAGCTCATCAGGACGTTGCGTACGAGCGGGTAGCCGAAGAAGAGCACCATGAAGATGACCGCGGGCGCGATGAAGCCCCACTGGGAGAGCCTGCGGCGGCGCCGGGCGCGTGCCGGGTCGGGCTTCTTGGCGGTGGTCGCCAGGTGATCGGCGGCGGGTTCGGTCGCGGAGGCTGTGGTGGTCGACATGTTCGTCACGTCACTTCCCGCTCGTGGCGCGCTGCTGGGCGCGCTGGAGCGCGGCCTCGCTGGACTGTCCGGTGAGGGCGGACTGGAAGGCGCTCTGCAGGGCGAGCGACACCGACGACCAGCGCGCGCCGACCTTGGCCGTGCGCGAGCGCGCGGTGGCCACCTGGTCGGCCAGGGCGTCGAGTTCGGGCACTTCCTTGCGCCAGACGGCGGCGGCCTTCTCGTTGGCGGGGACCATCCAGCTGTTGCGCGCGTAGGTGATCTGCTCCTTCTCGCCGGCCATGCAGTCGATGATCTTGGCGGCGGTCTTCTGGCGTGCGGTGTCACCGGTCTTGGGCACGGTCAGCACGGCGCCGCCGAGCGGGCCGACGGAGTCATCGCCCGCTTTCGGCACGGGGATCCGGGCGATGCCCCAGTCCAGGTTCTTCTTGGTGTTGAGGGTCTCGACCTGCCACGGACCGTTGATCATCATTGCGGCGTTGCCCGCCATGAACTGGTCGTTGACGTCGGCCTGGGTCCAGTTGACGGTCGACTTGGACAGTGAGCCGTCCTTGAGGAGGCTCTTCCAGTAGTCGAGCGCCTGGGCGACCGGCTTGCTCGCGAGGTGCGACTCGTCGCCGCCGTTGGACCACATGAACGGCGTGAACTGGAAGACGCCGTCCTCCGCGCCGCCCGCGCTCAGGGCGATGCCGTACTGCTTGCCCTTGGTGAGCTTCTTGGCGGCTCGCCGCATCTCGTCCCAGGTGGTGGGGACTTCGAGACCCGCCTTCTTCAAGGTGTCCTTGTTGTAGAACAGGGCGAGGGTGTTCACCGTGCGCGCGGCCCCGTAGTACGTGCCCTTGTAGGAGCCGAAGTCGACGATGCCCCTAGGTATGTCCTGGGTGGACAGGCCCAGCGTGCGCAGGTCGATCAGTCCGCCGGCGTCGGCGAACGTCGGCATCTCGGAGGCGTCGAACTGGATGACGTCCGGCAGTGACTTCGACGACGCCATGCGCAGGGACTTCGTCATCACCTGTGCGGCCGGCACGCTCTGCTGCTCGATGGTGACGCCGAGCCGTTTGCTGCAGCGGGACAGGGTGGCGGCGTCCCAGCCGTGATACGAGTCGTCGGTCGACGAGTTGAGGACGGTGTAGACGTCGTCGTCGCGTTGCTGGCCGCAGCCGGCGAGTGCCGTGGTGGCCACGAGCGCGGAGACAACGGTGAGCGGGACCGTCGTCCGCCGACCGGCACGGCGGCGCCTGACACGCGCGCGCTGCGGTATGTGTGCTGCTGTCACGGTGGTTGCCCTTGCCTGGGAGGTGTGGCCGACCGTCGGGACGCCCGTGTCCCGCCGGGGGTGTTCGCAGATCCCGGTACGGCTCCGGCCTGGTCCGTACGGGCTCGATCGCGGGGTGCGGGGGTCAGCGCGCGCCGAGCAGGTGCTCCATGGCGAGCTGGTCGAGGCGTTCGAAGGCCATGGAGCGCTGGGCGGCGGCGTTCGCGTCGTAGTCCTCGTACGCGCCCTTGTCGGCCAGGAGCTCGGCCAGGCCGTCGGCGGCGGTGGGCTGCGCGAGCTGGTCGAGGCGGGAGTCGCGCAGCGCCTGGTCCACCTGGGGGTCGGCCCGGAACGCGGCCGAACGCTCCTTGAGGATGAGGTAGTTGCGCATGCAGTTCTTCGCGGACTCCCACACGCCGTCGACACCGTCGGTGCGCGCCGGCTTGAAGTCGAAGTGGCGCGGCCCCTGGTAGCCGGCGCTCTCAAGAAGGTCGACGAGCCAGAACGCCTGGCGCACGTCACCGGCGCCGAAGCGCAGGTCCTGGTCGTACTTGATGCCGGTCTGGCCGTTGAGATCGATGTGGAAGAGCTTGCCCGCCCACAGAGCCTGGGCGATGCCGTGCGGGACGTTCAGGCCCGCCATCTGCTCGTGGCCGACCTCCGGGTTGACGCCCACGCGTTCGGGGCGCTCCAGGCGCTCGATGAACGCCAGCGCGTGGCCGATGGTCGGCAGGAGGATGTCGCCGCGCGGTTCGTTCGGCTTGGGCTCGATCGCGAACCTGAGGTCGTAGCCCTGCTCGACGACGTACTCGCCGAGCAGGTCGAAGGCCTCCTTCATCCGGTCGAGCGCGACGCGCACATCCTTGGCACCCCCGGACTCCGCGCCCTCACGACCACCCCAGGCAACGTACGTCGTGGCGCCCAGTTCCACCGCGAGGTCGATGTTGCGGATGGTCTTGCGCAGCGCGAAGCGGCGTACGTCGCGGTCGTTGGCGGTGAAGCCGCCATCCTTGAAGACGGGGTGGGTGAACAGGTTCGTGGTGGCCATCGGCACCGCGAGTCCGGTCTCGTCGAGGGCGGCGCGGAACCGCTTGACGATGGCCCCGCGCTCGGCGTCGGAGGATCCGAAGGGGATGAGGTCATCGTCGTGGAACGTCACGCCGTACGCACCGAGTTCGGCGAGCCGGTGTACGGATTCGACGGGGTCAAGGGCGGGGCGGGTGGCATCGCCGAAGGGGTCGTTGCCCCGCCAACCGACGGTCCACAGACCGAACGTGAACGTGTCTTCGGGGGTGGGGGTGAAGCGGTCGGACATGGTGCGGCCCTTTGCTGCGAGTTTGTTTTCTGACATGACTAATACGCCACGAAGCGCTTCGACGCTAGACCCTTTCACCAACTTCACGCCCCGCAGAAGCGTCGCTACCTGGCGCTATCAGGAATCGAAGCGCTTCCGCGATCGCGCCGAAGAAGAGCCCTTGCCGTTTTGTTTTCTGTACGATCAAATGGCCCACGCAGCTACTTCTCCTTCAAGATCGCAAGCCAGTTGAGAGCCTCCACGCACCGGCGGCGTCATGCCACCGACCAGCGTCGTCCTCAGCAGGGCACGTCCGACGGCTCCCGCGACCCGAACTGCCACCCCGCACCACCCCGAGGAAGATCATGAAGTTCACCGACGGCTTCTGGCTCATGCGCGACGGGATCGAGGCCTCGTACGCGACCGAGGTCCGCAGTGTCCGAGCCGACGCCGACCGCTTCACCGCCCACGCCGCGATCAAGCGCGTCGAGCGCCGCGGTGACACCCTCAACTCCCCCCTGCTGACCGTCGACTGCTTCTCCCCCGCCGAGGGCGTCATCGGCGTCCGCACCACACACCTGGCGGGCAAGCGCCACCCCGGACCGGACTTCGGCCTGCCGGGCGCCGACACCGGGGTCGGCCAAGTGCGCCGCGACGGCGACATGATCGAGCTGACCAGCGGCCCCCTCACCGCACGCCTGGACCAAGCCGCGCCCTGGGCGCTGTCGTTCCATGACGCGGACGGCCGGGAGATGACATCGGCGGACCGCAAGGGCACAGCCTTCTTCACCACCGACGACGGCGCGCACCACATGGCCGGGCGGTTGGCGCTCGGCGTCGGCGAACAGGTCTACGGTCTGGGCGAACGCTTCACGCCGTTCGTCAAGAACGGCCAGGTCGTGGACATGTGGCAGGCCGACGGCGGCACGAGCAGCGAACAGGCCTACAAGAACGTCCCGTTCAGCCTGCACGTCTCCCCCGCCGGCGCCTACGGCGTGTTCGTCAACCACCCCGGCAAGGTGAGCTACGAGATCGGCTCGGAGTCGGTGGGCCAGATGCAGTTCAGCGTCGAGGACCAGACGCTGGAGTACTACGTCGTCGCGGGCCCGACGCCCAAAGACGTCCTGCGCCGCTACACCGCGCTCACCGGCCGCCCGGCGCTGCCGCCGGCGTGGTCGTTCGGACTGTGGCTCACCACCTCTTTCACCACGCAGTACGACGAGGAGACGGTGACGTCGTTCGTCGACGGCATGGCCGAGCGGGACATCCCGCTGAGCGTGTTCCACTTCGACTGCTTCTGGATGCGCGAGTACCAGTGGTCCGACTTCCAGTGGGATCCGGACGTCTTCCCCGACCCCCAGGGCATGCTGGCCCGGCTCAAGGGACGGGGCCTGAAGATCTCCGTGTGGATCAACCCGTACATCGCCCAAAAGTCCGCCCTGTTCGACGAGGCCGCCACCGCGGGGTATCTGGTGAAGCGGACGAACGGCGACATCTGGCAGTGGGACCTGTGGCAGGCGGGCATGGCGCTCGTCGACTTCACCAACCCCGAGGCCTGCGCCTGGTTCCAGGCGAAGCTGAAGGTGCTGCTCGACCAGGGCGTCGACTGCTTCAAGACCGACTTCGGCGAGCGCATCCCCACCGACGTGGTCTGGCACGACGGCTCCGACCCAGAGCGCATGCACAACTACTACACGCACCTGTACAACCGCACCGTCTTCGAGCTCCTGGAGAAGGAACGCGGCACAGGCGAGGCGATCCTCTTCGCCCGCTCGGCCACGGCGGGCGGCCAGCAGTACCCGGTGCACTGGGGTGGCGACTGCTGGTCGTCGTTCGGCGCCATGGCAGAGTCGCTGCGCGGTGGCCTGTCACTGTCGCTGTCGGGCTTCGGCTTCTGGTCACACGACATCGGCGGCTTCGAGGGCACCCCGGACCCGGCCGTCTTCAAGCGCTGGCTCGCCTTCGGCCTGCTCTCCTCCCACAGCCGCCTGCACGGCTCCAGCTCCTACCGGGTGCCGTGGGAGTTCGGCGACGAAGCCGTCGACGTGACACGGCAGTTCACCCGGCTCAAGCACCGGCTCATGCCCTACCTGTACGGCGCCGCGGCCGAAGCACACCACACCGGCGTGCCGCTGATGCGGCCCATGCTCCTCGAGTTCCCCGACGACCCCACCGCCCGCGCCCTGGACCGGCAGTACATGCTCGGCCCCGACCTGCTCGTCGCCCCCGTCTTCTCGGCCGACGGCTTCGTCGAGTACTACCTGCCCCAGGGCACCTGGACCCACCTGTTGACCGGCGAACACGTCCAGGGCCCGGCCTGGCGCCGAGAGAGGCACGGCTTCGACAGCCTGCCCCTGTACGTCCGCCCAGGAGCGGTCCTCCCACTCGGCTCCGACACACAGCGACCCGACGGGGACTGGCTCGACGGCCTCACCCTGCTCGTCACCCCCGACGCACACCAGGTCACGGTCACCGTCCCCGACCACGCCGGCCGCCCTGCCGCCGCGTACCAGGTAACGCGCGAGGCGACCGACACGACGGTGACCGTAACCCCGCCGGAAGGACACAGCACTCCACGCACGGCAATGTCGGCCGACCTGTGAAGTCCGGGCCCCGGCAGATGCCCCGCCACTGACGGGGACATCTGCCGGTTGAGCCGGTACCGGTGGCGCTCGTGGAGTGCGGCTACGTGCAAAGACGACCTGACTCCGCGCCCGTTCGGCGGCAGCCCGCAGCAGGCCACATCCCTCAGCGTGGCGCTTCGTGGCGGGTGGCGATCTCGGCGCCGCGGCTGCGGGTACACGAACTCCGCAGCCACGACTGGCTCCGCTCGCGCACCCGATGTGCACCTGATCGTGAACAACTACGACACCCACAAGGCCGAGCCGGTCCGCACGTGGTTGCTGGTCCACCGCCGACTCCACCTGCATTTCCCCTCGACCGGTTAGCCGTGGCTGCCGAACACACGGCTCTCCTTGGCGGTCCCGAACTCCTTCAGATGGGCCCGGCGAATGGCGACCAGGACGGGGAAAATGGGGCCCGCTTCCGCCTGCACTTCACCCCCACCTACTCGTCGTGGGTCAAGAGCAACACGCCGACTTCAATCCGTCGCGGGCGGAGGGGCCGAGCGGTGGGGGGGCATGGCGCGCCCTAGCGATTTGGGCTGCTCTGCTGACGCGGGCGCCCTCGAGCAGCCATGCTGGAAGGCGTGTCCGGTGACGAACAGCCGCAACCACGGACCTGTCAGGCCTGCGGCGGCGACGGCGTCACCGACCACTTGGAACACACGGTCGAGATCGACAAGGACGGCAATCAGATACCCGTGGAACACCGGTGGATGGGACCGTGCGGCACCTGCAACGGCAGCGGTATCAGCTGACACGGCACAACCGGCGGCACCCGCACCACCCCAGGGAGAGCGATGCGCGACACCGACAAACCCCGCCGCCAGGTCTACGTGTGCCTCGGGTGCGCAGGCAAGTACCTGCCACCCGCCTCCATGACTTACCCCAGCCTCGGAGTGGACGCCTCCCCCGTGCACTGCGGCATGCCCGCCTGCAAGTCCGAGGTCACCGCATCGCTGAAGTTCATCTCGGTGCCGGAGGAGACGGTCGCGAAGTGGGCGCGGCGCGCGGCCGGCGTGGAAGGCCCCGTACGGCGCGGCAGGCCCGGCCGTATCGCCCGCGGACGCCGCGCCAGCGCGTCGCCCGGGACCGGGCGGTCCAAGCTGCTGTAGCCCACCCCGGCGGCTGGTTCGCGTCCTTGCCGCCCCCACCCCGCACACCCCGACGCTGAACGTGACGCCCGGGGGCCGGGCAGGGGGACGGGGCATGGCGAAACACAGGCGGCCACAACCATGCGACAGCCGGGGCCGGTTCACCACCACTGGATGGCTGCTGTGGGTGACGATCCGATCAGCGCCCAGCGGTCGTTGGGCAGGCCGCTGGGGCAGTCGCGGCGAGGTGTCATGATTCTGAGTGCCGCGAGGGGGCCGCTCGGCCCAGCGGGCAAACGGCCGTGAGCCGGGGCGGCTTGGGACGGAAGGGCGGAACGATACAGCCCTCTCCCGCTACGGCGCGCAGAAATGCTTGCTCCTCAGATACACCCGTGATGGGACCCCTGGGGTGAAGACCCGTATCTCGCAATGCGATCAGGACCAGTAACTACCCCCTCCGATACGACAACGATCATGGTGCGCTAGGTCACCTGTGGTGTTCCGGTCCTTTCTTCGCCCTGGGCACACGGCCCAGCGTCGGCCGGAGGACCGGTGCATGGCGGGCCAAGAAGTCCCACAGCTGGTCGGCGACCGGCCCGTGCGGGCGGTCGCGCCGACGAGCTGCCGAGAGTTCCTCGACCACACCGGGAAAGTGCCGTCCGGCGATGGAAAGCAGCCGTCCGTCACGCAGCTCGGTCTCGATCATGAATCGGGGCACGTGTCCCCACGCCATGCCGTGCAAGATCAGCTCCTTCTTCATGAGGTGGTCAGGAACGGAGCTTTGAGGCGCGCCTTCGACCAGGAAATGGCCTTGCTCGGCCGGATGCCGCGCCGAATCCCGGACCACGCACTGAGTGAAGGCCTGCATCCGCTGCGGTGTGATGTCAGTGTCCGGAGGGAACGGCAGGAAACCGGGCGCTACCACGGGCACCAGCGCGACGCGGCCGAGATCGATCCACTCCATCCGCACGTCGCTTTTGGGGACGCGGTGCACGATGAGGTCGGCTTCGTCCTCCAGCAGCCGCTCCCAGGGGCCGGTGACCGTCTCGAACTGCAGGTGCAGTCGTGTCTGCGGGCACTGCGCGAAGAAACCGCTGAACATCTCCAACACCGGCGGAAGCGGGCACAGGTCCCCGAGCACCACACGCAGTTCGGCCTCTTCGCCCATCGCCAACTGCTCGGCGTACGTCTGCAACTCCTGGGCCTCGTGCAGCAGGAAGCGCACCTTGCGGTGGAAGGCGTGACCCGCCTCGGTGAGCTGAACCCGATAGCCGGAGCGGTCCAGCAGGTCCAGGCCCAGCTGGCGCTCCAGCTTGGCGACTGCCGCGAACACCGAGGGGTGCGAGCGGTGCAGCCGCTCGGCCGCGGCCTGGAAACCGCCGTCGAGCACAACGGCGTTGAAGCACTGCAACTCGTGGAGTGTGAAGTTCGACATCGTCCAGGAAACCTACAGGGACCGTCCGATCTTTGTAATAGCAATCAGCCAGGTGGTGTTCATAGGCTGAGTGCATAGCCGCTAGATCACTGGAGCTGACATGACTTCCCAGGCCCGTACTGACATCACCACCGGCGATGGCGTCCGCATCGCCTACCGCTTCGACGGTGACGAGGACAAGCCGGTGCTGCTGCTCTCGAACTCCATCGGTACCGATCTGCACATGTGGGATGGCCAGGTGTCGGCTCTGACCAAGCACTTCCGGCTGCTGCGCTACGACGCGCGCGGCCACGGCGCCTCCGATGTCCCAAGCGGCCCCTACTCCCTGGACCGGCTGGGGCGCGACGTGGTGGAACTGCTGGATGCCCTGGGCCTGCAGCGGGTGCACGTGCTGGGCCTGTCTCTGGGCGGAATCGTCGCGCAGTGGCTGGGGATCCACGTTCCGGAGCGCGTCGACCGCCTGGTGCTCTCCAACACCGCCGCGTACCTCGGCCCGGCGAATCAGTGGGATCGACCGATCGCCGAACTGCTGGAAGCCCCCGACATGCAGGGCACCGCGGAGATGTTCCTGCACAACTGGTTCCCGGCCCGCATGCTGCAAGGCGACGACAAGGTCGTCGAGGGCTTTCGCCGTACTCTGCTCGCCACGCGGCGCGAAGGCGTGGCCGGGAGCTGGGCCGCGGTGCGCGACTACGACCTGCGCCGCACCGCCACACTCATCCACAACCCGACACTGGTCATCGCGGGCGAGCACGACACCGTCACGTCCGCCGACCACGGGAAGGAACTCGCCGCGGCCGTCCCCGGCGCGCGGCTCATCCTCCTGCCCACGGTACACATGGCGAACGTCGAAGGGCAGGAGCAGTTCCTGGGTGCGGTGTTGGCCTTCCTGACAGAACAGTCGTGACGCTACGGCCGCGCGTCCGCACAACCCCTTCCCTCTGTCCCGACCAACAAGCACTGGCCCGCCCTCGTGTTCCCGATCAGGCGCTCGCTCTTGATCGAACAGGTTTTTGGATCGGGCGAGTTGGCACCCGTATCCGATCAGCAGAGGGCCTCCTGTTGGCTCGCAGTTGGCTCGCAGTTGGCGAAGTCAGAGCCAGCAGGAGGCCCTGTGGCGTCCTTGTGCGCACCACGCCCGCGGAGTCCAGTTCGTCCACCCCGGCGTGCGACTGTCTGGCCCACGTTCGGGAACGCGGCAGATCATCGGGGCCTGCCGAGCAGTGGTCGAGGCCCGCGCCGTGGCCCGGTCGCGGCCACGCGACGACGAGTACGCAGCCGCGGCGCTGAACATCGCCGCGATCGCGACCGGCGCTCAAGGCCGCCACGCCGAGGCGCTCGCCACGTACGACGAGGCGCTTCCGGCCTTCAGCAGGCGCCGCGTGATGTGGTGATGCGGGCCCGGATGGTTGAGTTGAGCTGGTCGGGGCTACGGGTTCCGGCGATCGCCGTGGAGCTGGGCTGCAGTCAAAAGACCGTCCGCTGCTGGAAGCAGGCCGAGGCTGCGTGTTGAGCCAGAGAAGTACCTCAAGCGGGTCGGTGGGCACGGCGCCTTGTATGAGGCCGGCCGGTGGCACGCCGAGCGGTCCATTGCTGTCCTGTCGAGGAACGAGGTCCGTGGCGCTCTTGCCGAAGCCGTCCCGCACGCAGCCTCGGTGACCTGTATGCCGCTGTGACCTTCTCCGACCTTCTCTACGGACATACATAGTCGTGCGCACCGCGAGGCGTCCTTCAGTTGTGAATCCCGTCAGCGGAGCCCTCGGCTACCGCCGACGGGTGGAGAGCGATGTGGCTGTGGCTGCCGCTCCGTCTTCGGTGCCGATGATCCTTGAGAGTTCCAAGCACCGGTTGCGATACCGCTCGTCGTGCAGGGTGGTGTGCAGAGCCTCGGCCAGTTTCCGTGCGGTCAGACGGCGTGCGTTGAGGGAGGTGGGGGCCAGGCCCAATGCAGTCAGACGGCGAGCCCAGAAGGGCTGGTCGAGTGCGAGGGGCACCGGTAGGGCCGGGACTCCGGCGCGTAGGCCGGCCCCCACGGTTCCGGGCCCGGCGTGGTGGACCAGGGCGGACATGCGGGGAAAGAGCCAGTGGTGGGGGCATTCGCCGATGGTCAGGATGTCAGTGCCGGAGACGTCCAGGCCCTGCCAGCCGGTTTGCACCACCGCGCGGATCCCGAGCCTGCGGACAGTCTGTTTGATCGTGGCGCTCAGCTGCTGTGCGGAGCCCGGTGAGACGCTGCCGAACCCGAAGTACACAGGGGCGGGTCCTGCGGCAAGGAAGTCAGCCAGGGGTTGCTCGGGACGCCAGCCAGGCTCTGGGGCCGGCCACCAGTACCCCACGCATGTGTGGCCCTCGGGCAGAGCGGTGTTCTGGGGCAGCAATGCGCTGCTGTATCCGTGCAGCACGCGCTGGGCGCGTAGGACGGAGGCGAGGGTGCCGCTCTTGTGCTGCCGCATCCCGAGCTCGCGTCTGATCCAGGAAAGGGCGGGAGCGTACAGCGGGCTCATGGCTGTTTGGGCCAGGCGCTCGGCGAGCCGGTAGCTGTGGGCGGGCATCGTGCTGCCGGCGCTGAGCCGGGGCAGGAGCATCCCGGGGGCCGCCGTGTAGATTCCGGTACAGGGCAGGCCGGTTCCCTCGGCGATCACGGCACACAAGGGGTGGGCCAGCGGGTGGGCGAGGATCGCATCCACGCCCTGCCCGGCAGCGTCGAGGACTCCACGGGCGATCACGTGGGCGATGTCCTGGGCGTTGTGCATCCGGCGCCGGAGCCGGGCCGGGCTCTGCCACCGGTCACACCGGTCGGCGGCCAGCGCGGACTGCTCCTGCCGGGCCAGCGCAAGCACGTGCACCGGCATGCCGTGGCGGCGGAAGGCGGCTGCGTGGCGCTCGGAGGTGGCGGCTACGACCTCCTGCCCCGCGGCCTTCAGCCGCACGCCCAGGCCGACGTAGGGGACCACGTCCCCCGTGGTGCCCCATGTGACCAGCAGTGTCCGCATGCGGCCGAGTATGCAGGCACCGGCACGGCGGCAGCGGCGCGGCACCCCGGCCTCGCCTAGAAGAGCGGACAGGCGAGGCCGGGTTGACGCCCGCACGGATGAACCGGCCCGGAGAATGCCCTCGATGAGCGGCCGCCGACGGTATACAGGCGGGATGTCTCACAGCATCGACATTCAGACAACAGAGCACGAACTGGCCTTTGAGGGTTTCCGGTTCGTGGCCCGCACCGCCTCGGCGGGCAGCTCGGCCACCGAGCCCGTCGTGGTCCTCGGCGGTTCCTCGCAAGACCGGTTCTCCTGGCTGCGCTACGAGAGGTGGTTGCTGCCGCACGCCACCGTGCTGACCCTGGAGCTGCCCGGTTACGGCTGCGCGGACCCGCTGCCGGTCGAGTACGGCATGGACTTCCTCGCCGACACCGTCTGCCACGCCACCGACACGCTGGCCCTGGGGCGCGTCAACGTCTTCGGCGCCTGCTTCGGCGCCTCCATCGCCCTGCGCTACGCCCAACGACACCCGGACAAGATCGCCCGGCTGATGCTGGGCGGCACCGCGGCGGAGGTCTCCCCCGAGTACGTCGCGTCGGCCAGACGATGGCGCCGCATGGTCGACGACGGGCTGTTCGACGCCATGGCCCAAGACATGGTCAAGCAGTTCATGGCCCCGCCCGGCAACGGAGTCGTGCGACGGCGGGCCGCGGTGGCCCGCCTCATGGGGCAGAGGTTCGCCAGCCTCACCGAGCGCGAGCTGGCCATGGACATCACCCACCACGAACGTCTCCTGACACACCCGTGGAGCCTCCCCCACCCGGCCATCACCGCCCCTGCCCTGGTATTCACCGGCGAACACGACACCATCACCCCACCCGTCGTGGGACGAGGTGTCGCCCAATGCCTCGCGGCCCGCTTCACCACCATCAAGGAGTCCGACCACCTGGTCCAGATCGAACGGGACAGCGACCTCGCCGACCTGATGGCCCGCTTCTTCACCGACCAGTCCCTCGACGACCTCCCCTACCTCAACCCCGTCGAACACTTCGTCAGCGCCTGACGTCGGCCGACCTGCCAACCCCCAGCCCAGCCCGGCCTGCCCGGCCTGCCCGGCCTGCCCGGCCTGCCCGGCCTGCCCGGAAAGGTCCCTGCGACCGCCCCACCGGCCACGGTGTCGACGTTCGCTGCCGCTATGAAGCAGCAGCCGACGACAGTGGCGGCGCTCCTGCCGGCCCCGCCCACATGCGAGCCCACCGACCGGAGCAGAGGAATTCCTGGTCCCGACCGACAACGTGAGCCAGCCATGACGACCGCCCTGCCCCGCACCTGCCCCGCGTCACCGAGCCCCGAGGGCTGGTCTTCAGCGAGGCCAAGACGCGCGTCGTCCACCTCGAAGAAGGCCTCGATTTCCTTGGGTTCAACGTCCGCCGCCACCGACATCGCAAGCGGCTGATCAAGCCGAGCGCGGACGCGGTCAGGCGCATCCGCAAGAGGCTCACGGACGAGGTGCGCGCTCTGCGCGGCCTGAACGCGACGGCGGTCATCGCCAAGCTCAACCCGATCATTCGGGGCTGGGCAGCCTGCTACCGGGGGTGGTGGCCAGCAGCATCTGCACGGTGCTGGATCACTACGTGTGGTGGCTCACCTACCGGTGGGCCAGACGCATGCACCCCAACAAGTCGGCTTCGTAGGTGACGGTCGACGCCACTCGTAGGTCAGTTCTGACTCCACCCGGTGCCTGGGGGACCCGATTCCGTAGGTGCGAAATGACTCCACCTGACGGGCGCCGCTGCGACCGATTGAGAACCCGTTGTGACACAAGGGGCGGATCAGATGCAACTGATCCACAGGTGAGTACGTCGGCGCCTGCGTGCTCAAATCATGAGGTGCCGGTCTGCAACCCCGCGATGAGTCCGTCGAGTATCCGCAACTGGCGGGAGGGTGTGGTCAGGCGAGCCGCGAAGATCGCGTTGATCTGGAGTCCCATCAGCGTGGCCATCGCAAGGTCCAAGAACGCATCGAGATCGCAGGATGGGTTGATCTCTCCCGCTTCAGCCGCAGTGTGCAGATACGAGAGCATCTGATCGCGCCAGCGCGATATCGCCTGGTCGTAGACGCCGATCAGTTCCTGATCGGCTACCGCGTAATTCCAGAAGCCGATGACCACGCGGGCCTCATTGAGACGCTCGTCGTCCAGGGGCATGATCTCGACGCAGAACTTGCGGAACGCGTTCAGGCCGTTGGCGCCGGCGATGGTGCGGGCGGCCCGCTGCTCGGTGGCGGCATTGGCGCGCTCCAGCGCGGCCCGCGGCCGTCTCGGCCTCCATCAGCGCAGGGACTACCAACTCACCTGCCCTGAACGGGGCTTCTCAGACACCCACTAGACAGCGTGCACGGTCCTGGTGCCCATGGTGGTGGCGGTTACGGGAGCGCTGTATGGATGCCCCAAGAGGCCCTGGCGAGCGACGGCTCAAGGCAGAGCGGCGACATGCGGTGCAGCACGGCCACCACCCCTGTCGACGGCTGCTGGTACGCCCGCACCGCTACCTGGTCCTCACACCAAAGGCCCTTACAGCCATGGGACTTGAAGCCGCCTGGTTTCAGCCTGCGAACGTTTCTACCCGCGGATCTTGCGAGAAGTATTGACGCCATTCATGGGATGCCTAGCATTCTCTCGATCGGTACTTCGATCACTGTTCGATATGTCGAACAATCGGAGTCCCGCCACACCCGCATCCGGGCAGCCCTTGAAGGGCCACACCGGAGTCGCTTGCTCAAGGATGACGAGGTCCTTATGCGCAGACGTAGTTTCAGCCTCAGGCGGCCGTCCACGGTGCTCGCCGCTGTGGTCGCGGCCCTGGCCGCGTTGGCGGCGCTGCTCGTCGCCGGTCCGGCTCAGGCGGCCACCACCAGCGACGTGCGCGGTGTTGACTCCGGCCGCTGTCTCGATGTGGCGGGCTTCAGCCAGACCGACGGCGCGAACGTGCATATCTGGGACTGCCACGGCGGAACCAACCAGCAGTGGACGTTGACGGACAGCGACCAGCTGACCGTCTACGGCAACAAGTGCCTGGATGCCCGGGGCGGCGCCACCAAGGCCGGGACCCCGGTGCAGATCTGGACGTGCAACGGCAGTGACAACCAGCAGTGGCGGGTGAACCCCGACGGCACGATCGTGGGCGTGCGGTCCGGGCTGTGCCTGGAAGCCTCGAGCTGGGGCAAGGCCAACGGCACGGAGGCCCGGCTCTGGTCGTGCCACGGCGGCGCGAACCAGAAGTGGACCGGCCTCTCCGGAGCGAGCAACGCATGTGCTCTCCCGTCGACCTACCGGTGGACCTCGACCGGCCCGCTGGCGGAACCGGCGAACGGACAGCTCGCGCTGAAGGACTTCACCACCACCACGTACAACGGCAAGCACCTGGTCTACTCGACCACCTCCAACGGAACGAAGTGGGGCTCGACGGGGTTCAGTACCTTCACGAACTGGTCGGACATGGGGGCGGCCACCCAGACCCAGATGAACGACGACGCGGTGGCGCCCGAACTGTTCTACTTCGCGCCCAAGAACATCTGGGTGATGGTGTCCCAGTGGGGTCAGTGGCCGCTCCACTACCGCACGTCCAGCGATCCCACCAACCCCAACGGCTGGTCCGCCCGGCAGCCGCTGTTCACCGGCAGCCTCCCCGACGGCCCCGACGCGAACCAGAAGAACGCCCCGATCGACCCGACCATGATCGCCGACGACCAGAACATGTACCTGTTCTTCGCCGCTGACAACGGCAAGATCTACCGGGCAAGCATGCCGATCGGGAACTTCCCGGGCAACTTCGGCTCCTCCTACACGACGGTCATGAGCGACGCACGGGACCTTCTGTTCGAGGCGCCGGAGGTCTACAAGGTCCAGGGGCAGAACCAGTACCTCATGATCGTTGAGGCACAGGGGACGAAGCGCTACTTCCGCTCGTTCACCGCCTCCAGCCTGAACGGCCCGTGGACCGTCCAGGCCGGCAGCGAGAGCAACCCCTTCGCGGGCCAGGCCAACAGCGGTTCCACCTGGGCCCAGGGCGTCAGCCACGGTGACCTGGTCCGCAACAACCCCGACCAGACCATGACCATCGATCCCTGCAACCTGCAGTTCCTCTACCAGGGCCTTCCAAACAACACACAGGAACCCGACTACCTGAAACTGCCGTACCGGCCGGGCCTGCTCACCCTGCAGCGCTGACCCGCCTGATCCACGGTGATCGCGACGGGGTGCCGGTCCGCCGCCGCGTGGACGAGCCCTCTACGGCATGGGTAACTCCACCTGCTGACCGATACTCACCGCCTTGAGGACCCCCAGCCGCGCGCCGGCTGGGGGTCCTTTCTTCCGTGGCCTCTCATCGTGGGTACGGGCCGAAGCCCTATGACGCCACCAGGAATCCGCCTGCCGACCGTGGTGTGCCGAGAATTCCACAAGCCCATCCCGGGCATCGGTCCGTGTCGCCGTCATTCCCCTGGACCCACGTCGTCTTCCTGCTGCGCCTACGAGATCATCGCCTCGGCGCCGACGCCCACCTTGGCTTCGTTCACCTTCAGTGACAGCGTTTGTCGACCAGTTTGAGCGGCGATTGGCGATCTCCGGGGGAAGGTCTTCACGAGTTTTGACGGTGCTTCGCGTCAGTGATCTTGGCCTGCGGTCCGTGCGGAGCAGTCGTGTCCGTCGCCGGGCAGGCCCATGACGTTCAGTACGGGTTCCTCGCCCTCGGGGATCTCGAAGGTGAAGTTCGCTCCTGACGCGATCGCCGTGATGAGCCCTGGTTGCCGAAGGTCAGCGCAGCATGCGGCTTCCACGAACAGCCCGCTCTGGCCGAGGCGGAAACGACGTCCGCGTGCTTGAGCCCTGCCGGGAAGGTGCCCGTCCCCCCTGACAGCCGACAGAGGGAGTTCGACGACGTCACGCCAGGTCTGGACGTAGATGAGGAAAACCTCGCGGCTGCGGCAGACATTCAGCTCAAGGTCTCCGTAGGCGAAGAGCCGCGCGGCCACTTCTCGCGATGATCAACCTCATGACCCGCCGGCTTCGGCCGCTCGGCCACCGCGGGGCGGTGTGCGGCCGGAAGCATGTGGTTCGGGCCGTCGAGGTGGGAAGGGAGCCCGGGCGTGTCACCTGCGCATCGGGGCACGGGATCACCGGGTCCGGTGAGACGGTGCGACCGCGTCTCGGCGAAAAGAACGATTGAGACGGCAACCTTTCCGCTCTGAGTGGCCACTTAGGGGTGTACCGACGAGGGCGAGCCGTGGTCAGCGGCGTCACGCCCTCTGAGTTAACACCCTGATCGGAGCATTACGTGTCATCAGACGACCCGAGACCCGCCGAGCAGCCGATGCCTTGGGTTCGCACGCCCCGCCGTAGCCGGATGCGCCGGCGCTTTGTCGCGGGGGCGGTGGCGGCGCTCGCCGCCTCGGTCGGCGTCGGCGCCATGGCGCCCAGCGCGGGCGCCGCGCCGACCGTCGACATCCGTGTGGATGCCGGTACCTCCTTGGGCACGGTGCCCAGCAGTGGTGTCGGCCTCAACACGGGCTACGGCGACGAGCACATGGGGGACGCCAAGGTGACATCGCTGATGAAGGCCGCGGGAGTTCGGCAGCTGCGCTTTCCCGGCGGCTCCGGCGCGGACGACTACCACTGGAAGACCCACACCTACGGCGACGGCAGCGGCTGGATCCCCTCCAACACCGACTTCGACCAATTCATGGCCACCGCGAAGAGGGTCGGCGCCCGGCCGATCGTGACCGCGAACTACGGTTCCGGCACCCCCCAGGAGGCCGCCGACTGGGTCAAGTACGCCAACGTCGACAAGGGTTACGGCGTGAAGTACTGGGAGATCGGCAACGAGGTGTACGGCAACGGGCACTACGGCAACGGCAAGGGCTGGGAAAACGACACGCACGCCGACAAGAGCCCGAAGGAGTACGCGAAGAACCTGGTCGCCTACGCGAAGGCGATGAAGGCCGTGGACCCGAAGGTGAAGATCGGAGCGGTGCTCACCACCCCCGGCTACTGGCCGGACAAGGAGAAGGCCCCCGGTGACAGCGCCGACTGGAACAACACGGTGCTCTCCATCGCGGCAAAGTCGATCGACTTCACCATCGTCCACTGGTATCCGGGCGGCACCACCACGGCCGACCTGCTGAACACCCCCTCCCGGATCGCCGGTGTGACGTCCTCGCTGCGCTCACTGATCGCCAAGTACGCGGGCTCGCGCGCCGCTTCGGTGGAGATCGCGGTCACCGAGAACGGCGCCGTCGGCTCGCCCGCCCAGACCAGCCAGGCCGCAGCCCTGTTCGCGCCGGACACCTACATGACCTGGTTCGAGCAGGGTGCCACCCATGTGGACTGGTGGAACCTGCACAACGGCACGGACCAAGCACCCACCACCGTCCACGGCCAGACCGACTACCAGGACGGGGGTGTGCTCTCCGCCGGAACCTGCGTCGGGGGGAAGTGCGAACCGCCGCGCGACACGCCCTTCCCCACCTACTGGGGCATCCGCTCACTGACCGCACTGGCGAAGCCCGGCGACACCATGGTCAAGTCGTCCTCGCGCAACTCGTCGGTTGCTGTGCACGCGGTGCGGAACAGCACCGGCGGTCTGAACGTCATGCTGACCAACAAGAACCCGCAGAACGCGGCGCAGGTGTCGCTCTCGTACGCCGGATACACCCCGGCCGCAGGGGCGGTCACGGCCGTTTCGTATGCCAAGGGAGACACCGCCCTGACGACGGCGAAGCGGGGCACGGCGGCCGCACAGACGCTGCCGCCGTACTCGATCACGACTCTTCAGCTGAAGCCCGCGCCGGGGACCGCAGGCGCTCACAAGCCGACGCCCGCCCCCACCCCGACCGCCCCCACGCCGGTTGTCTCCGCCTCCGGCACTACCGGCACCCGTGCGCAGGGGGAGATCGGCGCACGCGTCGGCCGGCCGACCCCGCACAGCACGTCCGGCGACCTGGCTTCCACCGGGGCGAGCAACGCTGTCGCCACGTACAGCGCCATCGGTGGCCTGCTGGTCATCGCTGCCGGCGGCGTGCTGGTGCTTCGCGGACGTCGCCGCAGGGGTTTGCACGGGAAGTGAGACCGCGTGAGTGACTGACGGTCCGGCAGCAACGCCACCCATCCGTGGCGTACGCGCCGGGCCGTCGGCCTCCGCGCCGGCGTCAGCGGTCAGAAAACAAGCAAGCGGCGGATCGGCTCCGGGCGCCGGCCGCGCCGATCCTCGACGTCACCTAGGACTCGATCAGCTCCTGGAACATCCGCTCGGCCACGGACCGGACGAGTTCGAGTCCGTCCGCCGAACGCAGTGACTCAAGCAGCCGAAGTAAGTCACGCTGGGACAGACCATCATGCACCGCCTGGTTCAACTGCCCGTACACCAGGGAGAGTTGCATGGTGCCCCGGCTGCCAGGCAAGGAGCGGAATCCCCAACGACACAGCCCCCGGGAGGCACTCCCCCAGGTCGATCGGCTGCACCACGAAGCGGGATGCCATCGCCTATCGACGGGCCGGACCTCTTTCAGCCGTGACCTGAGCAGAAAGTGAGCGTGAGCGTCGTAGGCACTCAAGTTCGGAGAGATCTGACCCGCGTGGCACACACCTAGTTACTGGTGCCCGGTCCAAGTTTCTTTCGGACCTCGCTGTCGGCCGTCGACCAGCTGGAGACGTCCAGCAGCTTGCCGGAGCACCTCGCCTTCAACCGGTAGTAGCCGTCACCGGAGTCCACGAACCGGAACTGCTGGATGGTCCCGGGCCCACTGCGTGACCGCGGGGCCGTCCGCGGAGCTCCGACCGCCCCGGCCAATGCCTTGCCGCTGTTGCGGTTGACCGCGACGTACTAGGCGTTCGCGTCCACAGTGGCCGCTTGCGCCGTCGGCGCGCACGCGCGCAAGTCGAAGCGTTCCACCCGCACTTTGCCGCCGAGGGCCCTGGTGGCATGGTTGAAGACGGCGAAGCGGTAGCCCAGGAAGAACTCCCACGCGTTGTTCATGGTGAAGGCCGGGCCGAGCCGGGTGAAGGTGGTGCCGTCGGTGCTGTAGGAGAACGTCGCCTGGCGGCCCGGCCCCGGGCTGATGTCGGCGGCGGCGCGCAGCCAGACGCGGCTGTCGGACGCGGGGAGGTCGGCGCGGGCCTGTTCGGTGCCGGTGCTGCTGGTGTTCCAGCGGGCGTCCATGGTCAGGCCGTCGAACATCACCAGCCTGCTGACGCCGTCCTGCCGCGTGACGCCGATCCAGGCGGAGGAGTCCCGCAGCATCGCCAGCCCGGCCCGGTCGCCGTCCGCCATCCCGGAGCAGTCGAGCACGACGGTTGCGGTGGAGGCGGGGCCCTGGATGCGGCGGGTGAGGGTGTTACGGGCGTTGTAGAGGTCGTCGGTGACGGTGGCTGTCCTGAGGGTGAGCCCGTCGTTGACGGTGAACGCGGCGGTGTCGGGGTTGTGGTTCCACTCCCAGTACGGCGCCAGGGCCGTCCCCTCGAAGGTGTCGGCGCCGGTCAGCGGCGGGAGCGGGCGCGGGGTGACCGGGTAGGGGTATGTCTTGCCCCACTCGCCGTCGACGAGCTGGAGCTCGGGCCAGCCCTCGGCGTTCCAGGTGACCGGGGCCAGGGCGGGGACGCGGCCGCCGGGATAGGCGTCGATGAAGCCCATGTAGTACCAGTCGCCGTTCGGGGTGTCGACCAGCGCGCCCTGGTGCGGCACGCCGCCGCCGGGGATCGGGCGGGACAGGTCCCACAGCACCTCCCGCATCTCGTACGGGCCGAAGGGGCCTGAGGTGGACTTCCAGATGTACTGCCCGGCGGTGCCGTCGGCCGGGCGGGTGACGAAGATGTAGTAGTTCCCGTTGATCTTGTAGAAGCGGGAGCCCTCCATCAGGCCGAACTCGGCGGGCTTGGTGAGCACGTGCTCGGACCTGACCTCGGAGCGCAGGTCCGGGGCGAGCTGCGCGACGCGGATCTCGTTGGCGCCGTACGCCACGTACGGGGTGCCGTCGTCGTCGAAGACCAGCCCCGCGTCGTAGTAAATGCTGCCGATCTCGGCGTGCCGGGTCCAGGGGCCCGCCGCGTCGGTGGCGCTGTATACGTACGACCGCTGGAAGCCGATCTGGCCCAGCCAGTAGAAGGTCTCGTCGCTGGGGCGGTAGCGCATCGAGGATGCCCAGATGCCCTGGACGTACGCCCGTCCGCCGTTGAGGTCGTACGCGTCGCCGAAGTCAAGGACGGGCACCGAGTGGCCGATGAACTCCCAGTTGACCAGGTCGTAGGAGCGCAGGACGGGCGCGCCCGGCGAGTAGTGCATGGTCGAGCCGGTGTAGTAGTACGTGTCGCCGACGCGGATGACCTCGAGGTCGGCGAAGTCCTGCCAGATCACCGGGTTGGTGAACCGCTCCTGCTGGGCCGTCGTGGCCGCCGCCGCGCGCATCGTCGGCAGCGTGGCGCCCGCGACCAGGCCGACGGTGACCGCCATGACTCTCCGGCGGCTGTGGGGGTGCTGGAGCCAGGACATGCGAGATCAGCTTCCTCACGTGTGGGGGACCGAGAGTGGAAGTTCGATATTTCGGACATGGTTCTGTCTGCCGAACGGGAATATAGGAGGGGGAAGGAGAGGTGTCAACGCCGGGCGATCAGCGGGCAGTTGGCGGCTCGCCCACAGCAGTCGTCGTTCGGTGATCGTGCGCGCTTCGGGGCTCTCGAAGTCGTCCGGGCCAACTCCTCGTGGTCATTCCGGGAGGCTGTCCCCGTCGGAGCCCGGCCAAGAGGGTCTTGTGGGTGCCCTAGTCGTCGACGATCAGATGGACGTGCAGGTGGGCGGGCACCTCCTTGTCGATCCGGATCAGGAACTTCTCGAACTCCGCGGCCCGGTGCCGGCGGTGCAGGGCCGTGATTACCTCGCCCGTGGCGACGTCGAACGCGGCGGTCCCAAGCGTTCCCGAACCGGGGAGCGAGACAATCAGACGAGAGAGACACCGAGTTGAACGACATCGATGCCGGCACGGAAGACTGCAGCACCAGGGGCCTCCTGTTGCTCGGTTGGATTCGACCCCTTGTACCCGTACCTCGGGCAGGCCTCTCACCGGTTTGAAGATGGGTTCGTAGGCAGTTGAGCAGGGCAGTGTTCCGAGTCTGCGCTATTGGGGGATGGTGAGCAGGACGCGGCCGTGGCCACCGCCGGCGTCGACGTGGTCGTGGGCCTTGGCGATGTCGTCCAGCGGGTGACGGTCGCCGACGGCGACGGTGACGACGGCGGCTGCGGAGGTGAGGTCGCGGGCGGCTTGGCGTTTGGCCTCGGCGGGGAAGTCGTCGCTGCCGAGCAGCCGCAGGGTGACGTTGTTGAACAGCAGGGGCCAGAAGGGGATCTCGGTGCGGTCCGTGCGGGTGGCGTAGGCGGCGATGACAGCGTTGTTGGCGGCGACGGCGTTGTCGAGATCGGCGTTGTCGGACAGCGCGACCTCGATGATGCGGCCGACGCCCCGCGGCGCGTACGAGCGGATGGCCGCGGCGGGCTCGCCGGTATCCAGGGCGACGGCGTGGGCGACGGCCGGGTCGACACGGTCGAGGTCCGCGGTTCGGCGGACGGTGGCGATCACGGTGGCGCCGGCCCAGTGGGCGAGCTGGGCGGCCAGGGAGCCGACGCCGCCAAGAACTCCGTGGACCAGAACCAGTTGGCCGTCGACCGGGCCGTCGGCGAAGACGGCGCGGTGGGCGGTGATGCCGGGGATGCCGAGGCTCGCGCCCAGCTCATCAGTCAGATGGTCTGGCAGAAGTACGGCTTGGTGGTCGGGTACGACGGTGTACTGGGCGGCGGTGCCGAAGGGGCGGTAGGACTGGGCGCCGTATACCCAGACCCGTTGTCCGACGCGGCGGGCGTCGACTTGGGCGCCCACGGCGTCGATGACTCCGGCGGCATCGCTGTGCGGGATCACCCGTGGGTAGGGCATGGACGAGCCGAGCCAGCCGCGCCGTTTCTTGGTGTCGCCGGGGCTGACGCCCGAGACGGTGACGCGGACGCGGACCTCGCCGGGGCCGGGGACGGGATCAGGTAGTTCACCGACGTGCAGGACATCGGCGGCGGGGCCCTGGTCGTCGTACCAGGAAGCAAGCATGGGGGTACCTCCGTGGGCAGTCAGCTCGCGGGAGCGGCGGGCGCATGTGGGTCGCTGTCGGTGCATGCGGTGTCGAATGCGGGCGGCTGCTCCCCGAGGGTCTCGCGCAGCCAGGTCCGTTCGGCGCGGCTGGTGGCGCGGGCGGTGAGCAGCATGCCCCGCCGGTAGGGGTCGGCGATCTCCTCGGCACGCACGGGCCGCTCGTTGTCGTAGAAGAAGCTCGCCGGTTCTTCGAGGAACTCCAGCCGTCTGCGCAGCACCGCGTGCTGTTCGGCCACGTCGGGCAGGTGAGAGAGGAAAGCCAGGACGACGTAGAACCGGGTGAAGTCGGTGATCTCGTGGTCGGCGGGCTTGCGCAGGCGCTGAAGCATTTCGGCCCGTCCGGCCGCGGTCAGGCTGAGCACGTACCGGGCCGCCCCCGCGGCCGGGTCGGAGCGCCGCTCGATCAAGCCCGCCCTGGTCAGACGGTTGATCGCCGGATACAGGCTGCCGTCACTGACCGGCCGCGTATAGCCGGTCAGCTGTGAGACGCGGCGGCGCAGCTCATGTCCAGGCAGGGGTCCCTCGGCGAGGAAGCCGAGTATCGCGAGTTCCAGCATGAGTCCATCTTCGCACGCCAACATCGAATCGATGTGAACATCGATTCGATGTTACGCTCGCAGGCACCCGCCCAAACATCTCTGGAGAGGCACAGCAAGATGCCATCGCAGTCCCCCGAGTCAGTCATGAACCGTTTCGTCGAGTTCATCAACACGGGCAACGAGGATCTCGCCCGCGAGGTCATTTCTCCGGACGCGGTGTTCCACGCTCCAAGCCACCCGGAACCACTGCGGGGGCCCGATGGGTACATGGAAGTCATCGGGCTGATGCGCAGCGCCTTCCCCGACGTCCAGTGGACGCTGGAGGAGTCGGTCACCGAAGGCGACACCGTGGCCGCGCGGTTCACCATGCGGGGAACCCACGACGGTGAATTCTTCGGGATCCCGGCGAGCGGCAACAAGATCTCGGTGCAGGCCATGAACTTCTACTACTTGGCCGACGGCCGGATCGTCGGCGAACGGGGGCAGCCCGACCTCCTCGGGGTGATGCAGCAGATCGGTGCCCTACCGGCGCCGTGAACCTCGTAGCACCGCATGAGGTCGGTCTTCTTGATCCTGCGTCTCCGCGCAGACAGCGCCCGTTGCGGTGAGAGCTGTACGTCTTGTCATCGCTGACGTGACCGGGCCGGGTGTGGAAGTGCTCGCAGGGCCGTGGTCGGGGCGGCCCGTGTGCCGGTGACCGCGCCGATCACGGCCTCGGTGCTGTGCCGGGAGCCTCGATGACCGCGGCCGCATCCGGGCGGCGTACCCACTCTCCACCGTGCCCACCGCGTCCGCCTCGCGAGCGGGATCGAGGTCTTCGCGATGTGCGCGATCGATGCCCTCGGCATCCCGGACATGCTCGGCACCGACGCCGTGATCACCTGCACCGACCCCGTCACCGGCGACACCATCACTGTCACCTCCACCGGCGGGCACACGACCGGGCAGCCGCCCACCGCCGTGGTCTACGTCGTCCAGCGCTCCTGCACCGGCCCGGCCGGCGACGTCGCCTGCGGCGCCCCGTTCGAACTCGATATAGGCGGCGGGCACCACTCCCGCGCAGAGCGCACCGAGGAGCCCCCATGCCAGCCTGGCGAGGCCACCCGCGAGGGCTCCGATCCCGAGCATGCCGACCACGAGCACGTTGCGCGGCTGCAAGGCGTCCGTGACGGCGCGGGCAACGCTGTTCGTGGACGTGCAAAGGGCAGATTCGCTTTCGCCCTTCGTTCATCGGGCAACACGAACCAGTTCAGGGCGGCGAGACACGGGCCACACCCGACGCCGTCCTGTCTGACTAGCGTCGGAACGTCGCCGCCAGAGAACCTACCGTGATGCGCGGCGTTTTCCGCGGATCGAGGTCGGGTCGGACCATCCGGTGCCCAACTCCCCCCACCAGGGCGCCCAGTCCGAACCCGTACACGACGACCAGTCCGTGCCCGTTCTCCTGGGCGAACCACATCACCAGCCCGAGCACGGGTGCCGCAACGGCGAGCAGCCGGTCCTTGTGGTTCTTGGCGCGCAGCAGCAGACCGGCAGCCAAGGTCGCAGCGAGGAAGTAGGTGGGTCCCGAACTGCCTGCGAAGTTACGGGGATCAGTGCTGCGGCTCGCTTCCATGAAGAGCGAGTCGATGTGTTGTGGAAGAAGGATCCCGGCCACGAACAGGCCGATCATCAAGGGCCCGCCCCAGAACCACTCCGCGAGGGCCGCGACCACGGCGACCGTCGCAATGTTCCAAGCCCCGCCCAGGAAGCCGCCGTTCTGCATGAAGACAGAGGTGCCCACACGCCACCAGCCGGGCTTACTCGGATCCGCGTCGAAGGTGTCCATGGCCCCCGCCCAACTGAGTTGCGTCACAACGCCGGCGAGCGCCACCGCGAGCACGGCCGCGGCGGCCCAGGGTATGCGCCGCTGCGGGATCGAGTCCGGCCCGATCAGCGCCAGGCCCGCCTTGAACATCAGCACCATCAGCGCTGCCGTGGTCACGTTGAACAGCAGATTACCCATGCCTGTCTCCCCCGAAGCCCGCATCCTTGGTCGAATACGGAGGTGACGCTACTGGACGTGATCCACTCGGCCACCGTCGGATTCCACAGCTGAGCTGCTTCTTTGCGAACTTTATGCAGTCCGCCGGAGTCAGGACGCCCTCCAGAGTGGCTCTCGAGCTCTGGCACGGGTGTGGCCTCATGGCGTAGCGGAAACGCGCAGAGGTGAAACTGATCGAGGGGTGTCCAGGACAGACTCGGGAGTGGGCAGTACCGGCCGCGACGAGTTCCCCTCCACGGCCGGACCAGCCTCAACCCGGGGCACCGATACCACGGGAACGCGTCGGCGCCCCGGGAACTGAGGCCGACGGGTTCGACGCCTCAGGCTCAACCGAGAACGTCCCGGTCGGCGTGCGGCGTGCCGAACAGGTCGTCGAAGCGACGGGCTCCCTTGGTGGAGATCAGAAAGTACGGGGCGCCCGACCCCGCAATACTGTGTGGCCCTTTCTGCCCCGTGACGAGCACATCGTACGGCGGCCACGAATCGTCGCCCGGATCAGCAGGGCGACGGGGATCACCGTGGTCGCGGCCGGCAGGAACGGCGCGGGAAGCACCGCGATGCCCACGAACAGGGCCGCGCACAGCCAGCAGTCGACACTGTGATTCCAAGACACCTCGGTCAACCAACTGGTGAGTCAGACCCCGGACCCGGGACAGCACCCGCCCATCCTCCCAGCACGGCTGCTGCGGTAAGGGAGCATTGCCGTCATTCGTTCTTTGCATGGAAGCCACAGTTCAGGCAGATCCGTGACCGCCCGATCGATGAGACCGGTCGGGAATCAACGGGCGGTTTTCTGCACGAGAGGCGTCGGCTGGACGGTCGGCCGGCGGTTTGGGGTATAGGCCCAAGGGTGGAGTTGTTCCAGGGCCTTGCCTATGCGGAAGACGGTCGGGTCGTCGTAGGTGTGGCCGACGATCTGGACGCCGGTCGGGATTCCCCAACTGGACTGGCCGCTGGGCACATTGAGGACGGGACAGCGGTTGCTGATATTGAAGGGCAGGGTCATCGCCGCCCACAACGGCTCGCCGTGGTCTTCACCGTTCACCACCAAGCGGCCCAGGAGGTCGTCTCCGGCGGGCAGTCCGGGGACGGCCGTGGTCGGGCAGATCAGGGCGTCGAAGGGGGCCATCATCTCCCCCAGTTCGCGCTGCAGTCGGGTCTCCACGCGCAGGCCGTCAAGGTAGCTGACCTGCTCACGGGCGACGGCCATGGTGTCGGCGAAGGCTGCCGCGTACTGCGACATCTGGTCGCGGTGCTCGGCTTCGATCTCGCGGACGAGGGCGCCGAAGATGGTGGAGAAGTGTGCGGCGGCACTGGTGAGGAGGTCGTCCTTGGTCCACGGGAGTTCGATCTCCTCGACGATCGCGCCCGCGTCGGTGAGGGCGCGGGCGACGGCGCGGGTGTTGGCCTCGATCTCCGGGTGGACGTCGTAGGCGCCCAGGCTCAGGCACAGGGCGATGCGCATCCCCGCGACCGCGTCGTACTCGGCCGGCAGGACGAGTTTCGGGCGCAGCGACACGTGGTCGCGCGGGTCGGGTCCTGCCAGGACGTTGGCGAAGGTGACGCAGTCGTCGACGGTGCGTGCCATGGGGCCGTCGCCGCGGTAGTGGTCGGCGGACAGCGGTGCCACGCCGGGGATCCGGCCGTACGGGGCTTTGAAGCCGACGGTGCCGGTGAAGGCGGCGGGGATACGGGTCGAGCCGCCGATGTCGGAGGCGGAGGCGAGCAGCGCGGTACCGGCGGCGAGGGCGGCGCCGGCGCCGCCGGACGAGCCGCCGGGGGTGAAATCGGGGTTCCACGGATTGCGGGTGACGCCCCACAGGCGGCTGTGGGTGAAGGTGGCGATGGAGAACTCGGGGGTGGCGGTGCGGGCGTGGATGATGCCGCCCGCGTCCAGGATCCGGTCGATGACCGGGGCGTTCTCGGTCGCGGTGTTGCCGACGTTGACAAGGGAACCCTCGGTGAGGGAGTGCCCGGCGATGGCGTGCTTCTCCTTGGTGGCGACCGGGATGCCTTCCAGCGGGCGCGGCGTCAGGCCGTCCTTGCCGAGGAAGCGGACCTCGGCGTGCCGGGCCTGTTCGAGTGCCTCGTCGAAGAGCTGCTCGGTGAAGGCGTTGATCACCGGTTCGGTCTGTTCCGCGCGGTCGATGACGGCGCGCATCAGCTCCACCGGGGAGAGTGCGCGGGCTTCGAAGAGCCGTCGCGCCTCGGTGGCGCTGAGGTAGACGAGCTCGGCACCGGAGTCGTTCGGGTTCATGCGGACGTCCTTTAGGAATGGACTGATGAGGGCAGAGGCGGAGGCAGTCGGCCGTAGGGCGGTGTCGCCCAAGTCAGCCGATCAGCCGTTTGAGTGCGGCGTTGATCCAGGCCGTCCCCGCGCCGGCGGCAGGGCTGAGGTGGCCCATGCCGTAGAAGCCGTGGACGAGGCCGTCGAACCGCCGGTGTTCGACGCGGACCCCGGAACGCCGTAGCGCTTCGGCGTATGCGTCTCCTTCGTCACGGAGCGGGTCGTACTCCGCGGTGGCCACGACGGCTGGGGCGAGCCCGGCCAGATCCTTCGCCCTCAGGGGCGCGACCCGCGGGTCGTCGCCGAATGCGGCCGGGGCGGGATCGGAGTGGCGGACTCCGAGGTACTGCTCGAAGAACCAGTGCAGTTCTGGGGTGGTGAGGAAGTAGCCTTCGCCGTTTTCGACCCGCGACGGGTACGCGCCAGCCATGTCCGTGCTCGGGTAGACCAGCAGTTGGGCGGCCAGCTCCAGCCCGTCGGCGTGGGCCTGCTGTGCGCACACGGCGGACAGCGTCGCCCCCGCACTGTCACCGCCGACGACCAGCCGGTCAAGGTCGCCGCCGAACGTGTCCACGTGCCGTGCGACCCAGGTCAGGGCGGTGTACGCGTCGTCGACCGCGGCGGGGAAACGATGCTCGGGCGCGAGCCGGTAGTCGACGCTCACCACAACGGCGTCGAGTTCACGGCACAGAGTCCGGGCGTGCATGTCATGCGTGTCGAGGTCACCGGCCACCCAGCCGCCGCCGTGCAGGTACACCAGTGTCGGCAGGGGCGTCTCGGTGTGCGGCCGGTAGACGCGGGCCGGGAGGGATCCCGCCAGCACGGTGGGGGTCACCGTCGCGACCTCGGGCCTCGTAGCCGGGTAGTGCTGACCCACGGTCAGCGCCCGCAGCCGGGCTCTGACCTGGGCAACAGCGTTCTCCCCTGGCCCCGGGGCGCCGAGCGGCTGGACGCTTCGCAGGAAGCCCGCGATGTGCGGGTCGAGAGGCACGTCACTTCTCCTTTCCGTCGCGGGCACGCTCATCCTCGGCGCACAACCAGTGGGCGGCCGCCGCGAGCAGCGCCGTCACGCCGGTGTGGATCGTGGGTTCGGGTACGGGGGCGAAGTACGGGGAGTGGTTGGCCGGGACCGTGTCGGGCAGGCCGTCCGTCAGCAAGGTGTCGGGGTCGATGTGCTCGAAGAGGGCCGGGTCGCCGCCGCCGAAGTGCCAGAAGACCGAGGGGACACCAAGGGCGGTGCCGAAAGTGCCGAAGTCCTCGCTACCGGTGAGGGGTTCGGGCAGGGTGAACACCCGCTCCCCGCCCAGGACTTCGGCGATCGCGGTCAGTACGGTGCCGGTGGCCCCGGTGTCGTTGACGGTGACCGGGAAAGGGTTGAATCCGGTGATCTCGGGTTCCTTGGGGGCGCCGGACGCGGCGGCTTCGGCGCGGACGATCCGTTCGACAGCCGCCAGGACCCGGTCCCGTACGGCGGGAGTCGTGGATCGGATGTTGATCCGCAGGTCGGCGGTGTCGGGAATGATGTTCTCCTTGGTGCCCGCGTGCAGCGAGCCCACGGTCACCACGGCGGTCTGCGCCGCCCCCACCTCCCGGGAGACGACCGTCTGCAGCCGCATGACGACGGCGGCGGCCATGACGATCGGATCGACGGTGGTCTCGGGCGTGGACCCGTGTCCGCCCCGGCCGAAGAGGCGGACACGCAGACTGTCGGAAGCGGCCATCACCGTCCCCGGGCGGGTGCCGACGAGGCCGACGGGGGCCGGGGACACATGCTGGCTGAGGCAGACGTCGGCGCGCGGGAAGCGGTCCAGGAAGCCGTCCTCGATCATGGCCGGTGCCCCGCCGACCTCCTCGGCCGGCTGGAACACGGCGACGACCGTGCCGCGCCATGCCCCACGGGCGGAGGCAAGTTGGGCCGTCGCGCCGAGCAGACAGGTGACGTGCATGTCGTGGCCGCAGGCGTGCATGACGGGAACCTTGTTGCCCTCGCCGTCGACGGCCGTCTCCCGGGAGGCGTACGACAGTTCCGTCCGCTCTTCGACCGGCAGCCCGTCCATGTCGGCGCGGAGCAGGACCACCGGGCCTTCGCCGTTGGCCAGGACTCCGACGACGCCGGTGCCCCCGACGCCCTCGGTGACCTCCCAGCCCTGCTTGCGCAGCCGTTCGGCGACGACCGCTGCTGTGCGGAACTCCTGGAAGGACAGCTCCGGGTGGGCGTGCAGGTCCTCGTACAGGGCGAGCAGGACGGGCAGCCGCTCAGGGAAGCCGGACAGCAGGCGCGCGGCGGAGGTCGCGGTCATGAGTGTTCCTTTGCGGGCGCGGGGAGTTCGGGTGCGCCGGTGGCGGCCCGGAAGGAGGCGGTGTCCTGCGGGGTGAGCAGCGCCATCACAAGAGCGATGGCCGCGCCGAGCACCAGGGACGCGAAGGCCACCTTGAACGAGAAGGCGTCGGCGAGCGCGCCGATGACGGGTGGGGCGACCATGCCGGCCACCTGGCCGCCGAAGATGATCGCTCCGCTGCCCACCCCGACGTCCTCGGGCGCGAGGCCGCCCAGCGGCACGGCGAGGATCGGCATGTAGCACAGGGAGACGGCGGTCGTGGCGAGCGTGCCGAAGACGATGAAACCGATGAGCGACGGCGAGAAGACCATGAACAGCAACGTGACCGCGGCCGTCGTCATGCTGGGCACGATCACCCTGCGGTGGTGGCCGCCCAGGTGGTCCGCGAGCCGTCCGCCGACGACGATCGCGCCGGTCGCGGCGAGGCCGGGAATCGCCACGAGGGCCCCGGTCGAGGCGAGCGAGACGCCGTACTCCTCGCTCACATAGGACGGGATCCACGTGCTGAGACCCCACACGATCAGGCTATAGCCGAACATCATGGTGCTGAAGCGCCAGATCACGCCCTTGCGCAGGACACCCCCGGCGCGCCGCCGGTCGACGCGGGGCTCCAGCTCCGCCACCGGCAGCGGCGCGGGGAGCCACACCCGTATCGCCACCACGACGAAGACGCCGAGCGCCGCCGTCGAGAAGAACGCCGAGCGCCAGCCGAAAGCGGCGATCAGAGGTGCCACGAGGAGCGGGGTGAGGACCCCGGCGAGGGCGTTCGAGCTCATGATCACGCCGTTGGCGCCCATCCGCTCGGCCGGTGTCGTCCGCTCCACGAGGACCTTCATCGAGGCGGGCGGGAAGACGCCCTCGGCCGCGCCGAACGCGAACCGCATCAGCAGCAGGACGCCGAACGACCAGGCGAAGCCGGTCAGCGCGGTGAACACCGACCAGGACAACAGGGCCCAGAGCATGACCCGCTGGGCGCCGTGCCGGTCGGCGAGCAGGCCGCCGGGGATCTGGCACAGGGCGTAGGCGAGGAAGAACGCCGAGACGATCAGGCCCTGTTCCCCGCGGCCCACGTCGAACTCGTCGCCGATGGAGGGCAGGGCCAGGTTGATGACGAGCCGGTCGGCGTAGTCGACCAGCCAGGCGGTGAACAGCAGCACGATCGTGATCCGGACGGTTCTGCGGACGGGCTGCGGGGGCGGAGCAGACACACGGCACTCCTTCGACTCCGGGTGGCCGAAGCCGGGGCTGGGAATCGGCCGGAAGTGCCCCTACGATCCGGTCTGTGACAGGAATCCCTGGAGAATTGCAGGAAAACATCTCAGGAGAATCAATGTCCCCCGATTCCTGCAGCACGGACGAGGGTGCCCACTTCTCCGAACTGGACCTGGCCCTTGTCGACGCGCTCCAGGCCGCTCCCCGGGCACCGTGGTCCCGGATCGGCCGGGCGCTCGGCGTGGACGCGACCACGGCGGCCCGCCGCTGGGAACGGCTGCGCGCGAGCGGCTTGGCCTGGGTCAGCGCGTACGACTCCGCGAAGGCCGCCACCGTCGCCTACGTCGAGGTCCGGTGCCGACCCCGGGCCGTGGAGTCCGTCGGCGCCGCCCTGGCCGACATGCCCTGGGTCTTCAGCGTCGACGAGACAGCCGGCGACTTCGATCTCCTGGCGTCGGTCGTCGCGGCCGACCTGCCCTCCCTCGGCCGCTCGGTGCACGGCTTGATCGGCGGCCTGAAAGGCGTACGGTCCACCCGCACACGCCTCGGCATCACCCTGTACAGCGAAGGCGGCGACTGGCGCATGCGGGCCATGGAACCGTCCGGCGACGCGGAACTCTCCGCCCCGCGCACCTCACACCCGACTCCGTACAGCGCCCACATGCACCACCGGCCACCGCCCGAGGACCAGACCCTCCTCGACGCCCTCGGCCGCGACGGGCGCCTCGGCTACACCGACCTCGGCGCCACGACCGGCATGAGCGAACACACCGCCCGGCGCCGGCTCCAGCGGATGATCCGGGACCGGGACATCACGTTCCGCTGCGACCTGGCCCATCCCCTCGCCGGGCTGTCGACCGTCGTGCTCTACCGCACCGCTGTCCCCCACACCCACCTCGAGGCCACGGGCAACGCACTGGCTCGAAGGGAAGAGGTGCGCCTGGCCGTGTCCGTCAGCGGCTCCGACAACCTCCTCGTCATGGTCTGGCTGCGCGGCCTGCACGCCATCGACCCCTTCGAGGCGCACCTCACGGAACGCTTCCCGCACCTGAAGGTCAGCGACCGCACCGTTTTCCTCCACACACGCAAACGCATGGGCCGGCTCCTCGACACCACCGGCCGCGCCATCGGGCACGTCCCCTTCTCCCTGCCGAAGGTCTGACCCGGCACCCGACACGCCTCGCACTCTCCCTTGCCTGATACATATGTTCGGATGAACATAGGTGGGGTGTCGATGGAGACGACCCCGCCGACCGGGAGGACCAGAGCCGAGATGAGCGATTCCCGCGGCCCCGCGCGCTGCTGCATGCCGACCGGCGGCGGTCCGGCGGCCGTTTCCGTGGCCGTACCCCTGACCGCGGCGCCTGGCCGGGTGCGCGACGAGCAAGGGATGGTGTCGCTGCCGGGCGGTGAGTTCCTGATGGGCACGGACGACGCCGAGGGCTTCGCCGGGGACGGCGAGGGGCCGGTGCGGGCCGTGCGGCTCGACCCGTTCCGCATCGACACGTGCGCGGTGACCAACGAGCGGTACGCGGCCTTCGTCGCCGCCACCGGATACCACACCGACGCCGAACGCATCGGCTGGTCGCAGGTGTTCGCCGTCTTCCTGCCGGCGGCCCTGCGGCGCGGTGCGCCCCGACCGGAGCGCAACCCTGGTGGTGCGGAGTGCGGGGCGCGGTCTGGGACCGGCCGGAGGGGCCCGGCAGCACGCGGGCGAGGCGCGGGGACCACCCGGTCGTGCACGTGTCCTGGAACGACGCCGCCGCGTACGCCGCGTGGGCGGGCAAGCGGCTGCCGACCGAGGCCGAGTGGGAGTACGCCGCCCGCGGAGGGCTCGAGCAGCGGCGTTACCCCTGGGGCGACGAGCTCGACCCCGACGGTCGATACCGCTGCAACATCTGGCGCAGCACCTTCCCCACGAAGAACACCGCCGCCGATGGATACCGCGGCACGGCCCCCCGTCGACGCTTTCGAGCCCAACGGCTTCGGCCTGTACAACACTTCGGGCAACGTCTGGGAGTGGTGCGCCGACTGGTGGACCACGGATCCACCCGGCCGCTCGTCAACCCCCAAGGCCCGCCCGGCCGTTCAGACAAGGCGATGCGCGGCGGCTCGCACCTGTGCCACGTCTCATACTGCAACCGCTACCGCGTCGCGGCGGCCCGGACCGCCAACAGCCCGGACAGTTCCAGCGGGCACGCGGGTTTCCGCTGCGTTGCACCCGTGGGAAGACTCTTGACACCGTCCGGGCGGCGGGTGAATCTGAGCCTGGCTAGGTTCCTGAGAACATAAGAGGTTCGGATGCAGCTCGACTACGTGGTCCTCGGTGCGCTGGCGCTTCGCCGTCTGTCCGGCTACGACCTGCGCCGCTGGATGGAGGGTCCGGGCCGGTACGTCGGCTACGGCGTCAAGCTGCCGCAGATCTACCGTCGGCTCGCCACCCTGGTGGAGCGCGGCTGGGTGGACTTCGACGTCGACCCCCGCGAGGGCCGCCCGGACGCCAAGGTCTACCGGCTCACCGAGGAGGGCGAACAGGCGCTGCTCACGTGGGCGCGCTCCCCGTACGAGCCGTCGCTGCGCCCCATGGACCCTGAGTTCAAGCTGCGCTTGATCTTCGCCGGGCAGCTCGACCCCGAGATCGCCCTCGACGTCGTCCGCACCGAGCTGGCCCACCGGCTCAAGCACGACGCGCTCAGCGCCGCCGTGCCCGCCCCCGTCGAGTACGAGCCGCAGATCGATGGTCTTGACGCGGACTGGGCCCGAGAGGTGCACACCATGGCCCACGAGCACGGTTACGCGTTCACGGCCTCCTACATCGCCTGGCTTCAGCTCACCGAGGCCCGCCTGGAGGCGCGGCTCGGCCGCTGACCCCGCCACACCTGCAAAACCCCAACACCCCTTACCGCTTCCGCAGCACGTGACGAGCCGGACCGCCACGTGGCGGTCCCCCCTTGCCCGATCCCCTCCAGGGAGCCGTACATGCGCATCATCTACGTCGACGTGAACACCCTCCGCGCCGACCACACCACCCCGTACGGATATCACCGGCCCACCACGCTCGCTGAACTTCGCGGGCTGGAGCGAGTGGCACCGGTCTCTGGGTAGGGACGGAGTTGGAAGGAGATATGGGCCCGACATGTGCCATGCGGTACCCAGTGAGGGACCCAAGATCAGGACGGGGGCGTCTTCTGGCCCGTCAAAGCGGTATTGCAGGGTGCTCTTCGGTGTCTCACTCACTCGCCTGAGCCTCTCATCTGTCACCTGCAGTCCTACCGGCAGGGCCAGAAAGTGTGGGGCGACGCGGGCATGGACGCCATGTGGTCCGCCTCCACCATCAAGGTCATCGGGTCCGGCATCGACGACCCCGACTTCACCGACAAGCTCAGCCGGCTGATCGGCGACCACGACGTCGAGACCACCTCCACCTCCACCTCGGAGTCGGGCAAGTCCACCTCCGTGTCCATGCGACAGGAACGCATCCTGGCCGCCGACGTCATCCGTGCCCTGCCCAAGGGGACCGCGCTCGCCTTCGCTACCGGGCTGCGCGTGGCCATGCTCGACCTGCGCCCCTGGTATCTCGAGCCCGGCGCCGCCGAACTCTCCGCCGCCTCTGCTCGCGCCTCCAAGGGCATCACCGCCCGCGCTATCGCCAAGGCCGCGCCGAAGCAGTCCGACTTCGGCCCCGCCGCATAGAGCGCGCCTGCCCCCTCCCTCCCCCTCCGCGCACCCTCCGTCAGCCCACCTGGAACCCGCCCATGACACAGATCCACGACGTCCCCGACGACTGGAACCCCGACCATCGATGCTGCCTGGAATGCGGCAACAGTGACCCCGAGGTCACGCTGCGGGCCATCACCCACTCCGTGACAACCCAGCAGGCCCTCGCCAGCACCAGACACATCGCGGACGTCTCCGCGGTCCTCGACTCCCTCGCAACCGTCGCGCACACCGAGGCCGAGCAGGCGCCGAAGCCCGCCACCACGCCGGCATCACCCTCGGCGCCCGCTCCTCGACACCGCTCGCGCGCATGACCCAGCCACCCGTCGATGCCCTGCTGTTCGACATGCCGCCACCGCCGACGCCCGTCGAGCGGCTGCTCCACCTGGCCAGCCAGTACACCCAGCACAACGACTCGCTCGACCTCCTCCTTCGGCCCACGAACCCGCCCGCGCCGGAGGCCCACACCGACTCCGCGCAGCGCCTGGCCGCCGCCACCCAGGCCGCCATCAAGGCAGTCCAGGGCGAACGGCTCTATGAGAGCGACGAGTTGACCGAGGTGATCATGCGACTGAGACAGCTCGCCTTCCTCGCCGACGCCTCGGTCGAGCTGAGCGCCGGATCCGCCCGCGAACTGACCGCACTGGCCCCGGAGGCCACCGTCGCCAGCGCCGTAACGCTGGCCGGCGAGATCCGGCGGCGGCGCTGGGCCACCGCACCCACCCCCGACGACCGACTCGGCGCCGTGCACCGCACTGCCCTGGCCGAGATCGCCTGCGGACACGTCGTGGCCAGCAGCTCGCTGGGGCGCGAGTTCACCCGCTCCCGCGAACCCAAGGTGCTGATGAGCACCCTGCGCGGCCTGGAGACGAAGGGGCTGGCCGAGAGAGCGATGGGCTCGGCGCCCGCCGCCTACATCGGCGGTCCGCCCCTGGACCGCGTACGCCTCGCCCCTGCGGGCGTCACCGCCCTCGCCTCGGTCCTCGGTCTGCCCGCGGCCGGATCGAGCCCTGCGCCCGCAACGACACCCCGCCCGCTTCCCACCGCCGCGCAGGCCACCGCCCGAAGTCGCTGACCACAGGAGCCACCCCATCCCCACACCCATACTCGACCTGCACGAACAAGGCCAGCAACTGCGGCAGCTCGCACGGGACTTACCAGCTTCCGTCGCATTGTCGATCGGGGGCCGGCCCTCCCCGAAGCCGACGCTGGAAGTGCGACCACCAAGCTGCACAACGGCACTGGGCAAGGTGGGTGCCGTGCCGGTGGTCACCAACACGTAAGCGCGGGCGAGCTGTTCCAGTGCTGCTGCTGCGTGCCCGGCGGACTCGTCCGCGACGTGTTGGGCTTCCTGGCCGATGGCTTTGAGGAGCACGTCGCGGGCGTCCGTGACGGCAGGGTTCTCGGTCACGCTGACTGTGGCGGGGATGCTGCCCAAGTCGACCACCCCGGAGGTCGTCTGCCCGTCTCGACCGGCCGCGCATCTGGTGCTGACCGAGACCCCCAGACCGGGAGGCATCTTGTGGTCTTCCTCCCAGCACGAGACATGGACTCGCTGGAGCGCGCCAGCATCGGCTCAATCGGAGACGTCAGCACCCTCACACCTTTCCGCACCCGGTCTCCACCACCCACCGCGGCACACCAACGTGGGCGAACCCACCCGCGAAAACGCGTTCATGATGAGACGGTGGGCGGGTTCGTCGCCGTTCGAGACCCGGACTGCGCGAACCCGCGCGCTTCAAGGGATACAGCTCGGAAGCGATCCGGGACTGGCTCCGGCGGCACGACATCGGCCACACCACCCCGAACGTGCCGACCAGATCGCCAACCCCCGGCGGGCGGCCGCCTTAGCGGCTGCCCGCCGGCCTTCGACCCGCAACTCTACAAGCACCGCAACGTCGTCGAACGCTGTTTCAACCGCTTCAAGCAGTGGCACGGCATCGCCACCTGCTACGACAAGACCGCCGAGTCCTACCAAGCAGCCGTCACGCTCGCATCACTCCTGCTGTGGGCGTGACGTTTGAAGACACCGCCTAGCTTGAGTTTTAACCTCTGACCAGGTGCTGAGAGTTGTTGCGCCGCACGCACGAATGAGCAGGTCGCATTGCTCTCAATCCCGGTTCTTCCGGGACACCGGCGGTGGGGCGCAAGGTCTGCCGGTGTTCTATAACGTCCATACCGGCTCATGGGACGCAGCCACTATGGCCGACCGCTTCTCGCAGACCGGCGGGCGTCTAATGATTTGCGTGCTGCCCGTGCGAGGTCTCGCGCTGCCGTATCCACGCGGCCAGTAGCCGAAGCGCCTCTTCGGAGCTGGAGTCTGCCTCGGCGGTGTAGACACTCAGCCGCTGGTCCGGGTCGGCGGGCAGGGTGAGGGACTCGTAATTGAGGGTGAGCGGGCCGACGATCGGGTGGTGGAAGTGTTTGCTGCCATGCGTGTGCCGATACACGTTCTGGTCGGCCCACCAGCTGCGGAAGTCCTCATCCGTGATGGAGAGTTCGCCGACGAGTTCGGCCAGCAGCGGATCGTGGGGATGGCGTCCGGCGTCTCGCCGGAGCGAGGCGACAATGTCCTGGGCGTGAGTGTCCCAGTGGGTATACAGCGAGCGGGCGGTCTCGTCGCCGAACATGAACCGCACCAGGTTCCGCTCGCGGTGCGGCAGGGCCTCGAAGTCGGTGAGCAGCGCACGTGCCATCTGGTTGGAGGCAAGTACGTCCAGTCGCCGCCCCAGCACAAGGGCGGGGGTGTGGTCGAGGATCCGGAGCAGGTCGCGCAGCCCCGGGCGGACCGGCTGCGGACGCGTCGCCGTGCGGCGGGGCCTGCCTGCGGCGGGCTTGGCGAGCTGGAACAGATGGGTGCGTTCGACGGGATCGAGGCGTAGCGCGCGCGAGATGGCGTCCAGCACGGTCTCGGAGACGTTCAGCCGGCGTCCGCGTTCCAGGCGTACGTAGTAGTCGACGCTCACGCCCGCCAGTTGCGCGATCTCTTCGCGGCGCAGTCCTGGCACTCGCCGAGAGCCGCCGTCGTCGGACAGGCCCGCCTGACGCGGGGTGATCCGTGCCCGCCGAGAGCGGAGGAACTCACCGAGAGCTGTGTTGCGGTCCATGCCGTTCACGATAGGGCCCAAGATCGCCCCGACGGCCCGCGAAAGGGGGACTGGCAGTCCCCCGGTCCGGCTGTCCCCGGGGCGAAGCGGACTCCCCGGAAGTCGATCAGCAGCCGATTCCGGTGCTGAAGTGGAACGTGTCGAGACCGGCCGGGGCCTCACCGCCCCGGCCGGCCGCTGTTCACATCGAACGAAGGGAACTCCTGTGTCGGACACCAAGACATTCCTGATCACCGGCGTCAGCACCGGCCTGGGCCGCGCACTCGCTCGCGCGGCGTTGGCCGCTGGTCACCAGGTGGTGGGCACGGTGCGCACCACCGCCGACGCACGGGCCTTTGAGGCGCTCGCCGGCGACGCGCACGCCCGCATCCTGGACGTGACCGACCATGACACGGTGGACACGGTCGTGGACGAGACCGAGCGCGACCTGGGCCCGGTCGACGTACTCGTCGCCAACGCCGGGTACGGCCACGACGGCCTCTTCGAGGAATCGTCGATGGATGACCTTCGCCGTCAGTTCGAAGTGAACGTCTACGGAACCGTTGCGGTGATCAAGGCCGTGCTGCCGCACATGCGGGAGCGCCGTTCGGGCCACATCATCGCCGTCACCTCGATGGGCGGGCTGATCACCATGCCGGGCCTCAGCTTCTACCACGGCAGCAAGTTCGCGGTGGAGGGCATCCTCGAGACGCTCGGCAAGGAGGTCGCCGATTTCGGCATCCATGTCACCGCCGTCGAGCCGGGCAGTTTCCGAACCGACTGGTCCGGCCGCTCGATGATCCGCGCACCCCGTGTGATCGCCGACTACGACGAGCTGTTCGAGCCGCTGCGCGCCCGGCGCACCCACGGCAGCGGGCACCAGCCGGGCGACCCGGACAAGGCCGCGGCCGCGGTGCTGCGCATCGTGGCGGCCGACCAGCCGCCGACGCGCCTGCTGCTCGGCACCGACGCGCTTCGGCTCGTCCAGGGCGGACGCGACGCCTTCGAGCGCGACATGCTGGCATGGGCCGAGCTGTCGGCTTCCACCGACTTCGACGACGTCAGCCGGCCCGCCTGACGTCACCCGCTGTCGGGCCCCCAGCGCGGGGCCTCGACGGCGGCCGTCATCACCGATGTCCCGTCTCAAATGATCTGGTCTGTGGGTAGGGCTGTGACCTGCGGCGACCAGATCAGTCGAGACGCCAAGGTGCCGAAGATCTCAAGTGGTCTGGTCCCTGAAGCTGGGGTGCGGGGTGTTGTCTCAGTTGATCTGGTCCGTCGCTCAACCTGGCTAGGGCGACTTGTTTGGGCTCGGCCATGGCGGCTCCCACCGGCCCTATTCCGTGACGATGGGCTGAAGGTCAGGCGTCGTGAAGTGGCGCTGGGAAGCGGCTGGTTGTGGGACCACTTCGATGCCTGGCGGCGTGGGCGGCAGTAGAGAACTCGTCGGGCCGATCCCGGTCACGTCGCGAAGGCCCTGCGGATCGAGTAGGAGAGCGCCGAGGTGGGCCTGCTCGACATGGAACACCGGGTGCGACGGCGGGAGGGGAGCGGACCCGGTACGGGCTCGACCTGTCCGTTCTTCCGAGCCCGCACCGGTGACTATGAACCGGTGTTAGCTGGCGAGCTGGGCTTGGAAGGCGGCGTGGTTGAAGTACGCCTTGGCGTCCTGGATGAAGCCGTCCTCGCCCAGTTCGTAGATGTTGATGCCGGACCAGTTGACCGGCCTGCCGTTCAGGGCGACGGCCGCGCCGCGCCAGGAGACGGCGACCCGGTTGCCGACCGTGTGTGCCTCCAGGGGGGTAAGGCCGAGGAAGGGCTGGAAGTTGGGCAGTACGGAGGCGATGAAGTCGCGGATGGCGGTGCGTCCGGTGAGGGGCGGTGTGCCGACCGGGTCGTGGAAGACGCCGTCTGCGGCGAATGCCTGGGCCCAGGCGTCGGCATCGCCCTGCTGGGAGGCGCGGAAGAACTGGAGCACTGCCAGCGGCATGGCCGGGTATGTCATGAAGGATCCTTCGAATCGGAGGGCGGAGGGGCGGAGTGATCCGAGGCGGCCGGAGGGGCCCGCGCCGGGGGCCGGTCGCCGCTCACCGGGCGCGCAGTTCGGTCTGTGCCGCAGCGGGCTGTTCCGCAGCGCGGGCCTGCTGCCGACGGGCACCGGTGAGGTAGAGGGTGAACGCGAGGAGAGCGAGTACTCCTATGAGTGCGCACACGCCCAGCCAGCTCAGCTGGGCATAGGCGCGGATGCCGAGCCAGGATCCGGCGCTGCCGCCGAGGAACGAGCAGGTCATGTACGCGGTGTTCAGTCGGCTGCGGGCCTCGGGGCGCAGTGCGAAGATGCGGGCCTGGTTGGCGACTTGGCTGCACTGCACCGCGATGTCGAGCAGCAACAGCCCGGCCACCAGGGCCGCCAGTCCCATCCAGGAGCCGGCCGCGCCTGCGGCCAGGACGGCTGCTGCGGTGAGGGTGGCAAGGATGCACCACAGGTTCACCCGGTCCGCGCCGTTGCGGTCCACCCACCGTCCGGCGGCCGGGGCGCAGAACATGCTGGCCGCCCCGATCAATGCCAACACGCCCACCACCTGCGTATTAAGGCCGTAGCGAGGGCCGGTGATCAGCAGAGCGAGCGCGGTCCAGGCGGCACTGAAACCGCCGAAGAGGGTGGCCTGGAAGAGCGCCGAGCGCCGCAGGTCCGGCTCGGTGCGCAGCATCCGTACGCCGGCCGCGAGCAGGGCGCTGTAGCGCTCTCGGACGGCCGGAGCGGTATCCGGCAGGGCGGTGTGGAGCACGATCGCCAGCAGTACGGTGAGCGCGGCCGCGACCAAGTACGGGGCGCGCCAGCCCAGTTGCTCCCCGAGGGTGGAGCCGAAGGTGCGGGCCAGCAGGATCCCGCCGATCAGCCCGCCCTGCAGGGTCCCGATGACGGCGCCTCGCCGGTCGGCCGAAACCAGCCCCGCGGCCATGGGCAGCAACAGCTGTGGCACCACGGTCGCCACCCCGACCACCGCGCCGGCCGCGAGCAGGGCGCCGGTGGCCGGGGCGAGAGCGGCGGCCAGGAGGGCAAGGGCGGTCACGGCGAGCAGCGCGGTCACCAGGGGGCGGCGCGGGAGCCGGTCGCCGAGTGGGACCAGAAAGAAGATCCCGACCGCATACCCGAGCTGCGTCACAGTCGCCACGGCCGCGGCCGCATCCGCCGTGATGCCGAAGCTGTCGGCGATGAGCGGCGCCAGGGCCTGCGGGAAGTAGACGTTCGCCACGCTGACCCCGCAGGCCAGCGCCATGACCAACGGCAGCCGACGGGACAGGGCCGGTGCGGAGGGCGGTGGCAGGTCAGGGCAAGGCATCACAACTCCAAACGAACGAACTAGATGGTTCGGATGATGGGGAGAGAGTTGCAGACGGCACCGCGATCGGTCAAACGAACTGGTTCGTTACCATCGGTGCATGGCGTACGACTCGAAGGCAACCAAAGAGCGGATCCTGGCGGCGGCGGCTGCGGAGTTCGCCCAGCACGGCGTGGCCGGCGCCCGCGTGGACCGCATCGCTGCCCAGGCCAAGGCCAACAAGCGGGCCATCTACGAGTACTTCGGCGACAAGAACAAGCTCTTCGCCGCCGTCTTGGAGCACCTCATGGCCGACCTCGCTCAGGCCGTCCCGCCCGGCGACGAGGACCTGCCCGCCTATGCCGAGCGGCTCTTCGACTACCACCGCGCCCACCCCGAAGCCCTGCGCCTGCTCATGTGGGAGGCCCTCGAACTCGGCGACCAGCCCGTCCCCGGCGAAGAGGCCCGCACCCAGCACTACGAGGACAAGGTCCGCGCCACCCAGACCGCCTCGGACGGCGAAGCCCGCGACCGGCTGTTCTTCACCCTCGGCCTGGTCGGCTGGAGCCTGGCCATGCCCCAGCTCCGCCGCATGATCCTCGGCCCCGACCACACCCTCGAACAGCTCCGACCCGCCATCGCTGACGCGGTTCGCACTCTGCCCTGACCGGCCTCCCCGCAAGGTCCACCTGCCAACGCCCGAAGAACGACCAGCCCAACAGCGCCTCGGTAGCGCCTGGAAATCTGGCAGCTTGCTCCTTCTCCACCGACGGCGGCATGAGTCGGACGCCGGTGATGAGCCACCGACGTGCACCACGGAATCTGCCACTACGGCCGAGGGCGCGCCATGCGAAGTACCGGCACCTGATCTCGCTCAACTACTCTCGGCCGGCATGACAAGCCCTGCCCCGCGGCGAAGTCGCGTTTTCTCCACCACTGTCCTGTGTCATCGAACCTTGAGCACGTGTCACCGAAGTTTGATCAGTAACGGCGGCGGCACAGGGTGCGGGGGCCGCGCACAGCGACGCCGACGGAGCCTCGTCACCGTGCGCGTCTGGGCCAGGCTGGCCCCGGCCCACGGGGCGATCGCTGCCGCGACGGTGGCGGGCGGGGCCGACAGACCCGAGAGGGTGCCGTAGTGGGTGGCGCCCCAGCGGTCGGTGACGGCGGTGGCTTGGAGGAGGAGGGTGAGGTTGCCGTGGGCCATGCCGGCCGCGGCTAGGGCCGTGTCCGATGGGTGGCGTGATGCTCCCGCCACCCGCCCACCGGGCCTGCCGGCGATGACCGTGTCACCGGTCATCGCCGTTGTCAGCGGGCGTCGGCCTCCAACGCGGTGGGCCTTCCCGTGGCGAGCATCGCAGAGCAGCGCCGCACGGCGGACACGGGCTCGGGGCCGGCTCAGTACTCAGTATTTCGTCAACCGTCCGGGCCGCTCGAAGTAGAAGCCCCTGGGCCCCTGACGTTCACCACTCTCCCCAGTGGGTGGGCCTGCCGCGACCCCCTTGACCAGCGCGCTGCCGTTTAGGACGCGCTTGCCGTCGAACCGGTGGCCGGTGAAGCCGAACATATGGGTTCCCCGGCCCAGCCGCAGCAGCCCCAAGGTGACGTGCGTCGCCGAGAGGGGCACACCGTCGGACACCAGCGGGATGGACAGGAAGAGGTTCTTCTTCTCGCGCGCAGCGGGACCGGTCCACAGCGCAACTGTCACCCGGGGCTCGTCCAGGTCGGGGATGCACCCGCGCACGTAGTACGGCCTGGCGACCGGGGTGGTGGTGTAGTGCCACAGCGCATCCGCGACGGCGCACTGCGTACGGAACAGCGAGTCTGGGGAGACGGCCGCTAGCGGTTGACCCATGACGGGCACTTCTGCACCCCTCTGCAGTAGGCGGTGATCACACCGATCTTCCCCTTCGCGCCGGGGGCGGTGTAGCGGCCGTCGTCGGTCTTCTTGGCGTAGCGCACTTTGACCACGAAGTCGACCTGGCGCCCATTATGGAGGGCCGAGCCCCAACACTCGAGGTTGCGCTGCTGATCGGACTTCGACAACGCACCATCCCCGACCCACGGCCGACACTGTGAGAACAGGACACGTCGGTCAGAGATGTCAGGAGCCAGACCCCAGATCCGGGACAGCACCCACCCATCCTCGTGCCCCCACAACATCCGAACCCGAGGTGCTCAAACTCGACCGCCGACCGCACCTATGCGGCAACTGATGTTCGTTGATGGCGGCGAACGTGCGAGAGATACAGCCGTGACGAACGCGATGCGGCAACCCTGTGTTCCTCCGTGGAGCGACCTCCTGATCTGCGCAGCGATCCACCGTCTCGGGCGGATCATGCAAGTGAAGCCCTCCCCTCGCCCAACGACGTTCAAGAGACGTGAACTTGGACTGTCGGTGGCGCGTGGTATCCCTGAAGGCATGACACCTTACGGATCATGTCAGGAATATTTTGAGGGATAAAACCGTGTATCCTTAGTGGAGTTGAGACTTGCCAGGGCTGGAGGTGGGCCGTGAGTGATCAGAAGGAGTTGCTGGCGGATCCCGCCATGCTCGCCCTGGCGCGCGACTCTCGGGGGTGGACCCAGTCCGAGCTTGCCGAGCAGATGTCGCAGGTGGACGGCAACCGCATCACGCAGGGGTACGTAAGCCGGGCTGAGGCCGGACGCATCCCGGTCCGGGCGGAGCGGGTGCTCCTGTTCGCCGCCGCGCTTCGCTTCACCCCCGAAATGCTGTGCCAGGCCACTGATACGGCCGGGGTAGGCATCGGGCTGATACACCACCGGAAGCGGGTCTCTTTGGGAGCCCCTGCGCTGCGCCGGATTCATGCGACGCTGGCGCTCACCCGCCTCCAGGTCGAAGCGGTGACGCAGGCGGTAGACCCCCGTCGTCCCCACCGGTTCAGGCCCATTGAAGTCAACGACTTCGACACTCCCGCGGACGCTGCGGAGACGGTACGCGAAGAGTGGAACGTTCCCGCCGGCCCCATCGACGACCTGGTCGCGCTGCTCGAAGACGCCGGCGCCCTGGTCGTCGTCCGCGATCTGGGTACCACCGAGCTCGACGCCGTCAGCCAGTGGCCGCACGGCAGGGCGCCGCTGGTACTCCTCAACTCCTCTGTCCCCGGGGATCGTTCACGCTTCAGCCTCGCTCACGAGCTAGGCCATCTGATCATGCACCACGAGCCGGGCGAGGGGCGTACTCAGGAGGCCCAAGCCGACCGGTTCGCCGCTGAGTTCCTCATGCCGCACGAGGCCATCCTGGGCGAGCTGAAGCCCGGCGTCGACGTCGCCCGCCTCATGGATCTCAAAGCCCGCTGGGGGGTCTCCATGGCCGCTCTCATCCGGCGGGCCGTGGACCTGGGCGTGATCAGCGAATGGCAGTACCGCACACTCATGGTCGAGTTGTCCGCGCTCGGCTACCGCACCAACGAACCAGTCGTCATCCGGCGCGAGACCCCGCACCATATCGCCCAGGCCGTCACCCGGCTTGAGGCACAGCACCACCTCAGTGCGACCGAGACCGCTCATCTGGCGGGCCTGGGTCGTGAGGAGTTCCACGAGATCTACTTGTGCGCTTCTTCTCCCTCCGGACACAAGGACGTGCCGGACCCTTCTGCGAGGTGATTCATGAGCAACGCTCCCGATCCCAGGCGGCGACCGCCCGCCGTGAAGACGCTCGACCACACCGTGGCAGCGGTGCCGCTCCTGCAGGGCCGGGTACTACTGCACGAACATGCCCAGTACACTCCCCGACCTCGCCCGGCCCTCGATGACGGCCTGAGCGGCGTGGTCATGACGGGTGCCAACGCTGACGCACGCGCCTTCCAGCTCCGCGCCGACGTCGGCTACCAGGGCACTCTGCTGATCGACAGCGCCGTGTACACCACGTACACGGCAACGGCGGAGGAGCCGTTCATGGCTCCTCCCGACGAACTGTTCGCCGCCGTGGACACCTCGCTGAACTTCCAGAAGGCTCGAGGGGCAACCGCAGCGCTGACACCCACCGGCTACATACCGCCGGCGAACTCCCGTGCCCTGAAAGCGGTTATGCGGGAAGCCAACCGCATCGAGCGAGCAGATACCCTTGTCTCCCTTCCGATCGATGTCACCTGGCTGAGCCGGGAGAACATCGGCCAACTGATCGCGGTCTGCGACAAGATCCGTCACCCGAAGGCAGTCATCCTCTTCCGCCAGTTCGACCCGCTGGGACAGACGAAGGACATCCCGGCCAACTTGCGCAGGCTGTTCACCGAGGTCGAGCACATGTCACTGCTGCGCACAGACCTCGCAGCTCTCGACGTGATGGCGCACGGCGCCCTCTGCGCGGGAATCGGCGTCCAGAGCTCGCTCCGCCACGCGATACCGCCCGACGAGAAGGCCCAGATAGGCAAGCGCGGTGGCGGGCCCACGTACCCGCACATCCTGATGCCGCAGTTGATGTGCTTCAAGGGCGCCGAGTTCTTGTCCAAGGTCTACGGCAATGCCGATCCGGCAACCTGCGACTGCGAGGAGTGCGACGGGCGCAGCCTCGACAGCTTTTACCTTTCCGACGGTGAAACGCGGCGTGAGGCCGAGAACCACAACATCCACACCTGGGGCGCATGGGTCAGCGACATGGCCAGCTACCGAGCCGGCCCCGAGCGTAGGACGTGGTGGCGCAACAAATGCGCTGCAGCCGTCGACCACTACGCACTGGAAAACCAGCGCATCGGAATGGGTGCGAGTCCCAAGTCCGGGTTCCAGGTACCCGCGCCGCTCAAAGCATGGGCGACGTTGCCCGTCACTCAATAGCCGGATGCACCCCCTCAGGGGAGCTGACGGTGGACGTCTTCCAGGAATTTCCAGCCGGCAACCGTATGGCGCTTGCGCACGAAGGGACTGGGTGGCACAACAACCTCGACCGCATCACCCTGGACATGGAGCAACCCAATGCCGTAGAAGTCAGCGCGCATCACCGCCTCGTTCTTGCGCCGCAACGCGCCATCGATCAATACGGAACGAGCAGTGAATGGCGTGAACCGCTCGGCCCGCTCCATCGCCGATTCCCAGCTGCGTCCGGGCACGAACACCATGTCGACGTGGACCGGCTGGGTTGCCAGACGGGTAATCGATCCGTCGCGTCGGACCACCGCCCCCTTCGGCAGGCCCTTCAACGCTCGGCGTTCCCTGCCGTTCAGTGATCCGGCAGGAACAGGCTCGCCAAGCGGCAGCGCCATCAAGAGGTTCAGGGCATCCGGTCGCGTCAGCGGTGGCATACCCGCAGCCGCCCGTCGCTCCCGCTCTCGCGCCTCGACTCGGTAGGCCGCAACGACCTTCGCTCCCTCGGCTTCAACAACCGCCAGGTTCGCACCGCGGGGTACGAGATCGCCGGGAGCCAGCGCTCCCGCAACCACGCCCAAGGGCTCTCGTGCCGCGATTGCCATCGACCAACCCGCTCTCGTACTGCACCGACGCTCTCCCCAGCAGGGCTGTACGCGCTCATCCTTACCGCTTGCCCCGCGCCACCGGAAGCAGCCTCAACAACAAAGCCAACAGACCTCGACCGGCCCTGGACACGGGAACGCGTCCAAACGAACGGCAAGGCTAGTACAGACACTCGTGCGATCGTCGACCGCTACCCCGGATAGCTCCGCATCGGTCATCCGGCGCCCAATCGCTGCACCATCCGCACCCACAACAGGTCACGGACGGGCGACTGCGATCGTAGCCATCCCGCGCCACAATGCCTACAGCTGTTCGAATTCTTGGGCGCCCCGACCTACCGGAAGCATCTACTCCCAAGTCGCGGCCGACCAGCGCCGCGCCAGCGGCCCCGCAGGCCGACGGGGGTCAACATCTGTCACGTCCGTGTCACCAACAGCGTCGACGCACCTGGACCACGAAAGCCAAACCCGCGTGAACAGCATCGAATTGGACCATGTGGACGCCAGAAGACGGTTCCGACTACCTGTTCGCGGTCCGACTCCTCCAATCATCCCGCTTTCGGGATCGGATCAGCAGGCCGCGGAGCGGGGGGCAGCGGATGTGACGGCGTCCGCCGCCCATGGCCGTCGCTGGCCCATGGCCGTCGCTGGCCCATGGGGCCATATTGACCGGATGCTGCCTCCGTTTTACGCTGATCTCAATACGGAGGCAGCCTTCGTTTTACAGGAACCGCGGAAACGGGAGTGCGTATGGGCACTGAGGACCGGCGTGGACGCAAACCACGTGCGGACGTCATGCGCAACCGTGCAGCTCTCCTGGAAGCCGCGCAGCGCCACTTCCTGAGGTATGGGGTGAGCACCTCGCTCGAAGCGGTCGCCAAGGAGGCCGGGGTCGGGCCCGCGACGCTGTACCGGCACTTCCCGACCCGGGAGGCACTGCTGGCCGCGGTGCTGCAGACGCGGTCGGACGAGCTGATGGCCCGCCGGGCGCAGATCGCCCCGATCAATGACCCGGCCGAGCGGCTGCGTCAGTGGCTACGGGCAATGGAGGCGTACTTCAGCGCTTTCAGTGGGCTGCCGGAACCGCTCATGGCCGCGGCCAAGGCGCAGGAGCCGGACAATCCCCTGACCCTGCCGTGCGACATCCTCATCGCCACCACGGACGAGTACGTCAAGGCCGCCCAGCGGACGGGACGCGCCCGGCCCTCGGTGACGGGGTTCGACCTGTTCCTCGCCGCCTGCTCGGTGGCATGGCTCATGGGCACCGGCGGCGCCGACGAGGAAGCGCTCGGCCGGCTGCGCGACCTCATCGAGAGCGGATATCGCCGACCCGGCGACACGGAATAGACCCCGGCCGAAAACCCCCGCACGCGCACGAGACCCCGTCGGACGTAGGCGTCGACTACGCCGCCCCTCTCCGGGGAATGACGCGACTTTTGGAAGGACAAATCATGAGACTTGGCATCATCGGCACCGGTCTGATCGGCACCTCGCTGGTCCGCACGTTCAGCGCCGGGGAACACGACGTGCAGGTGGCGAACTCCCGAGGCCCGGAAACCGTGGATGCCACCGTGCTGGAGTTCGGGGCGCGCGCGGTGGCCGCGGAGGAGGCTGTGCGGGGCAAGGACGTGATCATCCTGTCCGTCCCCTTCACGCGCGTCCCGGACGTGGCCGGACTCTTCGCCCACGTGCCGACCGAGACCGTGGTCATCGACACCTCCAACTACTTCCCCCATCTGGGCGGTCGCGTCGACGCGGTGGAGGACGGTCAGGTGGAGAGCCTCTGGGTGGCCGAGCAGCTGGGGCGCCCCGTGGTGAAGGCGTGGAACGCGGCCTTGGCAGGCACCCTGCAGACCAGGGGTGTACCGGCGGGAACCCCGGGCCGTATCGCTCTCCCGGTCGCCGCCGACTCCGAGGAGGCACGCCGGGTCGGCATGCGCCTGGTGGACGAGAGCGGTTTCGACCCCTATGACGCCGGCGTGCTGGCCGACTCCTGGCGCCAGCAGCCGATGACGCCCGCCTACTGCACCGAGCTGAGCCTGTACGACCTGGAGCGGGCTCTGGCCGCCGCCGACCGCAGCGAGGCACCGCGCAACCGGGACCGTCAGATGAGCCGCTTCGCCACGCTCACCTCCGCTCCCACGCTGGAGGAGGCGGTGGAGCTCAACCGCTCTCTCCACCGCTGACACACGGCCCCTGCCCGCGGCACGGCCGGTGCGGTCGCGCCGCGGCAACGACAACACCCCTCGAAGGAACCTGTCGTGCCCACCACCGCCTCCCTCTTCACCGACCTCGTACGGACCCGGCACTCTCCCAGGCAGTTCCTGCCCGCCCCGCTGTCTCCTGCGGACATCCGCGGTGTGCTGGAAGACGCCCAGACCGCTCCCTCCAACAGCAACACCCAGCCGCCACGCGCCCGCCAGCCAGAGGACAGGCCCTGGCACAAGCGCGGGCCCGGGAGGCGTATCCGGGGACTTTTCAGGCGGTGACCTTGCCGAAGATGTGGTTGGCGGGAGCGTCGGGGTCGTTGCCGTAGAAGAACTCTTCGAGTGCCTGGTGGAACTCGTCACGGTCCAGTCCGCCGGAACCGTCGAGGTCCAGAGCGGCGAAAACGGCGGCACAGTCGCCGCCGGGAACGGCGGCGACCGAGTCGAACATCTGCTGGAACTCGGCCTGGTCGATCTTGCCGTCTCCGTTGAGGTCGACGAGGTCGAAGAAGGAGTTGGTGACCGGCGCAATCTGATGCGGGTAGAGCGCGCGGTCGGTCAGGACACTCTTGAAGCCTTCGATCATCTCCCGCACATCGACCTTCCCGTCACCGTCCTTATCCATCGGAGCGATGACGTTCGACCAGAACTGGTCCATCCCCTCGGTGAGCCGGCGGACGGTCTCGGCATCAGGGGTGGTCTCGCGGGCGCTGATGTAGCGCTCGCTCATCTTGCGGACGTCGTGCTGGGTAATGAACCCGTCGCCGTCGACATCCGCGCCCCTGAACCACTGGCCGTACTTGAGGTCTTGAAGCGCAGTCATGACTGCGCACCGTATTCACACAGTTACGGAGACGCAAGCGTCCGAGTGAAGGCTGGGCGCCCGGTCGGACCTGCCGACCGGGCGCCCGACGACGGTGAACACGGCATACTCCCCCGTCGTTGAGTTGGCTTCGTTTCAGTGTTCGAGGTGTGGTGGTGCGAAGGCGAGTACCTCCTCGACCGGCCCGTCGTAGACCTCGACGTCGACGAGAGCACTGTGCGCGCTGGGTCCCTGGGACAGACGCGAGCACCCGCGGTCCCCGGTGAGGGTGTTCGGGTTGCCGTGGCGGTCCAAGGTTCCGCTCCGGCCCGGCTGGGCCGGGTCCCACCACGCTCCGGTGGACAGCTGGATGACGCCGGGCATAACGGCGTCCGACAGGATCGCGCCCGCCAGGCAGCTGCCTCGGTCGTTGAAGACGCGCACGATCATGCCGTTCTCGATACCGCGTGATGCCGCATCTTGCGTATTGATCGTCACGGGCTCGCGGCCGTGGATCTTTGACTTGAGGCTGTGGCCGCCGTTGTCGTACTGGCTGTGCAGGCGTGAGGCAGGCTGATTGGAGATCAGGTGCAGCGGGAAGCGGTCCGCCAGGTCGGCGCGAAGCCACTCCACGGGTTCGAACCACGTCGGATGTCCGGTGCAGTCGTCGTAGCCGAACGAGTCGATCTCCTCGGAGAAGATCTCGATCCGGCCCGACGGTGTCGTCAGGGGGAAGCGCTGCGGATCAGAGCGCAGTGCTTCGAAGCTGCCAGGAAACGGCCCGCTGAGTGCCGGCAGTTCGACACCGCAGGCGCGTTGCCAGAAGTCGTCGAAGTCTGGCAGGGACGCGTCGCCGCCGAGGCTCGCCCGTGTCTGGACGTACAGATGCCGGACCCATTCGATCTCGGAACGCGCCTGGGTGAACTCGCGCTCATAGCCGAGCCGGGCAGCCAAAGCGGCGAAGATCTGGTGGTCGGTGCGTGCCTCGCCGGCCGGCTCGCGGACCTTCGGCATCGCGACGAGGTGAGGGTCGGAGAACCCCGCGGCGAAGTCGTCACGCTCCAGGCTGGTCGCGACGGGAAGCACGATGTCGGCGAACTTCGCCGTGGTATTCCACCAGGCTTCATGGACCACCACCGTGTCCGGGCGTTGCCAGGCTCGGGTGAGGCGGTGGAGGTCTTGGTGGTGGTGGAAGGGGTTTCCTCCGCACCAGTAGATCAGGCGCAGGTCCGGCAGGGTCAGGCGCTGACCGTCGTAGTCGATGGTCGCGCCCGGTTCCAGCAGGGTGTCGGCGATCCGGGCGACCGGAATGAAGTCCGCAACAGGGTTCGCCACCCGCGGCATCGACGCGACCGACGGTCGGCCCGGGGCAACACCGGTAGCGTCCATCGTTGCGTAGCCCGCGCCCCAGCCGCAGCCGGGCCGGCCCAGCGAACCCGCCATGGCCGCCAGCACGACCGACATCCAGATCGGCTGCTCACCGTGGTCCGCCCGCTGTATCGCGTAGTTGACCATGATGAGGGAACGCTGTGTGGACAGGCGGCGGGCGAGATCGGCGATCGTGTCGCGGCTGATGCCCGTGGTCCTCGCAGCCCAGTCGGCGTCCTTGACGACGCCGTCCACGTCGCCGGTTAGGTAGGAGGCGAAGCGGTCGAACCCCTTACAGCAGCGGGTGAGGAAGTCCTCGTCGTGCCAGTCGTTGACCAGCATCGTGTGCGCGATGCCGAGCATCAAGGCAGTGTCGGTGTTGGGGATGACCGGCAGCCACTCTGCGTCGAGGAAGTCGGCGGTGTCACTGCGGATCGGGCTGACGTTCACGAACCGCACCCCGGCCTCACGGCACTTCCGCTGCAGGTCCTGCGTCTGGTGCCGGGCCAGCCCGCCAGGGTTGATCTGGCTGTTCTTCAGAGCCAGCCCCCCGAACGCCACCACGAGCTCACAGCTCTCGGCGATCTCGTCCCACATCGGCATCCGGGACTGGTAGCTCCACGGAGCCCCGCCGATCACATGCGGAAGGACGACCTCAAGAGCGGCGGTGCTGTAAGTGTTGCGCGAGTCGGTGTAGCCCCCGCCCAACGCCAGGAACCGCTGGAGCTGACCCTGCGCATGGTGGAACCCGCCCGCACTGGCCCAGCCGTACGAGCCGCCGAACACCGCGCTGTCCCCGTGCTGTGCGCGCACTCGGCGCAATTCCTCGCTCACCAGCGTGAGCGCGTCGTCCCAGCTGACCTCTACGAAGCCGTCCGCACCTCTGGCCGTTTCATCGGCGCGCGGCAAACCATTGAGCCACCCTTTGCGCACCGCGGGACGCAGCACACGCGCACTGTCCTCAGCAGCCGTCACCATGCTCGGGCCGATCGGCGACGGCGCGGGGTCATCACCTCGGGGCTCAATGCGCACCAGTTGACCCGAATCGACCACGGCTACGAAATTGCCCCAGTGCGTCGCCACCGGCATGCGTCGTTCCACCGTGCATCAACTCCATCCCTGAAGTTTCTCCGGCTCTCGAACAACGGCCGCTACACCATCGGGGTTCCGCGTCAGTCAGCGGTCCGCAGGACACAGGCTCCCCCTGGCGGATGCTGCCCAACCCCGACGGTGCGCAGGACTCCTACCGCCGCCATCCAAGCGGAGCCCGGAGCGCCTCTGTCGACCGCGACCTGACTGACCATAGTCCGACACCAGCGTCTAGGTCCTGGACCACCTCGCTCCAAGGCGTCGAGGGACGGTTGGAGCGCCGGAGCCGGCGCGGAACTGTCACGGTCACCGTCGAGGGGCCCGCACGAGCGCACGAACCTCGCGGGCCGTCCCGAACACGCCGACGCGGAACGGCGCCGGCACGATGCCGTGCTGCGCTGGCTGGTGAAGACGTCCGACGTCATCCCGGCCGACCCCGACCCGCGCCGACCCATCGTGGCCCTGCCCGCCCCGGCCGCATCCACCCCCGGTCCTGAACAGGGCCAGGGCGCCGGGCGCCTCGGTCAGGTCGTCCTTGATGGGAGGTACCGGCATGACCTCGGCTCTCGCTGCCGGCAAGGCCCGGTCGCCCGTCGTTCCGTTCCCTCACACCTCACCGGGCAGTACGCGGGTGCGGCCGATGGCGCCGAGCCAGGCGGCCGAGGGCTTGGGGGTACGGACGAAGGTCCCTCGGTCGACGGCGATCAGGCCGAAGGTCGGCGCGTAGCGGCCCCATTCATAGTTGTCCAGAGCGCTCCAGTGGAAGTAGCCGCGGACGTCGATGCCGTCGCGCATGGCGGCGTCCAGGGCGTCCAGGGCGCCTGTGGTGTAGTCGATGCGGCGGGAGTCGTCGGCGGTCGCGATGCCGTTCTCGGTGACGATCAGCGGGGTGCCGCTGGTGACGGCGGCGCTGTGCCGCAGGGCGTGGCCGAGCGCCTGCGGGTAGTACTCCCATCCCATGAGGGTGAGTTCCGCGCCCTCGGGCACGGACAGCCGGCCGTTCGGGCCGATGAGGGTGCGGGTGTACGCCTGTACTCCGAGCCAGTCGTCGCCGCGGGCGGCTTCGAGGAAGACGTCCACCCGGGGGTGCCGGAAGGCCGCGGCAACGTCCTCGGCTCCGGGCAGGGGCTGGCACACCAGGTTGGCGACGGACCAGCCCGTACTCGTTTGTGGCGCATGGGACTTGACCGTGTCGACGGCGCGGGCGTGCGCGCGTATCAGGGCGTCGGTGGTGGCTTCGTCCGGGGCCGGCGGGTTCTCGGCGAAGTCGACGGGCTGACCGGAGGCGAGGGCCGTCTGCGCGGCAGCCATGACGGCGAGAATGTTGGGCTCGTTGATGGTGCATACGTGGGCCACGTCCGTGGCGAAGATGGGTGCGGCTGCCGTGAGGTAGCGGGCGAAGAGTTCGTCCGACCCGGCGGCGGCCCAGCCGCCGCGCTGGGCGAACCAGCGGGGTGCGGTGAAGTGGTGCAGGGTCACCATGGGGCGCAGGCCCCGTTCGCGGGCGCCTTCGACCATGCGCCGGTAGTGGGCGATGGCGGCACGGGAGAACTCACCCGGGGCCGGTTCGATGCGGGCCCATTCGATGCTGAACCGGTAGTCGGTGAAGCCCAGTTCGGCGAGCAGGTCCATGTCCTCGCGCCAGCGGTGGTAGCTGTCGCAGGCGTCGCCGCTGGGTTCTTTGACGTAGGGGATTCCGCTGTGTTCGAACTCCCACCAGTCGCTGTTGGTGTTGCCGCCCTCAATCTGGTGGGCGGCGGTGGAGGCGCCCCACAGGAAGCCCTCGGGCAGTCGTCGTTCGTGCGTCATGAGCTGGTTCTCTCTTCTCTGTGTCCGCGTGCGGGGGCGGTGGGTGGGAGTGTGCAAAGGGGCGAAGCGTCAGGCGGTGGGGTCGAGGGCTTGTTCGCGGCGCGCGTGCAGTTCCTTCTGGACGCGCGCCACGTCATCGGCGTACGAGCGGTGCAGGAGCGTCAGGAAGGCGCCGTTGATCAGCATGAGGACGACGAGGACCCACAGGAAGACGGTGCGCAGTCCGACGGCGTCGCCGAGGAAGCCGGCGCCGAGGCTGTAGGCGGCCCAGGCGATCGCCTCGACGATGGAGAGGTAGAGGGCGAACGCGGCGCCGCGCAGTTCGGGTGGGGTGATGGCCATGACCATGGGGCGGTTGACGCTCGGGTTGATGCCCTGGGTCGCGCCCATGAGGGCGAAGAAGACGCAGAACAGGGCGATGCCGCCGTAGTCGAACTGGGTGCCGAAGTAGGCGAAGAGCGCGAAGGTGAACTGGGCCGCCTGGAGGACCGCGACAGGGCCGTGGCGCGGGCTGCGCCGGGTGGCCCGGTCTGCCGCGAAGCCGCCGAGGAGCGTGCCGAGGAAGTAGCCGACGCCGAAGGGCAGCAGCACGATCGACGCCTTCTGGGTGCTGAAGCCATAGACGTCCACGAGGAAGACCACGCCGAAGGTGCCCACCAGGAGGTGTCCGGACAGCAGGCGCGAGACGAGGAGGATCACCAGGCTGCGGATCTTGAGGAGGGAGAGCGCCTTGGTCCAGGTGAGTTTCGCCTGGGCGTCGCGGGTGGCGCGGTCCAGATCGGCGAGCTGCTCCTCGGCCGCGCCGTGCCCCGGATCGCGGAACCCCGTCCAAAGGGCGAGTCCCAGCAGGATGTTGAAGACGCCGACGCCCCACAGGCCCCAGCGCCAGCCGTCGTCGACACCGGCCAGCTGGCCCTTGAGCGGGCCGATCACGGCGGTGGCCAGGGAGACCGCGCCGTAGACCACGCCGACCGCGCGGCCTCGGGACGAGCCGCCGAAGAGGTCGCCGATCAGTTCCGTGATGATGGGGTTGGCGGCGGCGTAACCGGCCGCCAACACGGTGTAGAGGATGAGGAGTTGGGTGAAGTTCTGCGAGAAGCCCGCGGCCACGCCCCAGACGCCCCACAGTCCGGTGGCCACGACGAGGACGCTCTTGCGTGACCAGCGCTGCGCCGCCCACACCCAGAAGGGGCCGGTGAAGGCACCCACGATCTTGGCCGCGGCGGTCAGCATCCCCAGCGCGCCCAGCGAGACGCCGAGGGACTGCCGGATCAGCGGGAAGAGGCTGTTGACCAGGCTCGACTCGGTGCTGTCGACCAGCATCGTGCCGCCGAGCAGGGACAGCTGCCGCCAGCGCCCCTCGACCTGGACCTCGGCTTTGGGCGTGACGGGGCTCTGGCTAAGCTCAGGCATCGCGCCTTCTCTTTTCTCTGCGTTCTTCTTGGCGGGAGAGCTGCGGGAGGGAGAGGGCAATCGCCGGTGACGGGGCGGCAACCCCGTCACCGGCTCACATGGCCGTTACGGCCTCAGAGTTGGGCGAGTTCCTCGGCCACCAGGCGGAGGTTCGACGGCGGGAACAGCGCGCCCGCCATCGCGGCGACATCGATGAGCGGGGTCGCCCCGATCATCTGGAGGAGCTCGGAGTCGGCGACGCCGGGCAGGTGCCTGCGCAGCACTTCGACGGCGACCGGGTCGGAGATCAGCGCCGCGAGGGGCGTACGCAGCGAGAGGCGTCCCTCGGGGAAGTCCTCGGCGCGGGGCAGCGGTTGGGCGGCCCGTTCGGCCTGCTCGCGCTGGGCCCGCACCAGGAGGTGCTTCTCCGTGACCGGGCCGTGGGCGGGCAGACCGAGGCGTTCGTACTGGCTGGCCGGTGCGTCGCACGCGCGCATCAGCTCCACCAGGAGGTCGACCATGCGCAGTTCGGCGTCGTCGTCGACCAGCGGGGTGTGCTGCTCGGGGTCGGTCTCCAGGTCGAAGAGGAGCGTGCCGTGGTGGTAGGGGTTGACGAGGGTGCGGCCCGGCACGCGCAGGGTGCGGATGTCCTTGGTGAAGTCGAAGGGCTCGGCCAGTTCCAGGTCCGCGAGTTCGGCGGGCGAGAAGCGGCCCCGCATGTGGGTCGGCATCAGGGTGTGTTCGTACAGGGGCGCGTTGTCGGGTGCGGCGGGCGCCCGCATGTAGACATAGCGGCCGTCGGTGACGTTGACGTGTCCGCCGTGGATGCCGAACAGGCCCGCCTCGCGCACCGGCGTGTCCTCGGCGACCGGGAGGGGCGCGCCCTGCATGTCGCCGGGGCGGTCGACGCCGAAGAACTCGAGGAGGGTCGGTGCCACGTCCACGGTCTGTACGAGCGCCGAACGCCGTTCGCCCGCGCGGCGGTTGCGCGGGTCCCAGGCGAACAGCGGCAGGTGGACCAGTTCGTTGAACCAGGGCTGGACGCTCTTGCCCCACCAGCCCTTCTCGCCGAGCAGCAGCCCGTGGTCGGTGTTGACGATCAGCAGGGTGTCGTCCCACAACTCCAGCTCGTCCATGGTGTCCAGGACCCGGCCGAGCGAGTGGTCGCACATCGACAGGAGCGCCCCGTACTCGAAGCGGGCGTGCTCCACCTGGCCATCGGTCTCGACGACGCGCTTGTAGTCGGGCCAGTCGAAGTGCGGGCCGTCGTAGTCGTGCGGGTAGAGGTCCTTGTACGGCTGGTGGCTGAAGAACGGCTCGTGCGGGTCGAAGGTCTCGATCTGCACGAACCACCGGTCGGCGTCCTGGTTCGTCCGCACGAACTCCAGGCCCGCGTCGAAGGTGAGGGTCTGCGGGTGCCGGTCCTCCGTCGCCATGTGGGGCCGGTTCACCCAGTCCTGGCGGTAGGAGCCGAACCGCATCCGCTTCAGGTCGCCGGGTATCTCCGGGTCGGACACCTGGCCCTTCCAGGGGTCGCCTTCCTGGCCGCGGAAGAACTCCCAGGTGTTGTAGCGGCCGTGGTAGGTGGCGCCGCCGTCCTCCCAGTAGTGCGGGTGGTCGCTGACGAGGTGGGTGTAGACGCCGTTCTGCTTGAGGAGTTCGGGCATGGAGTCGTCGAACGGCTCGAGCGGGCCCCAGCTGCGGTGCAGGAAGTTGTGCCGCCCGGTGTGGAGTTCGCGGCGGGCCGGCATGCAGGGCATCGAGCCCGCGTAGGCGTTGTCGAAGGTGACGGCCTTCTCGGCGAGCCGCGCGAAGTTCGGAGCGTGCGTCCAGTCGCCTCCGTAGGGCGGCAGCATGTGCCGGTTGAGGCTGTCGAACATCACCATGATGGCCCTCATCGGACGGGCTTCCCTTCTGTCAGGCTGCGCAGGGTCTGCTCCAGCCAGGCGACCCAGCGGTCCATGGCGGCCGCGCCGAGCGTGTGGAGCGCGTCGTGGACCTGTAGGTCGAGGTCCTGGTCGAGGCCGGGCGCCGGGCCCTCGTAGTGCAGGGTGCGGTCGCGGTCCCGGTTCTTGGCGATCTGCGCGCGGCGGTGATCGAGTTCGGTTGCGACGATCCGGATCGCGGCGTCCTTGTCGAGGGGCGCCGCGACGCTGAACCGCGCGAGGAAGTCGATCTCCTGGAAGCGGCTGGGCGGCTCGTAGGGCGAGCGCACCCATTCCAGGAGGACCTCACGCCCGCGCGGCGTGAGCCGGTACACCTTGGCGTCCGGGCGGCCCTCGCGCGCGTCGACCTCGTGCCGCACCCAGCCGTCGGCCTCCATCTGCCCGAGCTTGCGGTAGATCTGGCTGTGGTGCGCCCGCGCCCACAGGAACTGCCCTTCGATCTCCAGCCACTTGCGCAGGTCGTACCCGCTGTAGGGGCGACGGGCCAGCAGGCCGAGCAGGACGTACTCGAACTTCACGAACGTGGACTCCCTCAGTGCGTCAGCTGTGTGCGACGCTCTCTTATGTGCAGTTTCACCTAGGTGAGAATTCATATACTTACGTCATGGAGACGTCAATGGGATGTTGCGCACCGGAAACCCGGATCTGCTCCACAGGACCGCTGCCCACGCCGGCCCGCGTACCGCCCGTCCACGACCAAGTCGCCCTCCCCGGCGGCGATTTCCTGATGGGAGACGCCTTCGGCGAGGGCTACCCGGCCGACGGCGAACAGCCCGTGCACGCGGTACGCGTCACCCCGTTCGCCATCGATGTCACGGCGGTGACCGTGGCGATGTTCCAGGCGTTCGTCGCCGACACCGTGTACGTGACCGTCGCCGAGCGGGAGGGCAGTTCCGCCGTGTTCCACCTGGCCGTCGCAGCCGAGCGCGCGGACCTCCTCGGGGCAGACCCGGCTGCCCCCTGGTGGCTGGAGGTACGGGGAGCCGACTGGCGCCACCCCCACGGGCCGCTGTCCGCCGCGGAGCCGGACCACCCCGTGGTCCACATGTCCTGGGACGACGCCCTGGCGTACTGCGCGTGGGCGGGCCGCCGTCTGCCGACCGAGGCCCAGTGGGAGTACGCGGCCCGCGGCGGACACGCGGGCCGCCGCTTCCCGTGGGGCGACGAACTCACCCCCGACGGACGGTGGTTGTGCAACATCTGGCAGGGCGCGTTCCCGTACGCCAACACCGGCGCGGACGGCTGGCTGGCGACCGCCCCGGTCCGCACGTACCCGCCCAACGGCCATGGCCTGTACGAGGTCGCCGGGAACGTCTGGGAATGGTGCGCGGACTGGTTCGCCCCCGACTACTACGCCCACTCCCCCGCCGCCGACCCCCAGGGTCCGCGGAGCGGTGAGCGCCGTGTCATGCGGGGCGGCTCCTACCTGTGCCACCACTCCTACTGCCACCGCTATCGCGTGGCCGCCCGCTCGGCCAACACGCCGGCGTCCAGCAGCGGGAACTGCGGGTTCCGCACGGTCACCGTGTGAGGGGCGCCGGGGGGTCAGGAAGTCTCCTCCTTCCCGGCGCCCGCGGCCGACCGCACCGTCTCGACCAGTTCCTGTACGTCGCCGAAGCCCAGGGGAACGATCGGGAGCTGGGCGAGCTGGCTGAGACGCATGTTGGCCACCATGCGCTGACGGGAGCTTCCCTCCTCGGGGTAGGCGTCGCCCATGGACGTCCGGACCCGGCTCAGCAGCGCCTCGACGGCCGGGCCGCCCACGGGATGGGCGAGCCATACCGCGACGGTCGAGTCGGCGTCGGGCAGGTCGGCATAGGCGTCGCCGTCGACCCGGACCGTCGCGGTCAGCCGGATGTCGCGGCTTGAGGCCCCGACGTCGATGCGATGGTCGGCGTCCTCGACGAGCCAGGTATCGGCAGCGGTGTCGAAATAGGCGAGGTCGGCGCGGGCGATGCGGACGGTGACGTCCCTTGTCTCGCCGGGCGCCAGCCAGGTCGTGCCGAAGCCCTTCAGCTCCCGTACAGGACGCCGGGCCCGCTCCCCCGGCGCGGCCACGTACACCTGGACGACCTCGTGACCGGCCCGCTCCCCCGTGTTGGTGACCCCCACGGTGACGTCGAGCCCGTCCGCGTCCGGGGCCACCCGCAGATCCGCGTAGTCGAACGTGGTGTAGGAGAGGCCGTGCCCGAAGGGGAAGGAGACCGCCATGTCGCGGGCGTCGTAGTGGCGGTAGCCGACGAACTGTCCCTCGCTGTAGGTGACATGGCCGTTCTCGCCGGGCCACGCCAGGTAGGCCGGGGTGTCGGCGAGCCGCAGCGGGATGGTCTCCGCGAGGCGCCCCGACGGGTTCGCCCGGCCGAACAGGAGGTCGGCGGTGGCCGAGCCACCGGCCTGGCCGGACAGCCAGCCTTCCAGGACGGCCGGTACGTCGTCGATCCAGCCGGCCAGCCGGACCACGCCACCGTTGGACAGGACCACGACGGCGTTCGGGTTCACCGCTACGACGGCGGCGAGCAACCGGGTCTGCTCCTCCGGGAGTTCGATGTGTCCGCGGTCATAGCCCTCGGACTCGAAGCTCGGCGGCAGACCGAGGAACAGCACGACCACGTCCGCGCTGTCGGCCGCGCGGACAGCCTCCTCGTGCAGCGCTGCCGCCTCGGCGTCCGGAACATCAACGGGGAAGCCGGGAGCGAAGGTGACGCGCGCCGCGGGCGCGGCCTCAATGACCGAGGTGAGAGCGTCGTCGAGCCGGGTCGGGGTCACGCGTGAGCTGCCCTCACCCTGGTAGCGGGGAGTGCGCGCGAACTCACCGATGACCGCGATGTGTTGGGGAGCGGCAGGGTCCAGCGGGAGGAGCGCGCCGTCGTTCTTGAGCAGCACCGCCCCGCGCGTGGCGACCTCGCGGGCCAGGTCGTGGTGAGCGGCCGGGTCGAAAGCGGCGTCGGGGCGCGCGTGCGCGGCTGCCTTGCGCGCGAGCGCCACGACCCGCGTAGCGCTGCGGTCCAGCGCCTCTTCGGCGAGTTCACCTGATTCCACGGCCGCGACGGCTCGCGCGGGGCCGACGCCGGACGAGGTCGGCATCTCCAGGTCGAGCCCGGCCGCAAGGGCCCGCACCCGGTCGACGACGGCGCCCCAGTCGGAGACGACCAGGCCGTCGTAGCCCCATTCGCCGCGCAGGACGTCCGTAAGGAGCCACGGATTCTGCGACGCGTGCACGCCGTTGACCCGGTTGTAGGCGCACATGACGGTCCAGGGATCGGCCTCTGTCACGACGCGGTGGAAGGCCGGGAGATAGATCTCGCGCAGGGTCCGTACGTCGATGTCCGCGCTGACCGACATGCGGCCCGTCTCCTGGTTGTTCGCGGCGAAGTGCTTGACCGAGGCCCCGACCCCACGGGCCTGCAGTCCCTTGACCCAGGCCGCCCCCAACACCCCACTGAGCAGCGGGTCTTCGGAGAGGTATTCGAAGTTGCGTCCGCACAGCGGGCTGCGCTTGATGTTGACGCCGGGGCCGAGCAGCACGTGCACGCCGTGCGCGAGGCACTCGCGGGCCAGCGCGCCGCCGACCCGTCCCGCGAGGTCGCTGTCCCAGGTGGAGGCCAGGGTGACGGCGGGCGGGAAGCAGGTGGCCGGGGCGCTGCCGTTGATGCCCAGGTGGTCGGCGTGGGTGTCGTTCTGCAGCCGCAGCCCGTGCGGGCCGTCCGAGAGGCGGACCGCCGGGACGCCCGCGTCCGGGACCGCAGTGGTGTGCCACCAGCCCGCGCCGCTGGTCAGGTCGGCCTTCTCGGCGAGGCTCAGTTGGGCCACCGCCTCGCCGGGCGTCGGCGTCCACGTCGGCTGGTTCGGGGTGTTCATGTCTTCTCCTTGGAGCGGGGTGCGGGTTGGTGCGCGGTGCGTAGGCGGTGGTGGGTCGGCCGTGGTCATCGGACGCTCTTCACGCGCAGCACCGCCACCGCGCCGAGCAGCGCGAAGGCCAGGGCGAGAGGGAAGAGCGTGCGGTATCCGCCGAGCCTCAGGACGACGGCTCCGGCGACGGCGGGCGCGAGGACCTGCGGCAGGGTGGCCGCGACGTTCACGACGCCGAGGTCGCGGGCGAAGGACCGCTCGGACGGGAGCACTTGGGAGATGAGGGCGGTGTCCACGCCCTGGAAGCAGCCGAAGCCGATACCCACCAGGAAGGCCATCGCGGTCATGCCGGTCATGGTGGGGACGGTGAACGGGAGGAGCATGGCGCAGCCGATGAGGGACGCCGAGGCCACCACGAACACCTTGCGCCGGCCGAGCCGGTCCGACAGGGGTCCGGTGATGACGGCGGCCGGGACCAGTCCCGCGACGGCGGTCAGCGCGAGGACGGGTACGCGGTCGATCGCCTCGTCGTGCAGGCCGATGTAGTCCTGCAGGATGTAGAGCTTGTAGCCAAAGACCAGGAAGTACGCCAGGTTGGTGCACAGCCTGCTGATGAACACCCAGAAGAAGTCGGGGTGCGTGCGCGGATTCGGCAACAGGCCGCCGAGGAACTCACGTATCTGGAAGGGCTCTTGGGGCGCGTTCCGGTTCGGGCGCTCGGGGTTGAGGGTCACGAGGATGACCGCCAGGGCCGTGGCGAGCAGCGCGAGCGCCACGTACGCCGTGGTGATCCGGTCCTCGAAGGCGGCGGCGAGGGTCTGGCCGAGGAGCGAGCCGCACAGGGAGCCGAGGCCGGTGACGGTGGAGAACAGGCCGCGCTTCTCGGGCGGCACCCGGTCGGGCATGACGGCCGAGAGCGGGCCCGCCGCGACGTTGTAGCCGATCTGCACCAGGCACCACAGGGCCACCATCGCCGGTATGGAGCGCGCGAATGCCATGCCGATCAGCGCCAGGCCACCGATCGCCACACCCGCCACGATCCAGGGCCCGCGCCTGCCGAAACGGCTGCGGGTCCGGTCCGAGAGGGCTCCCGCGACGGGCTGGGCGACCATCGCGACGAGCGCGCCCACCGTGGTGACGACCGCGAGCGTGCCGACCTTCGCATCCTCGCCGACCGTGCGCTGGATCTGGAGGGCCAGCAGGGTGCCTGGGACGGCTCCCCATACGAGGGCGATGCCGAGCTGGGCGGGACCGATGCACGCCATCAGGCGCCGCAGCACCCGGCCGTCGACCGGCGGGGCGGCCGATCCTGCCGGTCCGGCCGATCCTGCCGGCTCGGCAGGGAGCGGGTAGGGAGCACGGAGCTCCCCGGAGGGTCTCGCCATCGGGACCTTCTTTCAGTGGGCCGCACGGGGCCGCACCTGCGACTGGCGAGAAACAGTACGGCGTACTGTTTTTGAGGACAAGGCTTTGCGCGGGCGGGATTCCCGCCGCATAGGGTGGGCGCGTGACAGCCAGAAGCTCCTACCCCAAAGGGGTCGCCAAACGGGAGGAGATCCTCGGGGTCACCCTCGAGATCTTCGGCCGCGAGGGCGAGCGGAACACCACCCTGCGGATGGTCGCCAAGGAAAGTCGCATCAGCCTGACCGGACTGATGCACTACTTCGAGTCCAAGGACCATCTGCTCACCGAGGTCCTGCGCGCCAACGACCGAGCGGCCGAGGTGCGCTTCCGCGCCCCGGGCGGCGTGCACGATCCGGGCGAGTTCCTGGCAAGGGCCCTGACGGTGAACGCTGCGAACGCCGCCCGCGTCCGGCTCTACGTCACCCTTGCCGCAGCCTCGACCGACCCCGCGCACCCGGCCCACACGTACTTCAGGGAACGCTTCGCCCTGCTGCGCGCCACGATCGCCGAACATCTCGAGTCCGAGCAACGGGCCGGCCGGGCGAGCTCCGGGCTCGACCCGCACTTCACCGCCTCAGCCCTCATCGCCGCAACCGACGGCATACAGCTCCAGTGGCTGAGCGACCCCGACATCGACATGGCCGAACAGGTCCGCCGCGTCTGGCGGAAGCTCACTGCGGCGCCCGGCCCGTCGGACGCCGACGCATCACGCACTTAGCACCTCAGACACGGTCGGCCACGTCGTGGCCCGTGACCGCGCGGGCATAGGCGTACAGGGCGGTGATCACTTCGGTGCGGGAGCGGCGGCCGGCAAGGATCTCCATCTGGTAGCCGTCCTCCATGGCGACGAAACTCGCCGCGAGCAGGCGCGGTGGGTCCTGGAGGGTGAAGTGTCCCTGACCTTGCCCGAGGACCAGGATTCCTGAGTACACGGCGATCTGGCGTTCCGTCAGTGCGCTGTCGAGGGCCGCGGCCCTGGCGTCGCGCAGACAGCGCGGCCAGTACTCGAACAGGAGCCGGGTCAGCACGTCGTCGGGGCCGCTCGCGACTCCCTTGTCGATACAGGCACCGAGCTGATCGCGGGCGTCGGCGAAGCGGTTCGCGGCCTCTTCGCGTTCCTGGCTGTAGCGCTCGATGGCCTGCTGATAGGCCGCGTGGACCAGAGCGTCCAGGTCGCCGTAGTAGAGCACCGCGGCGGGGGTGACCCCCGCTTCGTCCGCGATGTCGCGCAGCCGCAGGCCCTCCAGCCCGCGCGCCACGAGAGCGCGCTCCACCGCTTTGCCCAGCTCGGCCCGACGGGCCTCCTTGCTGCTGCCCTTCCTCGCGGCCACGCCGTCCCCTTCACCATTCTGTTGTACGCGGATTTAAAGATAGCCCGGCACCTATTGACGTGCCATTGACGCACGTCTTAAATCTGCGTTTAACAAACCTGCGGCCTACGGAGGCACCATGCCCAACCCGACCGACGCCGAGGCCAGAACGGGGCCCGAGCCCGCCCCGGACAAGGGTTTGCGCAGCGGCTCGGTGGGCCTGCTCGCCTCCATCACCCTCGGGCTGTCCTGTGTCGCCCCGGCCTACAGCATCGCCGTCACCCTAGGCTTCGTGACCCTGACCGTCGGGGATCTCGCGCCGGCCGCACTGCTGCTCGGCTTCGTCCCGATCCTGCTCACCGCGTTCGCCTTCCGTGAGCTGAACCGCGAGATGCCGGACTGCGGCACCACCTTCGTGTGGACCACCCGCGCGTTCGGGCCTCTGACCGGCTGGCTCACCGGCGGCTGGGTGGTGCAGACCGCCACGCTCATCGCGATGACGGCCCTCTCCCAGGTCGGCGCCACCTACCTGCTCCAGTTGCTCGGCCTGCACTCCCTCGCCGACAGCAGCACCGCCGTGGCGATCACCGCGGTGGCACTGCTCGCGGCGGTCACCTCGATCGCGTACCGGGGCCTGCAACTGGCGGCCTCCGTCCAATACGTACTGCTCGGACTGCAACTGGCCGCCCTGCTCGGCTTCGGCGCCGCCGCGTTCGCCCGGCACGGCGCCGTCACCCCGTCCCTGGCCTGGCTGAACCCGTTCGCCTTCGACGGCTCCGGCCCCTTCGCCGAGGCGGTGATGCTGTGCCTGTTCATCTACTGGGGCTGGGACGCACTGATCACCGCGAACGAGGAGACGCGCGACGGGGAGCGCGTCGCGGGCCAGGCCGCCGTCATCTCCACCCTCGTCCTCCTGGGGACTTACCTGTTCACCGCGTTCGCGGCGATCAGCTTCGCCGGCACCGGCACCGGCACCGGCGGCACCGGGCTCGGCAACCCCGACAACGCCGCGGACATCCTGTCCACCCTCGCCCCGCCGGTCCTCGGCACGGCACTGGCCAAGGTGATGCAGCTGGCCGTCTGCGTGTCCGCGGTCTCCGCCCTGCTCACCAGCCTCGTCGGCTCCTCCCGCGGCACCCTGTCCATGGCCGCCCATGGCGCCCTGCCCTCGGCCTTCGCCCGCGTCCACCCCCGGCACCGCACCCCTGGCTTCGGCACCGTGTTCATCGGCGCGACGGCCGCCTGCCTCCTCGTCGTGCTCACGCTCGTCTCCACCGACTTCCTCGGCGACGCCATCCTGTGCATCGGTCTGCTGATCGCCTGCTACTACGGCACCACCGCGCTCGCCTGCGTCTGGTACTTCCGGAGTCGACTGCGCGACTCGCTCCGCGACCTGCTCCTGCGCGGAATCCTGCCCCTGCTCGGCGGGCTGATGATGCTGGCCGCCTTCGCCCGCAGCGCCCACGACATGTACGACCCGGCCTACGGCAGCACCTCCTTCCACGGCATCGGCGGGGTCTTTCTCCTCGGCGCCGGATCCATCGTCACCGGAGTCCTGGCCCTGGCCGTCGTCCGCACCCGCTTCCACCGCTTCTTCCGCGACGGCCGCACCACCGTGGCCGAACTGACCATCATCGAGGACTGAACCGCCCATGCGCACGCTCGCCATCGCCGCCCTGCAGACCACCCCCATACCCCACGACCTCGAAGCGAGCTGGCAGCGCTTCGCCGACCAGGTCCGGTCCACCCGCGCCCTGTTCCCTCACGTACAACTCGTCGTCGCCCCCGAGCTGTTGCTCGCCGCCGAGGACGCTCTGCTGCAGCCGGCTCCGGACGACTGGATGGAACAGGCCGCTGTCACGGTCCCGGGCCCGCTCACCGACCGCATCTGCGCCCTGGCCGTGGAGACCGGCCTGTGGCTGATCCCGGGAAGCGTGTACGAGCGCGCCGAGGACGGGCGCATCTACAACACAGCCGTGGTGATCTCCCCGGAAGGCGAGATCGTCGCCCGCTACCGCAAGGTCTTCCCGTGGCAGCCGTACGAGAAGACCACCCCGGGCCACGAGTTCACCGTTTTCGACATCCCCGGCGCCGGTCGCGTGGGCCTGGCCATCTGCTACGACGGCTCGTTCCCCGAGACAGTGCGCCAACTGGCCTGGCTGGGCGCGGAGATCGTAATCCAGCCCACCCTCACCCCCACCCGCGACCGGGAGATGGAACTGGTATGCGCGCGGGCCAACGCCTGGACCAACCAGGTCTACGTCGTCAACGTCAACGCCGGTGACCCCGCCGGCGTCGGACAGAGCGCCGTCGTCGACCCGGAAGGCATCGTGCGCCAACAGGCCGGCCCGGGCGAGGAGACCCTCGTCGACGTCCTCGACCTCGACACCGTCACCCGAGTTCGCCGCTACGGCAGCGCCGGCATCAACCGCCCCTGGACCCAACTCGCCCGCTACGGAACGTCAGTGAGGCTCCCGATGTACGGCGGCGAAGGCATCCACACACCGGACTGGCTCAAGGACGAGACCCCGTAACGCCTCCCTGAGGCACTTCCATGGGCGGCTCGGCCGGAAGGAGTCGGCCGCTGGCTGGGAGCGCTGAGGCGACTGACGTGCAGCTGATCAAGGTCACGTCCCTGGACGTGACCTCCCAGCTCTTGCGACTGTTTGGCCAGGTGGAAGGTGTCCCGGGGCACCTCACGATGTAACACTTCCTGACTCACTTCAGCAGGCCGGGGAAAGCCGCCGACCGCGGCGGGAACGCGTCGGCGGAGAGCGCGGTCCCCGTCACGGAGAACACCGCAGCGACATGGGCGTGCCGACGTTTACCCCTGCGGCCCGACCAGATCGGCACCGGCAAGCCGGGCACGGTCTGACCCGATGCGGCCGGGTGCGTGAGTCCTGACCTCTCACGCACCCAGTGAGACGTACTACAACGCGGAGGAGATCCTCTGGTGGTCCAAGGGCGGCACACTGCACGGTGAGTCGGCCGATCACATCGGCTTCCTGGCCCGCATCACCGCGGAGCTACCCATTGGCCGGATCTATGGTCGGCTGCCCTCGCTCCGGACGAGTTGCGACAGCAGCTGATCGCTGTGGCACGGACGGGAAGCACCACGCACTGGCTCTTGTTGTCCGGTGGCAAGAACACCCCTCAGGACGGCGCTCGCCGCGAACGGAATCGTCTCTGGACCGGGGCCGTCCGGCGCGTGAGACCGGTGTGGCTGTGGGAGCATCGGCTCAGAACGGGGGCGGCTGGTCCGTCGAGGCCGAGGAGATCCCACACGGGTTGTTCAGGTCGCGCTGCTGCGTGCGCGCCTGCTTCAGCACCAACGGTCGCCGTGGAAGCCGGCCGGTACGTCGATGCCCGCGCGGTAGGCGGGAGTTGACCCTGGTCGAGGTGAGGGCAGGGACCGAGGGCTCGGGGTCAGGCCTGTTGCGGGGCCGGGTCGGGCCTGTGGTTCGGTCCAGGATCGTGACTCGGCTCAGCGAGGTCGGCCGGGCTCGCAGGCGTGGATGGGGCCGATACCGGTGCCGGCGTGGCGGCTGCGGATTCCCTGCTGAGGAAGGCGCCCAGTTCTCCGATGGTGCTCATCAGCGGGGCGGGGAAGACGACGGTGGTGTTCTTGTCGACGCCGATCTCCACGAGGCTTTGCAGGTTGCGGAGTTGGAGTGCCAGGGGGTGCGCCATCATGGTGTCCGAGGCGTCTCCGAGTGCCGCGGCGGCGAGCGATTCGCCTTCCGCGTTGATGATCTTCGCCCTCTTCTCCCGTTCCGCCTCGGCCTGCCTGGCCATCGCGCGCTTCATGCTGTCGGGCAGCTGGATGTCCTTGAGTTCGACCAGGGTGACCTCCACGCCCCACTCGGCGGTGGCGACGTCGAGGATCGCACGGATGTCGAGGTTGATGCGGTCGGTCTCCGACAGGGTCTCGTCCAGCGTGTGGCGGCCGACGACCTTGCGCAGAGTGGTCTGGGCGATCTGGTTGGTCGCGGCGTGGACGTTCTCGATGGCCACGACCGACTTCACCGCGTCCACGACGCGGAAGTACGCGACGGCCGATACATCGACGCTGACGTTGTCGCGGGTGATGATGCCCTGCGACTGAATCGGCATCGTGACGATGCGCAGCGACACCCGGTGCAGGACGTCGACGATCGGAACGATGGTGCGAAGACCGGGAGTTCGCGTTCCGGCCAGGCGTCCGAGCCGGAAGAGGACCCCTTCCTCGTACTGCTTGACAATCTTGAGGGCCATCGCGAGCCCCAGCAGGGCGAGCAGGCCGATGACGACGATGAGGATGATCAGGAGCTGCATGTGCGCCTCTATTCGGCGGGGGCCGTGCAATCGAGCGGTCAACTGCACGTCCCAGTAAGGAAGTGCGTCGGGTCAGCGCTGCCCGTGTGGCATGCGGATGCGGCGCCGTGGGCGCAGGCGCCCTCGGCCCCCGTCCCGGTGATCGCGGCGCTCGGGAGCGGAGCGCGGCTCGGAGGGGCTCGGGAGCGGCCGTTCGGTGCTGCCGCGAGTTCCTCGGCCAGTGGGCTGAGAGTGGCTGTAATGGTGCAGTGCGATCCTGTCGGCACGCTGGGCGGTGAGCCGCTGGATCACGTACGCCGCTCCAATGATCAGGATCAGCAGGACACCGGCGGTCAGGTACGTGTCCATGGCGATCACGTCCCTGCTCCCGGAGGGCCGGCCAGGGCCATGGCTGCCGCAAGGGTCGAGGACGCGCCGCCCTCGTACTCCCACACCTCCTCGGGGTCTTGTACCCGGCGGGCGGACGAGTCGCCGTGGCGGGCTTCCTCCGCGGCCAGCAGCGCGCTCGCGGTCAGCGGCGCCCCCGTGGGGTCGCTCGCTGCGGCCATCAGCCGGGCGGCGGCAGCAGGGCGGGTCTCCGGTGGGATCACCAGCAGGTCCCAGCGTCCGACACTGTAGGAGAGCAGCAGGAGCTTGTGCGGGTCGAGCTCCGGGGTGAACCAGCCGACCTTCACCACGTGCCCGTGGACGGGCACCTTGCGCGGGATCACGGGCCAGTGGGTGGGATTGACGGCGATGCGGGTGATGCGTCCCCAGTGCGGGTCCAGCACATCGGTCAGATCGGGCAGTTCACGTAGCAGGTCGTGCGAGCGGGGCCACCACGCGCCGTCCAGCAGTCCACGGAGGGCTTCCGGGGCTTTCAGCGAGAGGCGGGCGGCCAGTACGGCGGGGTCCGTGGGCGGCGGAGGGAGAAGGCTGATGGTCGCGGACATGGCGCGAACCCGTCTCCAGGCAGCGGTCCGAGGGTAGCTGCCTGGTGTATTTGCTCGCCGAGAACGACTAGGGCGCGCTGGCCGGTGTACGACATGCTCTCGGTATCTCCAGGTTACTCCCGGCCAGGCGCAACGGACCGCGCGAAGACACCGGTATGGGGCAGCCACGGCATCTGGTCGAGATGGCCGCGAAGAAGAAGGCGGTGCGGCGTGCGGAGGAGGATCCGGTCGAGTAACTGCCGTGCATACGCGCACCCAGCCTCCTGGCGTAGCAAAGATACGCGGGCGTTCACTCTTTCGAGGGCGGGCGACGGAGGAGGGTGGAGACAGGGCAGAGCCATGATCCCGGCCATGCTGATGCCGACACCGAGGACGGCGGTGAGCAGCGGAAGGCCGACTGCGGCCAGCGAGCCGAAGGTGACAAGGGGCACCAGTGCGGCGATCGCGATGCCGATCTGCTCGCCGACCCCGCCCGCCGCGAGCTGCGTGGCCAGCGCCGTGCCGCCGACGTCAACGATCAACCCCGAGTAGCGGGCCTGGTCGACCGCCTCCTCCAACGTCGTCTTCGTGGCGGCCGTGAGGTCGTCCGCCTTCACCTTGTACGACGGTCGCATACGCCGTCGACGCGTCCTTGCTCACCACTCGGGCACCGGGCTGGACCGGGCCAACGACGCCGGCCACCTGCCCGCCCCCGGACGTCTGGTCCACGAACCTGTCGATGGCCGCCCGGTTGTCGGCGGCTGTGACCTTCTGCGCCTCGATGCCGGGCATGCCGCCCGCATCGTCGGCAGCGCCCGGCGCAGTGGTCGCGCCGAAGCGGACGTCGGCCAGGACTCCGAGCCACACCAGGGTGACGGACCAGCGCCGTCGGAAGGCCGTGCGGCCCAGGCGGTAGAGAAGTGTGGCCATGTCAGGCAGGCCTCCAGATCGGGGATTCGGTGCCCCACCAGAATCCCGATCATGGAAGCGCCCGTCGTCATGCCGCTGATGGCAATCCGAAGAGCCCAGCTAGGCGACGTCCGTGTTGGCAGGGCAGCGGCCCGCCCCCAGGCACTCCGGGCCGATTGGCTGCGGGCGGCTGCCCCGGCACTCAGTTCGGGTCGGCGTTCGCGGTCACTACGTCGACGGCGTGGCGGCGATGTACGGCGAAGAGGTCGAGCGCGGTTTCGGTGTCGCGGGAACGCAGTGCGGTCACGAGCCCGTGGTGTTCTTGCGGGATGCAGCCGAGGTATCCGTCGGTGCTGAGGTTGATCCGGGTCAGCAGGAACAGGTGGACCTGACAGCGGATGCCGTCCCACGCGTCGGCGAGGCGCTGGTGGCCGGCGGCGGCGAAGACGGCGTCGTGGAAGGCGATGTCCAGCCGCACCATCTCGTGGGCGTCCGTTACGTGCTTCATGACCTCGGCGGCCTTGGCCAGGGATGCCAGGTCCTCGTCCGAGGCGCGTGTGATCACTTGGCGGACAGCCAGGTCTTCCAGTGCACCACGCAGGCTGTCGAGCTCAGCGACATCCTCAGCGGACACCGTCGTCACTGTCGTCCCGCGGTGCCACGCGCAGTGGACCAGTCCCTCGCGTTCCAGTACGCGCAGTGCTTCACGTACCGGGCCGCGGCTGACATCCATCGTGGCGGACAGTTCCACCTCGCGCAGCTGGGCGCCAGGGGCGTACAGCCCGCTGAAGATGGCTTCCCGGATCCGGTCTGCGACCTCGTCCGACAGGCCGCGGCGGCGGGCCGGGGACACCTTGCCCTGATCACTCATGTCTGGCTTGCACCTCCTCAAGGTACGTCCTAATGTTAACATCACGCTCTTGTCTCATTGTTGACATTAGGACAATGAGTTAACCCCTCTGGACCCACTCCCGGAAAGGAAGTGCCGTGACTGTTCTCCGCTCCCCGATCCCGCGGTTCCACCTGGCCATGCCGGTCGACGACCTGACCGCCGCGCGCCGTTTCTACGGCAAGGTGCTGGGCCTTGAGCAGGGCCGCAGCGCGGGCACCTGGGTGGACTGGAATCTGCACGGCCACCAGTTCGTCACCCACCTCGCACCGGAACGCCCCCAGCGCATCCACAACCCGGTCGACGGCCACGACGTCCCGGTCCCGCACTTCGGGCTGATCCTGACGATCCCCGCCTTCCAGGGGCTCGCCGAGCGGCTGCGCGCGGCGGGCGTCGAGTTCGTCATCGAGCCCTACGTCCGCTTCGAGGGCCAGGAGGGCGAGCAGCACACGATGTTCCTCCTCGACCCGGCCGGCAACGCCCTGGAGTTCAAGGCGTTCGCCGACGACTCCCAGGTGTTCGCCGCCTGACCGGCGCACACCCCAGCCCCCTGCACCCACCCACGAAAGACAGGACGAACTCATGAAGGTGTTCCAGATCGGCGCTGCCGGTGGAGTCGGCCGCCGCCTCACCCAACTCCTCACCGCGCGCGGGGACGCTGCGACCGGCATGCACCGCGGGGGCGATCAGGGCAGGACCGTGCGCGAGGCCGGCGGGACACCGGTGATCGGTGATCTCATCGCCGACACCGTCGACGACCTCGCGCAGAAGATGCAGGGCCATGACGCGGTGGTCTTCTCGGCCGGTGCGCACGGCACCGGCATGGACAAGACGACCCTCATTGACGGCAAAGGCCTTCAGAAGGCTGCCGACGCGGCCGCGCTCGCCGGCGTGACGCGGTTCGTGCTGATCTCGGTGTTCCCCGACGCGCTGCGCGGCGGTGAGGCCGGTGAGGGCTTCGAGCACTACATCAAGGTCAAGAAGAGCGCCGACGTGTACCTGACGCGCACGGGTCTCGACTGGCTGATCGTCCGTCCCGGAACTCTCCTGGACACCCCCGGCAGCGGCCGGGTCACTGCCGGCCCGGCCGTCGAGTACGGCGACGTGCACCGCGACGACGTCGCCGCGTTCATTGACGCCGCCCTGCACCAGCCCGCCCTCAGCCGCGTCATCGTCGAGCTGACCTCCGGCGACACCCCCGTCGCGGACGCGGTCGCCCGCCTGGCCGCCTGAGCCCGGCGTCCCCGCTCGCCCCCGCATCCTCCACCAGAGACCGTCCTGCCCGTGATGCTCCGCCAGAAGTCCGGCCACATCCTCAACATGGACTCAGTGGCCGGTCACCAGGTCGGCGACGGGGCTGGTGTCTACAGCGCGACGAAATTCTTCGTGCAGGCCATGACCGAGTCCATGCGCCGGGAACTCGGCGTCCGCGAGGGCATCAAGGCGTCCACGATCAGCCCCGGCGTCATCGACACCGGCTGGACCGACAAGGTCACCGACCCCGCCGGACGCAAGGCCGCCCAAGAGCTCAACGCCATCGCGATCAGCCCCGAGTCGATCGCCGACGCCGTCGTCTACGCACTCGACCAGCCCCCCGACGTCACCGTCAACGACCTCGTCATCTCCCCCACCCACCAGAACTGGTAACACCGCGAGCCCCGAACAAGGGGCCCTGCGGCGGCGGGACGACCCACATCGGGCCAACCCGCCGTCGCCCTGGTTCCTCACAGTGGCTCGGACGAACCCGCACGTCCACCTCCCCATAAAGGGACTCACCGCACGCCCCCGGACGGTAAGCACCGGCGTCTCCCGCAGCCGGAACCAGTCACTTCCCCTTGCCCGCGGCCCTACTTCCGTCCGAGTTCCTCCTCGAACGGCAACAGGAATCTGCAAACCCACGCACTTGGGTGTGGGACTGCCTGATGGCCGACGGCGAGGATCTACGCGGGCGCCCGTACACGGAGCGTCGGGCTGCCCTACTCGACGTGCTCGCCGGCGTGCCACCGCCGATCCAGGCGACCGCAGCAACCGACGACATCGACGTGGCGCTCGCTCGGTACGAGTACCTGCCGGCTCAGGGCCTTGAGGGCGTCTTGTAGCCACGGTTTGGAGCTGACCGTTTGACCACTACGACGCCGATTCCAACGCAGGCGGCCCAGGTTGGTCAGGCTGCATCCGTGGTGGGGTGGGGTGGGGGGCGGAACGGAGATCTTCGGCGGCTGCACATGTTCACCCGCACCTCGCCGTAGGGCCGTACGTGTATCCAGAACAGCTGAGGCGACCCGCACGTGCGACGGCCATGACTGACGAACAGGTATGTCACGCCCGCGACTTGCTTGCCCGCCCGGAGAGCAGCGTCACCCCGATCGCGAAGTTCCTCGCTGTCTCCCGCAGTACCATCGTTCAGCAGGCTCAGGCCGGGCTTTCCGACGTTTCGGCGGCGGTGATGTGGACCTCGGTCGCGCCGAGGACGCGGCCGTTGGCCTGGACCTCGATGCGGTGCGGGCCGGGGTGGATCGTGCGGACCGAGAGGCATTCGAACCGGTGCCGGCGTGAGAAGGGGACTGCCTGGCCCGCGGGGAGGTCCCGGGCGGTCAGCTTGAACACCTTGCCCGCTTTGGGGCCGCGAACCCCTTGGTAGTGGACTATGTAGTCGATCGCCGCTCTCGTCGCGTCGGTGGCGTGCAGCGTGAAGGTGACGGTGGTCGCCTCCCCGATGGAGATGGTGGAGGGCGAACAGGCGAGGTCCGTGATCTCGATCGGGGCACGGTGATCGAACCCGAGAACCGCGAGAGCCTCCGGGTGTCCTCGCTTGACGAGTGTCCGCAGGCCGTGGCGTACGACGAAATCGCCCTGCGTGCTGCTGCGCAACCATCGCCGGGCGGTGACGAGGACGAGGTCGGGGTGGTCCTTGCTGATGTCGTTGAGGTGGTTCGCCACGGAACGGCGCACGTAGAGGGACTCGTCATTGACGAGAGGCTCCAGGAGCGCCAGCGCCGGAGCGGGGTCGGCGACGAACCGCGAGAGCTGTGACGCCCAGGGCAGCCGCGGGCGCGTGCCCTCCGAGACGAGCCGCCGTACGTGTTCGTCCGGGTCGGTGGTCCACGCCCTGAGCTGGTCCATCGTGACCTCGTAGTGGGCTTCGACGAACGGGCGGATAGCGAACTCGGCGGTGTAGCGGGAAGTGAGCGCGGCCAGCAGCGGCAGCGCGACATCGGGCCGGTCCAGCAGCGCCGAGGCGACGTAGGCGTTGACGGGCATGGAAGCCCACCCCGTAAGCCCCCCGCTGTCGAGAGCATCACGGATCACCCGGCCGGCGTCCTCGGGGGACGCTGGCATCGTCGCCGCGAGGGCACGGGCGATCCAGTCGATACGGGCCTTCAGCTCCAGGTCACCGATACCGGTGCACGCGAGCTCTTCGAACGTCGTCCTGTCGAACGAGGCCGAGGCACCCGCGAGGTCACCCGCGAGACGCCCGATGAGCTCCGGCGACAGTTCATCTTTGAAATCGGCCATCTCAACGCCCGCCCACGGTCAAGTCGAGGCCCCCGACCGCTCGCCCCGTACAGCTCTTGGCCGGCGGGAGGAGGGGCTCGATGCGCTCCCACTGTTCGTTCGGGAGCGGTGTGAATCTCGACCTGGGCATCATGGTTTCGAGTCTGCCACGCACCACTGACACACGGCCGGTACCTCAGGTGCTCTGAGCTGCGACGACTCCCCGCTTCGCGCAGCCTGCCGTGATGGACGAAGAACCCTTTCTGACAAAGGAGGCTGAGCGTGGCGGCCGGACAGGGGGCGGGTCCGTTCTGGTGTGCGGCGCGGCGTGGGGATGTTGTAATGTGTTCGAGTTCCTGCGCCAGGGTTTCGGTGGCAGTGACCGGACTTCCTGTTCCTTCTGTGTCGATCTTGGGGTGACGTCTTATTAACCAGGCCATGTAGTCGTCCGTGTTCCCCGCGTGCTGTGTTGTCGCACGTGTCCGGGGGCGGACGTCGCGCTGGCCTGAGTTGCGTCACCCCTCCCCGCAGTTTTCTTTCCCGGGTGCAGCTCTGCCGTCTGCCCCGGGCTTTTGGTGTTTACCGGCCCCGGTGCGGCTGTCGGCAGGGCTCCCCGATTCCTTTGGATCAGGAGTTCCCGTTTTGTCTTCCTCCGCGCTCGGCAACGAGCCAGAGCACACCACCACCCAGACCCCGGCCCACCCATCACCTGGACCGTCGAAGATGGCCATGGGGGCCTGGATCGCCCTCCTGGTGCTGCTGACCGCCGAGCTGATGAACATGCTCGACCAGTCGGTCGTCCTGACCGCCCTGCCCGCGATCCAGGAGTCGACCGGCGCAGGACCGGTCGCGGTGCAGTGGCTGACCACCGCCTATTCCCTGCCCGTCGCCGTCGGGCTGATCACCGGCGGACGGCTCGGTGACATCTACGGCCGCCGCAGGATCCTGCTCATCGGCACCGTCGTGTTCACCGGCGCCTCGCTGCTGTGCGGTGTGGCCACCGGCCCGGGCGTGCTGATCGGCGCCCGCCTGCTCCAGGGCGTCGGCGTGGCCGTGATGATCCCGCAGGTCCTGGCGACCATGCACGTCACCTTCGAGGGCCAGAACCGCAGTAAGGCGTTCGGCCTGTACGGGGCCGTCCTGGCCATCGCCAACGTCTTGGGTCCGGTCCTGGGCGGCGTGCTCACCCAGGCCGACCTGTTCGGGCTGTCCTGGCGGCCGATCTTCCTGGTCAATGTGCCCGTCGGGCTGGCCGTACTCCTCCTCGGACGCACATTCATCCCCGAATCGACCGTCCGCAAGGCAGACCGGCTCGACCTGGTCGGCATGCTGCTGTCCGGCCTGGCCATCGTCCTGATCCTCTTCCCGCTCACCGAGGGCCACACCCACGGATGGCCGCTGTGGTGCTTCATCATGCTCGCCGCCGGCGTCCTTGTCCTCGGTGTCTTCCTGCGCCACCAGTGGCGCAGGCAGGACAGCGCTCCGCTGGTGACCCTGTCCCTCTTCCGGGTCAGGCAGTTCTCCGGGGGCATGGCCGCGGACCTGCTGCACGGCCTGCTGTGCGGGCTGTTCTTCATGACCTGGACCCTGTACCTGCAACGCGGACTGGGCTTGAGCCCGCTTGAAGCAGCCGTGGCCTTCGTGCTGCTCTCCGTGGGAGAACTGGGCGGCGCGACGATCGCGGCGAAGACCGCCGGCCGTTTCGCCCGCCGTCTGCCGCAGGCCGGAGCCCTCATAACGACCGCTGCGATGGTCACCTACGGACTCCAGATCGGCAGCCACCAGGCGGACCTGCCCCTGCTGGCGATGACCGGTCCGGTGGTGCTGATCGGCTTCGGCCTGGGCATGGTCTCTGGCCCGCTCGCCGATCTGTCGCTGGCCAGGGTCCCGCACGAGGACGCCGGTTCGGCCTCGGGCTTGTTCAACACCGCCATTCACCTGGGCATCGCGCTGGGCACCGCGCTGACCGCCGTGGTGTTCTTCGCCATCACCGGCGGCTCTCCCGACGGCGCGGTCAACCGCGACGCGTTCGTCACCGTGCTGTGGTGGGTCGGCGGCCTCCTCGCCCTGATGTGGGCCCTGATGTTCTGCCTGCCCAAGCAGGCCGACCACCAGGCCGACTGAGCCACTTCCCACGGGCGGCGGCACCTGCACCCTGGGCGCCGCCGCCGCTTGGCCCTCCCTTGATTCCCGGGGCAGGTCACTGAACGGCAGCCCATGCACTCCTGGCGACGCCCAAATACACCGATGTTGATCAGGGCATCACGCTGAGGACGCTTCCCACAACCGCCGACAACTGCCTCCCCTAACCGTCGACATAGCCAGTCTCGACTGCCTCCGGGTACGCCTGGGTCTTCTCCTACTCGGCGAGCGCCCGGTAGATGCTCGCGACTGAGGAGTTCTGTCCCTTGCGCTTGCCGGTGGAGATGCTCAGGTCGGGCTGGAACTGCTCGACGGACTCGCCGAGTGCCTTGCGCCTTGCGCCGCAGCACGATGTGCAGCATATCGACGGTGATGACCGGGGGCCGGCCGCCGTACTTGGCCTTGCGGGCCGCGGTCTATCAGGGACGCCGGTGCAGTGGAGTGACGGCTCGGGCATCGTGGAGGGCGGTACGCAGGCGCTCGTTGTCTGTGCTGAGGCGTTGGATGGCCGCGATGGCGAGGTCGAGCTCCGCTGTGAGGTCGCGGTTCTCTCGGCGGAGCCGAGCGTTGTCGGTCTTGAGCCTGGTGTAGGCGTCCGCATCCTGTGCGCCGTTTGAGGCTCGGGCGGTGGCGGAGAGTTCGGCGCAGGTGTCGGGGAAGTTGCGGCGGAAGGTGGTGTTAGCGAGCCCGAGGTGGGTGGCCAGGGCCAGCACGCTCGGGGTCCGTCCGGTCTCGGCGGTGAGGATGTAGATGGCGGCCTGGACGTCGGCGCGGCCAGGCAGGAGGCGGCGGTAGCCGGTCATGGTGTGGTCCCGGCCGTGGAGGCAAGGAAGTCGCGGATCGCTTCGCTGCGGCGGGTGAGGTTGGCCAGCAGGAGGGGCGGGAGAGGCGGGAGAGGCGGGCGGGTGCGGGCCTCAGCGTCGAGACGGTCGGCTTCCGCCGCGAGGGTGCCGGTGTTGTCCGGCGTGAGAGTGATGTTGCGGCATTCCGACGGTCGGCACTCCAGCAGAACCGGACGGAGTTCGCCGCCGTGGTCGGCGCGGGGGTGGCACAGCGCTTGGTCAGGGTTGAACACACAGGTGGCATATGTGCCGGGGTAGATCTCGGGATCGTGGCGGGCCAGAACCCGGCGCAGGCGGCGGGGGTCAGTGACGACGGAGCCGGCGAAGTTGGTGCGCTGGCGGAAGTCGCTGAGTCGGGCGGCGGCCTCGGGGACCGCGCAGATCGTGCTGGTGGTCGGTGGTGAGGGCCAGGAGGTGTTCGCCTCGCTGCAGGGCCTGCTCGGCCTAGACCTCGGCGCGGAAGCCGGAATCGCTGGTGCCGGTGTACCCCTCGAACATCTGGATCCCGAGGTGGCGGTACTGGACGGCTCCGGCGAGCACACCACCGGGACGACAGGCGATGTACCAGGCCAGGGTGCGGCGGAACTGGCGGGCGGTCAGGTTCCAGGGGGCGCCGTCGACGTCGGGGACGGTGTCGGTGAGGCGGTGGTGGCGGCAGTAGGCGTTGATCCAGGTGATGACGTGGTTGGTCAGTTCGTTGCTGGAGCGCAGGGTCATCGCGCCGAGTTTGATGCAGGCGCGCGTGTCCAGGCTGCGGAAGAGCAGGACGGTGCCCGGCGGTTGGAGGCGTTCGAGGACATTGACGGCTCGGGCGGCCGGGGCACCGATGATCCAGGTAGCGGTGGCGCCGTTGGGTCGTGCTCGCCCTTGGAAGCGAGACTGCTGATCGTCCAGCGGTAGGGGTCGCCGGAAGTGTCGAGGAGGGGCCGGGTGCCGCCGGGGCGCAGGTGCTTGATTACTGGCGGGAGGGGGTTATTCCGACCGTGCACTATTCCTCAAGATCGCTCGCCACCGACTCATGACATTGAGGATGTGACGCCCCGTGGTCCTACCTCGGGTCGGGCAGATCCCGTGGAGGCGAATCAACGATCAGGCATCCCGCGGAGACCGCCCTTCCCCCGAAGCAGTCGCCGCAGGGCGGCCCGGCAGCAGGGTCGCCGGGCCCCACTGCAATCAGCGAGTGTCGGTGCGCTTTTCGAGGCGGGTGCCGTGGCGAAGGGTGATCGACATCAGGTCGCTGGGGGTGTTCAGCTCCAGACGGTGCCAGCGGCCGCGGGGGACGATCACTGCGGTGCCTGCCTGCAACTGCACCATGTCCTCGGCACCGCCGGGCGTGGTGGCACGGAAGTAGAGGCGGACGCCGCCAGTCAGGCAGCAGACTGCCTCTTCGGCCTCCGGGTGCATCTCCCAGTGGTCGGCGTGGACGTCGACGTCGGTCTCCACGTGGAAGGTTGCGATCTGCCAGGCGCCGGAGTCTCTGCTCGTCATCTGCCGGTCGGCGGCTCGGACATCACCGGCGGGGTGGAACTGCAGCGCGGAGGCGAACAGGTCAATGGGGGCCGTCGTCATGATGGCGTTCCTTCCAGTCGATTCTTTGTGGGGACGGAGGGTTGCGGGTCAGGCACGGCGGCCTGATGACGGGGCAGCACCCCGATCGCCACGACTGCCGCGAGTAGGAAGAGACCGGCGCTGACGGCAAGACTCACGGCGTAACCGTCGTTGAGTGCGGCGGGGCCGGTGGCGGGGCCGGTGCGGAGTGCGGCGATGGTGGCCAGGGCGGCCAGGCCGACGCAGCCGCCGAGTTGGCGGGAGCTGTTGAAAAGGCCCGAGGCCATGCCGGCCTCGTGGGAGGCGACGCCGGTGGTCGCGGCGGCGGCGACTGGGGCCAGGACCAGTCCCACGCCGACGCCGGTGATGAGACAGGGTCCGAGCACATCGGTGAATAAACCGCCGCCGGGGCTGATGAACGCGAACCACGCCAGGCCGACGGCGGCCAGCAGAGCACCGGGCACCAGGGCAACTCGGGGGGTGCGTGCCGCGGTGACGCGGGTCGCGATGACGGTACCCGCGACCAGGCTCACGGAGAACGGCAGGAACGCGAGGCCAGTCGCTGCGGCCCCCATGCCCAGGACCTGCTGCATGTACAGGGACACGAAGTAGAACGCCGCGAACTGCCCGGCTGCGGCCAGGAACACCAGCACGTTGGCGCCGGCCACCCAGCGACTGCGCAGCAGACCGAGGCGCAGCAGCGGCGCGAGGGCCTTGGATTCGGCGAAGGCGAAGGCAGCCAGGAGCGCGGCCGCCGCGGCGAGGGTAGCCACGGTGGCCGGGGATGCCCATCCTCGGACGTCGGTGCGGACGACGCCGAACACCAGCAGCCCGACTCCTCCGGTCGCCAGGACCGCGCCGAGCACGTCCAGCCTCGCGCGCCGGTCGGGCTGTGCTCCGGTCGGCACGCCTGCCAGAACCAACACGAGAGCCGCCGCCACGATGGGGAGGTTGACCAGCATCACCCAGCGCCAACCCGCGTACTCGGTCAGCAGACCACCTGCCAGCACGCCCAGTGCTCCCCCCGCGGCATTCACCGCGCTCCAGACCCCGAGCGCCCGGACACGCCGAGGACCCTCAGGGAAGGTGGTCGTGAGCATGCCCAGCGCCGCCGGGGCGGCCCCGGCGGCACCCAGCCCCTGGCCGGCACGGGCGGCGATCAGTTGCCAGGGCGCCTGTGCCAGTCCGCCCACCAGCGAGCACAGCCCGAAGACGACCAGGCCCCCCACGAACAGCCGGCGGTGACCGTACAGGTCACATGCGCGGCCGCCCAGTAAAAGCAGTCCGCCGAATGTGAGCGCGTAGACGTGCACGATCCACGACAGGTCGAGCGGCGCGAATCCCAACGCGGTGCGGATTGCGGGTAGTGCGACGTTGACCACCGACATGTCCAGGGCGAAGACGAACTGGGCGACGGCTGCCGCCGCCAGCACCACTCCGGGTCGCCTCCTTGAGTTTTTATACATGTAAGGAAACTAGCGTCAGGGGATCGCCGTTGTCGACACCTGAGGAATGATGGGGGCATGCCGCAGCCGTCCGCACCGCGCAAATCCCCTGGCCGACCTCCCCGCATCTCCCGCGAGGAGGTCATCGGGACCGCCCGCCGGATCGTGACCGAGGAAGGCGTGGATCGGCTGACCATGCGGCGGCTGGCCACGGAGATCGGCAGTACGCCGATGGCGCTCTACCACCACGTCCGCAACAAGGAAGAACTGCTGGTCCTGCTGCTGGACGACTACGCCGCGGGGGCGCTGCGTCGACCTGAACTGCCCGCCCACCCTCGCGAGCGAATCATCGTTGCCGCCGCCGCGATCCACGAAGCGCTCGCCGCCTGTACCTGGATCGTGGAGGTGCTGACCGCCGATGACCTGATGTCAGCGTCCGCGCTGTGGTTCGTCGAGCAGATAGTCGACGGACTGGTCGAATGCGGACTGTCCCCCGAGCGAGCCGTGCACGGTTACCGCGCGATCTGGTACTACACCGCTGGAGAGATCGTGGTCCGGGCGACAGCGGCCCGGCGGCGCGCAGACGATGACCGTGCGACCTACCGGGAACAAGTCTTCGGCGATCTCGACCCGGGTGACCTGCCCAGGTTGGCGCAGGTCGCGGACCGCTGGGCACCACTGACCGGCGAGGACACTTACCTGGACGGGCTCCGTGCCCTGGTGGACGGCCTCCTGGCTCCCCGTTGACCTGCTCATTCGCATCATGTCTGCCCGAGCACCGATCCGGTGCCAACGCCTCTGCCCCGAAGGCTCACGAAGCCGATCTCATGATCGCTGCGATCTGCTGCTGGTGACCTCCTCGGCGCGGGCGGCGAGGTACTCGGCCCAGTCGCGTCGGGCGTAGGCGACCCAGCGGAGTGCGGTGTGGCGGTGCATGCCGGTCAGGTCGGCGAGGATGGGGCTGGGGAGGTCGGCAGCGAGGGCGGCGAGCGCCGCGTTGCGGGCGGTGCGGACCGGAATGCCGTGGCGGCCCAGTTTCTGGGTCATGCCGTGTGTCGAGATCGGCTTGCCCGGGACCATGCCCGGGAAGAGCCATCGAGGCCCTGGGTGGACCCGCGAGAGCTGTGGCCCGCATCAGATCATGGCGCCAGGGTTCCCTGTACGGGACGTGCCTGACGGCTGGAAGGTCCAGGAGTACGGCGACTGACGCACAAGCGCCCGCCATCACGGGAAGGCGGGCGCAAGGCCGGACAGGGGATTGACTTGCCGGCCTCGGCCACGATCCGCACAGCACCCTCACGGAACTCCGCGTCGAACTTTCGCCTCTTGCCCGCCATGACGCTCAACTTCCCCTGCAGTCACGGTCTCTACGCTACGAGGGGAAAGGTCAAGTGAAGCTTGCTGGTAAACCCGCCGCACGAGTGGCCAACCCTCACCACCTGCACCGCGGCCGGCTTACTGCTTGCCGGTGAACTTCGGGTCCTTGGCCTGGTTGTAGATCTCCTTGCCCGCTGCGTCGTAGGCATGGACGTAGGGACTCGGGCCCATGTAGCGCGGGCCGGGTGGCGTGTCCGGGGAGAGGGCCGCCCCATAGACGAACGCGCCGCCCGCCATGCGAGCCGGGTACTCTTTCGGGTCGTCGCCGTAACTGATGGTGATCTTGGCGACCTCGGACGTGTAGTGCCCGGCGCCCAGCATGAGGTACTTACCCGCGCCGACGGGCTCGAGCATGGAGTCGAAATACTCGACCACACGACCGGTCCCCCACAGCCGGTCGTTGATGAACGTCGGCGGGGAGTCCTGGCTGGTGCCCTTGTCACCCTTCGACTGGCACTGCACATACTGACCGGCGGAGTTGACGGCGACCACCACGCCGTCCCGGTCCCGTGAGGCGACGGGCGTGCGGACCGCGATCACGGCGTGGTACTGCGACGCCTCCGGCCCCAGACAAGCAGAAAGAATCTTGGTGACGGACCCGGTGTCGATCGGGGTCGTCGTCGCGTCGGTGATGGCGAAGGCCGCCTCGGGCGACGCCCCACGGTGCGAAGACGGTGCGGAACCGTCTCCCCCCGACGTGGCACCGTGTGACGCGCTCGGACTCGGTGCCGGAGTGGACTCCACCGGGCTGCCGCCGCTGTGCGCGGGGTCGGCGGCACTCGGTCCGGCGTCCTCTGTCCCCCCGAGGACGACCACAGCCGCGACGCTCAATGCCGTCACTCCGGTGGCGACGCTGAGCGGTACTCCCCATCTGCGTCGCAGCGAAGCCCCGTTGTCCTGTGGACCGATCTTCATCAGTAGTTCCTCTCGGGTCCGCCGGTGGTTCGGCAGATCACGATCGGAAGGAGCCGCCGGAATGCCCTGCGAGTCATTCATCGTGCGATCTCCTTCGTGGCGACGGGATTTTTCGAACTGAACGACGCTGGAGCCGTGGCTCCGCCGAGGTCGGCCCCCAGCCTCTGCCGCGCCCGGTGCAGCCGGGACTTCACGGTTCCGACTGCCACCTTCAACACCGCCGCGGCCGCCTGCTGGTCAAGGCCCGACCAGACGCAGAGCTCAAGGACCTCACGTTCGTGACGCGGCAGCCGGGCAAGCGCCCGATGGATCTCCGACATACGACGCTCGTCGTCGATCTGGACGGCGACGCTGTCCGCGTGGTCGCCCACCGACTCGTCATGCGAGACAAGCCGGTGCAGCAACGCCTCGACCCGTCTCAGCCGCCGCCTGGTGTTCGACAACTGGCCATTGGCGATGCCCAGCAGCCACGGCAGAGCCGAGTCCCGGTCGAGTACCGTCTCCGATCTCCGTCGCCAGGCGTGCAAGAACACGCTCGACGTGAGGTCCTCGGCCTCGGACCAGTCGGCCGTCCGCCGGAACAGATGGTTATAGACGGCCTTCCCATGACGGTCGAAGATCCGACCGAACGCCTCGCGATCGCCGTCGACGGCCCTCGCCCACAGCTCCCGGTCAGATATCCCGCCGACCGGCATGGCAGGACCAGCGTCGTTCAGTTCCATGCCCTATCCGTGTCCGGCACCCGGCCGAAGGTTCCCACCAAGCCACATCCGCTCCGAGAGACAGCTGTGACCTGCCGCGAAGTCATGTCCTTGCCGACCTGTCGCTGCTTGTGCCTATGTGCATGCTCGTTGCCCACTGCAGGACGTTGCCGAGCAGGCGCGCGATATTAGCCTGGCCACCCACGCTCGCCGACGCCGACGCCGACGACACAACAGTGCGGCCAGGGTTTGCTGCTGGCCGGCTGCCAGGTGAAGGACCTGCAGGGGGTGAGCGCAGCCAGCCCGCCGCGTGGTCGAATGCAGACTGCCATCAGCGCACCGGTGGCACCCTCCCGAGCTGCCCGATCGGCCGGAACTAGCCTGCGACGTACGCCGTGTTGGAGGTCCACCAGACGCGCCCCAAGCCCCTGCAGGGATTGGAAACGGCCCCCACGTGAACTCGGTTCCGGAGAAGCTCGCGTAGCTGAAGGTGACCGTGCTGCCGGAGAGCACAGCCTCGTGAAAGTTGACCCTGCCGCCGGAGAACAGCACGCCGTCGAAGTTGACCGTGCCGCCGGAGAACGTCGCGCCGCTGAAGATGACGTTGCCGAGAAAGCGGCTGCGCGATAGGTCGCCGCCGTCGAAGGTCGCACCGGTGAAGTCGAGGGAGTATGTGCACCAGGAGGCGGGGGCGGCGGGGTCGCGCAGATGGTCACGGATCACGCGAATGATTGTCCAACGGACTTCCCGTTCACCGGCCTTGTGGCCCGGTCCTGCGGAGTCGGGCTGGTAGGGCATGCGTAGGTAGGCGCACAGGACATCGATGCAGACCTGGCGTTGATCTTCCCAGTCGTCGGCGAGGCGGGCCAGAGCGTAGACGCCGGCGAGGCGTACGGCTGCCTGGTCGTGGCCGAGCTGTTCGGCGGCCGTGGTGTACCGGTCGGCGAGCTGGCTCGCGTCGGCGCGGTGTGCGTCGCCCTCGGCCAGAAGCTGTTTCCGGTAGGCGTAGAGACCGGCGAGGACGGCACCGACCAGCGTCAGCGCGGTGACCGTGGCTTTGAGGACGTCGTTGACATTGACCGGCTCGGGTGGTTTTTGGTCGGCGGCCGCCTGCGCGAAGTAGTCGTAGGCATACTCGTAGATGCCCCGGCCAAGGAGGAGGACGAGCACCACGGCGAGGGGGGCGACGAGCCAGACCGGCCAGAGGTTCGGGGTGTAGCGACCCCGGGAGGTCTGATGCTTGCGCCACGGTGAGAAGGCCACGTCAGGAGCATGGAGCCTGACAGCGTTCGGGTGCAGCGACTTGACGAAAGAGACCGCGAAGCCCGGCCAGGCCATCAAGCTCCCTCAGGCAACCAAGCGGAAGCAAGGACTACCCTCGCAGAAACAGGAGTGCCGACCGCAGTAAGAAGTCCCTCGGGAACCGGGCCCGTCGCACCTGAGAAGTTCACTGCGCCGCCAGAGAGCACCACGTCGCGGAAGTACACCGTGCCGTCAGCGAAGGCCATTCCGCTGAAGTACACCGCACCGCCGGAGGACACCGCGGCACTGAAGTTCACCATCCGAAGGCGGGTGAGGACGTTCACGTGTACGCCGACACCCGGACGACCGGGAAGGGCAGCAGCCGCATGTCGAGGAGTTCCGGGAGGCACCCGGTCGATTCCGCTGGCCGCGGCGCACGCCACGGGCGGGGTGCGATGGCCGGGAGCCGTGCATAGGCCGGCCCCGTTGGCGTGCCGCCTGCGGGGCCCGGGTGTTTCCTCGCGCACGGGCGGCGCGTATGCCTGCAAAGGGAGGATAGTGGGGGCCAAGAAGCTCACTTCTCGGGTAGCAAGCCGTCGCTCGATGGCCTGGCTGCGCCCGACTCGTGGCCCGGGCGCAGCCAGGCTCACGTTCCAGGCTCCCCCGGGTGGGCTGGGGGCGGAAGGGGCGAGAGCATGCCGTACAGGAAGACCGCTGTGCTGGTGGGGTTGCTGTTCCTCTCGTCGACGCTCACCTTCTCCGTTGGCAGTTCGCTCCTGGAGGACTATTTCTCCGGTACGGATGCCGGAGAGGGAGGGCTCCTCGCGGGCGTGCTGCTGGAGAGTTATACAGCTCTTGCGGTCGCCGGGATCGGGGTCGCGCTGTTCCCCGTGCTGAAGCCGCACGGTATGCGCCTCTCGGTCGCGTATCTGACCCTCAGGTGCGCGGAAGGCGCTGCCATCATTGCGGTCGGGTGTTATTTCCTCGTGAGCAGGAACGAGTTGACGGATTACGAACTGCTGGTCTACGCGTTCTCCGGCGCCGGTGGTCTGGTCCTGTCCTGCCTCCTGCTGCGTTCCGGGCTCGTCGCACGGTGGCTTTCGGTACTCGGACTCGTGGGCTACGGCGTTCTGTTGGCGGGGGTGGCGAGCGACCTGCTGGGGCTCGTGGACATCAACTCCGGCGCCGGGACGGCGTTCTACGTTCCTGGTGGCCTGTTCGAAGCAGTGCTTCCGCTGCTGCTGATCTTCAAGGGATTCCGCCTCATCGTGCCGGCGCCAGGCACGAGCGATCGTGATGCGCGGCCGATGCCCGAGGGGGCCCGCGGATGACCCCGCCCGGCGTGACATCGCGGGCGGTCCGCGACGCCGCTCTGGTCGCGGGAACGGGAATCCTGGCCATGGCCCCGTTGGCGGTCTTCGCCAATTTCGGCGTGCTGGAGAACCTTGTCACCGAGGACGACGCGGCACGAACCGCACAGGACATCCGCGGTTCCGAGGCACTGTTCCGCTTCGGTGCCGTCGCCCTGTTCCTGGTCGCTGTCCTGGACGTGGTGGTGGCCTGGGCACTGAGGGTCTTCTTCCAACCGGCGCACGAAGGAATCGCGACGCTCGCGGCCTGGTTCAGGCTCGCCTACGCCGCAGTGCTCCTCGTCGCCGTCACCCAACTCGTCGGGGCGTTGCCCCCGGCCAAGGACGCCGAGTCCCTGGGGGCGTACAGCGCGGAGCAACTGGACGCCGAAGCACTCATGCGCGTCGATGCCTTCCACGACATCTGGGACGCCGGGCTCATCTTCTTCGGCGTCCACCTGCTGCTGCTGGGGCTGCTCGCCTTCAGGTCGGGCTACGTACCCCGGGTGCTGGGCGTCCTGCTGGCCCTCGCGGGGCTCGGCTATCTCGTGGACAGCCTCGGCGCCTTCCTCTCCTCCGAGTACGCGGCCGAGGCATCCGTGTTCACCGGCGTAGGCGAACTCATCCTCATGATCTGGCTCTTGGTCAAAGGCAGGAACATCGGCTCACGGCTTCCGATACAGGCCGGGACGGCGCCCTGAGAGGCGCTCGCGTAAGCGCCACGCTTCCGCGTATCCCGAAATGCGAATCGCCCGTGCTGAGCGCAAACGGAAAGAGGTGATGTTCAGGCGGGCAGGGTTCGGCAAAGGTGGTGGAAGCAGCCCTCCGGACGAGGCGGGTGTGGTGGAGGATCGCCGGGCAGGAGGTAGCCGCTCAGTCTGATGATGTTGGTTCCAGCGGCAGTGAGAACCCGACTCAGACGGCCGCTCCCGCGTACGCGGTCACGTCCTCCACCGATGCGTTGCCGCCGCAGATCACCAGGCCGAACCGAGTCGACTCACCGGTCTTGGCCAGGATGCGGCGGGCCGCCGGGAGCAGACAGCCCGCCGCCGGCTCCGCCCATACGCGGGCGTGCTCGGCCAGTTCGAGCACGCCCGCGTATGCCTCCGCCTCGGGCACGACCAGCACCTCGTCGACCAGGTCACGCACCATCGTGTACGTCAGTGGGGACACCGTGGGCGCACTCAGCGTGCTGATGCGTGAGTCCACATCCACCTGGACCGGCCCACCACAGGCCAACGCCCTGGACATCGCCTCGGCGCCGGTCGTCTCCACGCCCCACACACGCACCCCCGGCCGCCGTGCCCGCAGTGCCGCCGCCACACCAGCGATCAGGCCACCACCACCGATGGAAACCAGGACGTCCGTCAATTCCCCCGCGTCGGCGGCGAGTTCGAGTCCCACTGTGCCCTGCCCCGCAATGACCACCGGATCGGAGAACGGGTGCAGCAGCGTGAACCCCTCCCCCTCCAGCCGGTCCATCGTCGCGAAGGCCTCGGCCATGGTGGCAGTCAGCCGTACATCGGCTCCGGCGGCCCGGGCAGCCTGCACCGAGCGTGCCGGTGCGGTGCGCGGCATCACCACGGTGGCGCGCACACCCAGCGCGGCCGACATCTCCGCCACGGCGACACCATGATTGCCGCCGGACACCGCGACCACGCCGGCCGCGCGTTGCTCACCGGTCATCGCCAGCAGCTTGGCGACGGCTCCCCGCGCCTTGAACGAACCCGTGCGCTGCAGCAGCTCGAGCTTGACCGTGACCGGTACCCCAAGCAACGCGGTCAACCCCGGGCTGGGCAACGTGGGAGTGCGCACCACATGCCCGGCAATCCGCGCTGCCGCGCTCTCCACGTCCTCAACACCGACCATGGCGCCCCTCCGGGATCTCTCACACGCCGTATCCCTCTGCACACTACGCGGGCGATCGGTCCCTGTGACCATGAACATCGGGTACTTGAATGCGTGATCCGATTGCGTCCGATCGGGCAACAGGGGGGGTGTGCACATGAGAATGCGCTCGCGGCCGGAGGCCGCGTGACCAGGGCGCGTCCTGTCGGTCTGACTGGCTGAGTAAAACCAGGTGCGGCCGGTCGCCGCGGCGGTGTGAGATGCGGGACATGACGATCGTTTTGAACGAGCCGGGTGTTGACGGGTTGACCGGGGCCGTGGGTGCCCTCCGGGAATGGCAGGACGACCGTACGCCGCTGCAACTCCATCCGGGAGACCTCGGCTGGGCCTGGGCGCTGGGTGCAGAGAAGCTGGCCGCGGAGGTCCGTACCTGGAGCGTGGACGGGCGGATCGTTGCCGTCGGATTCCTGGACGGCCCTGATGTGCTGCGCCTGACGACCGCGCCGGATCTGCGACAGGACGGTGAGCTGGCGCGCCGGCTGCTGGCGGATCTCGATGATCCGGAGCGCAGGGTCCTGCCGCCCGGGAAGGTCGGCCTGGAACTCCCCAACGGCGCCCTGCTCCGCGAGGTCCTCTTGGAGGCGGGCTGGATTCTGGACGAGGCGTGGACGCCGCTGCGCCGCGACCTCGCCGAGCCGGTGAAGGACTCCGGCCTGCGCATCGAGGTGGCCGGTCCGGAGACGGCGGGGGTGCGGACCGCAGTGCACCGCTCGGCCTTCGGCGGCCAGAAGTTCACCGAGGAGGTCTGGCACGTCCTCGCGGCCGGGCCGGTCTATGCCGACGCCCGCTGTCTGATCGGGTACGACGACCAGGACAACGCGGTGGCCGCGGCGACGGTCTGGTCGGCCGGGCCCGGCAAGCCCGGTCTGCTGGAGCCGATGGGCGTGCACGCCGAGCATCGCGGTCACGGCTACGGGACGGCGATCAGCGTCGCAGCTGCGGCGGCGCTGCGTGAAATGGGTGCGTCAAGCGCACTCGTCAGCGCAGAGAGCTCGAACATTGCCGCCGTCGCCACCTACAAGGCGGCTGGATACCAGCCGTCGTCCGAACGGCTGGACGTCAGCCGAGCCGCCTGAAAATGATCCGACGGCGGCGTCGGGCAGGTCGCATCGCTGACCCTGGCTGGGCCCAAACACCCTTTGAGGACATGGGGTAGGTCGGGGTTCGATGATGGTTGGATGATTCGTCGTGGTGAATTGACCGATGCGGCCTGGGGGCTGCAGCGCATTCTCAGGTGCAGCGTCCACTGGGCCGGTCAGTGGCCATGCACCATCGTCCAGACCCGCACGGAGTCCCATCGCCTGGCCCTCACCAAAGCTCAGGCCGAGTCGGCTGACTCCAGTTGAAGCACGGTTCAGAACACGTTGATCGCAGCGGGTGCCCGCTCCACGCGTGTCAACGCTCGCAGCAACGCTGCCTGGCCATGCCGTCGGGCGGAAAGCTCAGTCAACAGCGCAGCCACGGGAGCGAAAGCAGTACGGGGAAGCTCTGCCACCCGGCCGCCCACGCTGACTGTCAAGTCATCTATGTGCACAGCCAGTTCCACCATCCTCGTCACGAGGAAGTCATCGAGAGTCAGCGCCCACCCTGTCTGCGGCATGAAGACGACGCGGTCCCCGCGCAGTTGCGCGAGACCATTTCGCTGCTCGTCGAGTGCGGCGCGGGCACGCTCCCGCAACGGCTGCACCCCTTCGGACGAAATGTCTTCACCCTTCGCACGGATGCCAGAGTTGGCCTCCCCGTCATGCGGAGCGTCGATCCACACGGCACGTGCATAGTGGTCCAGCAAAGAGATCGGATCGCGCTCGGACTCAGGTTCCTGAAGCACGGGAGCCACGCTGAAGATCTGGTAGATGAGGTGACCTGCCAGACCACCGACAGACCACTCCGTCAACACGCTGGGCTTCCCCCACAAGGCGGCCACTTCCGGCGTGTCCAGCAAAGCCACGGCCTGCGCCGCGGTCTCCAAGTAAGCGTTCTTCAGACTCACGAGCCCCCCCCATGATCCGGTGCTCCCAGATTACGCAGTGCCGCTGGGAGCCGCAGCCCTGTGCCGTACGGCAATCAGCCCAACCATAGCCGGATGGGCTCCCGCCCTGCCGGAGCGCCGCGTGTGGAGGGGATGCGGTCGGCAGCGTCGTGCGTGTCGGCGCGGCCGGCGAGCACGGCCACCTGCGATCGTCTGTTATGGGGCCAGGAGCGGGACAGTGATGGTGCGGTGGCCCTCTTCCTGCCCAACGGGGCCAGCGCCAAGGGCAGCCTCAACCGTTCCATCTCGGATGCCGGAGGGGGGGTCTTCCTGACGATCCTGCACGCCAAGGCTGAAAGCGCCGGACGGGAAGTGATCGCTGTGGACCCCCGCAACACCTCCCGGACCTGCCCCGCATGCGGGCACGTCGCGAAGGACAACCGGCCCGCCCAGGAGAAGTTCCACCGCGTCAGTTGCGGCCACCAGGCGCATGCCGACCAGGTTGGGGCACGCAACGTTCTAGGGGTCGGGCTGGTCCATCGCGAAGCCCAACCGGTATAGCGAGAAGTCTCCATTCACGAGGGGGAGGAATCACGCATACCAGAGCAGCGGGCGGGTGCATCCAGTGCCGGTGACACCGGCCCATCCGGCGGCCGGGCATTCTGCGAGCGTGCGGAGCCACCGGGTTGCGGCCCGGGCGCAGGGAGTCGGTGGCGCAGGAGACGTCCGGCTTAACTCCCTTCGCCTGATCGGCCGCATCATCTGCTGAGCGGCACCCACGATGGCTTCGCCTCGGCCTACTCCACGATGCCCGGGGGTGTCGGTGGCGGCTGGATCATGCTGAAGTCGGGGCTGACGACGATCCTCGATGAGGCGTGCCCCGCTTCTTGGCGGGCTCGGTCCGGGACAGCGCCGGGGCGAGCCAGCGGCTGAGGAACGTGCGGAGTTGGTCTTCGTCGTGCGGCGGTTCGCTCGGGTGCTGCAGCAGCGACGCCAGAAGACGCATGATGATCTCGGCGAGCCCTTGGAGCTCTTCCTCTTCGATGCCGACGGCGGCCCAGTCGACAGGAAAGCGCTGCAGCATCTTGGCGCCGTAGGCGATGGTGTCCTGGGTCGTGGTGCCGCGGCCGAAAGCGGTGGTGTCTTTGAGCTGCAGCAGCAGGCTCAGGCGGGGCTCGGCGGGGATGGTCCGTATACAGAAAACCATGCCTTCGACCACGGCTTCGGCTGGGTCGGTGATTCCGTTCAGGTGCGCGATCATCAGGTCTACGAACGACTCGGCGCCCTGGGCCGCCACTTCGCCGATGATGTCGCTGATACGGCCGAAGTGACGGTAAACGGTCTGGCGGGTGACGCCGAGCTCGCCGGCGACGTCGGACAGGGTGGTTTTCGTGACGCCGTGCCGGTCGATGCAACGGGCGGTCGCGTCAACGATGCGCTGCCGGGCCTCCGCGTCCGATGCGGGAGGCCTGCCTCCCCAGCCGTGGTGCCCCATGGCCCTAGGATCGCACAGGCTCCTCGGTTCTTCGGGAGGTGGTCGCGCGGAGTACAGCCGCGATGAGCCCGGCCGCGGCGATGGTGCACAGCACGGTGTACCAGAGGCTGCCGATGGGGGTGCCCTGCTCGGTGATGCCGTCGGCCGCCGCGAAGTAGGCCGGCAATGCGATCAGCCACAGAGCGATGTGGACGCCGAGGTACAGCGCCGGATAGATCCGCGCGAACTGCGGTGAGGGAAGCGGAGGTTGACCGGTCCGCGGCGCGCGCCAGGCGTCCGCGAGGAGACTGAGACCCACCATCCACACCAGGGCCAGTTCGGTGGTGAGGATGGCCTGTTGTATGCCGAGCTGGTCCCCGCCGCGAAAGAGATTGCTCGGCACGCCCGCGACCGCCATCGCCAAGGGGGTAAGGGCACCGGCCGCGACGGTGCGCAGGCTGATCTGCCGGCCGGTCAGCGGGCCCCGTCCCGCCTTCGCGCCGGTCAGCAGGACGACGAGGTAGGTCATCGCGCCGAACGACACCGAGGCGAACAGGAACATGCTGTTCATCGGGACCGAGGCGAGCGCGGGAGCGTTGATCATCTCGTTGCCGGGGTTCCAGGCCCACCACTTCAGCTGGGGCCCGACCTGATCGAAGATCTCGTAGAACGCCTGGCAGGTGAACGCGACCGCCAGGGACCCGGCCAGCGGACCGCGTCGCGTGAAGACGCCGAGGGCGCGGATCACCTCGTAGGCGAGTTGGGACAGCGCCGGATAGAACGCCACGATGTAGAGAGGCAGCCGGTCGTACATGAACTGCACGGTGAACACGTTGTGGGAGAAGATGAGCCCGACGTGCTCCTGCAGGCCGAACCAGCCCGGGAAGTAGAGCGGCGGCTCGATCACCGCCAGGTAGACGATCGAGGCGAACCACAGCGAGATGTTGATCGGGTCGCCGTCGCGGCGCCACCGTCGCCACGCATGGACGAGGGCGAACACCGCGCCGCCGATGATGAGCAGCTCGAGGAACGGCATGGTGGCGTTCTCGAGGCCGAACGGGTTGCGGAAGTCCACGATGGGGTCGGCGTGGTGACAGGAGTGGCCAAGCCTCTCAGCCAGGCGCTCGGCCGCTGCGTCGCAGGAGTAACCCATTGCCAGCTCCTCGGGTCAGTGGTCGACGAGTCCGGTCGCGGCGGACGGCTCGGTGCCGGTCCGGGTGCGGTTGCTGTAGTCGGTGCCGGGCGGATCCTGCTGATCGTCGAACCCGCCGGGCACGACCGCGCGCCCGAGGCGCTGACGCACCTTGTGGCGCACGATGCCGAACCAGAACCGCGGGTCGGTGGCCATCTCCTTCAGCGACTTGTCGAGGTTGAAGACCTGGGCGAACGTCCGCTCGACGTACGCGTCCTCGCGGCTCGCGGCGGTGATGGCGTTGAAGACCGGCCAGCTGAACCGGGCGGCCAGCCTGCGGCGCCAGGCGGGGACGACCTCACTCCCGGTCGCGAAGTCATAGGCCTGGTCACGGGCCATCGCGAGCATCCACGGCACGTCGAGGGACTTCTTCTGCCGGGCCAGGAACTCGCGGAAGAAGGCGACATCGAGAACGTCGCGGCTCTGCAGCAAGTCGGCGAGAATGAGGGCGGAACGGGCTGCCGAGCTCATTCCCTGGGCGTAGAAGGGGTTGAACGCACAGATCGAGTCACCGACGCAGACCAGCCCGAGCGGGTGCTGTTCGAGCAGGTCGAAGCGGCGCCACTTGTTGCCGGTCGAACGGGTGAGGTGCACTTCGGAGGTCGGAGTGCAGGCACGCGTCGCGGCGCCGAAGGCCGTGGCACGCACGCGGTCCACCGAGGCTTCGAAGGTGGTGACTTCGCGCGGCATCCGGATGCCCCACGACCCCATGCACACGATGGCGCGGTCCCCCTCGATCGGGAAGAAGTTGCTGAGGAACTCGTGCTCCTCGGGCTGTTCGCGGGTGTCCTGTGCCGGAGTGACGACCAGGTGCTTCCACCACCACGACTGCGGACGCCGGCCGGCGGGGGGCAGGTCGTACCACCGCGAGGTGTAGGTGACCTTGGCGTCGAGAGTCTTCTCCGGCGGTGTCGGCCACCCGGCCGTGTGCAGCCACTCGGCGACGGAGGAGCCACGCCCGAGGGCGTCGACGACCAGGTCGGCGGAGAGGTGCACCGCGTCGTCGCCCATGCGGTACTCGACTCCTTCGACGCGACCGAACGCGGTGCCGCCCGCGGTGGAACGAAGTCCGGTGACCGTCACGCCTTCGCGGATCTCGATGGCCGGAAGCCCACGCACGTTGTCGCGCAGGACCCGCTCGATGAGCACGCGGGAGCTGTAGACCATCGTCATCGACCCGGTTTTGCGCGGGGCCCAGCCATCGTTCTCGCAGTACGCCGCGTCCATCGACGGCATCAGGTGCATCCCGCCCGCTGCGATCAGTCCTTCCTCGAACCCAGGGAAGATTTCGCCGATCGCACGACGCCCGGAGTTGAGCAGGAAGTGCGGGTGTTTGCTCTGCGGCACACCCCGCCGATGCTGCGCGTCGGGCGGGAGCCGGTCCCGCTCCAGGACGATCACCTCGTCGAAATGCCTGGCGAGCACTCCCGCGGCGCACAACCCCGCCACGCTTCCGCCGAGCACCACGGCTCTCTGTCCTCGCATACTTCCTCCATTCATACACATACCGCGTGAATGTATGATCAGTGGGTGGGGAGGCTAACAGGGGCGGCCGCAACGAGCCAGACTTCGCACGAGGTGAACCACTGGACGCCCGGAGGCCGTTGGACGGGGACCGGCGCGAGTTCCGGGTCCGCCCGCGGGGCTATCTGCCGGAGTGGTCCAAGTCCCCGAGCACTTCGAGAGGGGAGTCTCCGCTCGCAGCGGTTGGTGTGGGCCCGGCCGGCCGGGCCGATGATGGCGCTCAGGCGACCCCCTCTGCCCTCGGTGATCGACGCGGTGGCCGCCGCGGCAGGGAGTGACGGGGGGGAAGACCATGATGGGTGCGGGCCGGCGCCGGCTGTGGCTGACGATGGCTGTGGGCGGGATCGGGCTGAGCTTGTACGCGCTCTGGCTGACCGTCGACGACTTCCGCGACCGGGCTTCCAGCGAACGCGACATCGCCGCGGCCTGCGACCACTTGGTGTCGGGGGCGCAGGTGATGGATCTGCAGGGCGGCATGGTCCGAGCACGGTCCGACGACGATGACGATTACCGGCTCGATGCGCGGCATCTGCCCAGCGCCTGCACCATCTACAGGGTGAGTGGCTCGCGGGAGACATCTGTTCCGGCTGATCGTCGAGAGCAGCGATGATGCCGAGCCGGTGAACATGATCGGCAACGGCTCCCCGTTCTTCACCCGCGACGGCTCCTACCCGAAGGGCAACGTCACCGCGGCCGCCGACCGCGAGCCTGAAGCATGGCCGCTGGGCGACGGCACGCTGGGCTCCTACACGAACATCCGCACCACCATCCGTGCCGAGTGCCGGCCCGCCAGTGGCAAAGCGGTGCCGAGGCCGCTGCACGTGACTGCCGTGGGCCGGTACCCGGAAGTCTCCGCAGAGGACCGCCAACGCCTGGCCCGCTCGGCCATGCAGCAACTCACCCCACGGATCGGCTGCCGGACCCAACTCCCTTCCCTGTCCGCTCGGATGACCGCGGTCTCCCTGAAACTGCGCCCGGCCGCCTCGGCCACCGGCTCCTGCCGCTGGGCCGGCCAACTGGGCAAGGAGCACGGCCCAGGCCGACTGCCCGACCGCGCTCTGACGATCCCCGCCCGTGAGGCGAACCCCGTCGAAGGCTACCTGCTGGCGGTCGGCCCCGTTCGGGTCACGCCAACTCCGTGGGTTACGACGCGACGGGCGACGACGTAAGACTCGAGCCGGGTACGGCAGGAGGCGGCGACGGTATCTGGTGGGCGTCCTCGATCTGCGACGGCAAGCCCGCACTGCACGCCCTCACGGCCGACCGCCTCTACAGCGACGTCCTCGGCTACAAGGCGCGCCGCTCCCTGTTCCGCGCCTACGTCGACGACATCACCACTCGACGCGGCTGTACCCACATCACCTACCCCGCCGCCAAGGACTTCCACGACCTGTGAGCGCCCCGCGCCGGTGAGAGGCCTGCCCGAGGTACGGGTCAAAGGGGCAACAGGATGGATAGCGGCCGTGGGGACGCGGTTTGTGACGGTTCTTGTGAGCCCTCGCCGTATTGCAAGGGAATACCCGCGCTGCTCTGCCAGCGGCAGAACAACGGCTGGACCGGGCTCGACGATCACTACAGTCCCGTCTCATGACGACGATTACGACGCGTACGGTCGCGTACCCGGCCGACGGTCTGACGATGATCGGGCACCTCGCGCTCCCGGCAGGTGTCGACCGCCGGCCCGCGGTGCTGCTCGGACCAGAGGGCATGGGGCTCAGTGACGTCGAGCGCCGCCGGGCCGATGCTCTCGCCGAGCTGGGATATGTAGCGCTGGCCTTCGACCTCCACGGCGGGCGTTATGTGGGTGACCCCGAGGAGATGCTGGCCCGTTGCATGCCGCTGCTCTCTGATCCCGACCGGATGCGGGGCATCGGCCATGCGGCGCTCGACGTGCTGCGCGCCGAACCGCGGACCGATTCCGACCGGATCGCCGCCATCGGCTACGGCACCGGGGGCGCCATCGGGCTGGAACTCGGGCGCGACGGCGCCAACCTGCGCGCGATCGGCACAGTCAACGCAACTACCACGGGCCGACCGGGCGAGGCAGCGCGCATTCGCTGCCCGGTGTGGGCCGGGGTCGGGTCACAAGACCCGATCATGCCGCCCGCGCAACGCAACGCGTTCACCGCTGAGATGCAGGACGCGGGCGTCGACTGGCGCCTCACGGTCTATGGCGGCGCCTTGCACGCCTTCCACCACCCGCCGGTCGACCACCCCACGGTCCCCGGCGTCGGCTACCACCCACGGCACGCGCAGCGCGCCTGGCGCGATGTAGTCGACCTGCTCGCCGAGTGCCTGCCCGTGACGGAGGATTTGGGGACATGACCCAGGCGAACGTCGAACGGCGCAGGCCAGCAGTGCTGTTCTCCCTCCACGCCCGCCCTCACCGCTCAACCGAACGGACACTCACGTGAAGGTCTTTCGCGATCATCGAGTTCTTCTCGCCCTGCTCAAAATGCCCGAGCGCCGTGTCCCGTGGCACGGGGGCACCTGACAGGCAGGCGTAGCCGGTAGCGTGATCGCCTAACGCGTGGAAAGCGAATGCAGCCGGCCGGCCCCGGACAAGAGACTTGGGTGGCGGTGGCGAGCGATGGGACCGAGATGAGCGAACCGACCAAGCCCACCATCACAGTTCCGGAAGGTGAAGCACCCGCCGAACTGACCACCCGGGACCTCGTGGTGGGAGACGGGCCCCAGGCCAAGCCGGGCGCAGTCGTGCGAGTGCACTACGTAGGAGCCACCTTCGCCTCCGGAAAGGAATTCGACTCGTCCTGGGAAGAGGACCGGCCGTTCAAGTTCGCCCTGGGCGGCGGCAGGGCCATTAAGGGCTGGGACCGGGGAATCCGAGGAATGAAAGCCGGCGGCCGACGCGAGATCATCATCCCCCCGCGCCTCGCCTACGGCCAGCAATCACCCTCCACGCTGATCCCCGCAGGCTCAACACTGATCTTCATCGTGGACCTGCTCTCGGTCGCCGACGGCACCACCCCAGCACGCCCCGGCCCGGCCCGCGCGCCCGGACCGTCCTGAGCCCGACGCCCCGGTGTCAGCAACCTCGATCAGCTGCCCGGGGCCCTTCGAGCACCGCGGAACAGGCGCAGCCGAAGGAGCACCGGCAGCCAGCACTCCCGCGCCGCTGTCCGCGCAACCGACCCTGCCCTCCCAGGCGCCCATGCCTGCATCCCCACTTTGCCCGACCACCGATCGGCGGCACACGGACAGTCCACGAACCTCCGTCGGCCACGGCGGCACGACCTCCTCCCCCGAGTATGCGTACCCAAGTGGCGAGGAGGCCGCGCCGCACGCGGCCGGGGTCGGCACGCAGGCCGTCTGCGGAAGGTGACTGGGCGCCCGGCGGTGGTGTGCGGGGGTCAGCGGACCTTGGTCAGCTCACCCTTGTCCTGGAGGGTGGCAACCCCCTGGGCCCACAGGCTGTTGACCCGCTGGCGCTCCTGCGCGTTGGGGTAGGCGTTGGTGCAGGACGTGCCGGGGCCGCCGCCCGACATCAGCTCGCTGCACGGGCCCGAGTAGTGATCGGGCAGACCGAGCACGTGACCCGTCTCGTGGGCCGCCACCCGCGTGGAGTTGTACTGCTGGTTCTGCCGGTAGTCCAGGAAGATGTACCCGTGCCCGCGCCCGTCGGTGGAAGCGTACGAGCCGCGCGAGTCGTTGCCCTCGCGGTACTCGAAGTCCGCGCTCGAACTGGTCTCCTGCAGCTTCACGTTGCTGACCGAAGAGTTCCATATCTGCGTGCTCTGCGATATCTGGCTGCGGAAGCTCGGCGCCCGCGACGTGCGGTAGCGCACGGTGACGACCTGGATGCCCGGCTGCGCCGCCTGCTTCTTCAGCGCCGACTTCATGACAGCGTCGAAGAACTCCCGGTTTGCGGCCTGCTCCTCGGCCGAACCCGCGTACGCCGACGTGGCGTTCACGGAGGCGGCCTTGACCGCGTCGGGCGCGGGCGCTGCGAACGCCGAGGGCGCGGCGGCCAGTGAGCCGACCATGGCGGCGGCGCCCAGGATGGCGAGGAGGCTGGTGCGGGATCTGTTCATGGGGGTGTGTCCCTTCCGGATGTCCGGTGGCCGGGATGGCCAGTGGCCTTGGGGGGCCGGGGTGTCCGGGAACCTCGGGAGCACGAAGGCGCCCCGGATCCCGGGACCGGAGGCACGCGGGTGCGGCCTGTGGTCGGGACGAGTATCGAGAAGGGAGGGCTCGTTCGCACCGATACCATCCGGCGATAGGAGCAGAGCATCAACTGGTATGCGCCATCGGCGACTTGCCACCCCGCATGCCCGGCGCTGCGCCTGTCAGTGACACCCGGCCCGGTGGATGCCACGCGCGCAGAAGCGGCACAGGCCCAGGACAGTGGCGGCGATGGGTGTCGCAGATTTCCATCCCCTGGGTGCGGTGGGGGCATGAAGCGCGATGGTGCCGCCGCGAGATATCCGACGCGATCGTCACCGAGCGCGGCATCCGGCAGCGGCCCCCTCCCCGCCGACGACCTCAATGGTGGCGTGTACGGAAAACGAGCTCTGTCCCTGATCTGTGCCGGCCAGTGGGGCATGAAAGCTGAGCTACTTCGCTCCCCGCTCGGTGGGCCTCGCCGACTCACGGCGCAGAAGCTCTTCGGTGGAACAGTCCGAGTCATCATCAACTACCAGGCAGAGGTTGAGCCCTTGCCCGTCTCGCCGGACCTGAGCCGACAACAGGCAGGTGTCCTCCGCCCCGTCGATGTTCAGCGCGACCGTGTCGCCGCTGGTGGCCGCGTCATCGACGACGGAGAGACCCACCTCGTTCGGCGGGGTGAAGAACTTCCAGTTCCCGGCCGCCGCGTCAGGGCACGCTGCCCCTCCCAGCACCGCGCTGTTCAGCCTTTCCCACTCCATGCTGCCGTCGGCGCCCAGGCGAAGACGTTCGCCGCCCGCATTGCTCCACCCTCCCGCGAGCAGCGACCGATCAACGCGGGCCGCCTCTCCGCCCGCGTGGGCGCAAGCAACGCCTCCCCATGCCAAAACGGCGACCAGAAACAACCATCGCCTCACTGAAGCGTTCACTCATATCCCCACCCCGGGCCAGCCAGAACACACTCACCATAGAGAGCGCCCACAGGCCCTTACACAGCAGCCGGTGGTCTCACCAAATGGGAGCGAGCGCATCCGTTCCGGCTCGCCCCCCGGGCGGACGCTTCGCACGCTGCACCAGCCGGGCAAGACCTGCCTCGGCGCGGGCCCGTCCACGCTGGACACCGGGCACGGTGGCCATCGTGCTGACGACCGGGGGCTGGAGGCCGGTGTCTGTGATCCTGCTGTCGGCGGCCACCGGCCGAGCATCACCGTCTCCCCGCTCGCTCCCCTCCCAGCACTGCGTCGAGAGGGACGCCGGCCCGCTGTCTGGTAACCGTTGGCCGGCATAACCCGTCCACACCGGCCAACGGTTACGGGACAGCTCTTCAGGGGAGCTGCTTCAACCGGTCTACGATCGCCCAGTCCACCACGTGCGACAGCTGGATGTACGTCTTGTCGCCGGAGGCTGAAGTCCGCTCGTCACGGAAGCCCAGGAATTCGTAGGATTTCGCGTCGAAGATGAGGTACCTGCCCTTCCCCAACGGACTCTTGGGGAAGGAGATCCCCACCCCCATGCGCCCGGCGGAGTCCTTCACCCCCGCAATCGCCTTGACCCCGGGGATCAGGGCCAGCGCCTCGTACGCGGCCGGACGCAGCCCCTGGGGCAACACCGGCGACTTCAGGAGCTCACCGAGCATGAAGTAGGCGTCGAACCACTCATGTGCGGTGAAGTCACTGAGGCGCATGCTGGACGTTCCGACACCGACGATGACCGGGATGAGCTTCTTCGGGTCGGTGGGCAGCTTCTTCAGCTTGCTCCACTCCCGAGGGGGCCACACGCCTTCGCCCTTCTTCAGGGGCTCTTCCCAGATCACCCGGCCGAGCTCCATGGTCAAGGAGCGCTTGGAGCCGTCCACCGAGTCCCAGTTGACATCCTCGTACGTCTTGACCGCACCGGTCTTGCGCTCCGTCTCCTTGATGATCCGCTTCGAGTAGACGAACTGGTCGTCGCGCGGCGCCACGGTCTTCTCGTCCTCACCCGTCTGCGCTGCTGCACCGTTCAGTACCGTTGCGGCACTGACGTTGCCCATCCGCGGGCTCGCCGCGCCCGGTGCGCGGTCAGCACGGTCGGGGCGATCACCCTCGGCGGCACCGTCCTCGGTCATCAGCACCGCCGTTCCCGTCACCGCCACAGCGACCACTGCGGCGGTCGCGAGGCGCAGCGCGTGGCGGCGGCTGGGGGCACTGTCGGGGCGGCGCTGCACGTGCGCCATCGTGTTGAGCAGCCGGTGGCGGGCCTTCACTCGCGCCGCTTCGCTCAGCGGGGCCGTGTCCGCGTCCCAGTCCCGCAGGAGTTCGAGTTCGTCAGTCATGGCCGGGTACCTCTCGCAGTAGTGTCGGATCGGATCCGCCCAACGCTTCGCGGAGCTTGCCGCGAGCCCGGTGCAGCCGTGATCTGACCGTGCCGATGGGGACATCGAGGGCCTGGGCAGCCTCCTCATAGCCGAGACCGCCCCACGCCACCAGCAGCAACACATCCCGGTGCCGCGCGGGCAGCGCGGCCAGCGCCCCCGCCAACTCCTGGCGCAGGGCCTGTGCCCCCACCCGTGCCGCGGCCCGGTCGGCCAGCGGCTCCTCATGATCGGCAGGAGCCGGGATACGGGCCATGGCTCTGAAGCGCCGGGCCTCGGCCCGCCGGTGCCGGCCGACCAGGTTGGTGGCTATGCCGAACAGCCAGGGCCGGGCACCCTCGCCCGTGGCCCGCGACGGGTCATACCGGTGCCTTTGCTGAAAGGCGGTGGTGAAGGTCTCCGCCATGAGGTCATCGGCCGGCTCACCGCCGAGCCTGCGGGCCAGATAGCGGTGTACCGCATCCGCGTACCGGTCGAAGAGCACGGCGAATACCTCGGGCTCATCCCGGGACCGCGCAATCACCGAGGCATCACTCTCCGCCCCCGCGCGGACACCTGGCTCGACGGTCATCGGGGCTCCTCTCATCCACCACAACACGCTCCGAAAGCTTGGGCTCACACCTCTCCTTCGCCGCTCACCCCCATCGAGTTCCCTCCAGAGCCCTGACACCTGTCCTTCACTCGCTGCTCCCCCGGCCGCTGATCTGCGCCAGCGGGCGGCGCCGGCGCATCGCTGTTGAGACGACGCCCGGCCAGAGCGCCCGGGAGCAACCGCTGCTGGTCAACCTCGTTGCGTCCCTCCTTGCCTTTCTCCTCGGGTGGCTCATACGCACTCTGGTCGCCTACTTCCAAAACACACGCCCGTCGCTCGCCTGTGGCGGGTGAACCGTCGTTCCCCCGTGACGGCCGTTGTCGGTAGCGCCCATGATCGCGAGGCGCTCAAGGAGATGGTGTCGCTCACCGAGCACGCCGCAGGTCCGGCCAAGCCGTCGTACCGATGTGCGCCGAACCGGTCGCGTAGGCATACGTCCCTAGCTACGCTTTCCACACGGCTGGTGACAGTCTGTCGGCCTGGAGCATCGGGGGAAGCATGGCGGCTGAAATCCGGGTCGAGACGGTTACGGTGGAGGCAGGAACTCGCCAGATCTCCAACCGTGTTCGCACCAGTGCCGCTCTCCACGAGCGTGCGGCGGAGCTGGAAGAGGCGATCACGCAAGCCGCCTCCATCGCGCAGGATTCTCTGTCACAGGTTCCGCAGCGCAACGGCTGGCAAGTGGCCAGTATGGAGGTGACATTCGGACTGACGCTGGCCGCGGAAGCCGGGGTGCTGCTCAGCAAGGCGTCGGCCGAGGCATCCTTCGAAGTCAGCCTGACCGTGGAACGGGTTGCGGAGACCCAGTGACAGATGAGGCCTACTGGGTCGAGCTCCACGTGTCCCAGCAGCGGCTCGGCGCAGGCTTCCTGCTGACGCGCCGTTTCGTTCTCACCGCACTCCACTGCCTGCGTGGTCTGGCCGCGTCGGACAGCCAGCTGGACGTTGTCCTAGCGGACGGCAACAGTCTTTCCGGTCGGGTATGTCAGTACGACAAGAGCGCCGATCTGGCTCTGATCATGCTTTCTCCCGCTTGCGGGGTCAGCGTCCCCATCCCCCGAGCCGGGGTCGCCTTCGGCGGGGACGGCTGGCATGGGCCGTATCGTCCCGCACAGATGGAGGCACAGCTATCCGGCCGAGTGGATCACGGAGCAACCACGTATGAGTGCGAGGGTGGAGCCGTCATCGAGGCCTTGCAACTGACGGTCGAGCAGCATCTGGGGGACTACTCGGGCTACTCCGGAGGGCCGGTGGTCAAAGGCGGGCCCGAGGATGAGGATCCCGTCGTCCTCGGCATTCTCCTGGAACAACTCCCGAAGCGCGGGGCAGTGGGTGAAGCGGCGAACGTGCTTTTCGGCGCTACGGTCGGCGAAGCCATGCGCCGCTTCGACCACTTCGACGTGGAGCATCTCATCGACGTTCTACGTCCCAGGAATTCGCCGCCTCACCGCGTAGAGCGAGCCCAATACAGCACGGGTGATGCAGCGGTCGAGTGCTCAGCCATCGACGCGGCCGCGGCATCGGTGGAGTCGTGGTTCCGGCAGATCGACATATGGGCCAGTCGCCAGGTCCTTGATCCAGCACAGGTCGCCGACCTCAAGTTCGTGGCCGCCAAGGCTGCCATCGAAGGCCGGCTGGGGAAGGACACGGCATGACCGGCCTCTGGCAACAGGCCATCACGGAAGCCGAGGACGCTCTGCGGGGCCAGTTCGGGGAACGCCGACGCGCCCTGGCAACCGTGGAAGACCTGTGCCGTGATCCCGACGTACTGCGGCACCCCGGCATCGGCAAAGACGTCGCGCGGCTGTCAGCACTGCTGGAAGCCCTCGGCTGCAGCGGCGAGGTGCACACACTCCTTGAACACGTGGTGTCCCGACTCCTGTGGGACCCGAAGGCGTTGACGCTGCCAGTAGACATCAGGAACGAACTGGCCGCCGCACTGTCAGAACGCGGCTGTGTCGTGGCGGCCATCACCGTGTTGTCGACGACAGCGGTCCCCGGGCCGCACAGCCTCGGGGGCCCGGCCGGCGCCTCCGACGCTCGGTCGCTGGCGAACCTCGCGGCGCTCCAATTGCGTATGGGGCACCTTCCGGCGGCCCGGACCCTCGCCGCGGAGGCCTCGGGCATGCTCGATGTCCTGGACAACACATCGCGACGTCACGTGCGGCACCGCGAGGTCCGGCTGCTGGCGCAATCAGTACTCTGCGAGGTGAGCCGCCGCCAGGGCGACCACGCTGCCGCAGACCGCATGCTGGACGCACTCGACAGCAGCGTCCGGCGTCTGGTGCGCGACCTCGGCGGCGACCACCCCGCCTCGCTCTCCGCACTGGTCGCTCTCGCCCAGGCCGAATTCGCCTCGGCTCTCGCCGCGCAGGACCAGGACCGGATGCAACGATCGACCGATGTCCTTGCCATTGCCGCGCAGAAGTCCTCCGCGACATTGGGTACGCGCCACCCCGTGAGTCTGACGAGTGCAGATGGCCTGGCCACGGCCGGCCTCCACCTCTCACGGATGGCACAAGAGAGGACGAGCCTCGACGCAGCGCAAGCGGCAGAATCCTCGGCACGACCGTCCGCGCCCGGCCCGGCAGCAACCGCCGAAGACCACGAGCAGGCCGATCGGCCGACTGCGGACGCACCGATCCGGCGGCCGGTGGAGCGACGCAGCTCGTCACCAAGGCGAGCACCTTCGGAAGACGCAGATAGGGCACGGCTTGCCCCCGCAGCCTCCCTGGCCACGGCCCTGCAGCGGGCCCCGCTGGCACGTCCCGGACGCCGCCCGGGTCGAGCGGGCATCAGAGACGTTGCGGCGGCCGCCGGGGTCTCCATCACGACCGTGTCCGATGCATTGAGCGGCAAGGGCCGGATTCCCGACGCCACCCGGCGCCATGTCCGAGAAGTCGCCGACCGGCTCGGCTACCGCCCCTCGGCCGCGGCCCGGATGCTCCGTACCGGCACGTCAGGGCTCCTCGGCCTGACCGTGACCACGTACGGAGAGGAGCCCTTCACCTTCACCGAGTACTCATGCTTCGCCGAGATGACCCGCGCCGCCACCTCGGCCGCTCTCGCCCGCGGCTATGCCCTCGTCACCCTGCCCGCGGCCTCGCGCCACGACGTGTGGTCCAACGTGGCTCTCGACGGCACGGTCGTCATCGGCCCCTCCGACCAGGATCCCGTCGTCAGTGAACTGATGCGGCAGGGACTGCCGGTCGTCTCCGTAGGCCGTCCGGCCGGCGCACCCCAGGTCACCGCCTGGGTCGACAACGACCACGAGGCCGCCGTACTCGGCGTCCTCGACCACCTGGCCGACGCCGGCGCCCGCCGCATCGGCATGCTCACCGGGACGACCACGGACACGTACACCGGCCTGTCCACGACCACATACCTGCGCTGGTGCGAGCGTGTGGGCCAAGACCCGGTCTATGAGTCCTATCCCGCACACGATCCGTGCGCAGGCGCCGTCGCCGCCGACCGGCTCCTGGCTCGCCCCGACCGGCCCGACGCCGTCTACGGGCTCTTCGACCCGAACGGCGCCGATCTCCTCGCTACCGCCCGGCGCTATGGACTGCGCGTCCCGGACGACCTGCTGCTCGTGTGCTGCAGCGAGTCCACCATGTACGCCACCACCGAACCGCCCGTCACCACACTCTCCCTCAAACCGAAGCGCATCGGCACGACCGCGATCCAGCTCCTCATCGATGCCATCGAGGGGATCGAGTCACACCAACCGGTCGAACACGTGATACCGACCGAGCTCATGGTGCGCCATTCGTCGCGACGTTGAATTTGCCCCACCTTCCCCACGGTCGAGCTCCGCGCCCTCGGGTCCGCTTGGCCTGCAGGCACCTCAGCTTGACGGCGAGCGGGGAAAGCGGTCGCCGAGGACGAAGCCGACGGGCCGGGACTCACTCAGCACCCTGCCGAGCAGGGGGTCACTGGACTCCCGGCCCTCGCTGCGGCGGACCGAGCCGTCCTCGTTGATTCGTTGGCCCCGGCATCTTCGAGGCCCCCCCGCTGCCGCGGGCCGCCTCACCGGCCGAGGATCGCCTCTGCCCGTTTGATCGCTTCGCTCTGGTAACTCGCCAACTCGGCCAAGACCGCTTGGTCCTTCTTGGGAAGAGTGGCGATGAGTCCGCGTCGCACCCGCACAGCTGCTCCGGGGACATCAGCCTCGATGGCGCATTCTCCGTCTGCCACGGCGACCTGTTTCTCGCGCTTCCGGAATTCTTCCTTCGACGACCCCTTTCGGTGTTTGTTCTCCAGGAAGCGCCGGTTGAGTGAATCTCGCGCCTCCTCTGGAGTCCGGTATGCGTGTCCGCGTGCCGCCATGCACGAACGCCAGGCAGACATCGCGGCTGTGTACTCCCGGGCTTTGGGCACCTTGGCGTCGAGGCGGCCGTTGAGGGCTTCGGGTGTGTAGTACATGCGGGCCCACACCGTGACGTCGCCGGTCAGAGCGCGGCGGGCCTCGGCGTCGCAGCCCTGGCGCCGTACTCGTACGGTCCCGGTGCCTGTCGAGACGTCGTCGCCAGAATCCGCCGGGCCGGAGAAGGCCAGGTCGAAGGAGCGTTTCCGGTCCGGTGGCAGGGCGGTGTAGTACGGGGCCGGTGGCGGTCCCGACTGCCGGGGAGTGGCGGAGATGGCGTAGCCGTGCCTCCTGCGGCCGGGGAGGTCAACGACCGCGGCGGTGTCGTCGAGCGACGTGGGGAGCGGGGCCCGTTTGGCGGGGTAGGTGAAGCCCTTGTCCTTCATGCACCGGTGGACAAGCTTGTTGACTGCCGTATCCAGGGTCTGCTGGGCTCGCGGCCAACTTCCCGACCGGGTCACCATGTCTAGCGCCTCGGGGCTCAACCGCCCGCTGAACGCGGGCGGCTTCGGCAGCGGCTTTGCCGCGGTGTCCGGCTGCGCCGAGGCGCAGCCCGGCACCCAGGCCAACTCCGCCCAGAGGTTCGCCAAC
>NZ_JBEZVL010000017.1:0-103123 GCF_040636975.1 Streptomyces sp. NPDC032198 | reverse complement strand
CCGCGGGGTCGGGGTGCGCCGCGGCGCCGCCGCCCACCGCGGCAAGAGCGGCCATGGTGAGCCACAGCACCCTTGGGGGGCGCCTCATCACTTCGGCGTGCACCAGTGGTTGGAGCTGATCGTGTCGTTGAACGCCGGGTCGTTGTATCCGACGGGCGGCGCCGCCCCGAAGTCGGGAACCTGGTCGTTCCTGCCGAGGCTGTGATAGCGGCCGTTGTAACCGGCGTCCGTCCAGTAGTAGACCGTGCAGTCCCTGCCGCGGTTGGCGATGGAACTGATGCAGTCGTTCCAGGTGCCGCCGCGGCACTGACTCTGCGTGAAGCTCCTGAAGTTGGGGTTGTCGCCCGCGACGTGGCCCCGAGCCCCGCCGTAGTTGCTGTTCACCCAGAAGCACGTATCCCCGGCCGCACAGGTGATGAGCGGCTCCGCGTTGTTGTCGGAGTTCGCCGTGGCGGGTGCTGCGGTGAGACCGCCGAGCACCAGCAGCGCGGATCCTGCGGCTGCGGCCAGCGTCTTTCGCATGACTGTCCTCTTTTCTTTCGTGACCACAATCTGGCTGGGCAGCCCCTTTTGACATGCCGAGGCCACCGAGAACATCGGTCGTGTTCGTGCGCTTCATGCTCGCCACTTCGTATCGGAGGCCGCGATGGTTTCGGCTGTAGCCGAACTGTCTGCGGAAGAAAGGAAGTTGAAAGTCGCGCGGCCCGTTTGACCAATGGGGGGAGGACGTTTGCTGCGGCTGCACTTCACTGCCGAAGACCTGCTACGAGTGACGTTCGCGGCCGATCCCGCGCCGCTGATGGAACTGGGCTTCGCCGTGGCGTTGCTCCAGCGAGGGGCGGTCGCGCAGTTCGCTCGCTGGCAGCGGAAAACACGGGAGGTCTTGCCTCGCGAGACGACCGCCCTGTTCGGTCTGGTACCTCCCACGGCGCGGGGCCCGATGTTCCTCGACCCACTCAGCAAAGGGCTTGAGGACGGGCTCCACCGGATCCGAGCGACACCCCCCGCCCGTGTGCGGGCCGAACTCGACCGGGTGTGCCCCACGCACCGTCCGGTCACCCCGTGGATCAAGGATCTCGCCGCTCAGGAGCGGGGGGCCTGGCAGATCCTCGAACACGCCCTGCGTACGGCGCACTCAGCGCTGGTCAACGAGCCCTGGAGCCGTATCGAGGCCGGCTTTCACGCTGAACGCGCCTGGCGTACACGGCTTCTGGCCAGAGACGGCATCCGTACGACACTGGCCGGACTCGCGGGCGGCGGCAAGTGGGAAGGAACCACACTCGCCTTCCCTCGACCCGATGACACCGACCTCGCCCTATCGGGTCACGGCGTGGTGCTCCTGCCGTCCGTCCTGTGGTCCAGGCCGATGGTGGCTCTGTACGACGACGCGCCCAGCATCCTGATCTATCCGGGCGTCACCGCGCTTCCATTGCTGGAAGAGGTCCCTGCCGATCCCCTGGGTGTCCTGCTGGGCCGCACGCGGGCAGCAATCCTGGACCTTCTGCCGCGTGAACACAGCACGTCGGACATCGCCAAGGAGCTGGGCATCAGCAAGTCCTCCGCCTCCGAGCACACCAAGACACTCCGGGACGCCCGCCTCATCGTCACCCAGCGCGACGGCAAGGCCGTCTGGCACTCCTGCACACCGCTCGGCCTGGAACTGCTGCGGGGAGCAGGTACCGCCGGGTAAGAGGGTGGCCGCTCGCAGTGGCAGCCCCGAGAAGCCCCAGGCTCGGAGCAGGTACGTGCATGAGCCCAACGGCCTGCGTCCGTAGAGGCGTGGGAACAGGGACGAGCGGTCAGTGCTCGATGACCTCGAAGATGTCGGTGTACGTCTCGCGCTGCCACTGGGGCAGATCGTCGTAGTCCAAGACGTCGGCGGGCTCGGGTGCGCCGAAGTACTTGTACAACTGCGCGGTCCACGCGATGTCCACGAACCGGCTCTTCTCCTCCTTCGTCAGCCACAGAGTGGCGCCGTCCGAGACGGAGACGAACTGGACGATCTGCTCGTACACGGCACCGGCAGCCGCACGCTCCCACTCCGGAGTCTCGGCCCACGGCGCCACGAACGACGGCTCCGGCTCCCCCGGATGGTGCATTTTCACGGCAACGATCCACGCCTCACGGAACACACGGGCACCATCCATGGCGCCTCCCCCATTGTCAGCTTCCGGTCAGGACGTCGATCTCAGCGACCACGCCGAAGACCCGGCCGTCGCGGGAGAGGGCTTCCCATGCGATGCGCGCCGTCCGGGTCACCAAAGACTCATCGGCCCAATATGTGCCCGTAGTACAGCGCCCCCCGCAGGCCGAACAACCGTGCCGTCAGCGCCTTGGAGCCCGCGCCGGCACCGTTCGGCAGGGTCCACACACCGCCGGTGCTCCGGTTCTGGTCGTACTCCGCGCTGTCCTCGTTGTAGACGCCGACCGTGACATCGCCGTCCCCGTCACCGTCATAGTCCCCCAGGGCCAGCGCCGAGCCGAACTCGTCGTTGACCTCCGCCGCGCCCGGGATGCCGGTCGAGTCCTGGTGCCAGGCCGCCGACCTGGCGGTGCCCGAGGCGTCGAGCAGACCGTCCGGTCCCGAGGTCAGTACGGTGGCCGAACCGGCACGATCCGCCGTGCCGATGGCCTCGGCGGGCGTGCCCGCCACCAGGTCGTCCCGGCCGTCCCCGGTCAGATCGCCCGCGGCCAGCTTGATGCCGAAGTTGTCCGCGTCCTCCGCCGTTCCCGCGACGCCCGCGGTGTCCTGGCTGAGCGTGTGGGTGCGAGTGCCGAACCCCTCGGCGCCCCCGCCTCCGTAGAACACCCGCACCTTGCCGCCCTTGGCCAGCTCATTCGGGCCGCAGGCCCCGGTGGGCCGGTCGGCCTCGGCGGTGATCAGGCAGTGCCCGAGCGCCAGGTCGTCCACGCCGTTGCCGTCGAAGTCGCCCGCGGCGATGTCGTAGCCGGTGGCCGGGGACTTCCAGTACTCCTGCAGGGCCGCGCCGTTCCAACGCCACAGGGTGGTGCGCGAGTAGTCGTTGGAGTACGAGGAAATCGCCAGGTCCGTCTTGCCGTTCCCGTCGAAGTCCCCGGCCGCCAACCGGCCCGCGGTACCGCCGAAGCCGGTGTGCAGCAGGCTCGTCAGCGGCTTGTCCTCGGTGAGCGGGCCCGGCCGCAGGGTGACCTCGCCGAACTCCCCGTGGGGCAGGCCCACCGCCACGTCCACGGCGCCGTCCTGGGTGAAGTCACCCACGGCGAGCGAGGCCCCGGCGCCGCTGCCTGCCGGGCCCTGCGCGATCGTCCTGCCGCGCTCGAAGCGGCCGCTGGACGAGCCGTACAGAACGACCACAGCGCCGTGGCCCCTCGCCGCCGGGTCGCTGCCGACGTCCTCGCCGCTCACCCCGACGACGACGTCGGTGAAGCCGTCGCCGTCCACATCTGCCGTCGCGACGGAACCGCCGAACCCGTCGTTGTCCTCACTGGTGCCCGGCACGCCCGGGCTGTCCTGGCTGACCGAGGCAGTAGAGGTGCCCGCCCCGCTCGATCCGCCGTACAGCACGTGCAGGAAGCCCGCGGCCTTCTTGCCGTCGACGTCGCCGCGGGACACGCCGACCACGGCGTCCGCGTACCCGTCACCGTTGAAGTCGGGCCCCTGGACGGCCGCCGACGGCGCCGCGCCCGCCGGAGTGGTGAGCGCCGCCGACACCAGGACGGTGGCGGCGCCGAACAGGGCAGCCGAGAGTCTCTTACTGCGCACAGGTACTCCACATCACGAAGCGGGAAGATGAGTTCACCTACTGGAGGGCAGGGTCAGCGGACCCTTAACTGCCCATCACTTCGCCGTACTTGATGGCCCCGTGGGGCAGCGCGAAGCCGAACGGGGTCAGCGACTTGCCCAGCGGGTACGTCTCTTCGGTGCTGCTCGGCGCGAACCACACACCACCCGACCTGGGCTCACCGTCGTTCTCCCCGGGCGCGCTGACCGCGGTGTCCCACAGACCGTCGCGGTTGTAGTCGCCGACGGCCACCCTGGCGCCGAAGCGGTCGCCGGCCTCGGCGGTGCCGGGCATGTTCGGGGTGCTCTGGCTGCGGGCCACACCGCCATAGAGGCCGTGCTCCGTGCCGTTCATGGTGACGTACCCGCCCGCGTCCTTCACGCTGCCCACGTCCTCGCCGGGAACGCCGACCACCAGTTCCGGGCGGCTGTCGCCGTTCAGGTCGCCCGCGGCCAGCGCGGCGCCGAAGTCGTCGCCCTCCTCGGCGGCGCCGCCGACCTCGGGGTTCGACTGGGTGATGCACTCGTTGTCGGTGCCGAAGTCTGCGGTCTTCGACCCCTTGAGCAGGAGCACCGCACCACCCAGCCGGTCCTCGCAATGCGTGGTCTCCGACTCGGGGTTGGGCTGTACGAGGCCGACCGCGAGGTCGTCCGTGCCGTCCCGGTCGAAGTCGGCCGCCGTCAGCGCGCTGCCACGGTCGGCGTCAGCCCACCACTGTGCGGGCTTGGCCTGGTCGTCCCAGCGCGTGATGAAGGTGCCCGAATCCTCCATGGCCTGCCAGGTGGTGGCCAGATCGTCCCGGCCGTCGCCGTCGAAGTCGCCGCTGGCCAGGTCGCGGGTGGCACCGCCCATGCCGTAGCTGCGCAGGGTGGTGGTGGTCACCGGGTCGGCGGTGAGCGGGCCCGGGCGGAACCGGAGCGAGCCGCGCTCCTCGCCCCTTTCGCCGTACGCGAGGTCCGTGTCGCCGTCACCGTCGTAGTCGCCCGTGGCGATGGAGTCGCCGATCTTGCTGAACTCGCCCGTGCCCCTGGCCACGGTGGTGCCCTTGATGTTCCACCCCGAGCCGTCCAGGACGGTGATGGTGCCCTCGTCCCTGAGCTGCTCGGAGGTGAGCGACTCGCCGCTCGCGCCGACCGCCAGCTCGAAGACACCGTCGCCGTTCACGTCTACGGGTGCCACGGAGGAGCCGAAGCGGTCACCCGCCTCGGGCGTGCCGGGTATGCCGGCCTCGGCTTGGCTGATGACGCCGGTGGACTGGCTCGGGCTCTGCGGCCCTCCATAGATCACGCTGACGTAGCCGGCCTTGGCCTTGCCGTCCACCGTGGCGTTGGGCATGCCGACCGCGATGTCCGCGTATCCGTCACCGTTGAAGTCGAACCTCGCAGTAGTGACGGCCGCGGCGCTCCCGGCGAGCGGCAGGGTCAGACCGGCGGCGGTCAGTGCCGCCACGGTGGCGGTGGCGGCCAGGGTACGTACACGCACAGGGGAACTCCGGTAGTCGCAGGGGGAAATGAGGGGGAGGTGATGGGGAAGTGAGGGGGAAGGGCTTGCGGAGGTGTGACCCATGAGGCGTACGAAAGGTTGTGCGAAAGCGGCCGCTGGATGAACGTGGCCTACCTCACTGGGAGTTCGACGCGAGGCCTGCTCGCAAGAGGCATCAGCAGGCAGCAGGCGCAGAGGCGGGTCGGCGCCCCAGCCGCTGCCCCTTCCACTCAGCTCCGGTGCGGGCTTCGCCTTGCTGACTCTGCCGGTCACCGGGGTGTCGCGATCTTCGAGGTCCTGAGATGCTCGCGGGATGTGGCGTGAACGGATCCTGGAAGTGATGGAAGATGCGGAGCTCGCTGAGCCGGCGACCCGTGAGGCATTGGCCGAGGTCGAGCGTGCGCTGGTGCAGCCGCTTCCCGAGGATCTCGCCTTCTTGCTCCGTGAGTGCAATGGGGTGCGCGGGCACTACGACACCGACGTGGTGTGGAGTGCTGAGCGGATCGCCAAGGAGAACGCGTCCTTCCGTGCCTCTGCAGATTTCGCCGGGGTCTATATGCCCTTTGAGCCGCTGATGTTCTTTGGTGACAACAGCGGTGGCGACCAGTTCGCCTTCGTCAGGGTCCCGCTGCGTGACGATGTGTTCGTCTGGGATCACGAGACGGACGGGCGCTCAATGGTGGCGAACGGAATGGACGACTACCTGCGTCGCGCTCTGGAGGACTCCGGGGACTGGTGGCGGGACTGAGTATTCAGTTTTCGGGGTTTCGTCCCTGCGGGCCTGGGCCTGGGTCCGGGTGTGGGCGAGGTGGTAGGACTCGCTGTTGAACAGCCCCCGGCCCTGCTCGAAGTCGGGCAGCGCGTTCGGGTCGCCGCCGGATGGTGACGATCACTCGATTCCCAGGGGCGCGATGCCCAGGTCCTCCCGCATGAGGCGACGCATCCGAGCCATGGCCGCGCGCCGCTGCGCGACCAGAGGGGCCGCTTCGGCGGAATCGACGGCCACTCCTCGGGCGTAGGCGTCACGTATCGTCCGCAGGCAGTGAAAAGCCTGGTTCCCCGCGTCCACCACCTGCGGCGGGCCCACGAGCCAGAGACGTTCACTTGCCGTATAGATGCCGGTACTGCGGACGGCCTCTCGCACGGCCGCATCACGCGCCGACCCGGACATGTGATCGCCCAAGGCGACGGCCCGTATCTCTTCGCCTGCGGCCTTGAGGGCGGAAACGAACTCGGTGTACACCTCGCGCCGCAGTTCCAGAGCGTGCCTGGACTCCTCACGCCGCCACCGGTTGCGATCGGCGATCAGAGTGGCTGTGATGCCGATGCCGGCGCCGACCAGTGTGGAGAGCAAGGGTATCCAGTCCATGCGCCGCAGCTTGTCTGATCCAGTGCGCCGGCACCAGCGGCACTCCCCCCATGAACGGGGGCACGAAACCCGTGCCCGGTCCTTTCCTGGATGGCCAGTTCAGGACACTTCGCAGACCTGAACGATCTGAACCCGCACCGCGGCGAACCTTCCCAGTGGAGACTGCACCGCCATGTCCCGGATATCCGGAACTGGGCGTCTCGCCCCCGGTGTCGCGAGGGGTTCGATACGCGGCGTGACAAGAGTCGCAGCGATGTGTGCAATCAGTGAGGGACCTATGGGCGTGCAGGCCTGTGAACTCGGGCTTTACTGTTCGGTAACCCTCACAAGAAGCAAATTTCGTGCCCCCTGGCTGGAGATCCACTGCGTGCTAGCGTCCCGGGTCGCCGGGGGGCCGACACAGCTAGTGAGAGGAATCCCGTGGGTCACATGCACCACATGGCAGGAGGCTGGGCCACTCCGGTCCTGTCGTACGTCATGGCCGTCGTCGGTGCCGCGCTGGGACTGCGCTGCACCGTGCGTGCTCTGGCAGCCGGGGGGCGGTCCAAGCGGAACTGGCTGATCAGTGCCTCCGTCGCCATCGGCGCCGGCATCTGGACCATGCACTTCATCGCGATGCTCGGCTACACCGTCGACGGCACCGCGATCCGCTACGACATCCCGCTGACCCTGCTCAGCCTGGTCGTCGCCATCGCCGTCGTCGGCGCGGGCGTCTTCACCGCCGGCTACGGCAGCTCCCGGGTGCGCTCCATCGCACTGGGCGGCGTCGGCACCGGGCTCGGTGTCGCCGCGATGCACTACATCGGCATGGCCGCCGTCCAGCTCAACGGCTCGCTCTCGTACGACCCCGCGCTCGTCGCGCTCTCCGTCGGCATCGCGATCGCCGCCGCATCCGCCGCCCTGTGGGCCGCACTGTCCGTGCGCGGGCCCGCCGTCGCAGCCATCGCCTCGCTCGTCATGGGGCTCGCGGTGAGCAGCATGCATTACACGGGCATGGCTGCCGTCACGCTGGACGTGCACGCCAGCACCGCACCCCTGCAGGGCGCGAGCGCCACCGCCTTCATCCTGCCGCTCGCCGTGGTGCTCGGCTCCTTCCTCTTCCTTACCTGCGCGTTCGTCGCGCTGTCCCCCACGGCGCGTGAGCGCGCCGAGAGCGAGGCCGCGGCCCGCCCGCTGCACGAGGTCGAACTCCCGGTCGCCTGACCGCCGCCGGGGGCCGCCCGGAGGCCGTCAGGCCGACCCGGCCCGTTCCCCCTCTCCCCTCCGCCGCCCACTCGCGGCACGCCCGCCCCCACGTGCGCCGGAGCGCCGCGTTTCCCGGGGTCCGACGCAGCCCGCGCGTCCCCACACTCCTGCACCGCCAAGGAGACCCATCGTCATGCCCGTACGCCCTCTGGTGCCCGAACGCTGGCGCCCCAAATCGATCCGCGCGAAGGTCGTCACCCTGCTGACCGTGCCGGTCCTCTCGCTGATGGCGCTGTGGGGACACGCGGCCGTCACCACCGCCTCCCAGGTCTCCTCCACCGAGCAACTGCGCCAGATCAACTCGACCTTGGTGCGGCCCGTCGCGCACTTCACCTCCGCCGTACAGGGCGAGCGGGCCGCGGCCCTGAAGTACCAGGCCACGCCCGGCGGCAGCGCCCGCCACGACTTCGACGCCGCGCAGGCCCGTACGGACAAGGCCGTCACGGCGCTGCGTGCCGGTGTCCGTTCCAGCAGCACCGACCTCGCGGCCCTCGACGCCGCGCTGCCCGGCCGGGTCCACTCCCTGCTCACGAGCGCCGGGGCGCTCAGTGAGCGGCGCGACAGCGCCCGCGACGCCTCCGCCGTGCTCTCCGACTACGGCACGGCCATCGACCGGGCCTTCGCGGTCCGCTCCAAGCTCGCGGGCGCCGACCAGCCCGACCGCGCCTCCGACACCCGTACCGTGCTCGAACTGGCCCGCTCCCGCGAGGCGTTGAGCCGTCAGGACGCTGAACTCGGCGCCGCGCAAGCGAGCGGGGCCATGTCCGCGGCCCAGCACCGTGCGTTCGTCGGCGACGTCGCCGAGCAGCGTGCCTTCGCCCACGCAGCGGTGTCCGACCTGCGGGCCGAGGACGCCGCCGCCTATCGCAAGGTGCTCGGCTCCCGCGCCGCCGCCGACCTCGCCACCGCCCAGGACGACGTCCTCGCCGCCGCTCCCTCCGGCGCCGCCACCGCGGTGACCGCAGAACACTGGAACTCCCTCGCCGGTCCCACCCTGTCCGGGCTCGCCACCGCGGAGCGCGGCACGATCGACACGGGCGCCGACGCACAGCCGTACTCCCTGTCGAACCTGGGGAGTTCCGGTCTCGCCGTATTCCTCGGCCTGCTCGGAGTGATCCTCTCGCTCCTGCTGTCCGTACGCATCGGACGCGGCCTCGTCGACGACCTGACCGGACTGCGCAACTCCGCACTCGACCTCGCCGCCCAGCGGCTGCCGGCCGCCATCCGCCGTATTCACGGCGGCGACGGACTGGATCTGGAGAAGGAAGCCCCGCTCTCGCAGGACCCGGTCCGGGACGAGATCGGCCAGGTCGGCGCGGCGCTGACCACGGTGCAACGGGCCGCGCTGCGCGCCGTCGCGGGCCGCGCCGCCGTGCTGACAGGTGTCTCCGGCGTGTACGTCAGCCTCGCCCGCCGCAGCCAGGTGCTGTTGCACCGGCAGCTGGAACTCCTCGACACCATGGAGCGCCGCACCGAGAACCCCACGGACCTGGAGGACCTCTTCCGCCTGGACCACCTGACGACGCGGATGCGCCGCCACGCCGAGTCCCTGCTGATCCTCTCCGGCTCCGCGCCCGGCCGCGCCTGGCGCAACCCGGTCCCGCTGATCGACACGGTCCGCGCGGGCATCGCGGAGACGGCGGACATCCAGCGGGTCCAGCTGCACGACATCCCCGACCTGCGGCTGGCCGGCACGGCGGTCGCCGACCTCATCCACCTCATCGCGGAACTCACCGAGAACGCCGCCGCCTACTCGCCGCCCCACACCCCCGTGGTGGTGCGCGGTGAGGAGGTCGGGGCGGGCGCCGTCCTGGAGATCGAGGACCGCGGTCTCGGCATGGGCGACGAGGCGCTCGCCGCGGCCAACGAGAAGATCCAGGCCGCGGACATCGACCTGCTCGACTCGCGCCAGCTCGGCCTGTTCGTCATCAACCGCCTCGCCGAACGCCTGCACGTCGACGTGACTCTGCGCCGTTCGGTGTACGGCGGCATCACCGCGGTCATCTTCCTCCCCCAGCAGCTCCTGGAGGCTCCGCACCCCGGCCTGCGGCCCCTGCCCGAGCAGGAGCCGCAACGCGCGGTGGAGCCCGGCGCCGAACCGGCCCCCGAGCCGACCGTCACGCGCATTCCCGCCCAGCGGCGCCGCGGCCAGGAACCGGCGGCCGCACCCGAGGCGCGACCGCGCCTGTCGCACAGCGACCCGGCGCCCCGCCAACTCCCCGTCCGCGCCCGGCACGCCGCGCCCGAGCTGCCCGTGACCCCGCCCGCACCCGCCGCGCGGCCCATGCCCGTACCGGACGAAGAAGACGGACTGCCGCGCCGGGTGCGTCAGGCCAGCCTCGCGCCCGAACTGCGCAACGACGAGGACGCGAGCGCGGGCCCGCACCCCGCGCAAGGTCCGGTCGCCCGCTCCCCCGAAGCCGCCCGCGCCACGATGGCGTCGCTGCGCTCCGGCCGGCGCCGCGCTTCCTCCACCCGCGACTCCCCCACCCGTGCCTCCTCCACCCGCGACGAACCAGCCGCCGGACCCGGCGCCCCCGACGCCCCGCCCCGCCACCACGCAGCGAACGACGAAGGGTCCCAAGACCGATGACGCCGACCTACTCCGTCACCACCCTGGGCAACCACAGCGACGACCACGGCGCCGGTCGCATCGACTGGCTCCTCGACGACCTCGTGGACCGCGTCACGGAAGTGCGCCACGCGGTCATGCTGTCCACCGACGGTCTGTGCGTCGGCACCTCGCACGGGATGGGCCGCGACGAATCCGAGCGCTTCGCCGCCATCGCCTCCGGCTTCCACTCGCTCGCCAAGGGAGCGGGCCGGCACTTCGAGGCGGGCGGCGTCGTACAGACGATGGTCGAGCTGCAGGGCGGCTTCCTCTTCGTGGTCGCCGCCGGTGACGGCTCCTGCATCGCCGTGTTCACCGACGGCCACGCCGACATCGGCCTGGTGGCGTACGAGATGGCGCTGCTGGTGGACCGGGTGCGCGAACACCTGAGCGTGCCGCTGCGGACGGACGGCACGCAGGCGCCGGACGGCGAGGACTCATGACGGACCGGCCACCCCACCGCCACGCCGGCGGCCCGGACGCCCGCTCCGCCGAGGCCTGGACCGACCGCTACGACGAAGAGGCCGGGCCTCTGGTCAGGCTCTACGCCATGACCGCCGGCCGCGCCCGTACGGACAACGGCGCCGAGCGCGTCGACCTGATGGCGATCGTCCGGCCCACCGCCGCCACCCCGCGCGGCCCGCTCCCGCCCGAGCGGCGCGCGCTGCTCGCCTTGTGTGCCCAAGGGGCGCGCCCTGTCGCGGACCTCGCGTCAGACTCGGGACTGCCCCTCGGTGTCGTCCGGGTCCTGCTCGGCGATCTCACGGCGCAGGGCCTGATCCACATCAGCCCGCCCGAGTTCACCGCAACCGGCACGAGCACCGGCACGAGCACCGGCACCGGCACCGGCACCGAGACCGGGAAACAACGTCCGCCCGCCCACCTCCTGCGAGAAGTGATCAATGGCCTCCGCGCACTCTGACCGCACGCGGCATTCGGCGCCCGCCGACTTCACCGCGCTCAAGCTCCTGATCGCCGGCGGCTTCGGCGTCGGGAAGACCACGCTGGTGGAGTCGGTCAGCGAGATCCGTCCCCTGCGTACCGAGGAACCCCTCACCGAGGCGTCACGCCCGGTGGACAGCCTGCAGGGAGTGGCCACCAAGTCCACGACCACGGTCGCCATGGACTTCGGCCGCATCACCCTGCGCGACGACCTCGCCCTGTATCTGTTCGGTACGCCCGGCCAGGACCGGTTCTGGTTCGTCTGGGACGAGTTGGCCACGGGCTCGCTCGGCGCGGTCGTCCTCGCCGACACCCGCCGGCTCGCGGACTCCTTCCCGGCCGTGGACTACTTCGAGAGCCGCGGCATCCCGTTCATCGTCGCCGTGAACTGCTTCGACGGGATCCGCAGCCACACCCCGGAGGCAGTGGCCCGCGCGCTCGACCTGAACCCGGACACGCCTGTCCTGCTCTGCGACGTACGTGACCGGGAGTCCGGCAAGGAGGTCCTGATCTCCCTGGTCGAACACGTCCTGAGCCAGGAGCTTGTCGCCCGCTGAGGCCCGGGCACGGTGCCTGCTCCAGCTCGGAAGGGTCCGTACCTCTCAAAGGGTGTGAGCGTGGCAGGGCCCGGGAAAATCGCGTGCCTTGTGCGGGGCGGAGCCCCAGGATGAGGAACATGACTGGTGCGACGGGCGTGGGGAGCCGGCAGGACGTGGGGAAGGCGGGGCGCCCGCTTGCCCTGGTCACGGGGGCAGGACGGTCGGCGGGGATCGCGGCGTCCGTGGTGCTGGAGCTGGCCCGGGCCGGTTGGGACGTGGCCTTCACGTACTGGACTCCGTATGACGCGCGCATGGAGTGGGGAACGGAGGCGGGTGCGCCCGAAGAGTTGCGGAAGCAGGTGGTTTCCCTTGGGGCGAGAACGCTTGCGGTCGAAGCGGATCTGAGCGACCCGGCCGTGCCGGCTCAGCTCTTCGACGATGTCGAGCGCGAGTTGGGGAACGTCACCGCGCTGGTGCTCTGCCATTGCGAGTCGGTTGACTCCGGCTTGCTGGACACCACGGTGGAGAGCTTCGACCTGCACTTCGCGGTCAATGCGCGGGCGACCTGGCTGCTGATCCGGGAGTACGGGCTGCGGTTTCGCGGACAGCATGGCAGCGGACGGATCGTCAGCCTGACCAGCGATCACACCGCAGGCAATCTCCCGTACGGGGCGAGCAAGGGAGCGATGGACCGGATCACGTTGGCCGCCGCCCATGAGCTCGCCCGCCTGGGAGTGACCTGCAACGCGATCAATCCCGGACCTACCGACACCGGGTGGATGACTGAGGAGCAGAAGGCGGACATGATCCGCTTCACTCCGCTGGGACGCCTCGGTGTGCCGCAGGACTGCGCGAATCTCGTCTCGTTTCTCTGCTCAGCGGAGGGTGGGTGGATCAACGGCCAGCTTCTCCAGAGCAATGGTGGTCTGGGGTGAGCCAAGCTCGCAATGAGAGCAAGTGGCAACGCCCGGACGGCCGCAGACCCCGCCCCTACACACGAACGGCACGCCTAGCGCCTCCCCAGCGCCAGATCCGCAGCCGTCCAGGCCAGTGCCGTCGCCCCGTCGAGCACCGCCCGGTCAGCGGCGGGGGTGATGCAGGCGGCGGTGAACTCTGGCTGGTGGTTGACGGTGCCTGGGCAGTCGAGGCCGAGCATGGGGTGGATGCTCGGCACGACGTGGGACACATTGCCCATGTCGGTCGCGGCGCCGACGGCGCCACCCGGCGGGAGCGGCGGGAAGCTGCGGCCGAGCGCCTCGGCGTTGGCTTGGTACAGCGAGAGCAGTGCTGGATCGGGGCGCAGGTCCGCGTAGTCGGGGCCGCCGGCGCTGATGGTCAGGTCGCATCCCGTGGCGAGTGCACCCGCCTCGAAGCAGCGGTGGACGCGCGGGGTCAGCCGGTCAAGGGCCTCTCGGGTCGCGGAGCGCACGATCCACCGGCCGTCGGTGCGGTCGGGGATGATGTTCGCCGCGCTGCCGCCGTCGGTCACGATGCCGTGGATGCGGTCGTCGCCGCGCGTCTGCTGGCGCAGCAGTCCGATGCCGACCTGGGCGAGCGTCATCGCGTCGAGTGCGTTGACCCCCTCCTCGGGCCAGGCCCCGGCATGAGCGGGTCGGCCTTGGTAGGAGATGTCGAACTGGGAGACGGCCAGGCCGGGCATGGCTGCCATCTCGGTGGCCGCGGGGTGGACCATCATCGCGGCGTCCAGACCGTCGAAGGCGCCGCGTTCCAGCATGAGGACCTTGCCGCCGCCGCCCTCCTCGGCGGGGGTGCCGAACACGGAGACGGTCAGTCCGAGGTCGTCCGCCACGTCGGCAAGGCCCACGGCGGCGCCGACGGCCGAGGCGGCGATGATGTTGTGACCGCAGGCGTGGCCTATGCCGGGCAGGGCGTCGTACTCCGCGCAGATCCCCACGTGGACCGGGCCGCTGCCGATCGTCGCGTGCACGGCGGTGGACAGGTCGTAGCAGCCGTGCCGGACCTCGTAACCCGCGCCGTCGAGTGCCTCTGCGACCCACTGGCTTGCCAGGGTCTCCTCGAAGGCGAGCTCGGGATGGGCGTGGATGCGGTGGGACAGGGACACCAACTCCGCACTGCCGCGCTGAATTTGGGCGGCGACCTGGCCCTTGTCCGATGTGCGAGGAGCGGTCATCAGCCGGCCTCGGCTATGTGGATGGAGGCGGGACGGGTGGCGGCGTCGTAGGCGGCGTGGGCCCCGGTGGCACCCATGCCGCTGATGCCCGCCGGTTCATATAGCCGTTCAGGGCCGCCGCCCTGCCACTGGTTCACCCACACCACGCCCACGGGCAGCCGTTCGGCTGCCGCGATGTGGTCGGCGTTCTCGGTGTAGACGGTGGCGGCCAGGCCGAACCGGGACCGGGCGGCGCGGTCGAGGCCCTCCTCGAAGGAGTCGACCACGACGACCGGGGCGAGCGGACCGAAGGTCTCCTCGCGCAGTACGGCCATCGATTCGTCCACGCCGGTCAGCACGGTCGCCGGATAGAAGAAGCCGGGGCCTTCAGGGACAGTGCCGCCCGTACGGACGGTGGCGCCGCGTGCCACGGCGTCGACGACGTGCCCGTGTACGAGGTCGCGCTGGGGCCGGTCGACCAGCGGGCCCAGCGTGGTCCGCTCGTCGCGGCCGTCGCCTAGCACGTGGCCGGCGGCCTGCGCCACGAGCGCCTCGATGAAGGGTTCGGCGATGGCGCGGTGGACGTAGATGCGCTCCATGGATGTGCAGATCTGGCCGGAGTTGACGAACGCACCGAACGCGACCGCCGCCGCCGTCCGTACCGGGTCGGCGTCGGCGTCGATCACGACCGGGTCCTTGCCGCCGAGTTCGAGCACGCTGCGGTGCAGCCGAGCGCCCGCGGCGGCCCCGACAGCGCGTCCGGCCGTGACGGAGCCGGTGAAGTGCACGAGGTGTACGTCCTCGTGCTCGGCCAGCGGGATGCCGGCCCTGGCGTCACCAAGGACCAGGTTCAGCAAGCCCGGTGGCGGGTCGAGCAGCTCGCACAGCCGGACCACGGACAGCGAAGCGCGCTCCGACGGCTTGACCACCACCGTGTTGCCCGCGGCCAGCAGGGGGCCGATCGCGCCGAGCACCATCGGCACGGGGAAGTTCCACGGGGTGATCACGGCGGCGGCGCCGAGCGGCCGCCGCACGATCCGGGTGGTGCTCCCACCGGGGCCCGGGATGCTCTGCTCGAACGCGTAGGAGTGGGCCTGGTCGGCGGCGGCGCGCAGCCCGAGGGCCGCGCCCTCGATGAACGTCCGACCGAGGCCGACCGGCTTGCCCATCTCCCGGCACTCCAACTCGGCAAGTTCCAGGGCGTGTTCCGTGACCGTGTCGGCCCAGCGGTGCAGCAGTTCGATCCGTTCGGCCAGCGTCCGCGCGGCCCACTTGGGCTGCGCGTCGACGGCGGCGCGGACGGCGTCGTCGACGTCCTTGGCCGATCCCCCGGGCCGGTGGGCGACGAGCTCTTCAGTGGCGGGATCGATGAGGGCATGGAGGGTCTTGTCGGCCGATTCCTGCCACGTGCCCGCTATCAGGTTCTGCAAGGTCTGCATGGAACTGGTGCTCCTTCGTGGGCCGTTGAGGAGGTCAGTGGAGGCGGTCCGCCATGAGTTCCCCGGCCATGATCGCGGCAAGATTCGTGTTGGCCCGGGGGACGGTCGGGAAGATGGAGGCGTCGACCACGCGCAGCCCCTCGAGGCCGTGCACGCGGCAGGCCGGATCGACCACCGTCGTCGCGTCATCCGGAGATCCCATGCGGCAGGTGCTCGTGCCGTGTTGCGCGTCGACCACATGGGTCAGCAGGTGGTCGTCCAGGCGTCCGTCGTCGTCGAGTGCGGCGAACAGGGCGGCGTTGTGCTGCGGGACGGGAGCCCGGACGATCGATGCCACCTCCGCGCCTGCGGCGAGCGCCGCCAACTCCCTTACGCCTGCCCGCAGTCGGGTCAGGTCGCGGGCGTCGGACAGCATGCTCTCGTGGACCTGGGGCTGCACGGTGGGGTCTGCGGAGACGAGAGCGAGGTGACCGCGGGAGAACGTCTGGTTCAGCCACACCCCGACCCCGCCCGCGGGCAGATCGGTGTCGGCCGCCGCCATGGACAGCACGTTCTGGTTCAGCGACACGAACATCATGTCGTTCACGTGCGCGCCGGGTCCGCTGGTGTAGCGGACGCAGACGTTGGTGTGCCGGTCGTCGGGCGTCTTGATGGCAGCTTCCCGGGTGAGCGGAAGTTCCAGGACGATCATGGGGTGGTCCTGGAGGCCGCTGCCGACGGGCAGGTCCGCCCGTACGGCGATGTCCAGCGCACGCAGCTGGGCGGACGGGCCGATGCCGGAGCGCAACAGCACGGCGGGAGAGTGGATCACACCGGCGCTCAGCACGATCTCGTCGCCGTATTCGGTCACCGTCGCCCCGTCGGCCAGTACGCGGACACCGACCGCGCGGTTGCCCGAGAACACGACGCGGTCCACCAGGGCCCCGCCGCGTACCGTCAGGGTCGCGAGGTCGCGGGCGGGCTCCAGATAGGCGTCGTTGACCGAGACCCGGCGCCCGGCCCGGGAGTTGATCGGGTAGGGCGAGACGCCCGTCGCACCGGGGGCGTTCACGTCCGGTGCCCAGGAGTACCCCGCGGCGCGTGCCGCCTCGTGGAGTGCGCGGTCAGCGCCGCCCCAACGGGCTTGCGGCGTACGGAAGATGGGGGTGGGTCCGGCGTGCCCGTGGTACGGCTCGGAGCCGAACTCCGCGTCGTTCTCCAGTTTCGCGAAGTACGGCAGCACGTCCTCGCGGGACCAGCCGGGGCAGCCCGCGGCGGCCCAGTCGTCGAAGTCCTCCATCGGCGGGCGAATCGCGATCTGCCCGTTGACCGACGAACTCCCGCCGACGCCACGGCCGCGCCAGTACGGGATCTGCGGTTGCCGATCGGTCCTGGTGGCGTTCAGGCCGGGCCACACCAGTTCCTGCGCGGCGGTCGGGTCCAGCAGGGCCCGGACCGGATTCGGGGAGCGCCAGACCTCCGGCATCTCGGCGGAGCGGTAGTCGGGTCCGGCTTCGAGCAACAGCACACGCCGCCCGGCGGCGGCCGACCGGGCGGCCAGCGCGGCCCCCGCCGACCCGGCACCCACGACAATCAGATCCCAGCCTGTTTCGGGCATACGGCACCTCCGGCAGTCAGATGAGCGAGATCCGCGACAGACTCGGATCGCCGTGAAAGGTAGACTGCAACCAGCTCAAAGTTCAGTCAAGAGTGAACGTTCAATTCACATTGACCGATCGCATGGACCGATCTCATCGGTTCATGGACCATTGATCCGAGGAGGCGCGGGTGTCGGCAGTGGGGGACGCGGGATCCGGGGACGCGGGATCGGGTAGCGCGGGATCCGGTGGCGCGGCCGCGCTCATCGAGGACTTCGGCCTGCACATCGGCCAGGCTATGGGGTGGCCCCGGATGGCCGGGCGTACCGCGGGAGTCCTGATGACGAGTCGGGCCCCTCTGACGCTCGCGCAGCTCATGGAGGTGCTCGGCGCCAGCAAGGGCTCGATGTCGGAGACGACGCGCCTGCTCATCACCAACGGCACGGTGGAGCGGTACAAGCCCACAGGGTCGCGTCAGTTCGTCTTCCGCTGGCGCGACGATGCCTGGGTGGGCTGCCTGCAGCACCAGCTCGAACAGACCGCGCAACTGCACGCCCTGGCCGAGCGGGCCCAGGGGCGGGCCGAGGGACTCCCACCTGAGCAGCGGCAGCGCGTGCGGCGGATGGTCGAGTACTACGCCTTCATGACGCAGCGGCTCGAAGTGCTCCTTGCGGAGTTCACGGCGAGCCAGGCGCCGGAGGCGTGACGGGGCACACCTCCGGTACCTCTGCATTAGCATCCAGGCATGGCTGACACTCCTGCGATCGACACGGTCGAGGGCGCAGTCGAGGGCGCACCGCGGTCATGACTGTCGACGACCAGGACTCTCGCCGGATCCACCGGCTGCCGGGGGATCGAAAGGCAGCCGCCGTCCTAAGCACCTGGGCTGCCGCGACGGACGAGAGCACCCTGGACGCCACTTACCTGGATCTCTCGGGCGCCGATCTCTCCGGCACCGATCTCGGCCTGGCCCTGTTCTGCCCATCCGTGGCGCGCGGCATCCGGCTGCGGGAAGCGGACCTGTACCGGGCGAACCTCGGGTGGGCAGACATGGAAGGCGCTGATCTGACGCGGGCAGTGCTGGTCAAGGCCGAGCTCACCGAGACCATCCTGCGCGCCGCGGATCTGACCGGTGCCAACCTGGGCAGCGCGGAACTGTACGACGTCGACGCGCGCGGAGCCTGCTTCCGCGCGGCCCGGCTGAACGGTGCCTCGCTGCTCGGCAACACCCGTCTGGAAGGCGCCGACTTGACCGACGTTTCCGTTGCGGACACCAGCTTCCAGGCCACCCTCGACGACGAGACGCGCGTGGCCGGGATGAGCGGCACCGTCTTCGGGCCCGCCTGTCTCACCACCCCGGACGGCACCCGGCACGAGCTGGCCGGCCTCGCGCTCGAACTGTGGCTGACCGAGCGCGGCGCAGCCGTCCACGTCCTCAACTCCCCCGCCGGCACCACGACGTATTACGCCCGCATCGACGACGAGTTCCCCCGCAGCCACCCCAGCGGCGTCGTCCGGCGCCGCCGCGCCGGACGCCTCGTACGGGACGAGGCCTTCACCCGCAACTTGCGCTGGGAGCCCACCGAGTACCTGCGCCTCTACGAACTCGGGCACAACGACACCGACCACGTCGAGATCAGCCAGGCCGAGGCCGACGCCTTCGTACGCCGCCTTCTCTCACGCCCCTGACCCGACCTCCATGGACGCCTTCCCGCCGTAAAGCCAGGTACGCGATGGCCCGGGCGCCCAGCGCACCCGTACGCAACCTCGGCGGCGCACCGCACCGCGCAAGTCTCCTCATGGAACCCGGCGAATACCTGCACCACATCTTCATGGTGGTCAGTCCTGTTACCCGGCTATGACAGAGCGATCTTGAGATGTCCGCCCACATCTAAGTAGGTTCAGCATGCACCGATTTTCTGTCACAAGCCGGCGCCCCGCGCCGGGAGGAGGGACGCATCATGGGTTCCCACGCCCGCCCCAACCGGCTGCACCGCACGGGGGCCCGGGTCGCGACAGTCGCGCTTTTCGGGGCCATCCTGCCGATCACCGCTGGTGGCATCGCCCAGGCAGCCACCCCCAGTGCCACGCAATCCGCCGATGAGAGCAACCGGGCGAGCGGTGAGGCCGCTGCTCCCGCCGGTCAGCACCAGGGCACGCTGGACACGAGAGTCGAGGACGCCCCCAGCATCAAGGCCGACCACGCCTTCCTGCTTGACGCCCGCGACGGCAGCCAGGAGCGGGAGTTGTGGGCCGGGGCCAAGGCTGACGAGAGCGTATCAATGGCCAGTACCACCAAGATCATGACTGCCGTGGTGGTACTCAAGCACCCGGAGTGGCTGGACCGGCAGATCACGGTGAAGCAGGAGTACCGGGACTACGTAACGGCGACCGGCGCCAGTACGGCCGACCTCCAGACCGGCGACAAACTGACCGTCAGGCAGTTGCTGCACGCCATGCTGATCCCGTCCGGGGCAGACGCCGCGATGGCCCTGGCCGACAACTTCGGCTCCGGAGACACCACGGAGGCTCGGATCGCCGACTTCGAGAACCAGATGAACACCGAAGCGCGGCAACTGGGCATGACCGGCACGCACTTCGACTCCTTCGACGGCATCTCGCACGGCGACAACCGCAGCACCGCCCGCGACCTGGCCAAGCTCGGCCAGCGCGCGATGTTGCAGCCGGTGTTCGCCGACGTCGTGAAGAACAAGCAGTTCAAGGCCGAGGCTCCAGCGGCCAACGGTCACACCCGGTACTACACCTGGGACAACACCAACGAACTGCTGAGCACGTACGACGGCGCCCTGGGCATCAAGACCGGCAGCGGTGCGGAGGCCGGCTACTCCCTCGTCTTCGCCGCCGAGCGAGACAACCGCACCCTGGTCGGCGCGATCATCGGGGCCGACAAGAACCGCTTCGACGACGCCACCAAGATGCTCGACTGGGGCTTCGCCCACTGACCGGACGGTCCACCGGGGCTGGTCGATCCACCAGGGTTGACCGATGCCGCCGTCTCATTGGCATGTTCTCTATGTGAGACGGCGCTCCGGGATCTCTACGGGGATGCCTATGGTGGTGCGCATGTTCGGATTCGCTCGTCAGCTCGCTCTCGCGCTCTTCGCGGCCACGCAGTGGAGCGTCGACGACGCACTCTGTCGCCGCTGACGCCTCGCGCTCTGCGCTCACGCGATCACCGCCTGTCCGATCCCCCCTCCCGTTCCCGGAGACCCCCTTGACCACCGCTCCCGCTGCCGGGGCGCCGTCCCGGACCGCCCTGCTCAGCCCTGCTCCCACCTCCGCTCCCGCCCCTGCGACCGAGGCCGCGCCACCGGTCCGGCGGGTGCCGCTGGCGGTCGCCGGCGCGATCGGGGTCGCCCTCGCCGGCTATGTCTTCGCGGAGCACGGGGCCAAGCCCGGCGTCCTCCTGCTGCTCGGCATCGGCCTCGGGTTCGCCCTGTTCCACTCCCGGTTCGGCTTCACCTCCGCCTGGCGGCAGCTGGTGGCCGTCGGCAACGGCACCGGGCTGCGTGCCCACACCCTGCTGCTCGGCACCACCGCGACCCTCTTCGCCCTGGTCATCGGCACCGGCAGCGGCCTGTTCGGTTCCGTCCCCGCGCCCAGCGCCGGGCCGATCGGAGTGGCGCTGCTCATCGGCGCCTTCCTCTTCGCCATCGGCATGCAGCTCGGCGGCGCCTGCGCCTCGGGGACTCTCTTCGCCGTCGGTTCCGGCCAGGGCACCATCGTGCTCACCCTCTTCGGCTTCATCACCGGTTCCACCCTCGCCGCCTGGCAGTTCGGCCTCTGGAACAAGCTGCCCGCGCTCGACCCGTACGTGATGTCCGACCACATCGGCTGGTTCGGCTCATGGGCGGTGACGATCGCGGTACTCGCCGGGATCTGGTTCATCGCCCGTGCCGTGCAGGCCCGCCGCACTCCCCCGCCGGTCGGCACCCCGCCATCAGCGCGCGGCGCCCTCCGCCGTACTGTGCGGGGTTCTTGGCCGTTGGCCGCGGGAGCCGTCGTGCTAGCCCTGCTCGGCGCGGGTGTACTGCTCGTCTCGGGCGGCGCCTGGGGTGTCACCAGCGCGTTCGCCCTGTGGGGCTCGAAGGTCGTGGGCGCGCTCGGCGGCTCGCCGGAGACCTGGGCGTTCTGGCAGCAGCCCGACAGCGCGGCCCAGCTGTCGGGGCCGGTGCTCGCCGACAAGAACAGCCTCACCGACATCGGCATCATGGTCGGCGCGGCCGTCGCCGCGGCCGCGGGCGGCGTGTGGCAGCTGCACCGCAACATCCCCGCCCGCACGGCGCTCGCCGCTGTCATCGGCGGCATCCTGATGGGCGTCGGCGCCCGCCTCGCCGGCGGCTGCAACATCGGCGCCTACCTTGCCGGTATCGCCTCCGGATCCCTCCACGGGTGGATCTGGGCCATCGTGGCCATCCTCGGCACCTGGGCGGGCCTGCGTCTGCGCCCGCTGTTCGGCCTGGGCAACCCGAAGCCGACGGACAGCGTCTGCTGACCTGACGGCCTGCACCACCACCCCCAACTACCCGACGTCGGCGCGCTGTTCTTACGCAGGCATCCGCCGATCCAGGCCGCAAGCGTGCCTCCAGGGGGTTCGACGTCTGTTTTCCGCCAGCACGTCCCCCCTCGGCACTCCTACGCTGCGGCTATGTCATCCCCCTTCGCCGGCATCGTCGACCGCTATCTGCTCGCCAGTTCCGAGTTCACGCGCAGGCTTCGCGCGGTAGGGCCCGAGCAGTGGTCGGCGCCGACCCCCTGCACAGAATGGGACGTACACCACCTCGTCAATCACATGACTCGGGGAAACCTCAACTACGTCTCCCTGCTGGACGGTGGCTCGGCCGCCGAATTCATCCGGCTGCGAGACACCGATGCCCTGGGCGGCGATCCGCTGGGCGCGTACATGCGGTCGGTGCGGGAGTGCGCCGCGGCGTTCCGCAGGCCCGGTGCCCTCGAGCAGATCCTGGACTACCCCCTCGGCCCGGTGAGCGGAGAACAGGCCCTCGCCGTCCGCACCACGGACGCGACCATGCACACCTGGGATCTGGCCCATGCCATCAACGCCCCCGAGGAACTCGACCCCGGGCTCGTCGCCTGGATCGAGGACCACCTCACCGACATCTACGCCGACTTGGCGGAGTCACCTGTCTCCGCCGACACCGCTCACCGCTTCTTCGCCGCCCCAGAGGCCCCGCCCCTTGCTGCGGAGTCCCGGCAGGCCCGCTTGTTGCGGCTCATGGGCCGCTGAGCGGGTCCGCCAGTCGTAAGTCACCCGGCCCGCATTGCGTCTGCCGGGAGCTCGAAGATGAGCGTGAGTCCGTCGTGCTCGTTCCCCTGCTCTCCGACGCGCGTGAAGCCGAAGCCTTCGATGGAGGCCAGAGAAGCGATGTTGTCGGATCCGATCCTGGCGCGCACGGTCCTGACACGGGGTTCAGCGGCGGCCCTGACGAGCAGTTCCCTCAGCATGGCGCGGGCATAGCCCTGGCGCCGGTACCGGGGCACGACGGTGTAGCCGACCTCGACCAGGCCGCCCTCGTCCGGTGGCCCGTGAAACCCCGCGTCGCCGACGACGGCCCCGTCCGGCACTGATACTGCGGCTCGCGTGATCCAGGGCGCGGCAGAGGGGTCCTTGGCCAGCTGGTCGGCGCGGTAGCCGAAGATCCAGCGGGCCCGGTCACCAACGAAGTGTTCGTCGAGGGCGACCCCGGCCTCGGCGCTGCCGCCGGCGAGGTCACCGTCGGCAAGCGCCCGCAGCGCCTTTGCGCTGAGTTCGACGAAGCGGACGCGCTTGGGGAGGGAGAGAGGTTCGTTGTTCATCGCGGCGATGGTCACCCAGCACGGGAGGACTGTCCACCGCTTTACTGCTCCGGCGGACTTGACGATCGGTGATCGGGTGATCGGCCATCGATGATCGGTGATCGGCGGGGCCAGGTGCGGCTCAAGGCTCCCGGCGGGCCCGGTCGCTGGGGTCACGTTTCCTTCCGCCGGGCGCGGACCGCTTCCGTGCTGACCACGGGCCCGCCCCCTTCCCCCGCCTCCAGCCCGTGGAAGCGGACGCCGTAGGCGCTCCCGTGCCGACGGCGACGCTCCCGGTCGAGGCGATGCGACGCAGCAAGAACCCAGCGGTCAGGGCCATGGGGAACATCACCACCGCGTACACCGCCGAGGGAATGGCCATCCGAGTGCTGTCCAGCAGTGAGGGACTGAGGGCGATGGCCATCGACAGCGTGGTGTTGTGCATGCCGATCTCGAAGCAGGTGGCGACCGACTGACGGTGGTCGCCACGGCCCAGCCGGGTCGCACCATAGCCGAGGACAAGGGAGACCGCGCCGAAGAGGAAGACGACGAGGCCGATGTCGGCGAGATAGCCGAGCACGTTCTCCCGCTCGGCGGTGACCGCGGCGATGACGATGGCGACGAGCGCGGTGACCGCCGTCACCTTGACCACCTGGGTGGAACGCTCCGCAAGATCCGGATGGCGTTGTCGGACCCACATTCCCGCAGCGACCGGAACCAGCACGACGAGGAAAACCTGCAACGTCTTGTCGAAGCGCAGTCCCAGCGCGTCGTCCGTACCGGTCATGAAGTGATCGAGCGAGAGATTCACGACGATCGGCAACGTGACGACGGCGATCACCGAATTGATGGCGGTCAACGTGACGTTGAGGGCGACGTCACCGCCGAAGAGATGGCTGAAGATATTGGCCATCGTGCCGCCGGGAGAGGCCGCGAGCAGCATCATGCCCACGGCCAGCGCGGGACCCAGGTCGAAGACCATGACCAAGCCCAGACAGGCGGCGGGCAGCAGCACCAGCTGGCAGGTGAGTGCGACGGCCACAGTCCGCGGGTACGCCGCGACCCTGCGGAAGTCGACTACGGACAGGCCGAGTCCGAGACCGAACATGATCACGGCGAGGACGGCAGGCAGCAGATAGGTGGTCAGCGGCGAGTCCACGTGAACAGCCTCCGTGAGGCTGCTTGAAAAGTCCACGGCCGTGCAGCCTGTGCCCGCGCACCGCAGCGGGCGCGGTTCACGACGTGGTCAAGACGACGCCTTGCGCCATTGGTCCTACGCGGACTCCAGCAGCCCCTTGAGCCGGGTCAGGTCGGCGACGACCGTGCTTGCGTCCCGCTCGAATTCCGCGTCGCTCGCCTCCGGCTGCCGGCGGATGGTGAACACCACCTCGCACGCCTTGCCATCGGCGATCACGCGGACCGGGTTGTAGACGGTCTGCCCGGACGGCAGCGTCACATGGTGGTCGAGCACCCCCAGGTCGTTGCGGGGCACGAAGCTGACCACGACCCGACCCATCGGGGACGACTCCGCCACCCACTCGCCTCCCCGCCGTTCGACGGCCTCTCCCAGGCCGTGGGCCCAGGCGGGGAGATTGGCGGGATCCGACGCGAAGGCGTAGACGTCCGCGGCGGTGCGGTCGATGCGGACACTGAGGTGCCGTGATTCCTTGTCAGTACTGATCATGACGATGACGTTAGCGGGCCGGTGCCATCGCGGTCTTGAACGAATCGGACCATGCGGTGCACCGTCCACGCCGACCCGATCCAGTAGCGACCGGGTCCTGAAGCACCACGCCCCGCCGCCGTCTCGCGCCGCCGATCCTCATCCCTCTGCCTTGCGTTCGACGAGGTACCGGCCGTCGCGGGTGAACCCGGTGACGGCCGCGCCCTCGGCGAGGAACCCGCCGAGGGCCCTGCGCAGCGCCGCCCGCCAGGCGTAGGCGGCCTCCGGTCGTTCCCTGCGCAGTGCCTCGATGTCGGAGGGGATCCGTACGGTGACGCAGGGGCCGTCGAGGGGACCCAGGACCGGCAGCCTTTCGGCATCCGCATCAAGGCCTACCGCAGCGTCCGGAGGTACAGCTGCCTGGTCCCGCGGTCGGACGCAGGCCTCGGCGACGGCCGGGGCGGCCAGGTGCCAGGCGACGAGTAACCGGTCGGACCCCTGTCCCTTGTTCATGCCGTCGTCCATCACGCCGTAGAAATCCGGCAGGTACTCATCGGCGACCGCGCCCAGCTTGGCGAGGTTGAAGTAGGCGTTGCGGCTGACCAACGGGTCGTACGTCCACGTCACTTTGGTGATGGAGCGTTCCAGCGCCCAGGCCCGCTGGTGGACCTTCAGCGCGAACCCGACGTTCCGGCCACGGGCCCGCGCGTCGACGCCAGCGATGTGCGAGTGCAGCCCGGCCTCCGCGAGGAAGCCGACGCACACGCCGGTCAGCCGGTCGGCCTCGTAGGCGCCGGCCACATAGCTGCCCGAGTGCTGGAAGGCCCGCAGCAGCGCCGTGGTGATCAGCGGGTTGCCCGCCGGAGGCCGCCAAACCCTGTCCAGCAGGGCGCAGGCGGCCCGGAACTCCGTCTCCTGCGACAACTCCTTGATGACCACGCCGGACCGTCGCTGAGCCAGGTCGGACGCCGTCACGGACGCTTCGATGAGTCCGCTCACGCCTCCTCTCCGATCAACTCGCGTACCGGTCGCCTCGCCGGTGTCCGACGGCACAGCCGACCCTGGAACTCCCGCGAACTCATCCCGTCGACTCCTCGGTGGTGGTGATCAGTGATGGTGATCAGTGGCCTTGATCAGCGGTGGTGTGCCCCGAACGCCGGTTTCCGGAGCCGGTGCTTGCACCCCGCGCCCGCCTCTGCCCAGGGCGATCCGATCTCCGGATGCTCCAGGCAGAGGCGGGCGGGGGCGCGCTGACGGCCGGTCAGAACAGCTGCAAGGGGCGAGCCGCCGGGCGTGCGGTCCTGTCCTTGGAGTCGCCTCCCGTACCGGCACCGCCACCGGAAGCAGAGTCAGAGGCAGAGTCGGGGCAGAAGACCGACTGCATCACGTCGACCGAGATGCCGCCCTGGTCGACCCAGTCACCGTTCATGTGGGTGCTGGCGAACTTCGAGCCGTCGCGCAGGCCCATCGACCACGACAGCGAGCCGTGGATCGTGCCGCCGTGTCCCCATACCCGCACACCGCAGGACAGCTTCTGGGTGATCATGCCGAGCCCATACCCGGTGTTCGGGATCCAGTTCACAGTCGGAACGGCGGTGAACATGGCTTTCTGCTCGGCGGGACGCAGCAACTTGCCGCTGAGCAGGGCGGTGTAGAACCGGGTGATATCGCCGGACGTGGAGATCATGTCCCCGGCCGAGCCGGCCCACGAGGCGTTCAGCTCGGTCACGTCATGGACCGGAGCCGTGGGGTCGGGGAGCAGGAGCTTGGAGTAGGCCTTTCCGTGCGGCCCGTAGATGCTGGTGCTCTGGCCCGGCAGATACGTGTTGGTCAGGCCGAGCGGCGCGATGATCCGCCGGGTCACCTCACTGGCGAGCGGGCGTCCCGTCACCTTCTCCGCGATCATCCCGGCGAGGATGAAGTTGGTGTTGGAGTAGGCCCACGAGGTGCCCGGCGCGAAGTCCGGCGCATGGCTCATCGCCGTCTTGACGAGCTGCTCGGGGCGGACGCTGTCGAAGCGGTGTTCGAGGAAGCCCGGACCGACCAGTTTGGCCACGACCTCCGGATCGTTGGTGTAGTTGAAGATGCCGCTGGTGTGGTTGAGCAGCTGCCGTACGGTGATCTTGCTGCCGTCGTGCCCGTTGCCCTTCACCACGCCCGGCAGCCACTTCTCGACGCTGTCGTCGAGGCGGAGCCGTCCCTCCCCCACCAGTTGCAGCAGCACGGTGGCGGTGAACGTCTTGGTCGTGCTGCCGATCCGGAACCGGTCCACGGCCTGCGGCTTGCGGCCGGTCGCGGTGTCGGCTACGCCGGCGGAGCCGAACCACTTGCTCTTGCCGTCCTTGACCTCGGCGAGCATGCCGGGAGCCCCTCCCTCGCTCACCGCTCGGTCGAGCGCACGCTGGACGGCGTCGTTCCCCTTCACGGGCTCCGCGGAGGCGGACGCGGACTCGGCCACGGACACAGCCGGTGTCGCGGCCATGACCATAGCCGCGATGCTCGCGATGAGGACAGCTCTGGAACGACGGAACATGGGGCTTCCTTTCGTAGCGAGGCTGGCAGTTGCGTACTCCCGGGCAATGCCTCCCGGGAGCCGACATCGTCCCCGGCCCCGGCACCCCCTGGCTAAGGGCAGCAGGCCCAAATCCCGTGCACCGAATGGTGCTGCAGCACAAACCCGACCGGGTTAAGGCCGCACCCCCACCCGCGCCCGCACCCGCACCCGCACCCGCACCCGCACCCGCACCCGCCAAGGACGCATGACCTTTGTCCGACGGCACATACGAGTGCACTCCCCTTCGTGCACCGGTCCGAAGAGGCGCCCCCGCAGCTGCCCTACCGTTCGCTGTCACCCCGCCACGACCTGGGCGACCCGCACCACCCACACCCCCACGGCCCGCACCACCCACACCCACACCCCCACGACCTCGTCTGCCCCGCGCTGCCGTACGACCTGGAGGTCCATTCATGACGCCCCGCACGCATTTGACGGCCCTGCTGCTCGCGTCCGCACTCGCCCTGACCGCCTGCTCCGGCGGCGGTTCGCGCACGCCGGCCGCCGGTGGCCGGACTCTGGTCATCGACACGTCCTTCGACCTCAAGACGGCCGACCCGGGACGGATGTACGAGGCGACCGGCCTCTTCATCGGGAAGGCGGTGTACGACACGCTGCTCACCTTCGAGGGCGGCGACGTGACGAAGCCGGTACCGGCGCTGGCCAAGTCGTTCAAACTGTCGGACGACGGCAAGGTCCTGACGCTCAAGCTCCGTTCGGGGGCCAAGTTCAGCGACGGCTCCCCGCTCACCGCCGACGACGTGGTCTTCTCGCTGACCCGGCTGCGCGACATGAAGGGCAACCCGTCGTTCCTCCTTGACGGGGTGCAGGTGGCCAAGAGCGATGACTCCACCATCACGCTGACGTCGAAGAAGCCCAACCCCGCTCTGCCGTACATCCTGCCCAACCCCGTGCTCGGGATCCTCAACAGCGAGGTCGCCAAGGAGCACGGCGCGACGACCGATGCCAAGGACAAGGCGGAGCAGTACCTCAACTCCGCGTCGGCCGGGTCGGGACCGTACGTGATCGACTCCTTCAACGTCAGCAACCAGGTGGTGCTGCGGGCGAACAAGAAGTACTACGGCTCCCCACCCGCGTACGACAAGGTCGTCATACGCAACGTCGAAGCGGCGACGCAGAAGCTCAACGTGCAGCGCGGCGACAGCCAGGTGGCTCTGAACCTCTCCGGCGACCAGGCCAAGAGCATGCCCGGCAGTCTGCGGGTGACGCGGACCGCGTCGGCCAACGTGATCTTCCTGCTCGCCACCCGGAACAAGGCGATCAGCAAGACGACTTCGAACCCGAAGTTCGTCGAAGCGGTACGCAAGGGCGTCGACTACAAGGGGCTCCTCGAACTGGCCGGCGAGGGATCGGTGCAGGCGCCGGGCATCATCCCGTCGCAACTGCTCGGCGCACTCCCGCCGGAGCAGGCACCCCAGCGGGACGTGGCGGGCGCCAAGGCGGCGCTTGCGGCGAGCGGGCTGAAGAACCCGACGGTCAAGCTGGAGTACCCGAGCGAACTCACCGTCAACGGCCTGTCCCTGAAGCCACTGGCCGAGCGCGTCCAGGCCAACCTCAAGGAGGTCGGCATCACCGTCGACCTCGCGCCCGCCCCTCTCTCCACCGCCGCGGACAACTACCGCAACGGCAAGGAGGAGATGGGCCTTTGGTACTGGGGGCCTGACCACCCGGACCCCAGCGGCTACCTGGTGTTCCTGCCCGGCAAGCTCGTGGGTCTGCGCCTCGGCTGGAAGACAGGTGCCGACAAGAAGCTGGAGGCCGCCGGCGAGAAGGCGGCCACCGTGATCGGCGACGACGCGCGCAAGAAGGCCTACGCCGACGTACAGAACAAGCTGAACGCCTCAGGCCCGTACGTCCCACTCCTTCAGCCCAGCCAGAACATCGTGACGGCCACCTCGGTGACCGGCCTCAAGTACCACCCGGTGTGGACCGTCGACATCGCTGACCTGGGCGTGAAGTGACATGACCACCCTTCACGATCGCGTGCGGCGCCGAGACAGGCCGCTCACCAGGTTCCTCGTCCGCCGGATCCTCATCGCGCTCCTGCTCGCCTGGGGCATCACGCTGGTGACGTTCGTGCTGACGAACATGGTGCCGGGCGACCCGGCCGCCGCGAATCTGGGGCAGCAGGCGCTCGGCGACCCGGCAGCCGTGGCGCAGTGGCGGGCCGACCACGGACTCGACACGTCGCTCCCGCAGCAGTACCTGCTGTTCCTTCAGGGCCTGCTCCACGGCGACCTGGGCACGAGCCAGCAGTCCCACCGACCGGTCAGCGAGGACCTGGCGGAGTTCGTGCCCGCGACCCTGGAGCTCGCGGGCGCGGCCATCCTGGTGTCGCTGGTGCTCGGCGTGGCCTTCGGCCTGATCGCCGCCCTGCGCCGGGACCGCGCGGCGGATCACGTCCTGCGGATGCTGAGCCTGATCGGCGTCTCGGTACCGACCTTCTGGCTGGCGCTCCTCGCGTTCTGCGTCTTCTTCTACCGTCTGCAGCTCACCCCGGGCAGCGGTCGCGTCGATCCCGCTCTCGGCGCCCCGGAACACCTCACCGGCCTGCACACGCTGGACGCCGCCCTGTCCGGCCGGTGGGACATCTTCGGCAGCGCACTCGGCCACCTGATCCTGCCCGCCCTGGTGCTCTCGCTCTACACCATCGGGCTGCTGACCCGCTTCACCCGCAGCGCCGTCCTGGAGGTGCTCGGCCAGGACTACGTCCGTGCGGGCCGTGCCAAGGGGCTGCCGGGACGGGTGATCCTCTTCCGCTACGTGCTGCGCTCCGCGCTGGTGCCGATCATCACGGTGGCGGGCCTCGCGTTCGGCAGCCTCCTGTCGGGCACCGTCCTTGTCGAGGCGATCTTCGCCTGGCAGGGGGTCGGCCAGTACGCCTACAAGAGCGCCACCGCCCTGGACCTGCCCGCCATCATGGGCGTCGGCCTGGTGGTGAGCGGCGTCTACCTGGCCATCAACCTGATCGTGGACGTCCTGTACGGCGTGATCGACCCCCGGGTGAGGCTTCGATGAGCCGACCGACCGCTGTACTGACTGCCGTCAGGCGACTGCCCGACGCGTGGCGGCGACCGCAGGCCGTCATCGGAGCCGTGGTGGTGCTCGCCTGGCTGGTGATCGCCGCCGCCGCGCCCCTCCTCGCACCGCACGACCCCCTCGCCCAGGAGCTGCCCCGCCTCGCCGAACCGGGCCCCGGGCACTGGTTCGGCACCGACCAGCTCGGCCGCGACATCCTCAGCCGGGTCCTGTACGGCGCTCGCGTGTCGATCACGCTCACCCTGCTCCTGGTCGCCCTCTCCGTCCTGATCGGCGGGTTCCTCGGCGCCGTCGCCGGCTACTTCGGCAGGTGGGCGGACGAAGCGATCATGCGCCTCGCGGACCTCGTCTTCGCCTTCCCGACGATCATCCTGGCCATGGTGGTGGCGGCCGCGCTCGGCGCCAGCCTCACCAACGCGGTCCTTGCCGTGCTCGTCGTGGCCTGGGCGACGTACGCCCGCGTCAGCCGCGGCCTCGTGCTCGCCGTGCGTGAGCAGGAGTACGTGCTCAGCGGGCGGCTGCTCGGCTTCTCGGTGTGGCGCTCGCTGCGGGTGGACGTACTGCCCAACGTGGTGGGACCGGTCCTGGTCCTTGCCACGCTCGACATCGGTACGGCGCTGCTGCTGCTCTCCGGTCTGTCGTTCCTCGGCCTGGGCGCCAAGCCGCCGTCCGCGGAGTGGGGGGCGATGGTGGCGTCGGGGGTGGAGGTGTTCGACAGCTGGTGGGTGGCTACGTTCCCGGGCCTCGCGATCCTGACGGTGGTCCTCGCGTTCAACTTCCTCGGTGACACGCTGCGCGACGCCCTGGACCCCCGAACCGCCCGCAAGGTCAAGGAGCGTGCCCTGTGACCCTCACGATCACCGACCTGCGGGTGACGATCCGTGGGACGCGGATCCTGTCCGGTGTCGACCTCGCCCTGCGCAAGGGGAAGGTGCACGGCCTTGCGGGCGAGAGCGGGTCGGGCAAGACCATGACGGGCTTCGCCGTACTGGGACTTCTGCCGCCCGGAGCTCGGGCGAGCGGACGGATCGAACTCGCTGGGCGCGAGCTGCTCGGGCTCCCGGACAAGGAACTCAACCGGGTGCGCGGCAACGACATCGCGATGGTCTTCCAGGATCCGTCCACCAGCCTGCACCCCATGCTGACCGTGGGCAGGCAACTGACCGAGCACATGCGCCTGCACCTGGGCCTCGGCCGGGCCGAAGCGCGCGAGCGCGCCGTCGAGCTCCTCACCAAGGTCCGTATCCCCGGCCCCGCTCAGGCGTTCACGCGCTACCCGCACCAGTTCTCGGGCGGCATGCGTCAGCGCATCGCCGTCGCGGTGGCGCTGGCCTGCGACCCACAGGTGCTCATCGCCGACGAGCCCACCACCGCCCTCGACGTGACCGTGCAGGCCGGGATCCTGCGACTGCTGCGCGGGCTGTGCGACGAACTCGGCCTTGCCGTCCTGCTCATCACCCACGACCTCGGCGTCATGTCGGCGATCGCAGACGACGTGAGTGTCCTGCGTGAAGGCCTGGTCGTGGAATCGGGCCCGCGGGACTCCGTACTGCGCAAGCCCTCCCATCCCTATACCCGCTCCCTGCTGGAGGCCCTGCCGTGACCCTGCTCAGCATCACCGATCTCGTGGTCGAGCACCGCTCCCCCGGGCGGCCCGCCGTCCGGGCGGTCGCCGGGGCCGGCCTCACGGTCGCCAAGGGCGAAGTCGTGGGCCTGGTGGGCGAGTCGGGGTGCGGCAAGTCGACGCTGGCCCGCGCCGTCTGCGGGCTGCACACGGCGGCGGGCGGCTCCATCACGTTCGACGGGCGGCCGGTCACCCCGCTCGGCCTGCGGCGCAGGGAGCTGACCGGCATCCAGATGGTCTTCCAGGACCCCTACGCCTCCCTGAACCCGCGGCGCCGCGCCGGGGATCAGATCGCCGATGGCCTGCGCGTCCGCGGCGACTCCGAGACCCCGGCCGACCTGCTCGAACGCGTCGGCCTACCCCGCTCGTTCGCCACCCGCCATCCACACGAACTCTCCGGCGGGCAGCGCCAGCGCGTCGCCATCGCCCGTGCCCTGGCCGCCCGCCCCCGCCTGCTGATCGGCGACGAACCCATCTCCGCCCTGGACGCCTCCGCCCAGTCGCAGGTAGCCGCTCTCATGCGCGACCTGGCCGTGGACGCGGGCGCGGGCCTGCTCTTCATCAGCCATGACCTGTCCGTGGTCCGGTTGATAGCCGACCGGATCGCGGTCATGTACCTCGGCAGGATCGTCGAGGTCGGCGAGACCGCCGCCGTCTGGAACTCCCCCCAACACCCCTACACCCAGGCCCTCTTGCGCGCCATTCCCCACCCCGACGGCCTCGGGACCCTGCCTGCTGAACTCGCAGGCGACGTCCCCGACCCTGCCGACCCGCCTCCGGGATGCCGCTTCCACCCCCGCTGCCCGCATGTGATGGACATCTGCCGGGTGCGGGAGCCTGACTTCGGCCCGGCAGCGTGCTGGCTGCATGCCGCCTCGTGAACCGGCCGGCTTGGCGGGCGGGCGGGCGGGTCAAGCTCACCTCGCTGCCGATACGCCCGCCAGCACGAGCACCGGCGTTTGCTGGCCCCGGGTTCCGTGATCGTGCAAGGGTGGATCACATGACGACAGAGCGATTCGAAGTGCAGCGCCAGATTTCCGCTTCCCCGGACAAAATCTTCGCCTTGCTGTGCGACCCGGCCGGACATGTGGCCATCGACAGCTCAGGAATGCTGCAATCCGCCGAGGGCAAGCCTGCCCGCGGGGTCGGCGACACATTTGTCGTCCACATGGACCGTGAAGCGTTGAACGACTACCCGATGGGCAAGTACGACGTCACCGTGATCATCACGAAGTTTGAGCAGGACGCCCAGATCGAATGGACGATCTCCGGCCAGGTGCAGCCTCCCATCCGGCACCTGTACGGATACCGACTCGAGGCCCGCGAAGGCGGCACGCTGGCCACGTCGTACTACGACTGGAGCGAGGTCGAGGAACGGTACCGGGACGCGGGCATCTTCCCCGTCATCCCCGAGGCGGCACTCCGCGCGACCCTCGGGATTCTGGCGCGGAACGTGGAGTAGCGAAAACAATCGGCGTCCTACTTCCTCGACCGCCCCGCCCCCGCCCCCGCCCCCATCCCGTCACTCACCACCGGATTGCGTGCCGGCACCCTGGGCACGGGGTACTGACACGCAGGAACGTTCTGTCTGCGTACGGCCGACGGATCGGGGCGGGGTATGGGCACGGCGACGACGGTTCCCCAGACGCGGGACATGAAGGGCGAGGAGCTCTCCGGCGACGAAGGCTTCGTGGCGCTGCGTCACTACGGGGGCTGGCGGCTGCTGCGCGACGCCTTCACGCGGTTCCGCTACGCCGACGGGTTCAGCCACTCTCGGGCACTGGCCCTGCAGACGGTCCTCGCGGTCATCCCGCTCGCGATCGTGTTCGTCGGCCTGTCGAGCGTGCTGCACACCCAGGACGTCGGCCGCTTCGCCGAGGTGGTCATCCACCGCATGGCACGAGGGCCGAGCGCCGATGTCGTGGACGAGGCACTGGCCCGCAGCCGCCGTACAGCGGGAGGTGGCACGCAAGTCGCTCTCTGGTTCGGCCTCGCATTCTCGCTGACCAACGTCACGACGGCGATGTGCCAGATCGAGCGCGGCGCCAACCGGATCTACGGCAACGAACGTGACCGCCCCTTCCACCGGAAGTACCTGCGCGGCCTGGCCATGGCCGTCACCGCGGGCCTGCCCCTGGGGCTGGGCTTCGTCATCATGGTGGCGGGCCGTGACCTGGCGGCAGCGGCGGTGACGGTCTTCGGTGTCGGGCACCAGGCAAGCACCGTGTTCGGGGTGCTGCGCTGGCCGTTGGGCTTCGTGCTTGCCCTCGTCTCGGCGAGCATCATCTTCAGGCGCGCGCCCCGGCGGCGCCAACCCGGTTACACATGGCTGGCGTTCGGCGCCGCGGTCTACCTCATCCTGTGGACGGGTCTGACCGGACTTCTGAGCCTGTACCTCTCGGTCAGCGGCTCCTTCGACACCGTCTACGGCCCGCTCAGCGCCTTCATGTCCTTGCTGCTGTGGGCCTACCTGACCTCGATCGCCCTGTTCCTTGGCCTGTCCTTCGCGGCCCAACTGGAGGCGGCGCGCGCCCTGAAGCCCGGGCCGGTCGAGGCGGACCCCGGGGTGTGAGGTGCGGCGGCCCGAAGTACCTGACGCCGCTCGGTTCTCTGCTGCCGGTCCACGAAGCGGAGTCGAACACTACAAGTTTCACGAAGCGTTGAGTGGCAACACGGACTGCATGGCTGAAGAGAGAAGAAGATCTGATGACGGCGCCGGAAACTCTCGGCACGGCACGAAGACGACAGCCGCCAAGGGGCGGTCCACCACGACTACAGGGGCGCGCAAGGTGAACACCACTGCACAGAAGGCCAAGCAGGAATCCGCTGAGGCCGCCGAGAAGGCGAAGGGGTCCGCCGGGGAGGCGGCCGACGCCGCCAGCTCCGGCGCGCATGCTCTCGGTCACGCGACGCAGCGTGCGAAGCAGGCCGCAGCCGCGGGCATCGAGAGCGGCAGCAAGACGGTCGCATCGGCCACCGGCAAGGTCACCTCAACGGCAGCCGCCGGCTGGACCCTGGTGAAGAACCGCAAGGCCATCGCCGCAGGCGCCGCCGCGGGCCTGGTCAGCGTGGTCGGTGTTTCCTTCACCGCCGGGCGCCGGACAGCGAAGATCCAGGGCGGACCGCTGACTCGGCTGACACATGGACGCATCTGACTTCTTCCTCATAGACCCACCACTTCAGGCGTCAGGGTGGAGACGGCTCAGCCGCCTCCACCCTGACGCCTGAAGCCATATAAGGCACTACTTCTCCTCACCTCTCGTCACCTCTCATCGGCCCGGGCGCCAGATTGTCGTGAGGCGCATGTGTAAGCCGTGAAGAGTTCGCGCATGATTCTCAGGATTCAGTCACAGGCGCAGAAAACTCGGAGGCTTCACTCGGCGCTTCCGAACAACCGGGCGCCGACCACACGATGGGAGACCGATCAACGATGTTCACTCTGGTACGGAGCAGAGTGCGGGTGGCCGCGCTCGCACTCTCGGCCGTCGCGGCCCTCGCCTTCGGCACGACCGCCACGACCGGCGCGGCAGCGGCCCCCGCTCCCGCTCCCGCCGCGAAACAGGGGCCAACCTCGGTGGCGTACGTCGAGGTGAACAACAACAGCATGCGAAATGTCGGCAAGTACACCCTCGCCAACGGCGGTGGCAACGTCTTCGACGTCGCCGTGATCTTCGCGGCGAACATCAACTACGACACGAGCAAGAAGGCGGCGTATCTGCACTTCAACGAGAACGTGCAGCGCGTCCTTGACAACGCTGTCACGGAGATACGGCCCTTGCAGCAGAAGGGCATCAAGGTCGTCCTGTCGGTGCTCGGCAACCACCAAGGTGCCGGGTTCGCCAACTTCCCGTCCCAGCAGGCGTCCTCGGCCTTCGCGAAGCAGCTGTCGGACACCGTGACCAAGTACGGGCTCGACGGCATCGACTTCGACGACGAATACGCCGAGTACGGCAACAACGGCACCGGCCAGCCCAACGCCAGCTCGTTCGTGCACCTGGTGACGGCACTGCGCGCGAACATGCCGAACAAGATCATCAGCCTCTACAACATCGGCCCGGCCGCGTCCCGGCTGTCCTACGGCGGCGTCAACATCTCCTCCAAGTTCGACTACGCCTGGAACCCGTACTACGGCAGCTGGCAGGTCCCCGGCATCGCACTGCCCAAGTCGAAGCTGTCGCCGGCGGCCGTCGAGATCGGCGGAACCTCGCAGAGCACATCCGCCAGCCTCGCCCGTCGCACCGTCAGTGAGGGATACGGCGTCTATCTGACGTACAACCTCGACGGCACCGACCGCAGCGCCGACGTCTCCGCGTTCACCAGGGATCTGTACGGCAGTGGCGCCGTCTACACGCCGTAAGGCAGCGGTAGGTCCCGTCGCACGCCGCTCCCCTGGGGCCTGCCGCATCCCGTAGGGCCGCGAACCGTGCAGGCCGCGCCTTCGACAACGATGTCGGAGGCGCGGTCACGCGGGTGCCCGCACCACGACGCAGGTGGGCGGGCACCGGCTGTCCGTGAGCTTCTCTCACTTCACGAGGAGGGCACCGTGTCCTCGAAGGCGGTGCCCGCGCTGCGGTATGCGGCCAGCTTGGCGGCTACCTGTGCGGGGGTCAGGACCTGGTCCTTGACGTGCAGGACGTAGTCGACCTGCTGGTCGTACGCGCGCGGGCTGGTGCTGGTCTGTCCGGCGAGGTCGATCAGCCACTGGTTGAAGTTGATCGACATGGGCCGCTCCGGCAGATACGCGGCGTCGTGCGTGCCGAACTGCTGCCCGTCGATGTAGTAGCGGATGGAGTTGTTGTCGATCGTGACGATCAGGTCGTGCCAGCCCGCGTAGCTCTGCCGGCTCTCGGTGTGCTGGTTGACTGCCTGCCAGGGGTCCGGGTTGTAGGTCTCCCAGGACGTCGTGTAGAGGATGTTCGACGGCTCGCCCCAGCCGCCGTTGGGCAGGTACTCGAAGTCGTACTCGGCGTAGTCGTCCGCCATCGGCGCCTTGAGGTCGTTGATGGTGAAGAACGTCTGCACCAGGTGGTCCCCGTCCGGTCCGCTCTTGGGCGCGTCGCTGAACTTCACGCGCGCCGCATACGTCCCGTTCTTGAACTTCAGGGCTTTGGTGAGCACTTCGGTCTGTTTGGTGCTCTCGCCCGTGCCCGCCGTCGACGTCTCCAGGTTCATCACGGAGTTGCCGCCGGAGGAGGAGAACGTCACGTTCTGCGGCGCCCAGGTCGCTCCTGGCACTCCGGGGCCACCGGAGTTGGAGCGTACGTTCCAGCCGTGCGCGGAGATGGCCGGGTCGTCGTACTTGGTGTAGTTGAAGTCGTCGAAGAGGGTCCCGCCGGGGCCGGGCGGATCGGTGGGGTCGGTGGGGTCGGTCGGATCTGTGGGGTCGTTGCCCTCGGGGGCGGTGCCCCAGACCGTCGCTCCTTCCAGTTGGGCGGTGACCTTCGACCAGTTCGCGTAGGAGCTCTGCGCGGCGCTGAAGGAGTAGTCGTCCCGCTGGTTCAGGGACTGCCAGTCGGAGCGGTAGAACCGGAGCTGGAGGTCGCCGCTGTCGGCTCCGGCAGCGAGCGAACCGGCGCCCGAGCTGAAGCCGATCTCCAGATAGCGGTCGGCGGTGGCGGTCGGGTGGGCGAGCGTGCCGAAGGTGCCGGTGATGTTGCCGCAGCCCTTCACAGCCCATGAACAGGCGAAGCGGTAAGTGGCGCTCGCCGAGTCGGCCTTGAAGTAGTAGCGCAGCTTCACGCCGCTCAGGGCCACGGAGGACGTGCCGGTGTTCTTCACCTTCAGCCACGGTTCGGCCTGGTCGCTGCCGGTGGAGCCGGTGTGGTACTGCACCGACACGGCGCCCGCGGCGGCGCCGGCCTCGGCGGCGGGCAGCGCGGCCAGGCTGGTGCAGCCCATCAGGGCGACGAGGGCGAAGCGTGCCGTTCTCGTGAGCGCGGGGCGGGAGGGCTTTCGTGCGGGACTCATGTCGATTCCTCTCCGAAACGGTGGGGGACGGGGACGTACGGGTCGAACGGTCCGTGCCGCACGCCGAGTGCGGCGAGCCTGTCGCCGTGTGCGATCAGGCGTGCGCGTGCCAGGGGCCAGGGGGAGGCGCCGTGCCAGGCCCGGTCGGCGAGCGCAGCTAGCCGGGGGAAGGCCAGGTAGTCGATGTGTTCCGCGGTGGGGGCGAATTCGGTCCACAACTGGGCTTGTACGCCGATGAGTTCACCTCCCGAGGCGGGGCCCTCGGGAGGGTCGTGGTCGTGAACACTGCGGAGATCGACCACGAGGCCGGGCTGGGCGGGTGGTTCGGCCGGGGACGCGGACTGGGCGTAGTCGAGGTAGGCGGCGCTGTGCTGGCTGCTGACCACGTTGTGGCCGCGCTTGAGGGCGATGCGGGTGTGCTCGGGATCGCGCCAGGTCATGACGGTGAACTCGGGCGGCAGGCCCTCCCCCGTCTCGGCCCACGCGGTCGGGATCCGGCCGCGTCCAAGGAGGTGGTCGCCGACCTGGCCGAGGAACCATCCTCGTAACTCGCCTGTTCCTGCAAGACCTTCGGCCTTGATGCGTTCTTGTGCGGCGGGGCTTGTGGCCCACTCGGTCGTGGGGCATTCGTCGCCGCCGACGTGCACGTACGGGGAGGGGAAGATGTCCAGGACGGTGTCGAGGACGGTGCGGCAGAAGTCGAGGACGGGCTCGTGGACGCCGAGGACCGTGTCGCACACCCCCCAGCGGGTCCACACGTCGAGCCGGCGGCCGGGGGCGGTGCCGAGTTCGGGGTAGGCGGCCAGGGCCGCGCGGGTGTGGCCGGGCATCTCCACTTCGGGCACGATGGTGACGCCTCGGACGGCGGCGTAGGTGACGAGGTCGCGCAATTCCCTTTCTGTGTAGCTCCCTTCGTGCGGCATCCCGTCGAAGACGCCCGACCCGGCGGGGCCCACCATTGACTGGGCACGCCGTCCGCCCACCTCGGTCAGCAGCGGATAGTCGGCGACCGGCAGGCGCCAGCCCTGGTCGTCGGTGAGGTGCAGATGCAGCACGTTCAGTTTGTGCAGGGCGAGCAGATCGACGTAGCGGCGCAGGAATGCCACGGGCTGGAAGTGGCGTGCCACGTCGAGCATGAAGCCGCGCCAGGCGTGCCGTGGTACGTCGGTGATCTCGACGCAGGGCAGGCGCCAGGGCACGCCCGGCCGGGCGCGGTTCGCCAGAGCCTGGACGGGGAGCAGTTGACGTATCGTCTGGATGCCGCGCAGCAGGCCGGTGAGGTGGGCGGCTCGCAACAGGACGGCGTCGGACGAGATCGTCAGGCCGTAGCCTTCCGCGCCGAGCCCGCCGAGTCCGGGGTCTAGGGCGAGAACGAACGGCCCGTCGGTGGCGGGGCTCAGCGGGAGTCCGGTGGCGGGCGCGATGAGGGTGCGCAGCAGGGTGGCGGCGGGTTCGGCGCCCGGCGTGATGCGCAGTGTGGTGTCCGGGTTGAGCGTGAAGTGGCCCGGGCGGTAGGTCAGTTGGGTGGGCGCGGGCACGAGTGCGGGGCGGGGCGCGGGCACGGCGGACCTCCGGTGCGGGCGGGAGGGATGCGGGACGGGCGCTGTAGCGGGTCACGTGCGGTGGCAGGTCGGGCGCAGTGGCAGGGCAGGCACGGCGGGGGTCGGACGCAGGGGCGGCTCAGCCCTTGACGGCGCCGGCGGCGAACCCGGATGTCACGTGCCGCTGCAGCAGCAGGAAGATCGCCAGCGCGGGCAGCGCGAACAGGGTCGAGGCGGCCATGGTGGCGCCCCAGTCGGTGCCGAAGGTGTTGTGGAACGAGGACAGCCACACCGGCAGCGTCCGGTGGTCCTGCTGCTTGATGATCAGGAAGTTGGCGTAGGCGAACTCGTTCCACGCCGTGATGTAGCCGAACAGCGACGTGGCCATCAGGCCGGGCGCGAGCAGCGGGAGCGCCACGTGCCGGAACGCGCCGAGCCGGGTACAGCCGTCGACCTGCGCCGACTCCTCGAGCTCCGCCGGGATCGTCGCGATGAAGCCGCGCAGCACGACCACGGTGAAGGGCAGCGTCATCATGAAGTAGACGAGGGTCAGTGTCGGCAGCCGGTCGAGCATCCCGGTGTCCCGGGAGATGATGTAGACGGGGATGATCAGGGACTCCCACGGAGCCATCTGCGCGATGAACACCATGAGCATGAACTGGCGGCGTCCGCGCCAGCGCATCCGGGCCACGGCGAACGAGGCCCCGAGCGCGACGAGCAGGGCGAGGGCGACGGCACCCAGGGTGACGAGCACGCTGTTGCGCCAGAACAGGCCGAATCCGTCCGCGTCGATGGCACGCCGGAAGTGGTCGAGGGTCCAGCTCTGCGGAAGCAGTTGAGGGGTGTCGGACTGGATGTCGCGTGCCGGTTTGAAGGCGGTGGTGACCATCCAGTAGACGGGGAAGAGGCAGACGACGACCGTCACGGTCGCGGCGATGTTGAGCGGCAGGCGGCGCAGTGCGCGCGAGGTCGTCACAGCTCATTCTCCTGTCGGAACATCTGGCGGAAGTAGGCGATCAGCACGCCGGACATGAGCAGCACGGTCAGCATCGACGCAGCCGATCCCAGGTCGTAGCGCTGCTGGGCCAGTGCGATCTGCACGGCGTAGACCGGCAGGATCGTCGTGGCGTCGCCGGGGCCGCCGCGGGTCATCACCCAGATCTGCACGAACGCCTTGAACGTCCAGATGACTTCGAGGGAGAGCACGAGCATGAAGATCGGCCGTACGATCGGCAGGGTGACGGCGTGGAAGATGCGGAATCCGGATGCGCCGTCGATGCGCGCGGCTTCGTAGAGCTCGGTGGGCACGGTGGTGAGCGCCGAGTACAGCGTGATCGCCGCGAACGGCACCGACTGCCACACGACCAGGGTGACGAGGATGGCGAACGCCGCCGGTCCGTGCGCCAGCCACGGATAGCCTTCGAAACTGCTGAAGCCGAGGCCGGTGAGGGCGTGGTTGACGATCCCGAACTCGGAGTGGAAGAGCCACTGGAACACGGTGGTCGCCGCGACCACGGGCATCGCCCAGGTGAGCACGAGCGCGCTGAGCACGGCCGTGCGGCCGAACCGCCCGAGCCGCTCCACCATCAGGGCCACGAGTGTCGACAGGATCATGATCAGTGCGACGTTGACGGCCATGAAGAGGAAGGTGCGGCGCACCACGGTCCAGAACCGGGGGTCGGACAGCAGTTGCGTGTAGTTGTCGAAGCCGGTGAAGTGCGCGTCACCGAGGATGAGCTGGCGCAGACCGAAGTCCTGGAAGGAGATCAGGACGGCCCGCGCCAGCGGGTAGACGAGCAGATACAGCATTCCGAGGACCGCGGGCGCCACGAGCAGGTACGGCCAGATGCCGGACGTCGTGGCGCGGCGGCTGGTGATCGGCGTACGCCGAGGCGGGCGGGAGACCACCGGGTCCAACGGGTCACGGACGATCGTCACGGCGCACTCCTCTCGGTGCGGGGCGGTCAACGGGTCGGTGCGGGGCAGTCAACGGGCGCTTCAGGAGCCGGACTTCATGGCGTTGGTGATGGCGTCGGACGCCTCGGCGGCCTTGCGCTTCGGATCGCCTCCCGTGAGGACGGCGGTCAAGTAGTCCTTGATGGGGTTCTTGGCCTCGACGGCGGCCCAGCCCGGCGTGTTAGGCGTCGCGTGTCCCACGGCCGCTCCTTGTGCCATGGCGGAGGCGCCCGGGTCGGAGGCGACCGCGCCGGCGAGCGTGGTCTTGTTGGGGACGTAGCTCATGGCGACGGCCAGCTTCTTCTGCCAGGCGTCGCCGGTCAGCTCCTTGACGAAGGTGTACGCGGCTTCGTGGTGCTGCGACACCGTCGGGATCACCAGGTCGGAGCCGCCGGTGAAGACCGCGCCGGGGACGTCGGCCGTCTTGCCGGGGATCGGGAAGAAGCCCAGCTTGCCCTTGAGTTCGGGGTTGTTCTGGGTGACGACGTTGGCTCCGCCCGGCGTGCTGATGATCTGCGCGACCTGGCCCTTGGCCATGACCTCGGCCTGCGGCGGCTGCGCCTCGTCGGAGTCCTTGGGGCCCTTGCCCAGGGCCTGCAGCTTCTTGTAGAAGGCCATGGCGCGCAGCGCCCGGGGGCTGTCCAGCGAGCCCTTCCAGGTGCCGTCCGACTCGGTGGCGAGGTCGCCGCCCTCGTCCCAGACGAAGCCGGCGTAGGTGTACCAGTTCTGCCCAGGCAGGTAAATGCCCTGCTGTGAGCCCTTGTTGAGCTTCTTCGTCGCCACCGTCCACTGGCCACGGGTCTTGATGGCGGTGGCGTCGACGCCGGCCTTCTCGAAGAGGTCCTTGCGGTAGATGACGACGCGGTTCGCCGCGTAGTACGGGATGCCGTACTGCTTGCCCTCCCAGGCTCCCGGCTCGGCGAGTCCCTTGAGCCAGGCGTCGCCGCCGAGGTCGTCGACCTTGTCGCTCAGGTCCAGCAGGCCGCCGCTCTGCGCGAACTGGGCGACCTGGGTGTTGCCCGTCTCGATGACGTCGGGGGCGTCGTTGCTGGCCAGCGCGGCGGTGACCTTCTCGCCGATGCCGTCCCACTCCTGGATCTGGATGCGGACGTCGATGTCCGGGTGCGCGGCTTCGAAGCCCTTCTCGAAGTCCTTCTGGAAGGCGGCCGAGACGCTGTCGCGCATCAGCCACACATCGATCGCGCTCTTCCTGCCGCCGGCGGAGTCCCCGTCACCGGAGCCGGACGAACAGGCACTGAGCCCGGCGACCGCGACGAGCGCGGACACACCGGCAAGGAAACGGAACTTCACGGTTCACCTCTGGGGGTGCCGGACCTGACCAGCTTCTAACTGGTCAGGTGACCTCTGGTGAGGGAGAAAGCTGGCATAGACCATTGGATGCGTCAACCCCCGCTGCAACCACGGGAGTTAATGATCTGGTTGTCGATCTCCATGCTTTCGTGGTGCACTGGTCAGACAGCTGGTCGTACGGCAAGAGGGGGCGGAAGGTGACCACCGACGCGAACGACACGGGCGGGACGGCAAAGGCGGGGGTCGGGCGGCGCTCCTCGGGAGCGGTGCTCAAACGGGAGCGGGTCCGTGACCACCTCCTGCAGCTCGTCGAGTCACAGCACCCCGGCGATCCCATCCCCTCCGAGCGTGCGCTCTGCGCGGACCTGGGCGTCTCGCGCCCCACCCTGCGCGCGGCCGTCGATGAACTGGTCGCGGCGGGTGTTCTCGTCCGCGAACACGGACGCGGCATGTTCGTCGCTCCGGAGAAAATCACCCAGGAGCTGATCTCGCCCGCGCACGGGCTGAAGGTGCCGCGCGCGGGGGGCGCCTGGTCCAGCCGGCTCCTGGAGTTCACCACCATCCAGGCAGGCGCCCGCGTCGGCCGCAAGCTGCGCCTCTCCCCCGCCGCCCGGATCGTCTACGTGGCCCGTCTTAGGCTCGTCGACGGCGCCCCGATGGCCATCGAGCACCTGCACATCCGTGCCGATCTGGTGCCCGGCCTCTCCGCGCAGGAGCTGGAGAACGGCGATCTGTACGAGCACTTGAGCGAGCATCACAATGTTCACGTCCGCGAAGCGATCCAGACCATCGAGCCGACGGTGGTGACCCGGGCCGAGGCCGAGGTGCTCGATGTGCCCGAGCTCTCCCCCGCCCTGCTGGTCGAGCGGCTCACCTCGGACCATTCCGGCTGCCCGGTCGAGTACGTGCACTCGCTGTACCGCGGCGACCGCTACCGCATCGTCTCCCGGCTCACCCTCGGCCCGGCCGCGACCGCACCGGAACCACAGCCCAGCCACCACCCCGGCATCCCACCCGGCGACTTCGCCCACCGCGACACGGTCGCTTCCTCGACCCACGGCGATGTGCAGGCGATCTGAAGTGGGCGGCAGGGCCGGGGCTTGCAGGACACGCGTCCCGTCGACCCCGGTTGGCGAGCGGTCGGATGCTGCGGGCGGACCCATCAAGACATTGGACTGCTGGTCAGGGCGACTGCCAGGCTACGCCTCGTGCAGCTACTTGATGTCCTGACCGGCATGGCCAGGACGGGCCGTCTGGGCCCGGTGTTCAGCGGAGCCGACTGGAACGATGTAACCGCAGCGCTCGGCGACCCCTGGGACATCGGAACGATGAGCCGGAACAGATAGTGGCCCCGGCTCTACGCCTACGGAGACCTTGAGCTGAGTGTCTGCCACTGCCGCAAGGTCGCTCTCATCTGCCTTCAGACCTGGCGTGACGCCGTCGACCTCCCACCGTCGGCTGTCGGGGGGACAGGGACCCTCCCCGCACGGATCACACACGCGGATGGGGTGTCCGCCCTGGACAAGGCCGCCTGCCCCTGGCAGCCCTACCCCCGCTGACCTTCGGCGACCAGTGCTCCCTCACAACAATCCCCTCAGGAGCGAACTTCACTTTCCGGATCCCCGAAGGCGAAGAGCCCGTACTGCACGTCGTGGGCCTGCCCGGCGACGGACACGACTGCTCCACAAGGGCCAAAGGCCAAGGTCACCAGCACGACGCTCCGTCAGAACGGGCTGATACCCGCAGAGGCAGGAAGGGGCGGCGGCCGATCCGCTGACAGTGGCCCATCGAGACGCGGTCAGGCCTGCTCGAGCAGCGTCTTCAGGTGCGACATCATCATGGTCCAGCCACCGCTGACGCCCTCGAGCATCTTGGAGTCGGCCGAGGTGAAGCCGTCGTGGGTGAGGGTCAGCTTCACGCCGAGCTCCGGCTCCTCGGCCGGCTCGATGTCGAAGGTGACCTTCGAGCGCTCCTTGGCCGCCTCGGCGAACTCCGCATCGCTCATGCCGAACATCTCCGCGTGCATCGGCTGGAGCGTGTGCCAGGTGTAGGCGAGCCGCTTGCCGGGCTCCGACTCGGTGACGACCTGGCCGAGGTCCTGCGGCTCGCCGCCGTCCTCGACCGGCCACAGCACCTTCGAGCCGACCTTCCAGTCGGAGGAGGGTGCATAGCCTCCGTGGTACTGCTTCAGGAACTCCGGGCTGGTCAGTCCCTCCCAGAGCTTCTCGGGCGTGGTGCGGATGTAGATCGTGTAGACGAACTCGGGCTTGCTCATAGCCGTTCCTTCCAGGGCATGCTTCAGGTTGCTGAGCGCGGCCATCCGGCCCCGCTCGTACTGGCCGATCCAGCGGTCGGCAATGTCGTGGATGGGGACGGGGTTGAGGTAGTGCAGCCTCTCCCGGCCGTGCCGGACCACTGTGACCAGGCCCGCGCCCTCCAGCACCGCCAGGTGCTTGGACACCGCCTGCCTGGTCATGTCCAGCTCAGCGCACAGTTCGCGCAGGCTCTGCCCGGACCGTTCGTTCAGCCGGTCAAGCAGTTGCCTGCGACTGGCGTCCGCGAGCGCCTTGAACGCCTCGTCCATGTCATCCAACCCCCTCCCCACCAAATTGGCAACCATTTGGTTGCATGTCAAGCGGGGAGGAGGTGGGACGACGCTGCGAGGGGGGCCTGATGCGTCGGTATTACCCTGCGGTCGCAGCTGCGCGCCCGCCCCTCGTCATCCACTCCACTACCTCGACCGCCCGGTAGGGGCCGCCGTCCGGGCTCAGGTCCGAGAGGAAGTCCAGGTCCTGTCCCAAGGTGAGGACAGGTGGCTCGTCCTCTCCACGAGGGCGACGCTGGCCGAGCCCGACGGTGGCGAGCAGGCCGTTGCACAGGCACAGGCGACCCTGGGTGTCGGCGTCCGAGCCACCTTTGCGGCGATAGGCGGCCTCGGGTTCGGCGGAACAGCGATAGCCGATCGCGCCGCCGGCGGTGCGATAGGGAGCACGCAGGTAGCCGAGGTCGCAGACGCGGCGACGGGCTGTGCGCACGGCGGGGTCGGACAGGGTGCCCGCCAACTCGGCGACCTTGAAGGGGAATGCGGTGGGCGATGCCATCGGATCGTTGCGCACCTTCAGCTCTTTGGCGTGGGCCCGGGCCCTCAGCGCCTGGCGCAGACCGGGCTCCATGCCGGACTCCTCACAGAGCGCGAACGCGCTGCCGATTTGCACGCCGACCGCGCCCAACGCTCGGGCCGCCGCGAGCCGTTCGGGGTGGGCGGCGCCACCCGCGAGCCAGAAGGGAATGCCGATCTTCGCCATCTTGGCCAGGTCAGGGTGATCCCGCGGCCCATATACGGGTTCCCCCTCCGCGTCGAGCCGCAGAGCACCGCGGGGCGGGGCGCTGTGACCGCCCGCGCCATGGGTCTCGATCACGAACCCATCGGGCGTGGTCGCTTCGTCGCGGGCCAGGTAGGAGGCCAGGAGTGGCAGCGAGACGATGGCGAGAACGTGCGGGCGTCGCAGGGATCCGGCGATACCCCTCGCGCGGGTGGTAGGGGGATTGGGGGCGGTGGACGAACGTACGGCGGGGTCGAGCGACTCGATCCGCACGTCCTGCACCTGCCGCTGTCCTTCAGCGGGCAGTTTCCCGCGACATCCGACCCCCTTCCCCTCTCCCCCACCCTCGCCTCCGCACTGGCAGCCCTGCTCCTTCGACCCGGCCGTCCCGAGGGCCGTGCGACCCAGCAGGGCGGCCGGGTCGAAGGAGTGAACGTAGTCCTCCTGGGCCCCGTCGAGTCGGATGTGCGTGCTCACCGGCTGCATCCGCGCCAGTCGGCGCGCCATCTCGGGGACGTGTCCCGGAACGCCCGCGCCCACCAGGACGCAGTCCACCCCCGCGAGGATCGCCCCGAACAGGCCCGGAGCGAGGCCCAGTTGGATCTTCTCGAGGTAGTTGATCCCGACCGGGGCCCGGTGTCCCTCCTTGGCGAGCCACACCTCGACGAAGTTCCCGAGCACGGTGAGCAGTTCGGCCAGCTCCCCGCGCTCGACCCGCAGCATGGGCTGCGCACGAAAACGCTCTCCCGCCGCGACACCGCCTTCGACGTAGAAGCGGTCCAGGACTGCGGCTGCCAACTCCGGTACGGGGAAGGCCGCGAGGGCGCGGCGCACGTCTCCGCCCCGGTCGCCGGTCTCGAGCCGGCGCGTCAGAAGGGCATCGAGAGCCGTGCCCGACACGACGCCGAGCTGCCCGGCACGGCTGACGGCTCGGGCCAGGCGCCAGCCGGAGACACCCACACCCATCCCTCCCTGGATGACCTTGGGCAGTTCCCCGCTCGTCGTGGCCATCGACATGCCCCACCTCGTTCCTCGCGCTCCTCAACCTACGGAACCGTAGGTTGAGCCAGGAACCCAGTCTTCGCCACCGGCCCCCGCGCACCCCACGCCGAAAGGCCCGAGTGCTGGTGACCAAAGGCCTCCGGGCGGTGGCTGTTGGGCCCGCCCCAGCGAGCCACCGCCAGGGGGAAACAGTGGCGTAGAGGTGCGCGCGGGAGCCGCTCCCCCTATGTGAGACGGCCGAAGATGTGGATGGCAGGCGAGTCGGGATCGTCTCCATAGAAGAACTCGGACGCGGCTTGGTGATACTCGGCCCGCGACAGGGATCCAGAGGCGTCGAGGTCGAGCGCGGTGAACTCGGTGAGACTGATCGCGCCGTCGCTGTCGCTGTCGGCCAGGTCGAAGAAGCGGTCGGCGACCGGCGCGAGCTCCTCGGGATAGCGAGCGCGATCAGTGAAGGTGGCGGCGAACGCCTGCGCCACCCCCGCCGAGGTCACCCTCTCGTCCTTGTCGGCGTCGGCGGGGGCGATCACGGACTCCCAGAACCCGTGCATGGTGTCGTACGTCTGCCGGGCCTGCGGGGAGTCGGAGGGAATGCCCTTGGCCTGGACGTAGCGTTCGCCCATCATGACGACGTCCTGCCGCGATATCGCACCGTCACCGTCGACGTCCGCGGCGCGGAACCATCGCTCGTACTTGCGTTTGCGCAGCTCATTCATAGGCGCAAGGCAAATCCACATGAGCGGCTCGGCCAGGGCGATTCCCGGTCGCCGTTGTGGACCGGGGTGGCCCCCGAAGCGGTGCCGACATCGGTTGTTGCCGAGACATCCCGTTGTCGTCACGGTTCAGCGGCGCAGTCAGCGTGCAAGCGGGGTCGCACCAAGAGGGAAGGCGAATCGATCACCGTCATCGCCGAAATGCTCGGTCAGGGACCGCCGAGAGCATTCATCTTCGTGACCGAGACCACGGTGGAAGGCTGTTACGCCTTCCACGTCGTGCCTCCTGGGCGCGGAGCCCTTTCGGGACGCGGATCTCCACGTGTCTCCGTGCGCGAACTCTCCGATGAGACATGAACGGCCAGTGCGGCCAGCACCACTGCCAGCGAGCCCGCTCGGTATCGCGCCGCGGTTCGGTGCCGTTCTCGTGATGAGCGAGGCGACGACGAGCCGACGGTGTTCAAGGTCCTCACCGAGCGAGCGGCGAAGAACAGCGTCGCGATCACCCGGACCGGCACCGAGTCCAACCAGCTCGCCCGAGCCGAACCCCCGGGCCGAACAAGCCGAGACCGGCTGAGTAAGCCGAGTAACAGCAAATCCCGTTGCGCCGCCGGGGCCGCGACCCGACTGTTATCTCTACGGCTGCAGCCCCAGCCCGAACGGTCGTTGACCTGTCGATCGGAAAGGACCTCATGTCAGCCGTGGTTGTCGTCGGTGCGGGAATCGTCGGTTCTTCTGTGGCTTACCACCTGGCCCGCCGAGGTGTGCCGGTCACCTTGCTCGAGCAAGGACCTGCACCGGCCACCGGGGTCACCGGAGGCTCCTTCGCCTGGATCCGCGGCGCCGGGGGCCTTTGGCCCGGCGGAGCGCAAGTCCTCCGTGAGTACGCCCTGGCGGACTACCGACGCCTGGAGGCCGAGCTGCCCCACGTCACCGTCCGCCGGACCGGCTCGCTGTCCTGGGCCGACACACCGGCTGAGGACTCGCGGCCGGGGCCAGACCAGTTCCGCATCGGACGCAGCGACATCGCACTCCTGGAACCCAATCTCCGACATCCGCCCGGCCAAGCCATCCACACCCCGAGCGACGCAGGCGTCGACCCAACGGCCATGGCCCACGCACTCGTGGCAGCCGCCTGCGCTCATGGAGCAACCGTGCACCACAACACCGTGGTCACCTCCCTGCAGGTGGCCAACGGACACGTCGAGGGAGTGCTGACATCGCGCGGCCTCCACCCCGCCACCACCGTCGTACTCACTGCCGGAACAGGCATCCCCCAGCTCTGCGAACCGCTCTCGGCCGACCTGGCCATTGCCGCCTCCCCCGCCACCCTCGCGCGAGTCGCAGCACCCTCTGGCCTGGTCAAGACCATTGTGGCCAAGCCTGAGTTCGAGGCCCGAGAGGTACAGGACGGCACCCTCTTGCTCGTCGTACCCCATGTTGAAGACACAGCAGCAGCATCTGAGCGGGCCGCTCAAGATGCGCTCCAGCACCTGAAGAATGCCTTCCAAGGAGGCGACCAGTGCCGTTTGCTGGGCTACCGCACGGGTTTGCGTCCCATGCCGGCACACGGGCCCATCATCGGCTACGCGACACACGATCGATCCGTCTACGTCGCCGTCATGCACTCCGCCATCACCCTTGCGCCCACCGCCGGACGGCTCATCGCCGACGAACTCGTGACCGGCAAACCAGCGCCCGAGCTCCAGCGTTGCCGCCCGCGCGTACGCTGACGTCACCTCTCGACGTCACGTCTCGACGGCATCGCCGATAGGGCACCTCACACTGGAGAGCCCACTCGGGTCAGCTCGCAGTGCGGGGCACATCAGCCCGCGGTACGGGGCACATCGTCGACGGTGCGTTTGAAGTCGGGGCAGTCGACGATCGGCTCGTGGTCGGAAACGGCCGCGTGGCGGAGACTGTCGCGCAGACGGCCGGCCGAAGAGACCGGCATTGCAGTCGCTATCAGTCAGTGCTCCATCGCGGGAAGGCCGGCCAGGCCGGTGTCCAGCATGATGCGGTCGACTGTGTCGGTGAGGGTGCTGTCGGCCTCGACGACCGTCTCGAGCCCGCCGGACAGCAGATCGAGCTCCCGGTACCAGTCCCTCAGTTGTGGCTCACCGACCTCGTGCGCGATGGGTTTGGTGGCGTGGCGCGCCAGTGTCTGCTCGAACGGCACATGCAGGTAGTAGCCGTGCGACGGGCCGCGATGGTCCGCGCGCAGCCGGGTGAGCATTTCGCCGTAGTGGTCGGCGTACAAGATTCCTTCGACCACCACGTGATAGCCGGCGTCCAGGGCGTAGCGGGCGGTCAGATCGATCAGGCCGATGTTCGCCGCGCCGGGCCGGTCCCGCTCGCGCAGCACGATCCTGCGCAGGTTGTCCTGCTCCACCCAGGCCAAGCCGCGGCCGAAGCGGTCACGGATACCGGCCGCGACGGACGACTTTCCCGAAGCGCTATTGCCCCGTAGGACGACGAGTCTCGTGTTCTCTGTGCCCACCATCACGCGCCGCAGGCTACCGGCAGTCAGGGACGATCGCCGGACCTCATCCCCCGTCTGTGGCCAAGTGGATCTGCTGGCCGCGAGCAGCGCTGGCTTCGCCCTCCTGGCTTGGCTGGAAGGCCGGTGGCCGTTCCCGTTCCCGTTGCCTAGTCATGGAGCTCCAGAACGTCGGCGACCACACAGCTGACGTTGTCGGGGCTGCCGAAGCCATTGGCGAGGGTGATGAGTTCGCGGACGGCCTGCTCGGGCTCGCGGATTTCGGAGAGTACCCGGCGGAGTTCTTCGATCGGCACGACAGTGGACAGGCCGTCGGAGCAGAGCAGATACCGGTCCTCCTGCTGGGCGTTGTGCAGGCGCATGTCGGCGGTGGTGTCGGCTCCTTGGCCCAGGGCGCGTATCAGCAGGGACCGCTGAGGGTGGGAGGTGGCTTCTTCGGGGCTGAGGCGTCCTTCGTCGACCATGGACTGCACCTTGGTGTGGTCGTGGGTGATCTGGAACAGTTCTCCGTCGCGCAGGAGGTAGACGCGCGAGTCACCGATGTGGACGAGGGCCAGTTGTGCACCGGTCCAGAGCATTGCGGTGAGGGTGGTCCCGGCTTCTTCCCGTGAGGCGCCGGTGCCAGCATCGTGCACGGCCTGTTTGGCCTGTTCGATGGCGTCTTCGAGGACGTTGAGGAGGTTCCCCGCCGGGACGCCGTCGGTTTCGAGGTGCTTGAACGCGTTGACGGCAGCCGCGCTTGCCCGGGCCCCTCCCCTGCCGAAGCCGTCCGCGACAGCGAGCAGGCGGGAGCCGGCGTAGGCGGTGTCCTGGTTGCTTTCGCGGACCAGGCCTGTGTCAGAGAGTGCGGCGTAACGGATACCGAGGGGCTTGGGCGCAGGGGGCATGGCAGAGTCCTTCCGGGACAGGTGGTCGATGAGGAAAGCGGCCAGGTCTCGCCGTGCGGTGGTGTCGGCTTCGACTTGTGCCCAGAACGCGCGGATCTCCTGGGCCGCGGGGCCTGTCTCCAGCGCGCAGACGTGCTGGATGCGGGCCAGCGGCATTCCCAGGCGACGGAGCCAGGCGACCAGTCGGGCCTGATCCAGTTGATCTGGTGCGTAGAAGCGGTAGGCGGTGACCGGGTCGACGCGTACCGGAGTCAACAGGCCAAGCTCGTCGTAGAGACGCAGCGCCTTCGGTGACAGCCGGGACGCCTTCGCGAACGCCCCGATGGTCAGCAACTCCATGCTCGCTCCTCCTCATGCCGGGCACCTCACCCGGCCCCGCCGATCCTGTGGCCTCCCCCAAGGTGAAGGTCAACCATGAGCCGTTTCCCGGCCCGCCAGATCGTCTCCCGTGCAAGACAATCGGCTACGAGAGAGCGTCCCTCAGCTGGGCAGTAACGGCGCGGGAAGGGATGGACAACCTGCGCCGCAAGCTGCCCGAACGGTGACCTTGCGCTGCTGAGTCGATCAGCAGGTCTGCTGCTCGGCGGTCGAAGATGTGAACTCTCGCCCTCGGACAGCAAGCCCGTTCCATGAGAGGGCGGGTCAGCTGGTGGGGCAGAATCGGAGTCGCCGGAAGCGTTTCGATCCGCAGCGCTGTGGTGGTGACCGCTTCCGTCCGTCAAGAGTCCCACGGCGCCCGTGCCCGCGCCGAGTTCGGAGTTCCAGCAGTGCTTTTCGACGTCACCCGCAGCGCACTCGCCGACATCTTCGGCGCGGACCGGCTCGCGACCCTGCCCGCCAACGCCTTTCCGCCCTCCGCCACGGACAGCGAGGGCGCCCGTCTCCTGCAGACCGTCGGCGTCCCCACCGGGACGCTCTGGCTGCGGGAACCCGACGAGGACTCCGGTCTGCTGCCCCTCATCCAGGACGTCGTCGAGACCGAAGACTTCGAGGACGCCCCGGAGGACGCGGGCCGGTGGCCCGTCATCGGCTGGCTGCTCAACGCCCACCTCGCCTTCGACCCCGGTTCCGGCAAGGTGTACGCCTTCGATCCCGACGAGGGGACCGCGCAGGAACTGCACACGGACGTCTCCTCCCTCGTCCAGGTCACCCTCCGGTTCCAGCGCCTGCTCGATGAGTTCACCTTCAGCGGCAGCGACGGTGACGATGGCGACGAGGAAGCCGACTTCGAACGGCTGGATCGCGAGGTCGAGCGTATCCGTCAGGAGACGAGCAGCCTTGACCCCCTGCCCTTCGAGGACGACGAATCCGTCTGGGCAATCGTCGGCGAGGAGATCGCCGCGGGCCAGCGCTTCAAGGGCGACAGCCCCGGGGCCCGCTCGCGGTTCGGGTGATCACCTGCCTGCTGCGTGGTCCGCAAGCGCAGCAGCATCAGCATCGGCATCCCCGGCCTGCTACGGGCGGCGTTGGTCACGGCGGCCGACGTTCAGAACGCCACTGCCGACCGCGCCTGGCTAGTCCTGGTCGATGCTGTGAGTCACGGCCCTGACGTACGAGGCCCGAGTTCGCGTGCCGTCGCAAGAAGCGCGGCGACGTGAGGGGGTGGAGCGGTGCGGGGGCGAGCGAGTGCCCATTCGGTGAGTGGGGCGTCCGTGATCGGGAGGAGAGTGACGCCGGGGTAGCGGTAGTAGCGGGACACGTGTGCGTTGAGCGGGCACACCGCTCTCCCGCTCGCGACCAGGGCCAGAACCTCGTGGAAGGTCTCCGCACGGGGGCCGCGGTGGATCGGATGCCCACTTGGCGTCCGTTCCGGGCACATCGCTGTGAACCACTGCCTGGGTACGCGAGTTCCAGGGTCGAGGACGGTGCGACCGGCCAGGTCCTCGATCGAGACGTGGGTGCGTGTGGCGAGGTCAGAACCTTCCGCAACGGCCAGTACGCGTCCTTCCCTGTACACCACGGGACCTGGTTCGAGGTCGGGCTGGGGCACGGGCAGCCACATGAGCTGGAGGTCCACCTCGCCGGCGAGGACGAGGGTGAGGGGGTCGCTGAAGTGGAACTCGACGAACTCGACGTCGCAGCCCGGGTGTCGCTCTCGGTAGGCCCGCACGAGCCATTCGATCGCGGAGGGCAAAGCGGCCATGGCACCGAGCCTGACCACGCCCGAAACGCCTCGGGCCGACTCGGTCGCGTCGGCGAGTGCCTTGCGGATGGCGCCGTACGCCGGGAGCAGGTCGTCTCGTAGCTGCTTGCCGAGCACCGTGAGTTCGACGGCGCGGGTGGTGCGGTCGAACAGGACGCCGCCCAGTCGGCGTTCCTGCACTGCGATCGACTGGCTCACCCGTGCCTGGGAGAGACGCAGTCGCTGGGCGGTGCGGCCGAAGTGCAGTTCCTCTGTGAGCGTCAGGAAGATCTCGATGTCCCGCAGTTCCATGATGCCGCTCCGCCACTGACCCGCCGCCGATCACTTTTGCTTATGACTGTAGCTCGCGATCCAGCGTTGATCGCATCGTCGGCGTCTTCCAAACTGGGCTTCCGTCGCCTTCCAGGTCCAGGTCACACGCCGGTGCCCGTCCGGTCCGTCGCATGAGCCTTACGAAGAGGCGCCGCATTAGCTGTTGGGGCGCCGCCACCGTCGCTGCCACCGTCCGTTCCTCCTCGTCATCGAGACCGTCTCCGGCCGCAGGTATGAGGGACCCGTTGCCTCGGCAGTCGGCCCCGGAAGGGTACGAGCGGTCACTTCAAACAGACCCAACAGACCAAAGAGCACGACACCCGCCGTTCGACCAAGGAGGCTGCATGGACGCCGATGTGATCATTGTGGGCGCCGGTCCCACCGGCCTGATGCTGGCAGGCGAGCTGCGTCTGGCCGGCGTTCGGCCTGTAGTTCTGGAGCAGCATGCCCAGCGCCGGGACATTCCGAAGGCAGGCGGGCTGGGCGGCCAGATCCTGGAACTGCTGCGCTACCGCGGGCTGCTGGAACGATACGAAGCGGCCTGCCCAGGCCAGCTCCCGGCGCCGCGGTTCCCGTTCGGAGGCGTGCACGTGGACCTCACCTCGTTGCAAGACCCTCCGATGCACGCCCTCCCGCTGCCACAACCCCAGCTCGAGCAGCTCCTTGAGGAGCGCGCCGGGGAACTGGACGTCGACATACGCCGTGGACGGCGGGTGGTCGGCGTCAGCCAGGACGAGGCCGGGGTGACCGTGGACGCACGCTGCCCAGATGGAACACGCCGGCTGAGAGCCCGGTACGTGGTGGGCTGTGACGGTGCGCGCAGCCGCGTTCGGGAGTTGGCCGGCTTCGCTTTCCCTGGCACGACCTACCCCGAGGTCAACCGGCTGGCGCAGGTCACCCTGTCCGAGGCAGTGACCATCCGGGACGACGGCGGCCTTGACCTCCCCGGCCACGACACGATCCGCCCCGGGTTCACCCGGACCGACCACGGCCTGTTCGGCATCGGTGCCTCGCCAACGGACACCACCGTCTCCCTGTACACCGTCGAGGACGAGGCCACCGCCTACGACGACGACACCCCGATGACCGTGACCGAACTGCAGGGCAGCATCCAGCGCGTGCTCGGCCTCCAGGTCCCGGTGGCGACCGCCCTGCGCCTCTCGCGGTTCACCTTCAGGGCGCACCAGGCCGAGCGCTACCGCGACCGGCGGATTCTGGTGGCCGGGGACGCGGCACACCTGTTCCCAGCCACCGGTGTGGCGCTCAACGCCGGCATGCTCGACGCGGTCAACCTGGCCTGGAAACTGGCCGCCGCCGTCAACGGCCAGGCATATACCGGCCCCACCGTCAACGACTGGGCCCACACCGGCCTTCTGGACACGTACCACAGCGAACGCCACCTCGCCGCGGCCCGCACCATGCTCCACACCCAGGCACAGGTCGCGTTGCGACGTGCCCACGATCCGGCCGCCGAAGCTCTGCGTGAGGTCTTCCAGGAACTGCTCACCGACGAAGCCCCGCTACGCCGCATGGGAGCCCTCATCGCCGGCACCGACATCATCTATCCGATGCCCGGCGCCTCCCCGCACGCCCTGTCCGGCACGTTCGCCCCCGACCTTCGCCTGCACGGTGAACGGGGCACGACCAGCGTCGCGAAGCTCATGCACACCGCACGGCCGGTCCTTCTGGACCTCGCCGACCGTGAGGACGTCCGCGAGGCCGCCGGAGGCTGGAGGCAACGCGTCGACGTACACACGGCGAAAACCGACGATCGTCCGGCCGACGCCCTTCTGATCCGTCCTGACGGGCACATCGCCTGGGCCGCCGCTGTCGACGAGCCCACCGACACGAGCGCTCCCGACCTACGCGAGGCGCTCTCCACCTGGTTCGGCGCACCCCGGTGACGACGAAGTCACCGCGTCTGTAGGGCCGGTGGCCGCCCATGCACGCTCGCGCACCCGGGGACGCGGGACCTCGACCTCGCACCAGCGCCCGAGCACCCGCACCCGCACCCGCACCCATGCACGCTCTCCCCGAAAGGACCCCCTCCCCTTGCCACTGCCCGCCAACCCCAGCCTCCTGCACCCGATGCCCGACCAGCCCCGAGTGGTGCTGCTCAAGCCCCTCGTGACGTCCCCGCTGATCGAGGTCGGGGAGTTCTCGTACTATGACGATCCGGTCGACGCTACCGCCTTCGAGACCCGCAACGTCCTCTATCACTACGGGCCCGAGAGGCTCGTCATCGGGAAGTTCTGCGCGCTGGGCACCGGGGTGCGGTTCCTCATGAACGGTGCCAACCACCGGATGGACGGGCCGTCCACCTTCCCCTTCCCCACCATGGGCGGTTCGTGGGCCGAGCACTTCGACCTGCTCGCCGGCCTGCCCAACCGCGGGGACACCGTGGTCGGCAACGACGTCTGGTTCGGCTTCGGTACGACCGTCATGCCCGGCGTACGTATCGGACACGGCGCGATCATCGCTGCCGGTTCCGTGGTCACCGGGGATGTACCCGACTACGGAGTCGTCGGTGGCAACCCCGCCCGCCTCATCCGCACCCGTTACGACGAGAGGGCGGTCGCCCGGCTGCTGTCGGTGGCCTGGTGGGACTGGCCCATCGCGTGCATCACCGAGCACCTGCGAACCATCATGTCCGGCAGCGTCCAGGACCTGGAGAGTGCGGCGCCAGGACACTCAGTCAGGCCATCTCACAACTCGGCGACTCACACTGCCACGGCGGCCGTTGATTAATCCCGGCACAGAATGATTGGCTCCAAGGCAGCCGCCCCGCACCCAGCACCGAGAGACGAGTACTCAGCAATGCCCACTTCGCCCCCTCACAGCCCCTTCGCCGACTGGCTTCGCGCCCACTCCGTCCCGCTCACCCACCTCGACCCCGAAGCGCCTCTCGACGACCTGGAGCCGCTGGAAGCCCTCGTCGGCGACGCGCGCGTCGTCGCGATCGGCGAGAACTCTCACTTCATCAACGAGTTCGCGCACCTGCGCCAGCGCATCCTGCGCTACCTCGTCGAACGCTGCGGCTTCACCATCCTGGCCTTCGAGTACGGCCTCAGCGAAGGCTTCCCCCTCGACGCATGGGCCCAGGGCGAAGGCCCCGAAAGCGAGCTCTCGGCCCACCTCGCCGCAACGATCCCCGTGGGAGTCGACGAGCCACTGCGGTGGATACGCCGACACAACCGCACGGCATCACCACCGGTGCGTTTCGCCGGCATCGACATCCCGGCGGCCGGCGGGTCGCTGCTCCCCGCCCTGACCCCGGTCACCGACTACCTGCGCCACGTCGATCCCGAAACCCTGCCGGCGATCGAGACGGCGACACGCATCGCCAAGTCGTTCGCCGGAGGCTCCGCAGCCGACGCCGCGCCCGCGTGGGCCCGCCTGCCCACCGCGGAACAGGACGCCCTCACCGCGACCCTGGCTCGCCTGCTCACCCGCTTCCACGCCGTCCGGCCGCTGTACGTCTCACGAAGTGATCAGCACGGCTACGACATCGCCTTGCGACGTCTTCAGGCCGCCTGCCAGGGCGACCACACCTTCCGTGCCATGGCGGGCCTCTTCGCCGGGAATGGGCTCACCGCAGACACCTCCGCCAGGGACGCCTACATGGCCGAGTCGGTTCTGTGGCATCTGCGGCGCAACGAAGCCGGCGCTCGCTGTGTGCTGATGGCCCACAACGCCCACATCCAGACGACACCGGTGTCCTTCAACGGCAATCTCACCGGGTTCCCCATGGGCCAATACCTGCGCGACGCCCTGGGTGACGACTACTTCGCGCTCGGCCTGACGAGCACCACTGGGCACACCGCTGACATGAGCCCCGACGAGGAAGCACCCTTCGGTTTCACCGTCGACCCCACCGCGCTGCAGCCGCCCGAGCAGGGAAGTGTCGAAGCGGCCTTCGCCGAGGCAGGGCCCGGCCTCGCCCTCGCCCCTCTCCGCCGGGCACGCGCGGACGCCGGTGACGGTACGGGCCTCACCACGGCCCCCGACCGCACCCGGATACAAGGTGCCTATCTGCACGTCCCCGTCGTCGAGGCATTCGACGCGATCCTCAACGTCCCGACCTCGACGGTGGCTGACGGATTCACCACGGCCTGAGCACGACAGAGGTCTAGGGAAGGAAGGGGAGGAAGGCCCGCTTCGACGACGTAGTGCCGCGCCGCGCCCGGAGGATGCCGAGGTGTCGGTGTCTTCTGGGTACGCCGATTTCCGGAGGGCGCGTGCTGCGTTCGTCGGCGTTTTGCGGGTAGACGGTCCGCATGACGGGTGGCATTGCGGATACCGGGGCGGACTGTATGGACCACGCGGGGGCTGACGGCCGACAGTCGCTGTTCGGCGGATCGGAATCGGTTTCCGCTGCGTTCGAGGGCAGCGAAGAGATCGCGGAAGCCCGTGACCTGGCCCGTTCCTTCCTGACCGAAGTGCAGGCCCTCCATGGGCTGCCGGTGTCCAGGCGGGCGATGGACATGGTGCAGCTGGTGGTCAGCGAACTGGTGACCAACGCCCGCAAGTACGCCCCCGGCCCGTGTCTGCTGACGCTGGAGATCCAAGGTGGCGCCGTCCAGGTGAGCGTGTGGGACAGCAACACGACTCTTCCGGCCGTCCTGACAGCCGACCCGGGCCGGATCGGGCAGCACGGCTTGGAGATCGTCATGGCCGTCTGCCAGAGCTTCGCCGTTCACCGGGAGCCGGTGGGCAAGCAGATCACGGCGGCCGTCGTGCTGGCCGACGACCCCGGCGGGGACGCGGTCGGCCGCCAGATGTGACCGCTGCTGGCCTCATCCTTTGGCGCCCGCATCACCTGGACACGGCTCCATCTTTGAGACCACTCAGTACTCGTTCGAGACCCGGGCCCGCCGCTTCCAGGAAATGGCGTTCCTCAACAGAGGGCTGACCCTCACCGTCACCGACGAACGGCCCGAGGCGCGCGCCACCGCGACAGCGGACGTGGCGGGCTCGGACACCGCCAGGCAGCAGCGGGCGAAGACGTTGACCTACCGATACGACGGCGGCATCAGCGACTTCGTCTCGCACCTCAACGCCCGCAAGGGCGAGGTGGTCCACCCCACCGTCATCGGCTTCTCCGCCGAGGACAGCGAGCGTCTGCTGTCGGTGGAGGTGGCGATGCAGTGGAACAGCCAGTTCACCGACAGCGTCTACTCCTACGCCAACACCATCCATACCCACGACGGCGGCACCCACGAGGAGGGCTTCCGTACCGCGCTGACGACGATCGTCAACCGGTACGCCCGCGAGCGAAAGGTCCTGCGGGACAAGGACGACAACCTCTCCGGTGAGGACGTCCGCGAGGGCCTGACCGCGACCATCTCGGTCAAGCTCGGCGAGCCCCAGTTCGAGGGCCAGACCAAGACCAAGCTCGGCAACACCGAGGCGCGCACGTTCGTACAGAAGGTCGTGCACGAGCAGTTGTCGGACTGGTTCGACCGCAACCCGAACGAGGCTGCGGATGTCGTACGCAAGAGCATTCAGGCGGCCACTGCGGGGGGCCGCGCGCAGGGCGCGGGATCTGACCCGCCGCAAGGGTTTGCTGGAGTCAACGGCCCTGCCCGGCAAGCTCTCCGACTGCCAGTCCAACGACCCGGGCAGGTCCAAGATCTTCATCGTCGAAGGCGATTCCGCAGGCGGCTCGGCCAAGTCCGGCCGCAATCCCGAGTTCCAGGCGATCCTGCCGATCCGCGGCAAGATCCTGAACGTCGAGAAGGCGCGCATCGACAAAATCCTGCACAACCAGGAGATCCAGGCCCTCATCTCGGCCTTCGGCACCGGCGTCCACGAGGACTTCGACCTCGCCAAGCTCCGCTGTCACAAGGTCATTCTGATGGCGGATGCCGACGTCGACGGCCAGCACATCAACACCCTGCTCCTGACGTTCCTGTTCCGTTTCATGCGGCCGCTGATCGAGCACGGGCACGTCTACATCTCCCGGCCGCCGCTCTACAAGGTCAAGTGGAGCCGGGAGCACACCGAGTACGCCTTCTCCGACCGGGAACGCGACGCCCTCATGGAACAGGGCCGCCAGCAGGGGCGGCGCATCAAGGACGACTCGATCCAGCGCTTCAAGGGCTTGGGAGAGATGAACGCGGAGGAACTGCGCATCACCACCATGGACATCGACCACCGCGTCCTGGGCCAGGTGAGCCTGAACGACGCCGCCGTCGCCGATCTCTTCTCCGTTCTGATGGGTGGAGACGTCGAAGCGCGCCGCTCCTTCATTCAACGCAACGCCAAGGACGTCCGCTTCCTCGACATCTGAGCCCCAGCCGGGGGCGAGCCCATTGCCTCGGCGACGGGGGCGCTTGCGACCAGGAGACGGTGGGGACTTGGCTGATCCGCTCAAGAGGTGCCGGCGCGTACGGCGGTCGCCGCCAAGGTGGTGTAGGTCATCGTGAAGCGTCCGCCCAGGGAATCGATGGCTCCCCCCACCGCGTCCAGCACCTCGGCCAGCTGATCGGGACGGAGTTGGGTGAGGCCGCCGGTCGTGGGGAGCAGGTCCAGCCATTGGTCACGCGTGTAGGACTGTTCCCAGTCGAATCGCCACTGTTCGGGCTCCTCGAACTGTCCGGTCTCGCGGATCTTGTCGGCGACCTTCGCGTAGGCCGCCCGGTAGAGGTCGAGTGGACGTCGGGCCGGTTGACCGTTGAGCGGGGAGTCGGGCGCCACCCGCCGATAGGCAGCGGCGAACGGTTCGGCCACCTCGGCAGGCGGCTCGTACACGTGCCCGAAGATCGCCAACCGACCGCCCGGACGCAGCACATGCGCCGCCTTCACGGCGCCGACGGCCGGATCCACCCAGTGCCACGACTGAGCGGCAATGACCGCGTCGAACGTCCGCCCGACCAGCTGCCAGGCTTCGAAGTCCGCCACCTCGACCTGCAGGCCACGAGCTCGGGCGAAGTCGGCCATCCGCGCATCAGGCTCCACGCCGAGCACGGCGCAGCCGGCGGCCTGGAACTGGCGGGCTGCGATACCGGTGCCGCAGCCGACATCGAGCACGTCAACTCCCGGAATGTCGGCGACGATTCGGGCCACCAACTCATCGGGGTAGCTGGGCCGGGCCTGGTCGTAGCGTTGCGCGTCAGCGCCGAATGACTCGGCCATCCGGCGGGCCTTGTGCGGCTCCGACCGGGATGGATCCGGTTGCTCTCGCGGTAAGGTGGGCATGCGCCCACCTTAGTGGGCGCATGCCCACTACGCCATGGCTGGCAGCGAGTTGACGCACGAGAGGACCTGTGGATGCCGACTGGGGTACACCTTCGCGACGCGCGTCAGCATCTGTTCGACGCTGCCGAACGCGTGCTCCTGCGGGACGGACCCAACGGGCTGACCAGCCGGGCCGTCACCGACGAGGCGGGCTGCGCCAAAGGCGTCCTGCACCGGCACTTCACCGACTTCGACGCCTTGCTCACCGACCTCGTGCTCGACCGGGCCGCGCAGCTCGAGACGCAGGCGATCGCGCTGCGCGAGTCCGCCGGAACCGGCACGGTGGCCGGCAACCTCACCAGCGCGCTGACGACCCTGTTCGGGCCGGTTCCGGTGGCGATCATCCCGCTCATCACCTTCCGGGACGAGCTGCGCGCGCGACTGCGGCAAGCCAGGCCCGGGGGTGGGATCGCCATCCTCGCCGAGGCCACGACCGCGGTCTCCGCATATCTGGCCGACGAGCGTGAACTCGGCTGCATAGCGGCCGACGCCGACATCGACTCGCTCACCCTCTCCCTGGTGGGGGGCGGGCACCTCCTGTTCGCGGACCGCGACCCCGGCCCGCCGACCACGGCAGCCGTCAACAAGCTCGTGACAGCGGTTATCGCCGACGCCGTGCAACGGCGACCGACGTAGCACTTCGGACTTGCCGGGTGGGCGGCACGGGCCAATACCCTGAGCCCCGTCCGCACTATCTGGGAGTGACATGACAAGCAGGTTTACCGAGTTGGCCGTTGACTGCCACGATCCCGAGAGTCTGGCGGCCTTCTGGTGCCAGGTCCTGGACTTCAAAGTGATCGACCGGAGCGAGGGCAAGGTCGAGATCGGCTCGTGGGTACCGACCATCGAGGATGTCCGGGCACGCCAGATGCCGCCCACCCTGCTGTTCATCCGGGTGCCCGAGGCCAGGACGGTAAAGAACCGGCTTCACCTCGACATCAGCCCGATCGACAACAGCACCGACGACGAAGTGACCAGACTGCTCGGCCTCGGCGCCGCCAGGACCGATGTGGGTCAGGGCCCGGACTGCGGCTGGGTGGTCATGGCCGACCCCGAGGGCAACGAGTTCTGCGTCCTGCGCACCCTGGCACCGCAGAGCCGGCATGTAGTCGAGTCGTAGTCCGGGCCGAGCGCCACCCCGATCGGCCAGTACCGGTGAGGGCAGGTACCGCCGCGATCGAGGCGGCTCGTGGATCTGCCGGCCACCGCCATCGAGGAGGGCCGGGACCCGTCCTCGACGAGCGGCGTACCGTCCGACGCCGTCCAACGTCGTCTACCGCTGGTCAGACGGCCCGGCCTTACTTCAGGTGCCGGTCGAAGAACCGGCCCCCGTCCTCCACCTCGAACCACGGGGTACCGGTGTGCCGCCAAGATTGGCGTGCAGCGTCTTCTCCTTGGTGCCGAAGGCGTCGAACAGGTCCAGGGCCCGCTGCCGGGGGTTTCCCTCGTCATCCCACTGCAGCAGGAACAGCAGCGGAACGGTGACCTGCCGCGCCTTCTCGCGCTGGGCGCTGGGCACGAAACCCCCGGCGAAGAAGCCGGCGGCCGCGATGCGCGGTTCGACCACCGCCAGGTGAATGCCGAGGGCGGTCCACCCCGAGTACCCGACCGGGCCGCCGATCTCGGGCAGCGCCAGGAGGGTGTCCAGGGTGGTCCGCCATTCCGGGACCGCCTTTTCGACCAGTGGGCCGATGAAGGACTCGAAGATCTCGTCGACCGGCTCGCCGGCCTGCATCGCCCGGCGGAGGTCGGCGCGAGCCTGTTCGTCGGCGGCGGAACGGGGCCGGTCACCGCATCCGGCGGCGTCGATGGTGGCCACCGCGTAGCCCTGCGCCGCGGTGTGCCGGGCCCGGGCCACCAGTCGGGGTTCCGCCTTGGGCAGGCCGTTGTTGTGAGCCATCAGGATCAGCGGGGCCGGTGCGGCTGGTACGCCTGGTGCGGCGCATTCCGGCGTCCACAGAGTGCCGGGGATCTCGCCGAGGGTGAACTCGCGCTCAAGGACTCCGTCGTCGAGACGCTGTTCAGAAGTGAAATGCATGGTCGTGCCTTTCGGGAGAGCACTGGAACGGCACTCCCGGACGACCTATCGCCCGACCGTGACCCCGGAGGGGAGCACCCATGTCGATACTGCGTTCACGGGTACCACCTCCTCGTTCTCTCGCACGGCCTCCGGAAAGGTAGCAGTGGTCACCGTCGTTCGCCAACGGGTTTCCGCGGAGGCTCCGTGGCCGGATGCCACGGAGCCTCTCGCCCAAAGACCAAGGCCGTGTAGTTGTGGTTGGGGCCTTCGGACCTTCTCTTCTCGTGCTCTCTTCACGCTCTTTTCGCGAGGTGGAGGAGTCATGCCGGACACGCTTGCCCGGCACAACTCAGAAGCTCGTGTGCCGAGTAAGGGTGCGCGGACACGGATGGACGCCTCATCTAGAAGTAGTGCTTACGTCCACCCACCGCACGCCCGCTCGCGCCCAGGACCCACAGGACGGCGCCGACCACGACGAGTATGCCGCCGACCGTCGTCAGCAACGAGACACCGACCAGCAGGCCGATGATGAGCAAGATGACACCAAGGACAATCATGATTCTTCCTAACGTCTAGTCTCGGCGGTACGCGCGGCCTTCTGTCCGACCTGCAGTTCCCGCCCTCTGCACAGCCCTGAACAGGTGGAACCTGTCACCCGCGAACTGTGCGGCTGCTGGGCCGTTGCCGTGCTAGCTCCGTGTGCCCCTCTGCCGCCGACTCATGCGCGGGCGGGGCACCGCTTCGCCCGGGGCCCGTTGTTGATGGAGGCCGGTGGGACGGCCGCCGCGAGCGTGTGGGAGGTGGAGAGTTTCCGTGACGGCGTCACTGATGTGCAGGAAGCGTCAGCAATGGCCGCCACCCCCCTGCTGTGGCGGGCAGTTGGGCTGCACTTTCCGGGGGTTTCTGCCGGGGCCGACAGGCGTGCTGCCTGCCCCGGCCGGTATCGGCCTTGGGACGTGTCAGCGGGTGCGGCGGATGCGGATCGGGCCGCGGGTCTTCGTCGGATCGACGGGGCGGCCACCCTGGGTGATCTCCACTTCGCCGGCCGTGACCAGGCGCCGGGCCGCGCGGCGGACCGGTTCCATGAGCTCGCGCCAGCCGTCGTCGTCCCCTTGGTACACCGCCCGCGCGGCGTCGGAGGGGCAGATCGTCGAGGTCGGGCCACGCTGCTCCAGCAGGTCCAGGATGGCTCGCTCCAGGCGCCAGTCCGCGGTCCGTTCACTGTCCGTCACCGCGCAAGTGTCGCACCGGCGATGGCCGGAACCATGGCCCGGCAGGAGCGTGTCGGCTCAGCGGTGACGCCGACGCCGCGCCTGGCTCACCGGGTCTCGCGGAAGGATCAGCAGCCGCCGCAGTTGTAGTAGAGGACGTCCCAGTGGTTGCCCTCGTCGGCGTAGATGTTGCCGGACCCTGACTTGTACTGCGGGGCACCGTCACCGCGCGGGCCGATGTAGGTGAAGGTGTTCTTGACGTAGCTCGTGACGCAGGTGTTCTTGCCGTAGTCGAGCTTGTATCCGTTCCAGTGCGAGTAGGTGCCGCTCGCGTGGCCGGTCTCCGTGCCACCCGTGATGTTGAGGGCGCATCCGCTGGCGCGCTTGAGCGTCTGGGCGCCCTGGGCGGTGGCGAGGTTAAGTTGGTCGAAGGACGTACACGTCGGCTTGTTACGGTCCGAGCAGCCGCCGGAGGACGACCAGGTGATGCCGACCTCACGGAACATCGAGGTTGCGGTGGCGTGGCTGATCTTGGTGGCGGCGAAGGCGTCGGTGGCCGTGGTCAGGACGCCGAAGCCGGGGGCGATCAGGGCGCCGGTGGTGAGCGCGAGCGCGGTGAGTGCGGAGCGGATACGCATGGTGGTTCCTTCCTGCTGATGACCGTGCTGACGATGGGACGGCTGTGGTGCAGGTGGAGTAAGACGATGGTGCCCGGACCCACGCGCCTGAGCCAGAGGACAAAGCGGAATGCACAGTCGAGCTCCTGGATGGCACGCACACTGGCGTGGCACGTCCCAGGGTCCTTGCTGCTTGTCGCACCGCCCTCCTGATAGCCCGTCACAACCGGTGAAGGAGCCGTGTTCACGGTCCGGACGTTCGCTTCCCGTTCGCTTCCTGGGCAGGGCGGGTGACCGTATCGGAGGCGTCCGCGAGGACGCTGTGCGTTCCGCTGAAAATGGTCGGCATGCACTTGTCGCGGTAAGTCGCAGAGCCCAGCGGGACAGACACCGTCAGCCGCGAGGCAGCCGATGGACACTCACGGCATAGCCGCCGCCCTCGTAGGGGTGGGCGTCCCACGTCGCGAAGCGGTCGGCGAAGGTGAGGCCGGCCGCGGCGCAGCAGGCGTCGTACTCCGGCAAGGTGATGCCGGGCGGTACGGGCAGATGGGCTGCGTCCAGGCCGAATCCGGCGACCATCAGGCCGCCCGGGCGCAGGACCCCCGCCAAGCGGCTGACCACCGCCGCCTCGGTACCCGCGGCAAGGAGCGGGAAGATGTTGCCGGCGGCGACCACGAGGTCGAAGCCCACCCCGACATGAAGGTCGGCCGGGTCGAACGTGGCCAGGTCGGCCTGGATCCAGGGCAGTTCCGGCGCCTGCCTGCGCGCCACGGCCAGCATGGAGGCGTCCAGGTCGACCCCGACGCAGTCGTACCCGAGCTCCGCCAACCGGATCATGACCCGGCCCGTACCGCACCCGGCATCCAGCACCCGCGCCCCGGCGGGCACCAGCGCGGCACACAACCCCGCCTCACCGTGCATGTCCTTGCCACTGTCGGCCAGGGCCGCGAACCGGGCGGCGTAATCCTCCCCGGACGTCCCACCGGTCAGCTCTTCCCAACGACTCATGAACCACAGGGTAGGCGAGCGGTAGCAGTTGCCCGATTCACCACTCTGGTCGTGAGTGGGCGCGCACGCCCCGCGCAGACCTCCCTCGTCCACGCCGGAGGCGGCCGTTGAAGCCGACGTCGGGCGCCCTGGGGCTCAATGCGCCACCGCGCACTTCGTAGATCGTCAGTACGTCAGCGTCCAGAAGTGCGCCGCGGTAAGCGTGTGACCGATGGGCAGGGTATGGAAATCCATCGCAGACCTCTCTCATCAAGGAGGACACGTGGCTGCCGAGCACTACCTGATGACGGGTGCCACAGGGTTCGTCGGGGGAGCCACCGTCCTGGAACTCCTGGAGCGGACCGACGCGGTCCTCTCGTGCGTGGTCAGAGCGCGAGGGGACGAGATGGCCACCGAGCGGCTCAAGGGAGCGCTTCACCGTGCCGCTCAGGTGTACGGGCGAGCGGATCTGGTGGGCGAGATCGACGCACGTTGCCGCGGCATCGCCGGTGACCTCACCCTGCCCGACCTGGGAGTCACTTCGAGCCTTGGCCCCGTCGACCAGATCTGGCACGTGGCCGCGTCCCTCGCCTTCGAGGACTCGGGCAAGGACGAGATCCTCAACCAGAACGTGCAGGGCACCCGGCACGCGGTCACGCTGGCGAAACGGTTCGGCGTCTGCGTCTTCAACCATGTCAGCACCGCCTACGTGTCGGGCAGCAGAACGGGCCGGATCGCTCCCGACCCCGTCTCCCACGACGACGACTGCAACAACTGGTACGAGCGCAGCAAGGTGGCGGCCGAACACGTCGTCACCACAGCGGGGTTCGACTGTTTGCGGATCTTCCGGCCGAGCGTCGTGATCGGGCACAGCGAGAGCGCGGGCACGACCAGCAGCAGCGGACTCTACGGATTCATCTCCGCACTCACGCAGTACCGCGCCGAACTCACGGAATCCCTCGGCGACGTGATGGCGACCCGGCCGCTGCGCCTCCGGATGACCGCGGACTCGCTCACCAACTACATCCCGGTGGACCGGGTCGCCACGGCCGCGGTAGGTGTGGCCCGCGCGAGCGACCGGTCCGGTATCTACCATCTGGCCAACGCCGAGCAACTCCCCGTGCACGCCATGCTCAAGGCGGTCTTCGACGCCCTCGGCCTGCCCGGCCCGACCTGTGTCGCGGACGAGTCCGACCTGGCCCTGGTCGACCTCAAGGCCGACCGGCTCTGCACGTTCTACCGCCACTACACCAACGGCACCCGCGAGTTCGACCTGGACTCCGTCGAGCAGCTCATCGGCCGCGACATCCTCAACGTATCGATGTCCCGGGAGCGCCTGGCCGACTTCATCGACGCGTTCGTCCAAGGGACCTAGAAGACCCAGGAGATCCAGGAGACCCGGGAGACCCAGGGCACTGGCGAGCAAGAGACAGAGGCCTCACATGAACCACATCGATCTTGACACCCGTCCGCTGAACGCTGACACGCGACCGGGCGGTCCACGCAGTCAGCGCATCAAGGATGAGCTCGCCCAGAGCCGCCAGGACGCAATCGTCCAGGCGATCGCTCGGCTCGACGAGCCTCTCCACGTCATCGAGTCCGACGCCGGTTTCACCCTGGGGAAGAAGTCGCCGGCGCGGGGCGTCGCAGGAGTCCTTCCCCCGTTTCCCCCAGAGCGCCTTGGCGACCGGTCCTTCTGCACGGCACACGGAGCGCGTCTCCCCTACGTCGCCGGGGAGATGGCGGGCGGTATCGCCACGCCTCGCATGGTCATCGCCATGGCCCGGGCCGGCATGATGGGCTTCTTCGGCGCGGGCGGACTGCCCCGTGAACGGGTCGCCGCGGCCGTGGCCGAGCTCACGGCCGCCCTGCCCGGCCACCGGAACTGGGGCGTCAACCTGCTGCACGCGCCCTCGGAGCCCGCCGCCGAGGAGCGCACAGCGGAGTTGCTGCTGGCCCACCGTGTGCCCGCCGTCTCCGCCTCGGCGTTCATGCAGCTGACGCCGGCCGTGGTCCGGGTGGCCGCTCATGGCCTGACCCGGGACGTCCAGGGCGCGGTGCGGCGCACGACACGGCTCTTCGCCAAGGTCTCCCGGCCCGAGGTGGCCGCCCAGTTCATGGCGCCCGCCCCGGCCGAACTCCTGCGCCCGCTCGTCGAAAGGGGACTGCTCACCCCGGGCGAGGCCGAACTGGCCGCCACGGTGCCGGTCGCCGAGGACATCACCGTGGAGGCCGACAGCGGCGGCCACACGGACAACCGCCCCCTGACGGTGCTCCTCCCGGTGATGCTGGCCCTGCGTGACACCCTGACCGAACGGCACGGCTACAGCCGTCCGATCCGGATCGGCGCCGCAGGGGGCATCGGCACCCCGGGCGCCACGGCCGCGGCGTTCGCTCTCGGTGCGTCGTACGTGGTCACCGGCTCGGTCAACCAGGCCTCCGTGGAGTCCGGGTTGTCCGCCGACGCCAAGGCGCTGCTCTCCCAGGCCGGCCTCGCGGACGTGGCCATGGCTCCAGCCGGCGACATGTTCGAGCTCGGTGTCCGCCTTCAAGTGCTGCGCAGGGGAACCATGTTCGCCGGGCGGGCCGAGCACCTCTACCAGGTCTACAGCGCATACCCGTCATGGAGCGCCGTACCTGAAGCCGACCGCACGAAGATCGAACGAGACGTCCTGCGGGCCCCGTACGAGCAAGTGTGGGCCGGGGCGCGTACGTACTGGATGGAGCGCGAGCCCGGCCAGGTGGAGCGGGCCGAGCGCGATCCGCGGCACCGGATGGCGCTGGTCTTCCGCTGGTACCTGGGCATGTCCAGCCGCTGGGCCGTCCAGGGCGAGACCGCCCGGCGCACCGACTACCAGATCTGGTGCGGCCCGGCGATGGGCGCCTTCAACGAGTGGGCCGCCGACGGATTCCTGGCCGACCCGGCCAACCGCTCGGTGGTGCAGATCGCCCGGAACCTGCTCACCGGCGCCGCTGCCATCACCCGCGCTCACCAGCTGCGCGGCTGCGGCGTCGAGGTACCCGCCGCGGCCTTCGCGTTCCCCGCCCGACCGCTGGCCTAGGCACTGCCGCGCGGACCGCGGGAGGAGCGAGCCCGCCCGGGCACTGGCCCGCGAACCGCGGGAGGAGCAGGCCGCCCGGCCACTGGCCCGCGGCCCGCGAAAGGAGCGAAAGGAGCGAGACCATGAACGACCACGCCCAGTCCGTGCCCATCGCCGTGGTGGGTATCGGAGCCCTGCTGCCCGGGGCGCGAGACGCCGAGCAGAGCTGGCGGATGATCCTGGGCCGCCAGGACCTCATCACCGAGGTGCCCGCCGACCGCTGGCTGGCACAGGATCTCCTCGCCGACGACCAGCCGGACGGGGCGTACGTCTCACGGGGTGGCTTCCTGCCCCGCGTCGACTTCGATCCCGTGGCCTACGGAATGCCGCCGCAGTCGCTGCCCGCCACCGACTCCGCCCAGCTGCTCTCCCTGCTCGTCGCGGACCAGGTGCTCCGCGATGCCACCCATGAGCAGCTCGATGCCCTCGACCGCGACAAGGTGAGCGTCATCCTCGGGGTGACGGGCTATCTGCCGCTGGCCGCGCACATGGCCATGCGTACGGGCCGGCCGATCTGGCTGAAGGCGTTCCGGGAGGCCGGGCTGCCCGAGAGCCGGGCACAGGAGCTGTGTGAGCGCATCCTGGAGCACATGGTGCCCTGGCAGGAGGCCACCTTCCCCGGGCTGCTGCCCAATGTGGCGGCAGGCCGGATCGCCAACCGGTTCGACCTGCACGGCACCAACCACACCACCGACGCCGCCTGCGCCAGCTCGTTCGCGGCACTGACGACCGCGATCGACGCGCTGACGCTCAGGCGATGCGATCTGGCCGTGACCGGCGGGACGGACACGGTCAACGACGAGCTGATGTTCACCTGCTTCAGCCAGACTCCGGCGCTGTCGCCCACCGGGGACTGCCGGCCCTTCTCCGACCACGCCGACGGCACACTCCTCGGTGAGGGCGTGGTGATGTTCGCCCTCAAACGGCTGGCAGACGCGGAGCGCGACGCCGACCAGGTCTACGCGGTGATCCGGGGTGTCGGTGCCTCGTCCGACGGCAAGGGCAACGCCATCTACGCCCCGCTGCCCGCCGGTCAGGAACGGGCACTGCGCCGGGCGTACGAAGCGGCGGGCTACGGCCCCGATACCGTAGAACTGGTCGAGGCGCACGGGACTGGGACCAAGGCAGGCGACCGCGCCGAATTCGAGGCACTGACCTCGGTGTTCGGATCCGCGGGGCGCACCGGGGCTCCCTGGTGCGCGCTCGGGTCGATCAAGTCGCAGATCGGCCACACCAAAGGTGCGGCGGGCGCGGCGGGCCTCTTGAAGACGGTCCTTGCCCTGCACCACCGAGTTCTTCCGCCGACCATCAAGGTGGAGCGGCCCAACCCGGATCTCGCGTTCGCGACCAGCCCCTTCTACGTGAACACCCGCGCACGACCGTGGGTGGGCGCGGACCGGCCACGGCGCGCGTCGGTCTCCAGCTTCGGTTTCGGCGGCACCAACTTCCATGTCGCGGTGGAGGAGTTCGTCCCCTCCGCGGAGGGATCAGCGCGGCCCGCCCGTCGGCTGCGTTCGGCGACGGCCGAGCTGCTGCTGTTCAGCGGGGCCACTCTCGACGAGATGCGCGACGGGGTCGGCCGGGCCGAGGACTCGCCCCTCCCCCTCCCGGAACTGGCCCGCGCCTCGCAGACACGGTTCGAGGCCGGGGCAGAACACCGGCTCGCCCTGGTGGTCGAGCACCCCGGTGAGCTCGCGACCAGGCTCGCCCAGGCAGTGGACCTGCTCGACGGGGCGGGAGAAGACGGCTTTTCCACGCCGAACGGCACCTACTACGCTCGCGGAGCCGCCGACGGGGGGTCCCTGGCGTTCCTCTTCCCGGGGCAGGGCGCCCAGTACGTGGGCATGGGCTCGGAGCTGGCGACCCAACACCCTCCGGCGCAGCGCGTATGGGATCAGGTGGGCGCCCTGGACTTCGGCGTACAGCCGTTGCACCAGGTGGTTTTCCCTCCTCCCGTCTTCACCGAGGAGGAGCGGACCGCTCAGCAGGACCGTCTGACGTCGACCGAGTGGGCTCAGCCGGCACTCGCGGCACACAGCCTGGCCGTCCTCGCGATGCTGACCGAGCTGGGCCTCGAACCAGCATGCGTGGCGGGTCACAGCTTCGGCGAGCTGATCGCGTTGCACGCCGCGGGCTCCTTCGGGGCGGATACGTTGATGCGCCTTGCCCGGCGGCGCGGCGAACTCATGCGGGACGCGGCGTCCACGCCCAGTGGCATGCTCGCCGTCAGCGCCTCCCGGGCCCGGGCCGAGGCGTTCCTGGAGTCGGAGGGGCAGGACCACGTCTGGGTGGCGAACGACAACGCGCCCGAACAGGCCGTCCTCTCCGGCACGGCCGAAGCGCTGGACGCTCTGGCCGATCGCCTTCGCGCCACAGGAATCACGGCCAAGCCACTGCAGGCCTCGGCGGCGTTCCACAGCCCCCTTGTCTCCTCCGCCTGCCGCCCCTTGGCGGACTTTCTCGCCGAATGCCCCATCGAGCCCCCGGCCATCGAGGTCTATGGAAACGCGGACGCCGCGCGCTATCCCCGTTCGGGCGATCCCGACGCGGTACGCGGCCGGATCAGTGAGCACCTCTCGACACCGGTGCGGTTCGTCGAGGAGATCGAGGCCATGTACGAGGCGGGGGTGCGCACGTTCATGGAGGTGGGCCCGGCGGGAACCCTCACCGGCCTGGTGGATCGTGTCCTGGAAGGGCGCCCGCATCTGGCGGTCGCGACCGACGGGCGGGGCAAGGACGGAACCGTCGCCCTCTTCGAGGCACTGGGACAACTGGCCGTACGCGGTGTGGAGATGGACTGGTCGGCGCACTGGCTGCCGTACGGGCCACCCCGTCAGGCGGCCACTGAACCCGGTTTCTCGATCGGCGTCGACGGCAGCAATCAGGGCCGCCCCTACCCGCCCGAGGGCGGCGCCGCGGCGTTGCCCGCACCCAATCCGGAAAGCCCCGCCATGGGGCGGCAAGAGATCGTGGAGAGTGATGACATGCCCGCGGGGCCCGCTCAGCAACACGTGCACGACGAAGTACAGCGCCGGGCAGCCGAGGCCCACGCTGACTACCAGCGGTACATGGCCGAGGCGCATCTGGCCTTCCTGCGCCTCACCCAGGAGTCGTTGGTGGGCCTGCGGGAACGGTCTGGCGGTGGCGCCCCCTCCGAGGAACTCCCGGTGTCCGTGCCGACTGCCGTTCCGCAGGCGCAGGCGCAGGCCGCGCCTGCGGAGCCTGTCCCTGTCCCGTCACCGGCCCAGCCTGCGGACTCGACCGCTCCCACCGCAATTCCCGCCGACGCTTCTACCAGTGCCCCCGCAGGCGGCACCCCGGTGGAAGAGGCCCTCCTGAGCGCGGTGTCCGAACGTACCGGCTATCCGAAGGAACTCCTCAACCTCGACATGGAGTTGGAGAAGGAACTCGGAATCGACTCGATCAAACGGGTCGAGATCATGTCGATGCTCCGCAGGACCCTCGGTGACCTGGGCGTGCCCGCAGAGGAGTTGGCTTCGTGCCGAACATTGCAGCAGATCACTGACAGGCTCCAGGGAAATTTCCGCTAGGCCCGGCCACCCGGACCCCGGCTGCCGGGCCACCTCCCGAACCCCATCTCGTACGAATGGAACTCACCGCTCTTCCTGCACCGGCGACGGGCCTGGCCATGGCCGGGCTGTGGGACGGGCCCCTGTACATCGTCGACGACGGCGCACACCTGGCCGAACCGCTCGCCGACCGGCTCGGCCACCACGGAGTCGACGCACGGTGGGTCGCCACCGGCGCCGGACTTCCCCCCGACGCCCAGAACGTCGTCCTGCTCACCGGGCTCGCACCGGTGGAAGACACACACGGCACACAAGGCGTACAGAGGGCCCTGGATCTGCAGTATGAGGCCTTCCGCGTCGCGCGGCGGTTGGCACGACGGCTCACGGACAACGACGATGTGAATGGTGACGGGGAGAACGACTGCGGTGTGTTCGTGACCGTCCAGGACACCGGCGGCGACTTCGGACTGAGCGGTCGGCAAGGCGAGCGGGCTTGGCTCGGTGGCCTGGCCGCTTTGGCCCGTACCGTGGCCAAGGAGTGGCCCAGCGCCTCGGTCAAGGCGATCGACTGCGAACGAACGGGCCGTGGGCCGCGCGAGCAGGCGGCCGCGATCGCCGAGGAACTCCTGTCCGGTGGCCCCCTGTTGGACGTCGGACTGCGAGCGGACCGCACCAGGGTCACACCGCACCCTTGCGCCGTGCCCCCATTCCGCGACGGCGCGGACACCCGCATCGGGCCCGACTCCGTTGTCGTCGTGACGGGTGGCGCTCGCGGTGTCACCGCTGCCGGGCTGCTCGCCCTGGCACGGGCCCGGCGCCCCCGGCTCGCGCTGTTGGGGCGGACCCGCCTGACCGAGGAGCCGCCGGGCCTGCCGACTGGCAGCGCCGAAGAGGTGACGCGCGCGCTCGCCTCACTGCGGGGTCGGGGCGCCGGGTCAAGCCCCTCCGAACTCGCCGCCGACGTACGGCAGATCATGGCCGTCCGCGAGGTGCGAGCGGCCCTTGCCGCGATCGAGGAAGCCGGATCTCAGGTGCGCTACGAGACGGTGGACGTGGGCGACATGGCGGCCCTCCCCCGCTGCCTGGAGCGGATCCGCGACGACTGGGGGCCGGTCACCGGCATCGTGCACGCCGCCGGTGTACTGGCCGACAGGCTCGTCGCCGACAAGACCGACGAGCAGTTCACCCAGGTCATGCGCACCAAGGCCACCGGACTGCGTGCCTTGCTGGACGCGACCGCCGAGGATCCACTGAAGCTGATCAGTGTGTTCTCGTCCGTCGCGGCGACGTTCGGGAATCCCGGCCAGTGCGACTACGCCATGGCGAACGAGACCCTCACCCAGGTGATGGCCGCCGAGTCCACACGGCGCCCCGACTGCCGGGTGAAATCACTGATCTGGGGTCCCTGGCGCGGCGGAATGGTCACGCCCGAACTCGCCGCCCACTTCGACCGCCACGGCACACCGTTGCTCCCCCTCGACACCGGCGCCGAGGCCTTCGTGGCCGAGCTGGAATCGCGCGCACCCCACGCCATCATCACCGGCTCACCCGGCGCCGCCGCGGCCCCGCGGCCACTGGCCGCCGTGTCCGAACCCGCTGCGGCACAGGTCACGGTGACCGCGCGGAGCCATCCGCAGCTGGCCGACCACGTCATCGCGGGCGACCCGGTGCTTCCTCTCGCCCAGACCCTGGAATGGTTCACCGCCGCCGCGCGCTCCTGGCGCCCGACGTCGCCGAGGGTTCTTCTACGAGACGTACGCGTCCTGAGGCGGGCCGTCCCCGACCAACTCGACACGGACGGCGCCCGGTTCACCTTGCGGGCCGACCGGAGCGACACGCACGCGCTGAGCGTCGAGTTGCACGGCGCCGGGAGCACACCCCACTGCAGGGCGCGAATCGCCGCGGCCCCGCACGAGACCACCGGCATCGTGCCGCCCGGCGAACTCGAACCCTCCCGTCGAAACCCCCTCTACGACGGTCACACGCTCTTCCACGGGCCGCTGTTCCAGTCGCTGGCCACGATCGAAGGCATCTCCCTCACCGGCGCTCGGGCAACACTCACCGGGCTGCGGGAGATGGGCTGGTCCGGCGAGACCTGGCAGACCGACCCGGCAGCGGTCGACGGCGCACTGCAGCTCGCCGTGGCCTGGGCGGAGGACCTCTTCGGGGACGCGACCCTGCCGATGGCCATCGGAGAGTTCCACGCCCCGCGCCTGGGTCCCGCGCGGGGCCCGGTCACCTGCGTACTGCGAGCCGTGCCCCCGCAAACCTCCCACGCCCAGTGCCATTTGAAGCTGACCGACGACGAGGGGCTGCTCGCCGACATCCGGGATCTCGAACTCGTCCTGAGGCCCTCATGACCACCCCCGACCGCGTCTTCGCCAGGGACCAGCTCGAAGAGCTCTCCCACGCCCCGGTCTCCCAGGTGTTCGGCCCCCGCTACGCGATCCAGGACGACAGGGCACGCCAGACCCGTCCGCCCAAGCCCCCGCTGCTCCTCATCGACGAGGTCACCGGCCTTGAGGGCACCCCGGGCACGCTGGGGGCGTCCGGGACACCGTGTCGGGGCTCGATCCGGACCCGGACCTTCGTGCGGCCGGACCGCAGCTTCGTCGACCACACGGCCCGCATGTACCCAGGCCTGACGATCGAGAGCACACAGTCTCTGCTCGTACTGCTCAGCTGGCTGGGCGCGGACCTGGACAACGACGCGCAGCGGGTCTTCCGGCTCCTGGGGTACGAGGCGACCTTCCACGGTGCCGGTGCCCCCGTGGCCGGCGAGACCTCGGTCGCGGATGTCCGCATCCTCGACCACGCCCGGCAGGACCAGTCCCTGATCGTCTTCTTCGAGGCGGACTGCCGGGTCGCCGACGAGCTGCGGCTCACCATCCGCAACGCCCAGGCCGGCTACTTCTCCTATCAGGAGCTCGCTGCCGCCCCCGGAGTGCGGTGGACCCCAAGCCGGTCCGCCCCGCCGCCGGGGCGAGCGGCTCCCACCGCCGTTAGCCCCCGCTCGCGCGCGTTCGGCCCCACCCTGGTCCGGGCGTTCGCGGACGGCAGGGCCGCCCACTGCTTCGGCCCCGACTGGCCGCCGTCCGGCTCACCGCGGCTGCCGTCCGGTGACATGTTGCTCCTCGGCGACGTCACGGAATTCGCCCCCTCCGGAGGCCCCTGGGCACGCGGCTATCTCCGGGCCGAGACCCTCGTCCACCCGGACGCCTGGTATTTCGCCGCCCACTTCCATCACGACCCGGTCATGCCCGGCAACCTGACACTGGACGGCTGCCTGCAGGCCATGAGCTTCCACCTGGCCGCTTCGGGCTTCACCATCGGCAGGGACCACTGGCGCTTCGAAGCGGTCCCGGACCACCCGTTCGTGGTGCGCTTCCGGGGCCAAGTGACCCCGGCCGCGAACCGGGTGACGTACGAGGTCTTCGTATCACACCTGGTCACGCACCCGTACCCGACACTCATCGCGGACGTCCTGGTCACCGTCGACGGCCTCAAGGCACTGCACGCCGAACGCCTGGCTGTGCGTCTCGCTCCCTGCGGGGGAACGACCGGGCCTGTAGGGACGCGGCGGGCCGGGAAGTGACGGTGGCACTGCGTGCTCTGGTGCCGCGGGCCGCCCGCTTCGGCGACTTCCGCCCGCCGCCCGTCGACGACGCGCCCGGCGACCTCCGGTCGGGCATCGACCGAGTTCTCGCCACGCCGCGTCGGCAGTTGCGGCACGAACTGAGTCTTCTGAGCGCGAGCGGCGGCCGCCCCCCGGCCGGCGCGGAACCGTGTCGGGGCGGACACAGCGGCCGATCGGGCTCAGGGCTGCTGAAAGGGCACACCAGGCCGCATCCCCAGTCCTGCATCGCCGACGGAATCTTTACCCATGGCGAGGCCCTCGTCGTCGGGACGATGTCCGACTGCGCCGAGATGCCCTACGACGACATGTTCTCGATGAACGCCGTCCTCTGGAGCGACAACCGGTGGACGGCGTCCGCCTCCTAGCGGGTGGGGTGAAGAACGCGTCGCGCCGTTCTAGCGAGTGGCGAGCCGCTCCAGCAGGGCCGCGCTCCGACCGAGCAACTCCCGCTCGTCATCGGTGAGTTCGGCCTCGATGGCCTGCGCGAGCCAGCCGACCCTGCGGCCGCGCTCCGCTTCGAGCGCGGCCCGGCCCGCGTCCGTCAGTTCGACCAGTGACTTGCGGCCGTCCGTGGGGTGCGCCCGGCGCGTGATCAGGTTCTGTTCCATGAGCAGCCCGACCGCCCGGGCCATCGACTGGGGACGTACGCGCTGATCGGTGGCGAGGTCGCTTGTGGTCATGGCGCCGTCGCGGTCGAGTGCACCGAGCACGGCGACCTGACCCAGCGGGATGCGGTCCTCGTGTGTGACGCGTCGGGTGAGCTTGCCCATCGCGGTGCGCAGTTCGGCGGCGATGGCGGCGGCTTCCGAGGTGGGCATAGGGCACTTTACCCCGTTGATCAGCATTGCTGCACACCCGACCTGCACAGCAATGCTGTACAGCACAACTGAGCAGCATTGCTGTAGTGTTTGGCCTTGTCGGGCTCAGCGCCAGCGCTGTCGCAGCCGGGGCCACGGCACATGACAAAGGGAAGGACCTCCCATGTCCGCAAAGGCAGTTGGAACCGTCGACGCCACCATCGAGACCGTCACCGCCCGCCGGATCATCGACAGCCGCGGCAACCCCACGGTCGAGGTCGACGTGGTCCTCACCGACGGGTCCCTGGGGCGCGCGGCTGTCCCCTCCGGCGCCTCCACCGGCGCCCGTGAGGCCGTGGAACTGCGCGACGGAGACGCCGCACGCTGGCACGGAAAGGGCGTCGACCGCGCGGTGGCCCACGTCAACGAGGAGATCGCGGCGTGTGTGCGCGGCCGGGACGCGGCGGACCAGGCGGGTCTCGACGCCGCCCTGGTCGACCTCGACGGCACCGCCACGAAGTCCCGGCTCGGCGCCAACGCGATCCTCGGCGTCTCCCTCGCCACCGCCAAGGCCGCCGCGGCGGCCCATCGCCAGCCTCTCTACCGCTACCTCGGCGGCGCCGACGCCCACCTGCTGCCGCTGCCGATGATGAACATCGTCAACGGCGGCGCCCACGCCGACAATCCGCTGGACTTCCAGGAGTTCATGATCGCCCCAGTCGGCGCGGACACCTTCGCCGAAGCCGTACGCATGGGCAGCGAGGTCTTCCACACCCTGCGCCACGACCTGCTGGCCGCCGGGCACTCCACGGGCGTCGGCGACGAAGGTGGCTTCGCGCCCGCGCTGCGTACCGCCGAGGAGGCGCTGGACTTCGTGATGGCCGCCGTCGAACGCACCGGCTACCGCCCCGGCACGGACATCGGCCTGGTCATGGACCCGGCGGCGTCGGAGTTCTTCCGCGACGGCATGTACGACTACACGGGCGAGGGGGTGCGCCGCACCCCGTCCGAGCACGCCGACTACCTGGCCAAGCTCATCGACGCGTACCCGGTCGTCTCCATCGAGGACCCGATGGCGGAGAACGACCTGGACGGCTGGCGCGAGCTGACCGCCCGCGTCGGCGACCGCTGCCAGCTCACCGGCGACGACGTGTTCTGCACCAACGAGACACTGCTGCGCGAGGGCATCCGCACCGGCGTCGGCAACTCGGTCCTGGTCAAGGTCAATCAGATCGGAACGCTGACCGAGGCGCTGACCGCGGTGGCCACGGCCCACCAGGCGGGCTGGACGGCCGTCATGTCGCACCGTTCGGGCGAGACGGAGGACACCACCATCGCGGACCTGGCGGTGGCGACCCACTGCGGTCAGATCAAGACCGGCTCACTCTCCCGCTCCGACCGCACGGCGAAGTACAACCAACTCATCAGGATCGAGGAGGAGTTGGGCAACTCGGCGCGCTTCGCGGGCCGCTCCGCACTGCGTCGGCCGTGACCAGCAGACAGAACCAGAAGCAGAAGCAGAGGTAGAGGCCAGTACGGGCCCCCAGGTCGACCTGGGGGCCCGTACTCGCCGAGCAGGTCGGTGGCGCCCCTTTGCGGCAGCCGTGCTAGGGGATCACCGTTCCGGGACCGTTGTCGCCGCTCAGGTTCTCGCCGAACAGCGCCTTCGGCGCCGGTGCCCCGATGTCCCCAGGGTTCTCCGCGACCGACTGCGAGGCCGTCAGGCCGGAGGCGCTGCCGCGCAGCAGCCACACCGCGCCGCCGTTCACGACGGTGCCCAGGTTCTCGCCCGGCGCGCCCGCGATCAGGTCCGCCTTGCCGTCACCCGTCGCGTCGAGCAGTCGTACCGACCCGCCGAACACGTCGCCGGACTCCGCGGCACCGGGCACGCCCGCCGTGTCCTGGTGGAACGCTTGCGCGCCCTTACCGGTGAGCCCGTCCTTGCCGCCCTTGAGCAGTACCACGGCGCCGGCCTTCACCTTCGAGCCGATCGCCTCGCCGGGGACGCCGACGGCCAGGTCCGGGTATCCGTCGCCGTTCGCGTCGCCCGCGTTGAGCCGTCCGCCGAACTGGTCGCCCTTCTCGTGCGCCCCGGGCACGCCCGCCGTGTTCTGGGTGACCGTCTGCGTACGGGTCTGGCTGGGGCCGGACGCCGAACCGTAGTAGATCTTGACGGTGCCCGGGTCCTCCTCCGTGCCCTCGGTGTCGCCGCCGGGGAAGATCCGGGTGGCGAGGTCGGCGTAGCCGTCCTGGTCGAAGTCGGCGACGGCGGTGCTGGAGGCCGAGTTCAGCCGCTGCGGGACGGTGGACAGGCCGGACTTGGTGCCGAGCCACAGCTTGCCGCCCTCGGCATGGTTCTCGTAGACGTAGAAGGTCGCGAGATCCTCGATGCCGTCGCCGTTGAAGTCACCCGTGGCGGTGGAGTTGATGGAGTTGTCGGTGCTGTACACCTGCACCTGCTGCTCGCGGGCGGGGGCGCCGTCACGCTTGAAGGGGCCGTAGAGCACGTCGTGGTAGTCGTAGTCCTCGCCGTTGCGCATGAACAGATCCGTGTGCCCGTCACCGTCGAAGTCGCCCGCGGTGAGGTCGTCGCCGACCTGGGCGTTCGCCGGTGCGGCGATGCGGACGGCGTCCTGGCCGGTCATGCCGGTCTTGCGGCCCCACAGGACGATCACTGATCCGTTGGCGTTCTCCTCCGGTCGGTAGTCCCTGGTGACCACGGCCAGGTCGGTCAGGCCGTCGCCGTCCAGGTCGCGGGAGACCATCGCGTAGCCGAAGACGCTGTTGTCCCGGGAGTCGCCGGGGACGCCGGGGGTGTCCTGGGTGATGACCGTGGTGCGCTGGGGGTCGATGCCGTGCGCCGAGCCGTAGCTGATCGTGATGTATCCGGCCGCGGTGTGGCCGCCGATCTTCGCGCCGGGGGCGGCGACGGCGACGTCCTGGTAGCCGTCTCCGTCGAAGTCTTCGCGGACGGTGGTGGCGCCGTCCTTCGCGGATGCGGTGCTCGCGACGATCGGCACGCCGAGCGACCCGATCAGGGCTGCGGCAACGGCGGTCGATATGGCGGGTTTGCGGATGCCCACGGTTCCTCCTCAAAGCGCGAGCGGTGTCGAGACGCGTGCGCATGGATGTGATTCATCTGCGAGACATGCGGAAACGGCCGATGGTTGTGCGCTGAACGGCATTTGAACGGGAGCGGGCCATCTTCGGGCCTGACAGATGGGCGCTGCACGGGCCGAGCCCGGCTCCGGGCACCTGAGAGGGCGGCCCAAAGCGCGGGCCTGGACGGCGTCGTCGCGGACACTACGCCGGTCCTCCTGGAGTGTTCCGGCGCACCGCCGTCGCCTGCCATGCGCCCGGGCGCAGGCCCGTGGCGTTTCGGAAGAACACCGAGAAGTTGGACGCGTCGGGGAAGCCGAGCGTGCCGGCGCAGTGGGCCGCGGTGAGGCGGTCGTGTGCGAGGAGCCGCTTGGCCTCCAGGACGAGCCGATCGACGATGTACGCCTTCGCGGTGCGGCCGGTGACCTGCTGTACCGCTCGGGAGAGGGTGCGGGGCGCGTATCCCAGTGCCCGGGCGTAGTAGCCGGCGTCGTGGTGTTCCCGGAAGTGCGCTTCGACGCTGGACCGGAACAGCCGGAACACCGGATTCGTCGACCGCGCTTCGCTGTGCGGTGGGCGGAACCGGGCGATGAGCGCGGAGAGCAGGATCTCGGGCAGCTCCATCGAGATGTCCGCGGTGGGGGCGGACGCTTCGACTCCGACGAATCCGTCGCCGGCGCGCGGGACACCATCCTCACCTCGACCGAGCTGCCCGAAGCGATCAAGGCGCGGATCGCGACCGATTCGCGGTCCGGCGCCGACGCCGCCCGCACGGCGTGGCCGCTGCGCGGCATCGCGGAGGACGTCTCCGAGCACACCCGCATGATCAGCGTCCCCGCCCTCGTCGACGCGATCACGGCCTTCGCGCCGACGGCCTCACTCTCCGCCTGACAACTGACCTACCGTTTCAGGCGTCGTCCAGCTCCGCGGCGACGCGCAAGGCGGCCTGCCTGAGCCAGATGTGGGTGGAGTCGTGCGTGTGGAGGGGGTGCCACCACAAGGCTTCCTGGAGCGGCACGGCCTCGTAGGGCGGCGGCAGGAGACGTACGGCCGAGAGGTCCTGCATCAGCTCGGCCAGGCGCTTTTGGACCAGGGCGATCCGATGCGTGCCGGCCACCATGAAGGGCAGCATGGCGAAGCTGTCGACCGAGACCTCCACGCGGGGTTCGATGCCGAGCATGCTCAACTGCCGTACGGCGGGCGCGTCGTAGGTGCGCTGGTACGTGACCCAGGGCAGCTCGGCCAGCTGGGTCCGGGTGAGGTGGTCACCCACTTCGGTGTTGGATTCCGCCACCAGGAAGACCCATTCGTCGCGGAAGAGGTCGGTGCGGGGCACATCGCCGACCACGCCGTGAGGCATCAACAGGCCGTCGGTCGTGCTGAGCAGGACACCGAGATCCTCCACGACGGTCGTCGGTGTCTGGGTGAAACGGAGCCTGACGTGAGGGGCCTCGGCATGTACGAGACGCCCGAGGGCTGCACCGAAGACGGCCACCGCGTAGTCGGAGGCCATCAGCGTGAAGGTGCGGCTCTCGGTCGCGGGGTCGAAGTCGGCCTGGCTGCTGAACAGGCGCTCCAGGAGGTCGCAGGCTGTGGAGGTGCGTTCCAGGAGGATCTGCCCCAGGGCGGTCAACTCGTAGTGGCCGCCGGTGCGGGCCAGCAGGTCGTCGTCGAAGTGGCGGCGCAGGCGGGACAGCGCGGCGCTCATCGCGGGCTGGGACAGGCCCACGCGCTGGCCGGCGCGGGTGACGTTGCGTTCTTCGAGCAGGGCGCGCAGGGCGACGACGAGGTTGAGATCGAGGCTGGAGAGGTTCACGGGGCCTTCTTCGGCGATTCTTTGGGCACGGCACCAGTGGTATTCGTCTGCTGGATGAAGACTATCCACAGAATCGATTTCCCTGATCAGGGGTGTGGGGGCCAGATTGGTCACACCGCAATCAGGAGGACTTGTTCGTGAAACCTGAAGCCGCCCCCGCGCACTTCTCCGGCACCGACCTCTCCGGCCCCCACCTCTTCTCCGGCCCTTACGCCCTGGGAACCGTCTCGGCCCCCGGCCAGGACGCGTTTCCCGCGCTGGTCCGCCGTGCCGGATCCGTGGTGGATCTGCGCCGGGCCCTCGGCGACGCAGGGCTGACGATGCTCGGCGTCATGGAGGACTGGGACCGACTGTCGGTCGTCTTCGCCGAGTTGGCCGACCGCCCCTCCGATGGTGACCCGCTCGTGAGCGAGTTCCGGGTGCACGCGCCGATCGCACCCCGGCAGGTGCTGCAGTCCGGCGCCAACTACCGGCGGCACGTCATCGATCTGCATGTGGCGCACCGGGACGGCTCGGACGGACTGAGCGAGGAGGAGGCGCGCGCCGAAGCCGCGCGGATCATGGACCGGCGTGCCGCCGAGGACCTGCCGTACGTCTTCATGGGGCTGCCGAGTGCGATCACCGGCCCCTTCGACGATGTCGTGCTGCCCGCCTGGGCCGAGAAGCCCGACTGGGAGCTTGAGTTGGCCGCTGTCATCGGTCGGCCCGCCTACCGGGTCCCGGTCGAGCGGGCGCTGGAGCACGTGGCCGGCTACACGATCGCCAACGACCTCACCGACCGGGCCACCGTCTTCCGCCGCGACATGCCGCAGATCGGCACCGACTGGCTGCGCAGCAAGAACGCCCCCGGATTCACCCCGCTGGGTCCCTGGATCGTGCCCGCGCGGTCGATCCCGACCCCGGACGACCTCCGGGTCACGCTGAAGCTGAACGGCGAGGCCATGCAGGACGAGTCGACCCAGGACATGATCTTCTCGGTCGCACGGCTGGTCAGCTACATATCCGAGACCGTGCGGTTGATGCCCGGCGACCTGGTGCTGACCGGCAGCCCGGCCGGCAACGGCATGCACTGGGGCCGGCTGCTGCGCGACGGCGACGTGATGGACGCGTCCATCACCGGGCTCGGTGCCCAGCGCACCCGATGTGTGGCCGAGGTGCCCGCATGAACCTCGACCGTCACGACCCGGAAGGCGCCGTCGCCGAAGCCGCCAAGGCCTGCTCGAACTGGGGGCGTTGGGGCAAGGACGACCGCCTGGGCACACTGAACTTCCTCGATGAGGCCAAGCGCGTCCAGGGTGCGGCCCTCGTCCGCCGTGGTGTGAGCTTCTCGCTGGCCCAGCCCTTCGACATGAACGGCCCCCAGCGGGGCTGGCGTCGGCGCACCAACCCGGTGCACACCATGCTCGACACCGGCGCCGACGCCGCGCTGGGCACACAGGGTCTGCCGCACGGGATCGGCGGCGCGGACGACGTGGTGTCCATGCCGCTGCAGTGCTCCACCCAGTGGGACGGCCTGGGGCACATCTTCGACCACGGCAAGGCGTGGAACGGGCGCGATGCCGCGACCACGGTCACCTCCGACGGTGACCTCGTCACCGGCATCGAGCACATGGCCGCGCACATCGTGGGCCGTGGCGTGCTGCTGGACGTGGGACGCGCGATCGGCCATGACGACGAGCTCCAGGACGGGTTCGCCATCACCACCGCTCATCTTGAGGAGACCGCGCTCGCTCAGGGTGTGAGCGTGGAGCGCGGCGACATCGTGCTGGTGCGCACCGGCCAGCTCGCCCGGGTGCGGCGCGACGGCTGGGGCGAGTACGCCGGGGGCCCCGCCCCTGGTTTGTCGTTCACGACAGCCGACTGGCTGCACCGCAGTGAGATCGCCGCGATCGCGACGGACACCTGGGGCTTCGAGGTCCGCCCCAACGAGTTCGAGTCCGCCTTCCAGCCCCTGCACCAGGTCGTCATTCCCCACCTGGGCCTGCTCGTGGGCGAGATGTGGGACCTGGAGGCCCTGGGCGAGGACTGCGCAGCGGACGGCATCTACGAGTTCTTCCTGGCGGCGCCGCCGCTGCCCATCACCGGGGCGGTCGGTTCGCCGATCAACCCGCTCGCCGTCAAGTGAGTACTGGGACACAAGTAAGCACCGCGACAAAGGAGTTCTCCATGCCCCCCTCGCGCAAAGTCCTCGTGATCGGAGGCGGCCCGGCCGGCAACGCCCTGACGATCCTGCTGCGCCGGGCCGGCGTCGCGGTCGATCTCGTCGAGGCGAAGCAGGACTGGAACGCCACCGCCGGGTCCGGTATCACCCTGCAGGGCAACGCCCTACGAGTGCTGCGCGACCTGGGTGTGTGGGAGCAGGTCAGCGCCCGCGGCTACGGATTCGGCTCGGTCGGCATCACGGCCCCCGACGGCACGGTGCTGCACGTCCAGGACGACATCCGCACCGGCGGCGACGACCTGCCCGCGACGGTCGGCATGCAGCGCCCGCAGCTGCAGCGGATCCTCATCGACGCGGTCCGTGCAAGCGGCGCCGACGTCCGCCTCGGCACCACCGCGACCATCGTCGGCCAGGACGACGCCGGTGTGACGGTGCGCCTGAGCGACGGCCACGAGGCCCGGTACGACCTCGTCGTCGCCGCCGATGGTCTGGGCTCCGCCACCCGCACGGCGATCGGCATCACCGACACACCCGAGCCCACCGGCATGGCCATCTGGCGTGTGGCCGCGCCGCGCCCCCAGGGCGTGACCCGCACCGACCTCGCCTACGGCGGGCCCGCCTACATCGCCGGTTACTGCCCCACCGGCGAGACCACGCTGTACGCGTACGTCGCGGAGGCCTGCCGGGACCGGGCCACGCTCCCTCCCGAGCGCTACGCCGACGAAATGGTCCGTCTCGCGTCGGCCTACGACGGCCACTGGCCCGAGATCACCAGGACCATCACCGACCCCGGGCAGGTCAACTACACCTGGTTCGACCGGCTGCTGGTGGAGGGCTCCTGGCATCGCGGCCGCGTGGTGCTCATCGGTGACGCGGCGCACTGCTGTCCGCCCACCCTCGCCCAGGGCGCGGCGATGTCCCTGGAGGACGCCGCGGTGCTCGCCGAGCTGCTGACAGGCGGCGACGCCTGGGGCGACGCACTGCTGAGCGCCTACTACGAGCGACGCATCGGGCGCGTGCGGGCGGTCGTCGAGGCGTCCGTACAACTGGGCCAGTGGCAGCTCGACCAGGTCCGCGACGCCGACGTACCCGGCCTGATGGCCCGCACGATGGCCCGGCTCCAGGAGCGCCCGTGACACCGACCGTCGATGTGCACGCCCATGTACTGCTGCCCGAGGTGGAGCACCTGATCGCCGGACAGCCGGGCCTCGATGAGGCCAAGGCACTGGACGCGCGGCGCAATGGGCCGGTCGCGCTCGAGGTCAGCGGGGAGATGATCAGGGAGCGGTTCGCCCGGCTGACCGACGTCAAGGTCCGGCTGCGGGCCATGGACGAGCAGCAGGTCGACGTCCAGCTGGTCAGCCCCTCCCCTTCGCACTACCACTACTGGGCCGACGAGGAGTTGGCGTCGAAGCTGTTCCGTCTCGCGCACGAGGCCATCGCCGCGCACTGTGCGGCTGCCCCGTCACGGCTGCGCGGTCTGGGCCTCGTACCGCTGCAGCATCCGCGACTGGCCGTCTCCGCGCTGGACCACGCGCTTGAGGCAGGGCTGCTGGGCGTGGAGATCTCCAGCCATGCTCCCGGGCGCGAGTTGTCCGACCCCGCCCTCGAGCCCCTGTGGGCGCGGGCTGAGCAGACCGGGGCACTGCTGTTCCTGCACCCCTTCGGCTGCACGCTGGATGAGCGCCTGGACCAGTGGTACCTGTCCAACTCGGTTGGCCAGCCCACCGAGAACGCCGTCGCCCTGTCCCATCTGATCTTCTCCGGTGTCCTCGACCGCCACCCCGGTCTACGGATCATCTCCGCGCACGGCGGCGGCTACCTGCCCACGCACATCGGCCGCGCGGACCACGCCTGGCGGGCACGCCCGGACGCGGGCGCAGGCTGCGCCCAACTGCCCAGCAGCTACCTCGGGCGCCTGTACTTCGACTCCCTCGTCCATGACCCACATGTGCTGCGCGAGCTCGTGCGCGTGGCGGGAGCGGACCGAGTCCTGCTCGGCTCCGACTTCCCCTTCGACATGGGCTCCCCGGACCCCGTCGGGGCCCTGCGCGCCGCCCGCCTGGACGACGCCGGCTTCGAAGCCGTCCGCGGCGCCACCGCTGCCGCGCTGCTCGACCTTCCCTGAAGAAGCCGGCCTTTCCTGAAGGAGGACCCTCATGACCTCTCGCCTGCTCACCCACCTGCGGCACGTCGACCTCGCCGTGCCCGACTACGACAAGCAGCTCGACTTCTACGCCGGCGTCTGGGGCCTGACCAAGGTCGCCGAGGACTCGGGCATCTCGTTCCTGGCCGCCGAGGGATCGCCCGAACAGTACGTGGTGCGGCTGCGCAAGGCCGACGAGAAGCGCCTCGACCTGGTCTCCTACGGCGCCGCCTCCCGGACGGACGTCGACACACTGGCCGAGCAACTCTTGTCCGGAGGCGTTGAGTTGATTTCGCAGCCGGGCACGGTGGACACCCCCGGCGGCGGCTACGGTTTCCGGTTCTTCGACGTCGACGGCCGCACCATCGAGGTCTCCACCGACGTGGCCGCGCGCCGGCACCGCAAGGTGGAGGAGAAGGAGGCCATCCCGGTCAAGCTCTCCCACGTCGTGCTCAACTCCCCCGACCTGAACCGCACTCGGGCGTGGTACGAGCAACACCTCGGCTTCCGTCTGTCCGACACCTTGAGCTCACCGCACATGGGCGAGGTCATGCACTTCATGCGGATCTCCAGCCAGCACCACTCCATGGCGCTGGCGCAGGGCCCGCACACGGCGCTGCACCACGTCTCCTTCGAGATGCGCGGCCTGGACGAGTACATGCGCGGATCGGGCCGCGTGATGCGCGCCGGATTCCGCAAGATCTGGGGCCCTGGCCGGCACATGGCCGGGGACAACACCTTCACGTACTTCCTCGACCCGCACGGCAACACCGTCGAGTACACCACCGAGCTGGAAAACCTGGACGAGGACACCTGGCACCCGCACATCTACGACTTCTCGCAGCCCGAGGTCACCGACCAGTGGGGCACGGCCAACCCCATGAACGAACTCGTCGCCAAGGAGTCGTTCAACGATGTCGACCGCGGCGTGTTCGTCGCCCCGCCGGTCTGACCGACCCGACTGCCGGGCCCATCTGAAGGGGAGCAGCCCCCATGCGCTTCGTCACCTACCAACACCATCAGTCCGTACAGGTTGCCGCCCTCGATGCGGGCGGCGCCTTGTTCCCGCTTCCCGGGGTGCGGTCCTTGACCGACGTCATCGCGGCCGGCGGCGGCCTTCCCGCCCTGCTCGACCTGGGCGGGCGGGCGCTGGACGCGCCCCCCGGCCCGAACGTGGCCGACGTCCGGCTGCTGCCACCGCTCCAGCCCGCTTCGCTGCGCGACTTCGTGACCTTCGAGGAACACGTCGAGGGCGTACGCCGATCCGTCAACGGCGTCAGCGGCGTTCCCGAGCAGTGGTACGCGGCGCCGACGTTCTACTTCACCAACCCCCATGCGGTGTTCGGCCCGCACGACCCCGTTCCCGTGCCGCCGGGCTCGGCCGTCCTGGACTTCGAACTCGAGGTCGCTGCCGTCATCGGCCGTGAGGGCCGTGACCTCACTCCCGAGCAGGCCCGCGACCACATCGTCGGCTACACCATCCTCAACGACTGGTCCGCCCGGGACCTGCAGTCCGCCGAGATGAACGTCGGCCTGGGGCCCTGCAAGGGCAAGGACACCGCCAACAGCATCGGCCCGTGCCTGGTCACCGCCGACGAGCTGGAGCCCCACCGCGACCGTGAGGGGTTCCTGCGCCTGGCCCTGACCGCGGAGGTCAACGGCGAGGTCGTCGGCCGCGATCTGCTGTCCAACATGAGCTGGACGTTCGAGGAGATGGCCGCCTACGCCTCACGCGGCACCCGCGTCGTGCCCGGCGATCTGCTCGGGTCGGGGACCTGCGGCAACGGCGGGTGCCTCGCGGAGCTGTGGGGCGTGCGCGGCGAGCGGACTCCCCCGCCGCTCAAGCCCGGCGACACCGTCACGCTCACCGTGGAGGGCATCGGCACGCTGACCGTCTCCGTGGTGCCCGGCGTCGCCCCCGTACCGCTTCCTGCGGGCCGACGCCGCCTTCGGGAGCGGCCGTGAGCGGGGCGTGACCCCGCCGGACCTGCGGGCCCTCACCCGTCGAAGACCCGCAGCCGGTGCGCGATCGCGGCGGCCTCTCCTCGGCCTGAGGCGCCCAGCTTGGCCAGGATGTTGGAGACGTGCACGCTCGCCGTCTTCGGGGAGATGAACAGCTCCTCCGCGATTCTCCGGTTGCTCCGCCCGGCGGCGACCAGCCGCAGCACCTCTCGCTCCCGGGTGGTCAGCCCCAGCGCCGCAGCCGGGGGCGGGGCCGGTTCCGCGTCGGTCTGCCGGAGTCGGATGCGAGCGCGGCCCGCCAGCTCGGTGATCTCCGATGCGAGCGGCGCCGCGCCCAGTTCGCGCGCTGCCGCATCGGCCTGCCGCAGCAGCTCACCGGCCGCTCCGCGGGCCTCGGCACCGCCCCGGGTGATCAGGGTCTCCGCAAGCCGCAGTCGAGCGGTGGCCGGCAGTACCGGGGCCTCAACTTGCTCGGTGGCGGCGACGGCCTCCGTCCAGCGAGCGGTGGCGTCCTCGCCTTCGGCGGTGAGCAGTTCGGCCTGGATCATCAGGGACTGAGCGGACCACAGCGGTACGAACTCCGGCATGCCCTTCATGGCATCGCGGATGCGCTCCACCGCCGCCTCGCGCCCCACTTCGGCCACCGCGAGCCCGCGGGCCCGTGCCTCCGCCGCCGCGGCCTCGTACAGCAGCGGCCAGCCGTAGCGATGGTGGCCGGATGCGACACCCTCGCCGACCGCCGACTCCAGCAGGGAGCGGACGTCGAGGATCCGGCCGTCGGCGGCCGCCAGCGCGATGGCGATCCGGGCCATGGGCAGGGTGTTCTGCGGCTCCGGGTAGCTGCCGGTGGCCCACATGTCGGGCCCCTCCAGCCATCGCCGGGCCACGTCGTACGCGCCCCGCGCCAGGGCCAGCTCGACCGCCTGCCCGGCGAGCTGACCCTGGGTACGGGCACTCACCCCGCGGCGGCCACCGGCGCGTTCGAGCACGTCGTCGGCGTCGGCCCAGCGGCCGAGCTCGGTGAGGGACTCGGCGAGGTTGCCGTCGATGAACGAGGCGATGTCCGGCAGCCCGTGCCGGTCCGCGAGACCGCTGCCCTCCTCGGCGACCTCGACGGCCTCGGCATAGCGGCCGATGCCGTGCAGCGCCGTGGACAGGTTGCCGTAGCCACGCAGCAGGATCTGGGCATTGCCCGGCTCCAGTTTCCGGGCGCACACCTCGCGGGCCTGCTCGAGCCCGGTCTCGACGTCGCCCGCGTGGATGGTGAGCCAAGCCAGGGTGTGCCGCGCGGCCAGGCCGGTGACCTCGGCACCCGTCATCCGGCAGAGCTCCACGGCCTGCTGAGCGGTCTCGATCGCCAGCGGCCCCGGCTGGTGATTGATGTACCAGTGCGCCAAATGCGTCAGCACATGGGCGTGTACGACGGACGGCGGCAGACCCTTCACCAGCTTCTGGGCGCGGGAGATCTCGTCCCAGCCGTCGGAGCGACAGAGGTCGCGCATCAGTTGGCAGCGCTCGATCCAGAACCAGGCGGCGCGGAGGGCGTCTCCCCCGCCCAAGGCCGCGTCCCCCGCCCGAGCTGAGCCGACAGCTCGGGGAAATAGAGAGGCACTTATTGGGGGGTCACCCTCAAGCTGGCGCAGCGCCCGCTTGCTGATGGCGAGTGCCCGTTCCCGCTCTCCCGCCAGGCGCGCGGCAAGGGTGATCGCGGCGAGCAGGTCCACGAAGTCCCCGGGAGCGTTCGGGGAGATGACCGGCCACAGGCCATCGTCGACGCCTTGCCGCATCGCCTGGTGGCGCAGCTCCTCGGGGGTGTCGTCCCACAGCTCCAGTGCCCGCTCCAGGAGTTGGTGCTGTTCGGCGAACGCGTGCCGGCCGCGTGCGACAGCTGCCGCGGCGATCATCGCGGGCAGCGCCCTGGCCGGGTCGCGGGCGTCGAACCAGTAGCCGGCGAGGCGCCCGGCGCGCTCTCCGGACCGTACGAGTGCGGGGTCGTTCTCCAGTGCCTCGGCGTAGCGGCGGCTGAGCCGGGAGCGCTCGCCGGGCAGCAGGTCTCCTGCCACGGCCTCGCGCATCAGGGCGTGCCGGAAGCGGAAGGACTCGCCCTCGTCGGAGGGCTGCAGGACGGCGGCGCCGACAGCGGTACGCAGGGTCTCGATCAGCTCGTCATCGGCGAGGCCCGTCACGGTGGCCAGGAGCCGGAATTCCACCTCGGAGCCGCCCTGGGCGGCGATCCGCACCACGCGCTGCACGTCGTGCGGCAGTGCCTCGGCCCGGACCAGCAACAGGTCTCGCAGGGAGTCGCTGATGCCGCCCGGGGAGCCGCCCTGAATGCTGCTCGCCAGCTCCTCGACGAAGAACGCGTTGCCCTCGGAGCGGTCGAAGACCCGGCCGAGCACCTGCTCGGTCGGGGCCTCGCCGTGGATGGCGGCGAGCTGGAGACGGACCTCGGAGCGGTCAAAGGCGGGCAGTTCAATGCGGGTGACGGTGCGCAGCCGCTCGTACTCGGCGAGGGCGGGGCGCAGCGGGTGGCGGCGGTGCAGGTCGTCGGAGCGGTATGTGGTGACGATGAGCAGGCGGCTGTCGGTGAGGGCGCGCAGCAGATAGCTGAGCAGTTCCCGGGTGGAGCGGTCCGCCCAGTGCAGGTCCTCCAGGACCAGGACGAGGGTGCGGTGCGCGGCCAGACGCTCCAGGAGGCGGACGGTGAGTTCGAAGAGCCGGGCGCGGCTGTCGGTTTCGGGTTGGCCGCGGTCCATCTCGCCGAGTTCGGGCAGCAGTCGGGCGAGTTCGCCCTCCTGGCCGGCGACGGCGGCGTCGAGCTCCGCGCCGAGCCGGCGGCGCAGCGAGCGCAGGGCGGTGGAGACAGGGTGGTACGGCAGGGCGTCGGCGCCGGTTGCGACGCACCCGCCGAGGGCGACGACGGCCCCGTTCGCTGTGGCCCGGCCGAGGAACTCCTGAATCAGCCGAGTCTTGCCCACCCCTGCCTCACCGCCCACGAAGAGGGCTCCGGGCTCCCCGGCATCGGCCCGGGACAAGGCCTCGCCAAGGGCAGTCAGTTCGACGCCGCGGCCTACGAAAACGGGGCTGATATGACTGCTGGGCACAGCGCCAAGCATCGCACGTCGTGCGAGGTCAGGGGCAAGGGCTTCGGCCTCGGCGAATGCCGCCGCGGCCGGGTCCTAGCCGGTCGCCCGGTCCTTGATGCCGGCCAGCACGGTGTCGAGCATCCGGTCGAACTCCGTCAGGGATCCGAAGTCGGTCATGAGGGGGGTGAGGGCGGCCATGGCCGGGTACGCTCCGGCGTCGAACGCGGGCACGGCGCTGGGTTCTTCGGTGGTGCGTGCCAGCAGGTGGCCGTTGAGGAAGCTGAACAGGACCATGGGCGCGTCCGCGACCGTCCGGTCGGGCAGACCGGCCTCGCGCATCGCGGTGACCAGTTCCTCCAGGGCGGAGATGGCCACCGGCGAGGTCTGGGCGCGCGTCACCAGCAACGGGAACACCCGGGGGTGCCGGTAGGCCATATCGCGGTAGCCGTGTGCCGTCCGGCGGGCGATTTCCTCCCAGTGGTGGGATGCGTCATCGTCCACGGCGGCCACCACTTCGGCGAGCACCGCCTCGGACATCGCGTCCAGCAGCGCCGCCTTGCCCTTGATGTGGTGGTAGATCGACATCGGGTCGACCCCGAGTTCTTGCGCGAGTCGCCGCACCCCGAAGCGCTCCAGGCCGTCGCGGTCGACCAGTGCGACGGCGGCGACGGCGATGCGCCCGCGGTCGAGTCCCGCCGAGGTGCCCTGAGTTCGTCTGGCCACGGCCGCTCCCTTCCTTGCCAAACCTACGCCGTAGAAATTACCGTACGGGACGTAATCCTACGGCGTAGGTTTCTCACCGGCGGTCCACACATCCGACCAAGGAGGAGATATGCGTGAGGTCCACTGCCATGACGCGGCCACCAGAGGGGCAATCGGCGCGATGTACGCGGGCCTTGGGCTCACGGTCGCCGCGACGGCCCTCCCCTACGCGGACCGTGCCACCGGCCACCTGCTGGCCGATCACATCCGGGCCGGCTATTCCGCGTACACCCAGGCACGAATCGAATCGGCCGTCACCACCTATCTCATCCTGTTGTCCGTCATCGGGGCGCTCGGCGTCATCGCGTGGCTCTGGGCGGCCTGGGCCGTCAAGGCGGGCAAATGGTGGGCGCGCCCTGCCGTGACCGTGCTGTTCGTGCTCGGTGCGAGCGTCGGGCTGACCGGGCTGCTCACCACGGACACCTCCGGCGAGACCGGTCTGCCGCCGGCCCTTGGGTGGGCCGGGATGGCTCCCTGGCTGGCAGCCCTCCTGGCGGTCGCGCTCCTGTGGGGGCGATCGCGGGCCCGGACCAGCATGATTCACGGCCACCACACCCCAAGGAGGAAGTAGCAGTGAAGCGCATCGGCATCATCGGAGTGGGCGAGATCGGCCGGGCCATTGTGACGGGCCTGTGCGACGGGGGCGGCACGTCGCGCGAGGTTTTCCTCTCGCCCCGAGGGGCCCGCACGGCTGGGGAGTTGTCCGCGCTTTATGAGGGCGTACACGTCTGTGCCGACAACCAGGAGGTGGTGGACCGCTCGGAGGTGGTGATCATCGCCGTACGCCGTCAGGACCATCACGAAGCCCTGGCCGGCCTGAAGGTGGGCCACGACAAGATCGTGGTCAACGTGATGGCCGGCGTCGCCACCGACAAGCTGCGCCGGACCCTGGCCACCGACGCCCCGCTGATACGGGCCATCCCCCTGCCCTCCATACGCGAACGCCGCTCCGTCACGGTGACGTACCCGGCGCACCCGGTCGTGGACCCTCTCTTCGAGAGCCTGGGCGGGGTACTGCCGGTCGCGGACGAGGCGGCCTTCAATGTCTTCTCGGCGCTGACGGGGACGTTGACCACGCATTACTCGTACCTCGCCACGCTCACGTCGTGGGCTGCCGGTCAGGGCATCGCCTCCGGCGACGCCGACCGCTACGTTCGCGGCCTCTTCCAGGCCGTCGGCCGCGCCCTGAGCGACGAATCCCGCTCCCTGCACCAACTCGCCGCCGACCACGAGACTCCGAACGGAAACAACGAACGCATCCGCACCACGTGGTTCGGCCCGGCCAACTCCGAAGCCCTCCACAAGGCCCTCGACGGCCTCCTCGCCGATCTGAGGTAGCGACCCCGACCATTCCGGGTGGCTCAGCCCGGTGTGACGGGCAGCAGTTCGCGCAGTCCGGTCCGTAGGAGGGCCTCGTGGACGGAGGCGCTGGCCTCGGTGACGGCGAGGCTGCCACCGGCGTGGTTGGCGGCATGCCGGATCCCCAGGAGGGTGTAGAGGCTGCCGGTGTCGCACCGGGTGATGCCGGTGAGGTCGAGCAGGAGGTGCCGTTGACCGTCTGCGATCGCACGGACCGCGGCATCGGTGAGCTTGTCGACGTTGACGACCTCCAGTTCACCGACGAGTGCGAGCATGAGGAACGCGGTGCCCTCGGGGGTGGTCTGACGGACGGTCAACAGGCTCATGCCCGCATTGTGCTCCGCTCGCGCCCACGCCGTACGTGCGCGGTGCGTCCGCCATGCGTGCGCCGTGGCGGTCGTACGGCTGACCCTGCCCGCACTCTGCGGCTGGTTCGGCTGGTTCATGCGTACGCCGCCACGGCGTTCACAGGCGGCCCAGGAGCGCCGCCCTGTCGATCTTGCCCGTGCTGGTGAGGGGCATCTCGTCGAGTGCGATGAGGCGTGCGGGGATCATGTACGACGGCAGGATCCTGCGCAGAGCACGTACGAACGCGGCCTTCGAGAGCGGCTCTGCCGTCGGCACGTAGAAGGCGGCCAGCGTCCGCCCGCCCCGTCCCGTGGGCGCCACCACCGACGCGGCCCGGACGCCCGGGCACTGCAGGAGAGCGCTCTGCACCTCGCCCAGCTCGATCCGGTAGCCGCGCACCTTGACCTGGTCGTCGAGGCGGCCGAGGAACTCCACGTCGCCGCTGGGCAGCCAGCGGGCGCGGTCACCGGTGCGGTACATGCGCTCGCCGGGGTGCGTGGCTCCCGGGTCGGGCAGGAACTTGGCGGCAGTGAGGGGGGCTGCCGCGGCGTAGCCCATGGCCACGCAGGTGCCGGCGACGTACAGATCGCCCTCCTCGCCGAGAGGGCAGGGCCGCAGGTCGGCGTCGAGCACGTAGCAGCGGATGTTCTGCATCGGTTTCCCGTAGGGGATGCTCGGCCACGCGGGGTCGACGTCGCCCACCCGGTAGTGGTTCGACCAGACGGTACTTTCCGTGGCGCCGCCCAGCGCCACCACCTCGGCGTTCGGGAACGCGGCCCGGATCTGGTCCGGGAGCGGCACCGGGATCCAGTCGCCGCTGAGGAGGACCATGCGGAGCGCGTCGCGCCCGGCGGGCTCGCGGGCCTGGACGAAGGGCATGACCATGGCCAGGGAGGCGGGCGCGGAGTCCCAGATGGTGATGGCCTGCTGTTCGAGCAGGTCCACCAAGGTGTCGGGCTCGGCGAGTTCCGCCGCGGACGCCAGCCGTATGGTCGCACCGGCGGCCAGCACGCCGAAGATGTCGTAGACCGAGAGGTCGAAGCAGAAGGACGTGACGAACAGGATCTGGTCGGAGGGCCCGACCTCGTAGGTGCGGTTCATCCAGTCGATGAGGTTCACCGCCGACCGGTGGGTGACGACGACGCCCTTGGGCGCGCCGGTCGAGCCGGACGTGAAGATGGTGTAGCAGACGTCGTCGGCCGTCGGACCAGTGGCGAGGGGGGCGGTCGGCTGGAGTCCGACGTGGTGACCGGTCCACAGCGGCTCACGGCCGTGGGTCACACGGTCGCGGGACGGCTCGACGTGGATGACGGCGTCGTAGCGCTCGGCCAGTTCGCCCGTGAACTCCTCGGCCCGGCGGCGGTGGATGCTCGTGCGGGCCACCCCGGGCAGGACATCGGGGAGGCGCTCGATGAAGCGTGGCGGCACCCGGAGGCCGGAATAGGTGCTGAGGCCGGGGTCGATGAGGTCGGCGAGGACGATGACCGCGTCGTCGGCGAGCAGCCCGAGGAGCGAGTCGAGCACGCCGGTCAGGTGGTCGAGGTCCGGCAGGAACTGCGCCGTACTGGCCAGCACGACGACGTCGAACGGGCCGTGTACCCGCTCGGCGGCCTCGTGGGCGAAGCACACCACGCCCTCGACCTCGCCCCCGACGCGGTCCCCGGTCTCCTTGCTGCGGGCCACGGACACCGGTGAGGGGTCGACGGCGACGTAGCGGGATGCCCACGGTGCCAGCGCCTCGACGAGGAGGCCGGAACCGCACCCGATCTCCAGGACCGAGGGCCGTTCGGCGGACGTCGCGTCCCGTACGAACCGTGCAACGTGGTCCTGGTAGCCCTGCACGTCATCCGCGGTGTAGGGCCGTTCCGAGCGCCGGGTGTTGAATCCTGCCGCTTCGAGCGGATCCGGGGAGCCGGACACGTGGTCGAAGAGGTCCGCGACCCGCTCCCGCCGGAAAGTGGCCGACCAGGAGAACTCCTCGGCGATGTCGGGGCACAGCACATGGCGCAGCGAAGGCACCTCCCACCGGAACTCCTGTACGGAGGGCAGGGACGCGCGGTCGGTCAGCACGGCCGCCACGTCGAGCTGGTCGAGCAGCCCGGCCACCCGGGGAGCGGGCCACGCCCGGTCGAGCGGGACGTAGGAGGCACCGGCCTTGAGCACCGCGAGCATGCCGACGAGGGCCCAGGCGTCGCGCTCGCCGTAGATGCCCACGGCGGAGCCCCGGCCCAGTCCCAGCTCGCGCAGCAGCCGTGCCAGCCGATTGGACTGGCGGTCCAGTTCGCCGTGCGTGAGGACCTGCTTGTCCGAGGTCACGATCGCCGGGTGGTCCGGGTACCGCCGGGCGGCCTCGGCGATGAGGCCGGGGACCGTGGCGTCTTCGCGAAACGGCCGCGCGGTCTCGTTCCACTCGCTCCCGGGGGCGCCCGACAGGGGCGCCGGCGGGGCGCTCACGGGGCCGGTGCGCGAAGGGCCCCGTGGGCCGCCAGCGCGCCGGTCAGTTCGTTCACCGTCGGGTGGTCGAAGAAGAGCCGGAGGGCCAGACGCGCGCCGAGCAGCGATCCGAGGGCGGCCATGATCTCGGCGACCAGCAGGGAGTTCCCTCCGGCCTCGAAGAAGTCCTCGTCGTCGCCGAAGTCGTCGTCCTCCAGTGCGTCGGCCCACTGAACCCGCACCTGGGCACGGAGCAGTTCAAGGTCCGGGCCCTCATGGCCGGCGTGTTCCGGGCTCGCCAACCCGACCGATCCGAAGTTGTTCACCGCTCTCCCCTGCGCTCTCTCTCGGTGCTCTGCTTCTTCAACTGACTCTCGCCGTTTCCCTGTTGTCGTCACGAGGCTGCCGTCACGAGGTTGCCGTCACGCGCGTGGTCCGCGCTGCTCACCCGGCCGAGGGGTCCCGGCCTGATGTCAGTCTTGCCGGGGAGATCGGCCACTGTCCGAGGATCTTTCAGAGGTCAGTCAGGGTTGGCGCCCTTGGGCCGCGGTGGCCGGTCATCCTCACGTACATGGCAACGAAAACGAAGAGTCGCTGGTTCGTCGGTGTCCCTCACGAGGGCCTCAAGGAGTGCGCGCTGTACGCCTTTCCGCATGCGGGCGCCGGCGTGACCACGGTGCGTCAGTTGTGCGTCGAGCTTTCCGACACGTTCGACGCCTTCGCGGTACGCCTCCCGGGCCGGGAGTCCCGGCTCGGGGATCCCGTGGAGACCGTCATGCCCGAGCTCGCCGACAAGCTCGCCGCCGAACTGCTCCACCACGCGGAGGGACGGCCGGTGGTGCTGTACGGGCACTGCGCCGGCTCGACGATCGCCTTCGAGGTGGCACGGCGCCTGGGCCCCGCAAGGGTGCGGGCGCTGGTCGTCTCCTCGCACCCGGCCCCTGGGAGCGTCCGACGCGAGCCCACGTGGGAGTTGCCGCGGGCTGACTTCCTCCAGCAGGTCGTGAAGGACGGGTACCTCCCCTCGCAGCTGCTCGCCAACGAGGAACTGCTCGACATCGTCGAGCCCGCCCTGCGCGCCGACTACGAACTCCTCGAGACCTACGAGCTCGAGCTGTACGAGGGCGGCGGCACCGAGCCGGTGCCGGTGCCGACGGTGGCCGTGCACGGCCACGACGACCACACCGTCGACCCCACCCAGGTCGGCGCGTGGTCGGCACTCACCACCGGGCCGTTCCGTTTCGTCTCGCTGCCGGGCGACCATGACCTGCCGAGCAGTCGTCCCGCGGACCTCGCGGCGGCCATCCGCGAGGCGTTGACGGCCGTCGCCTGAGCACGGGCCGGGCACGGGCACGGGCACTGACAGTGGCACCGGCACCGGCACCGGCACAGACGTCGGGTCTGGCAGACATCTGTCAGGCCCTCGGATGACTCAAGAATCCCTTCCTAGGGTGGCCGACGAGTGACGGCGGTCTGTGCCGACCCACCCGGCAGTGGGGCGGGCCCGAGGCCACCGGCCGACAACCCCGCGCAGGACGACCGAAAGGCAACAGGAGCATGGCGCCCCTCACGTACGCGCACCAGCGCAAGTGGTCCATCGACGGGTTCGAGCAGGTCGAGGCCGCGCTCCGCAGGCATGACGGCGTGGCGCGGGCGGCCGTGGTCTCCCACGAGAACCGGGCCGGTGAGCGGCACCTGGTGGCGTACGTGGTACCCGACGTGCCGGACGCGGCCGTGACCAAGCACGTCGAGAAGTGGCGCGCGGTCTACGACTCGATGTACGGCGACACCGCACCGGAGACCACCGGGATCGGCGACGACTTCACCGGATGGAACAGCTCCTACACGCGCGAGCCCATCCCCCTGTCGGAGATGCGCCAGTGGCGCGCGTCCGCGGTGGAGCGAGTGCGCGGTCTGGGGGCACGCCGGGTGCTGGAGATCGGGGTCGGCTCCGGCCTCCTGCTCGGTCCGCTGGCCCTGGAGGCCGAGGTCTACTGGGGCACCGACTTCTCGGAGCCGGTCATCGAACGGCTCGGCGCCCAGGTCAGCATGGATCCGCGGCTGAGGGACAAGGTGACCCTGCGATGCCAGCCCGCCGACGTCGCCGACGGACTGCCGACGGAGTACTTCGACACCGTCCTCCTCAACTCGGTCGTGCAGTACTTCCCCGACGCCGCCTATCTCTCTGCCGTCCTGGACGTCGCGCTCCAACGGCTCGCACCAGGCGGCCGGATCATCATCGGCGACGTCCGGAACCACGGCACCCTGCGGGAGTTCCTCACGGCCGTCCACCACGCCCAGCGTCCAGGTGACGAGCCGTCCGCCGTCCGGGCGGCGGTCGCACGCGCCATCCTCGGAGAGACGGAACTCGGCCTCGATCCGGGCTACTTCACCGAGTGGGCCGACGCGCGCCGCGACATCGTGGCCGTGGACGTCCGGCTGAAGCCCGGATCGGACGGGAACGAACTCACCCGTCACCGCTACGAAGTCGTCCTGCACAAGCGGTCGAGCAGGCCGACGCACCTCGCGGACGTCCCGATCGTCCTCTGGGGCTCGGACGTGCACCAGGTGTCCGGCCTGGAGGCCGAGCTGGCCCGGCACGGCGGCCGCCTGCGGCTGACCCGGATTCCGAACGCCAGGCTGGTGAGCGAGGCGGCCGAGTGCGGGGTTCCGGCCACGGCGCAGGAGACACCGCTCGACCCGCACGCGCTGGAGGCCTGGGGCGAGCAGCACGGCTGGGCGGTCCTGTGCACCTGGTCGGCCGAGGCACCCGGCTGGTTCGAGGCGGTGATCGTGCCAGCGGACGGCACGCGCTGCTACGGGGGCGTGTACCGCCCCATGGACACCCGGGCCAGGCCGCTCGCCAACGCGCCCGCGGTGTCCCGCAAGGCGTCCAGACTGCCGGCGGTGCTGCGGCGGGACCTGGCGGCCGAACTGCCCGACGACTTGCTGCCGGACGACATCCTGGTCGTCGCACGCATCCCGCTGACCACCCGTGGCGAGGTGGACCACGCCGCCCTCCCCGAACCGGAGCGAGCCGACGGCCAGTAGGACTCGCCACACATACGGAAGCCAGACACGCGATCGGCCCGCAATAGGCCCGTAATCGGCCCGCAGCCCCGGCTTCCGTCGCGAGCCGGACGTGCAAGCAACGTGAAAGCAACGAGACAACGAAGCACTGGAGGCGAGATGGCAGTGAACCCGTTCGACGACGAGAACGGTGAATTCCACGTCGTGGTCAACGACGAGGAGCAGCACGCGCTGTGGCCCACGTTCACCGGCGTCCCCGGCGGCTGGCGGGTCGTGGCCGGTCCGATGGGGCGGGCGGAGAGCATCGCGTACGTCGAGGAGCATTGGACCGACATCCGGCCCCGGAGCCTGCGCGAGGCAACACCGGCCTCCTGAGACAGCGTCCCCCCTGTGCCGACCGAGCCGACCGACTCGACCGGGGCTCGTCCGCGCCGAGAGGCCCATGGCCTTTCGTGGGTCGCACCGGGACACACCGGGATGCACGTGGGATGTACAGGGAGGACGTGCTGTGGGTGGTCGAAATTCCGACGTCGTCTTCGTCCGATGGCCGGCGCAGGCGGATCTGAGGATCCGCTGCCGCCAGGAGGGCATGCCGCGACTACTCGTCGTGGAGGCAGGTGCGCAGCCGCCGATCAGCAACGACCCGGTCGAGGACTGGATACGCCCCCCGGTCTCCCGGGATGACCTGGCGGCCCGGGTCGCGGTGCTGCAGAACCGCTTCGACAGCAATGGGGTACCCGCGATCGACTCGACCGGGACCCTGAGCTTCGGTCAGCACTCCGTCACCGTCTCCCCCACGCAGACCGAACTGCTGCGGCTGCTCGTCGACCGCTTCGGCGACGTCGTGCACCGCACCGAGTTCGAGCGGTGCTTCGCCCTGCAGACGCTGGTGTTGAACAGGAACTCGCTCGATCTGCACATCATGCGGCTCCGCCGCCGGCTCCAGCCCATCGGCCTGTCCATCCGGACCGTGTGGGGGCGGGGCTACATGCTGGAGAACGCGGTCCCCGCCGAGCCCGTCGCCATGACGAGCGCCTCCGGCATCTGACCGGCACGAACCCGAAGGTCTGCCGCCCTATGCCGGCGCCCCCGCGCGATCACGTGCGCCTCGCACGATCACATACGCGCCGACGCCGTGCGGCACTCGACTGAGCCCAGGCCCCAACCGACCACTCGACACCGGAGATTACAGTGGACTCCTCGACGACCAGCACTCTTTACGAGGTAGGAGACCTGCCCCCGCTCGGGACCGTCCCCACCTCCATGTACGCGTCGGTCATCCGCCCGGAACGGTACGGGAATCCGGAAACAGCCTTCCGGACGGAGGTCGTTGACACACCTGAGGTTCCGCCCGGCTTCGTCCTCGTCGCGGTCATGGCCGCCGGGATCAACTACAACAACGTCTGGGCCGCCAAGGGACACCCCGTCGATGTGGTGGGCGCACGTCAGCGACAGGGCAGCCAGGAAGACTTCCACGTCGGCGGATCGGACGCCTCCGGAGTCGTCTGGAAGGTGGGAGCCGGCGTACGGCATGTCAAGGTGGGCGACGAGGTCATCGTGTCGGCCGGCGTATGGGACGACGACGATCCTGACGTTCGGCTCGGCGTCGATCCCATGCTCGCGGCATCACTGAAAGCGTGGGGCTACGAGTCGAATTGGGGTTCCTTCGCCCAGTTCGCCCTGGCCGCCGATTTCCAGTGTCTGCCCAGGCCCGCCAGGTTGAGCTGGGCGGAATCCGCTGCGTTTCTGCTGACCGGTGCGACGGCGTACCGACAGCTCAACGGCTGGGCACCCAACACGGTTCAGCCCGGGGACGGTGTCCTCATCTGGGGCGGCTCCGGCGGCCTCGGCTCCATGGCCATATCCCTGACCCGGCAATTGGGGGGCAGGCCCATCGCCGTCGTGTCCTCACCGGAGAAGGCCAAGTACTGCCTCGACCTGGGTGCCACGGGCGTCATCGACAGGACCAAGTACAGCCACTGGGGACGCGTGCCTCAGCCAGGCACCGAAGAGCACAAGCAGTGGACTGCCGAACTCCGCGCCTTCGGGCGGGAGATCTGGGACATCCTCGGCGAGAAGGCATCACCCAAGATAGTTTTCGAGCATCCCGGCAGCGACACCATCCCCACGTCGGTCTACGTGTGCGGCACGGGCGGAATGATCGTGATCTGCGGAGCCACATCCGGCTTCAACGTCGACGTCGACCTCAGATATCTGTGGATGAGGCAGAAGCGGCTTCAGGGATCTCACTTCGCCAATCCGCGCGAGTGCCACGCCGTGACCCGCCTCGTCGACATGGGCCTCCTGGATCCGCACCTGGGGCACACCTACGCCTTCGAGGAGATCGGCCGGGCTCATCAGGACCTGCTCGAGGGTGTGCAGGCGCCGGGCAACTCGGCCGTACTGGTCGGCGCGAGAAACAACCCCGGCCTCCTGGGCCGCTGAGCCGCTGAACCGCCCGGGGGCTCACGGACGGCCTCACCGAACGGAAGCGCCTGGGGTCAGTGACGTCGATCAGAGCGTAGTGCGGGTCTGGGGTTCACACGGGATCTCGTGTTTCACGACCAGACGAGTCGACCTTCGGCGACCTCGCAGACCGGGTGGTTTCGATCGGCGATCTTCGTCAGCATCTCCGCCACGGAGTCGAAATAGTGAGCCAGTGATGCGTACTCACCCGTGATCGTGATCTCACCCACGAACCACCTGCCGATACGCCCGTCCCGCACGTCGATGAACTTTCCCGTCCAGCCGTCCTGGTCCGACAGGAAGGGGATCCACTCATTGCGCCAGAACGGATGGTCCGGCTGGTCCGGAGGGTCGAATCCACCGGGCATGGAGCGGTTCGCATAGAGCTTCTCCATCGCCCGGATACCCAGAAAGAAACTTCCCTCATCTGGGAAGCCGGCGAATCCGCAACATGCCACATCGTCGTCCACATCTTCCTCAGGAAGATCCAGATTGTTCTGCAGCAGCCACGCCCGCAGATCCTGAGGGAGGGGTATACCCATCCGTTCCTCGGCGGCCGCGAGCATCCGTTCCGTGGCGGGCCCAGGCAGATCCGCGTGATCGGCCGGGGCGTGCTGCCGAAGAAGATTCATCACGCGGGACCAGCTCTCCACCACACCCATTTTTCCCTCTGCCCTCTCCCACGGATTCTCATACGACTGCACCACTGCGGGGGTTGCCGTTCGGAGCGTCGATGCCTGACGCCGTAATCCCGAAGTACGTGCGCAGAAAGCCACATTGCGGATCACCGACCGAGACCCTCGCAGGGATGGTACTCCGAGCAGGCATCCTGCTCCGCCTCCTCCCACCCCCGCACCGGCCCTCACCGCATCACGTCACCTCCAAGGCCGTCCTCACCCTGGAGAGGCAAGACTGAAACGCTCAGCGCGACAAGCCCTAAGAGAACGCTCAAGACGTGGTTGTGCGGCAATCGAGAGAAAGCCGCACACGAGAAGAGCAAAGAGATCGAGAGCCGGGTTGCCTGACATCATCGAGTCACGCCGATCCGCGAGACTTTTCCCGAAGCCATAAGGGAATTCACGCTCGCGGATCGGCATGGCCGAATGTCCTCCGCGAACTCCAGACGCTTCCACACCTTGCACTTCTTGGAAGGAACTCTCGATGCCTGAACAGAATCGGTTGGAAATCGCCCTGCCCGCGATCCGGCAACTCCAACGGCGGGCAACCGATCTGGAGGCACAGCTGACCGAACCGGTCGCGATCGTGTCGATGGCGTGTCGGCTGCCGGGTGGGGTGGGGACGCCGGAGGAGTTCTGGGAGTTGTTGTCCTCGGGCGGGGATGCGATCGAGGGCTTCCCGTCGCGGTGGGACGGCTGGGACGTGTACGACCCGGACCCGCAGGCCGTGGGCAAGACCTATGCGCGTACCGGCGGATTCCTTCAGGACGTCGAGGAGTTCGACGCGGACTTCTTCGGGATCCCCCCGCGCGAGGCACAGGCAATGGACCCCCAGCAACGCCTGGTCCTGGAAGCCTCCTGGGAAGCCCTCGAACGCGCCGGGATCCGTTCCGAAACCCTTGAGGGCAGCAACACCGGCGTCTACCTGGGCACGATGAGCGCCGACTACGGCAGCCTGGGGCACGGTCTCGGCGATCAGGACGGATACGTCAACATCGGCAGGGCAAGCAGTGTGTTGTCGGGTCGGGTGTCGTATTCGCTGGGGCTGCAGGGCCCGGCGGTGACGGTGGACACCGCGTGTTCGTCCTCGCTGGTGGCCCTGCACCTGGCCGTGACCGCGCTGCGCCAGCGCGAGTGTGACGTCGCGCTGGCCGGTGGCGTGACGGTGAT
>NZ_JBEZVL010000016.1:0-223968 GCF_040636975.1 Streptomyces sp. NPDC032198 | reverse complement strand
GTGACGCCGTCCGTGACGAGTTCGCGGATGATGGCCCACATGTTGTGGCGGGAGCGGGGGTCGAGGCCGGTGGTGGGCTCGTCGAGGAAGATGATGCGCGGGTTGCCGACCAGCGTCATGGCGATGTCCAGGCGGCGTTTCATGCCGCCGGAGTAGGTCGAGGCGGGCTTCTTCGCCGCTTCCACCAGGTCGAAGCGCTCCAGGAGTTCGGCGGCGGCTCGGCGGCCCTGCTGCTTGGGCAGGTGGTGCAGGTCGGCCATGAGGAGCATGTTCTCCTCGCCGGTGATCAGGCCGTCGATGGCGGAGAACTGTCCGGTGACACCGATCGCGGCGCGCACCTTGTGGGGGTGCGTGGTGAGGTCGTGGCCCGCGATCTGGGCCTGTCCGCCGTCGGCGGTGATGAGCGTGGAGAGGATCTTCACGGCGGTGGTCTTGCCCGCGCCGTTCGGGCCGAGCAGCGCGAACACCGTTCCTTCGGGGACGGCCAGGTCGATGCCGTCGAGCACGACCTTGTCGCCGTACGACTTGCGCAGCCCGTTCGCCGCGATGGCCAGATTCGTCATGATGAGTGCTCCTCAGAGGCTGCGGGTTCGAGACTGCGGGTCAGAGGCTGCGGGCCGTGATGTCGCCGTAGGCCGTGGTGGCATGGATGCTCAGACCGGCGGCGGCGCCTTCGGTGTTCTGGAGCGTGTTGTGGATCCGGCCATAGGCGACGCCTGCATCCAGCGAGGCGGAGACTCCGCGGGCGGCGGCGACCGAAATCTCACCGTGCTCGGTGCGCAGCGTGACCGTGCCGTGCGCGGCCTCGGCGATCCGCAGATCGCCCTTCTGGGTGCTGATCTCCGCCGAGCCATCCAAGCGGCCGACCGAGATGTCACCGGCCTGGAGGGTGAGGCGAGCACTCGCGGTCTCGTCGAGCTTCACCGAACCGTGCGCGGCCTCGAAAACGACGTCACCGAGCCGTCCGACTCCCCGGAACTCGGTGCTGGCGGCCTTCGCCTCAATGTGGGAGCCGGCGGGCAGTTGGACCGTCACCTCGATGAATCCGAAGCTGCCGAGGATCTGATTCTTCGCCTGTGCGGCCTCGATCCGCAGGACGCCGTCGGCGTACTCGACCGTGGTCTGCTCCGCCGCCTTGATGTCGCGGCCCTTCGAGGCGTCGGCGGGCAGGATCTCGACCGTGGTGTCGGTCCGGTCGGCGGCGATGAACCGGATGTTTCCCGCGGGGATGTCGAGGACGGTGGAGATCGGGGCGGAGGTGTCGAACTTCTGCATGGTGTGCTCCCTGTTCTGTGTTGTTCTACGTTTCGGGCCCTGCGGCCCGCCGTTTCTGATGATGGAAAGCTATGTTGCGTTCACGATTCTGACAACAGACTCGTTGCATAGATTCGACATCAGCGCAGGTGAGAGCAGATAATTCGTTGCAGTGGTGTGCAATCTAACGCAACGACATCTACGCGTTCGTTGCAATGAGTTAGAAGCGAACGCTATGCTGGGGGACACCACGCAGCACGAAGGAGACCGCGATGCCGGGAGGCAGACTCACCCAGCAGGAACGTCAGGAGATCGCGGTGGGCCTTGCCGACGGGCTCGCCTACGCGGAGATCGCCAGGCGCCTCGAACGCCCGACGTCGACGATCACGCGTGAGGTGATGCGCAATGGCGGCCCCACCGCCTACCGTGCCGACCTCGCCCACCGGGCCACCGAGCACCGCGCCCACCGCCGTCGGCAGGCGGCGCCCCGAGACCCGAAGAGAGCCCCGGAGGCTCACGGACGTGACGCCGAGGCCGTCCGTGAGTACGAGGAGCTGTTCACCACGGTCCTCATAGGGTCGGGCATGCCCAAGATGATGTCCCGGGTGATGGCCTGTCTCACCCTCACCGACTCCGGCAGCCTCACCGCGTCCGAACTCGTCGAGCGCCTCCAGGTCAGCCCCCCGTCCATCTCCAAGGCGATCGCGTACCTCGAGAGCCAGGGCTTCGTCCGCCGGGAGCGCGACGAACGCCGCCGCGACCGCTACATCGTCGACGACGACATCTGGTACCAGTCGATGATGGCCAGCGCCCGCTCCACCGCCCACGTCGTCGAGATCGCGCGGCAGGGCGTCGGCGTCCTCGGCCCCGACACCGCGGCCGCCGCCCGCCTCGAGAACGTCGCCCGCTTCCTCGACTTCGTGAACGAGAGCCTCGTACGTGCGGCGAACCAAGCCCGCGAGGTGCTGTACACGAAGGCCGGAACGACTCCGGACAACAGCGGCCCGGTGAGCACTGAGTGAGCACTGAGTGAGCGCCGATTGACCGATCAGGGCCCGCGCACGCCGCCAGGCCGGGCGAGTTGACCGCGTCAGGTCACTGGGCGGAGACCTTGTGGACGGTGGTGTCGGCGGGCGTCAGCGGACGCCCGTCCGCGGACAGCACCTCCAGTGGACGGAGGTCTTGCCCCTGCCGGCGGTCGACCAGCCGCGAGTGCGGTTCGCCGGGGGCGAAGAAGTTCTGTTCGCCCCACTGCCGCAGCGCCACGATGACGGGGAAGAGCGCCTCACCCTTCGGCGTCAGCACGTACTCGCGATAGGCGCTGCCGTCCGAGGCCGGTACGGATTCGAGGACACCGCCGGCGACCAGCGCGCGCAGACGCGCGGTGAGGATGTTCTTCGCCACGCCGAGGCTGCGCTGGAACTCCCCGAAGCGTCGGCTTCCGTCGAAGGCGTCCCGCACGATCAGCAGGGACCACCAGTCGCCGATCGCGTCCACCGACCGGGCGACAGGGCAGTCACTGTCGTCGAAGCGTGTCCTGGTCACCATCGCGTCCACGTCCCTCACTAGCCTCATGGCGGTTGCAACATGCTACCAAAAAGCGCTACCTTCGCCGTCATCATTGGTAGCAAGTTGAAACCAGAATGCGGAGGGGTGCCGATGCCCTGCGACAGCGAGGCTCTGACACGACGGACCGAGGTCCGCAGCAGGGAGGACTCCTCCTTCGACCTGACCCGCGGCGTCGTCATGCTGTTCGCCGTCGCCTGCGGTGCCTCGGTGGCCAACGTCTACTTTTCCCAGCCGCTCCTGGTGACCATCGGCCACGACCTGGCCATGAGCCCGGCCCTGATCGGCAGCGTCGTCACCCTCACACACGTCGGCTACGGGCTCGGGCTCTTCTTCCTGGTGCCCCTGGGCGACGTGATCGACCGCAGGCGGCTCGTCGTGGCCCAACTGCTGCTCCTGGTACTGGCGTTGGCCGTGGTGGCCACCGCCCCCACGGCGGCGGTCCTGCTCACGGGCCTGGCCGCGACAGGGCTTCTCGCGGTCGTCACGCAGACACTGGTGGCCTTCGCGGCATCACTGGCACCCGCCGCCCGGCGCGGACGCGTCGTCGGTCTGGTCACCAGCGGCGTGGTCATCGGAATCCTGCTCGCCCGCACCGCGTCCGGACTCATGGCCGACCTCGCGGGCTGGCGCTCCGTCTACCTCGCCTCAGCGACGCTCACCGCACTGCTCGCCCTGATCCTGTACCGGGTACTGCCACGCCACAGTGCCGCTCCACCGACAAGCCTGCGCTACGGACAGCTCCTGCGTTCCACCGTCACCCTGTTCGCACGGGAACGACTATTGCGGCTCCGCGCCCTGTTCGGCCTGCTGGTCTTTGCCGCCTTCAGCACCCTGTGGAGCAGCGTGGCGCTGCCGCTCAGCGAGGCCCCGTACTTCTTGTCCCACAGTGCGATCGGGGCGCTGGGTCTCGTCGGCGTCGTCGGCGCCCTGGCCGCGACCGTGGCGGGCCGCCTGAACGACCGTGGCCTCTCCCGGCGGACCACCGGCATCGCGCTGGCGCTGCTCGCCGCCTCGTGGGTGCCCCTGGCCTTCACCCGCAGCTCGCTGTGGGCCCTGGTCGTCGGGGTGATCCTTCTCGACCTCGCCGTGCAGGCGGTCCATGTCACCAACCAGACCCTGATCTACGCGCTGCACCCGGAGGCGGGCAGCAGGCTGATCGGCGGATACATGGTCTTCTACTCGATCGGGAGCGCCACCGGCGCCATCGCCGCGACCTCCCTCTACACGGTGGCCGGCTGGGGTGCCGTATGCGCACTGGGCGCCGCGTTCAGCTGCTTCGGGCTCGCGCTGTGGGCGTTCACCCGTCACGACACCCAGGACTCGCCTCCGATAGGGCTAACTGACCGGCCGCTCAAGGCTAGTTGAGCCTCTGCCGCACCGCGTCCTTGACTCCGTAGGCCGCGCCGATCACTGAGCCCCGGGTTTGGTGCACGAGGGTTCTGAGGGCCCCGCTCGCGCCGTGCCGCCGCGTCAGTTGTGCGCAGGTATCGGCGAAGCGGCCCGCGATGAGCGCCGGTTCGTATCGCGCCGACGCGGTCTGCGCCGCCTCGGCCATCCGCTGACGGAGCTCATCACTGTTGATGAGCTCCAGGAGGTGTTGAGCGAGGGCCTCCTCGTCCCCCATCGGCACGAGCCGCCCGTCGACTCCATCGGAGATGATCTCTCGCGGCCCCAGGGGGCAGTCGGTGGAGACCACGGGTACCCCGCACCGCATCGCCTCGACGATGGTCATCCCGAAGGACTCGTGGTCCGAAGCGCTCGCGGCCAGCCCCGCTTTGAGCCACTCGCTTTCCAGGGACGATACCGCACCCATCAGAGAAGCATGCTTTTCCAGGCCCAATTCCTCGATGAGCCGCTGGAGTTTCACTCCATGGCCTCCCGCGATCCCTGGGCCGAAGATGCGGAGAACCCAGTCGGGACGCTCGGCGCGGACTCTGTCGAAGGCTCGGATGAGAAGGTCGTACCGTTTCGTCGGAACGAGTCTCCCCGCAGCGACAACCGCCTTGTCCCTGCCGCCGGACGGAACATTCGACGGCGCCGGGACAGGATTGGGGAATGCTTCGATACGCACTCCCGGAAGTGTCATCTGCTTGCGATAGATCTCCGCGTCGGCCGAGGTCGTGGTCGTCAGCATGTCCAGCCGTGGATACAGGCGCCGCAATGTGAGCCGCAGGGGCCGCGAATGATTCCGGAACGTCAGGTGCTCCTGCCCGACACGCAGTGGTCCCCGCTTTGCCTGCAGACAGATATGTGCGTTCAGGCCCGGTCGCGTACCCACGACGACGTCGCTCGTCAGAGAGCTCAGGTGATCGGCGATCCGTTGATCGGTCAGACGGCTGTAGTGCGGGTACTGCGTCTCGCTTCCGGGGAAGACGGCAGCGGGTCTCCGGGCTTCGGGCAGGTCACCCTCATATCCCGGGGTCCCCTTCCGCAGGTCCACCAGGTGTCGAATCCGGATGCGTGGGTCCACGGGGAACACGGGTGCGTCCCGGTGCCGGTAGACCGACACGATCTCCACATCATGCTGCTCGACCAACTCGTTGGCGAGGTTGATGGTGGTGCGGATCGTGCCGCCGAAACCGAAGGAATTATGGATGAGAAATGAGATGTGCAAGGTGCCGTAGCTCCTGTAGCCGCACTCCGTATGGAGTCGCCAAGGCCCCGGCGCAACAGACATTGCGCGAAAGGGGCCACTCGCCAGCCCAACGACAGGACCGACCTAAGGTTGCGAGCCGGATAGCGCCCGTGACCCCTCGGACCATATAGCGCGTAGCGCTTGCGCCCCCTCGGATGAGTGAAATTATCCGGCAATATGGAGGGACTCGTGCGCATGTACCGCATTGGCTGCTTGCGCGGTGTTGTCGTCCTTCATCAGTTCTCTGTCGCGAGGTCGCCGTCGCGACGTCGGTGATGAGAGGTCGGCCCCACGCATGCGCAGCAGTAACCGGCAGTACCTCGTGTCCGTGGATCACCTGCGTGCCTACGCCGCCCTGCTGGTGCTCCTCTGCCACGGCACGTACATGATCTCTCCGTACCTCAGAGAGATCCCGAACAGTGATCCGCACGGCTGGCTCTATTCGCAGAACCCGCTTGCCACGCTGGTACTGGAAGGCCATTCCGGGGTGGCCCTCTTCATGGTGCTCTCCGGATTCATCTTCACCATCGGCACCCTGGGCAAAGACGTCCACTACGGCCGGTTCCTGGGCAATCGCGTGCTGCGGATCTTCCCGCTCTACATCGCGTTGATCGTCCTGGGCATCGGCGCGCACAAGCAGGGTGCGAACCTCCTGGCGGTGCTCCAGTCCCTGGTCGGTCTGGGAAACCTGCCCGGGTCCCTCAGCCTGGGCGCCGTGTCGAGCATGTGGTGGGCCATCGCGGTCGAGTTGCAGTTCTATCTGCTGTTCCCGCTGTTCAGCAGGCTCCTCACCAAGCGCGGACCCCTGGCTCTCCTCAAGCTCCTGGCCGGTATCACCGTGATCCGGGCCCTGGTGTGGGCCTCGGCCACCGGCAGCATCAGCGTGAACTCGATGCTCTACTACAGCCTCGCCGGCCGCATCGACCAGTTCCTGCTTGGCATGGTGGCCGCCTGGTTCTTCGTGCACCACCGGGAACGCTTCCAGGGACTCCTGAAGGTCGCCGTAGCGACAGCACTGGCCACGGGAGGGATCTGGGCCTTCAACCAGACCCACGCCTTCCACGAGCGGCACGCCACACGTCTGCTCTGGGTCGACGTGGAGGGAACGATGTGGGCCCTGGTGGTGCTGACCTATGTGGCCACCATCTCCTCGACGGGGCTCGTGTCGAGGAGCATCGCCAAAATCGGCGAGATGAGCTTCTCCGTCTATCTCCTCCACTACATGGTCGTCACCGCGATCATCTCCCGCCGCTGGTGGTTCGAGCTGACGGGGCGGCCGGTGGTGGATGCCTTCCTCACCGCGGTCGCGGCGGTTCTGCCCATCACCCTGGTCGCGGCCGCGGTCACGTTCAATGGCATCGAACGGCCCTTCCTGCGCTGGCGCCGCGCCTACCTCGTCACGGACCCGCCCGCGCCCACGGCGCACCCGCCCACTCCCCCTGCGCCCGGTGTACCCATCACTCCCCCGGCCGCGGTCGTGTCGCCCAGATAGCCAGACACCCCGTCAGAGCGCGGAGAACACCCGCCGGAACAGGTCCAGGGCCTCATCCGCCCACCCCAGGGCACCCAGGGCCGAACCCAGGTTCCCCGGCGGCCGGTTGACCAGGGTGTCGTGGCGGATCAGCCGGTCGAAGTCGACGAGCAACGGGTCCTGGCGGAGGGTGCTCGCGTCGGGACGGAAGAACCGGACTCCCGCCAGCCGCATCACGTTGATCACCTCCTGCGCGAGAATTCCGTACCCGACCGTCGTCGGGTGCACGCCGTCCAGCGAGAACAGCCCGCCGTCCGTACGCCGTTCGCCCTCACCGGCGAGGAAGTGGGAGTTCGGCGGCGGCGACAGCGCCTGCAGGGACGACGGCAACGGATACGGCTGCCACCAGCTGGGACGCGCCAGCGGGTCCTCGGCATACCGGCGCGACGCGAGGCGGTCCAGCAGGCCGCAGGTCTCCAGCAGATACCAGTCCTTCCCCTTGGTCCGGGCGGCCCGGACCATCTCGGTGATCGCGTCGTTGTACTCGTCGATCGCGTCGTCGACCTGTTGCGCCTGCTCCGCGGTGATGCTGGGGTCCTTGCCCGCGTCGAAGTCCCGGTCCTTGATCCAGGGGCGGGTGTAGTAGGGGAAGTAGCGCGAGCCGGGCTGGATCTTGACGGCCACACCGCGTGCAATCGGCGCGATCGTGACGTGCGGAACCGTGCACCAGATGACGTGCCGCGCCTTGATGTCGAAGACTTCGGCGGCCACTTTGCGCAGCTCGGACCTGAAGTGCTTCGGCCGCCAGACCGTGAAGCGCCGCTTGGCGTCCAGGTCGTCGAAGCCGGAATCCTCGCTCCACACCACGCGGAGATCGGTCACCGCCCGCAGGGCGTTGTTCGCGCCCAGGAAGACGACCAGGGTCTCGATGCCGTGCTTGGCCCCTGTGCCGTCGATGTCCTTGCCCAGCTCGGCCGCCGCGCTCAGCTGGGTCAGCGCCCCCGCCGCCTGAGGCTGGGTGGGCAGCACGCGCAGGGCGGCGCGCTCGCCGGCGTTCTGCACGACCTGGTTGACCAGATCGTCCTTCGGCGTGTCGATCCGCTTGCGGCACTCGTCCGCCGACTTGGACAGCGCATCGCGCAGGTCCCACCCGAACACGGCGAGGTTGTGCATGATCGCCGTCGTCGACGGCACGGTCCGGCCGGCCCCACGCTCCCAGTAGTCCTCCACCCGGTCCATCACGTTGCGAGCCCGGAACAGCGCCAGCGGCGCCTCCCACCAGTCCAGGTTCCGCCCGTAACGGGACTCCAGGTCACGCAGGAAGAGCTCCAGGTTGAACGGCAGCCCGCCGAAGCCCCCGTACCGGGGGAAACGGAACTGCGGGAAGCAGCCCAGCTCGTACGCGACGATCGCCGGATACGAGAGGGACGTGTTGAAGACCGCCGCGCTCTGGAATCCCTGCGTCAGCGAATCTCCTATCGCGACCAGGCGGTGCCGGGGATCGCCCGTCCACCGCGTACTGACATCGACCCCCACCTTGGGATCGAGCTCGGGCACCCGCGGACCCTGACGACGTACGGAGTCGGCCATGATTCCCCCCTTGGCACACCGCGGCGCACCGGCTGCGCCCTCACGCGAGGCCTCTTCCTGCGTAGCAGAGCCCGGCCGGGGCGACACCGTCCCTGACGAGAAATACGCGGGACTCGGTGCACAGCGGGGTGCGGTCCAGAGACCGAGAGCCAAGGTCGTCCCCTTCACGTCAAGGACACGAATACGGGCAGGGTCAGGGCCGAGTGGGCCGGTCGTCCCTCCGAGGAGGGCAGGGCGCTGAGGTGGCGCAGCATGTCGTTGCGCTGCTCCAGGGCCCGAGCGGTGGTCGGGAAGAGCGCGGCGTCGCCCTCGCCGACCTGATCCTGGTTCACGGTCACGAACGCACGGGTGTCGTGTTCGTAGGCGGCGAAGCCCGCGGCGTGGCCCCGGTCGGCCAGAGAACCGGCGAGCATGTACGCGCCGACGAGCGCGAGGCTGGATCCCTGCCCGGTGAGGAACGACGGCGCGTACGCGGCGTCGCCCACCAGTGCGACCCTGCCGCTGGACCAGCGCGGCATGCGGATCTGGCTGACGGCGTCGAAGAACAGGTCGTCCGCGTCGCGCAGGGCGGCGAGCATGCCAGGGACCTCCCATCCCGCTTCGGCGAAGACCGCTGCGACCAGGTCCCGTTGGGCTTCCGGGTTGCGGAACGCGTCGAAGGGCGGCTCCGGGCGGGCGAAGTTCAGGAAGGCATGCACGTCGTCGTCGCTGTCCCCCACTGCGTAGAGTGCCGCGGCCCTGCCCGGGGTGTTCCACATCATGAGCTCGTGGGAGAGCCCGAAGGTGTTGCGCATGGTGAACCCGGCGAAGCAATAGCCGAGGTAGCGGTGGAACTGTTCCTCGGGGCCGAAGAGGAACTCGCGGGTACGTGAATGCAGGCCGTCCGCCCCGAACACCAGGTCGAACGTACGCCTGCCGCCCCCGCGGAAGGTGACGTCGACCCCGTGGTCGGTCTGGTCGAGGGTGGCGATGGAATCGTCGAACAGGAACTGCACGTCGTCGCGGACCGCCGCGTGGAGGGCGCCGGTCAGATCCCCGCGCCGCACCTCCAGGTCCTGTCCCGCGACACCGCCGGTGACGCTGTGCGGTTTGACCGAGGTCACCTCGCCGCCGTCCTCGTCGAGGAAGGTGAGGCGGCGCAGATCGATGTGCGCGTCCCGCAGCCGGGGCAGGATTCCCATCCTCCGGACGACCTCAAGTGCCGTGCCGCGCACGTCGATGGGGTATCCACCGCCTCGAAGCGCGCCCGCCTTCTCGACCACCGTGACGGCGAATCCGTAGCGGTTCAGCCAGAACGCGAGGGCGGGCCCCGCGATGCTGGCCCCGGATATCAGGACCTTGCGCCTCGGCGCGATACGGCTGTTCCTCGACAGGTCGGTGCGGGTCATTCCTTGACTCCTTTGCTCATGGTGCGGGCGACGAGCAGGGACAGCGCCGTGACGGCGCCTGCTATGAGGAAGCCGGTGACGAAGGCCGATTCGGCCGGGACATCGGCCCCGGAGGGGGTCGCGGCGGTGAGGAGCGCACCACTGACCTGCACACCCACCGCGAAGCCGATCACGCGGGTCACGAGGACCAGGCTGGTGGCGATGCCGGTGTCACCTTGGTCGACGGAGGTGGCGGTGCTGGTCACCATCGCCGTGACGCACAGGCCGTTGGCGAGCGCGATCATCATCTTGCCGATGACGAGGTGCCAGACCTCGGTGTGTACGGCCGCCAGGGCGAGCAGGGCGGCGACCATGATGACGATCCCGGCGGTGACCACGGCACGCGAGCCGAAGCGCCGCGCCCCGATCCCACCGATCGGCCCGGCGAGCGACGCGGCCACGGCGCCGGGCAGCAGGAAGAAGCCGATCTCGGTGGCGCTGGCACCGAATCCGTACGCGTCCTCGGACACCGCGAAAAGCTGCGGGACGAGATAGACCGGCACCGAGGTGCCGACGCAGATCACGAAGGTCAGCACGCACGACTTCCATACGGCAGGCCGTGCCAGCATGCGCAGATCGACCATCGGAGAGGCCGCGCGACGCTCGACGGCCACCCATCCGGTCACGAAGGCGGCCAGAACCGCGATGAGGGCGCCGAGAACGAGGGGCTGCGAGGCGATGTCCGGTGCGAGGGCGAGCACGAGCATGAGCGTGACCAGCGTCCCGCTCATCAGGCCCAGGCCGGGCCAGTCGACCCCGGCGTCGTCCGAACGGCCCGGCGGATCCTGCGGCATCAGCGTGTTCACCAGGAGGGTGGCCCCGATGACCGCGAGCGTCGGCAGCGCGAACATCCAGTGCCTGGACAGCCCTTCCGCCACGGGCCCGGCCGACAGCGTTCCCGCCATCCCGCCCCCGACGAACAACCCGCTGACCGTCCCGATGGCCACCTTCGAACCGCCCGCGGGGAGGTGTTTGCGCACCACGATGAACGACAGGGGCAGCGCGCCCACCATCGCTCCCTGCAGTACCTGACCGAGCAGCAGCACGGGCAGGTTCGGCGCGAGGGCCGACACCAGGCCACCGGCGGAGACCACCGCCATCAGCCGGATCAGGACCCGTTTCCCGCCGTAGCGGTCGCCCAACTTGCCTGCGACCGGCGTGATGAGCGCGCCGGTGATGAGGAGCACGATGCTGAGTAACGCCCCTTCGGCCGGACTCATGTCCAGCTCGCGTTGCAGGAGCGGGAGCGTCGGCGTCACCACCGACTCCAGGGCACCGGTGGCCAGTGCCAGCAGGCCGAGGGCCCAGACAGCGGCCTTTCCGATGCGGACCGGGGGAGCCAGAGTTGCGGTCATGGACGTCCTTCCGTCATTGCCGGGCCAGTGGCCGACCGGCGGAGGCAACTCGGTGAGGACGTAACCGAGTTGATGAACACTCACCTCCGTCGGCCGGAGCGGGTGTACGACAGCGCCACCCGCCGAGCCAGTATTACACTACACCGTGCAGTGTAGGACGGTTAAGATGTGCCCATGCCGACCACGAAGACACTGCGCGAGGGATCCACTCAAAAGCGGGCCGCCATCCTCTCGGCGGCCCGGGAACTGTTCCTCGCCGACGGCTTCGACCGGTCCAGCGTCGACGCGGTGGCCGCCCGGGCGGAGGTGTCCAAGCGCACGGTCTACGACTACTTCGGCGACAAGCAGACGCTGCTGCGAGCAGTCGTCGACACCGTCGGCCAGGCAATGATCACCACGATCCGGCGGACCCTCGACGAAACCCTCACCGACCTCACCGAGGCCGCCGACCTCGAGGACTCCCTGGTCACGTTCTCGATGCGCATCGCGACCGACATGCTCGGCTCGGCGGAGTACGCGACCCTGCAACGCCTGGTCCGGGCGGAGTCCGGCCATCTGCCGCACCATGGCTACAACTCCATGGCCGACACCCCCGACGAGGCGCTCGCCGAGCGGTTCGCCGCTCTCGCCGCGGCCGGGCTGCTGGACGTCCCCGACCCCCGGCTCGCGGCCGACCAGTTCATCGCGCTGACGTTCGGCGTCGCGCTGGACAGGCTCGGTTCCGCCAATGCCGTGGAGGACACCCGCGTTCGGCCACTCGTCGTCGAGGGAGTACGGACGTTTCTCCGCGCGTACCGGACCAGGTAGGGCCGGGACACAAGTGGGCACAGGGGGAGGGTGCGGGACGACCGCCCGGATGCGGTACGAAGTCTTCTGTGAACGAACAGAACCAGCCCGCGACCGTTCGTGTATTCATCGCGCTCGCCCCGCCCGACGACGCGAAGCATGAACTGGAACTGGCCCTCGGCCCCGCCTACCAGGCGCATCCGCGGATGCGGTGGAACCGCATCGAGGACTGGCACATCACCCTGGCGTTCCTCGGCGAGGTCCCCGTCTCGGTGCTTCCGCTCCTGCGTACGCCGCTCGCCCGCCTCGCCGCCGCCCGCAAGCCCCTGAAGCTGGCACTGAGCGGTGGCGGGCACTTCGACGAGCGTGTGCTGTGGAGCGGGATCGACGGCGACCTCGAAGAGCTGCATCTGCTCGCCACCGAGGTGCGTGCCATCGTCGACGGCTGCGGTGCCGCTCATGTGGGCCGTCCGTTCCGCCCCCACCTGACGCTGGCCCGTGCCCGCCGTGACACCCCGTCGTGCGCGGTGGAAGCCGCTGCCGGGCTCGCCGGGTTCACCGGACGCCCGTGGCAGGCCGAGCGTCTGCACCTGGTCGCCAGCAACATCGGCCGCGGCCCGGGGCCCATCCACTACCGCGATGTGGGCGCCTGGAACTTCGACGGTTCGGCCTGACCGGCGGCCCGGTCTCTTGCGCTGCTCTCAGGGCTCATGCGCTGCCTTCGCGCGGCTCGCGACTCACCGCCCCTGAACGCCGAGTGCCCCGCCCCTGCATCACGGGGGCGGGGCGGCAGCGCTGCAGCCACAGCGCGGATGGAAGAACCCAGGCTATCGCCGGGCACTGACAAACGCGGGGCGCCTACTACTGCGGGGGCTGGTCCTGGTCCCTGCCGAACTGGTCCTTGAGCTTGTCCTGGGCGGTGTCGACCTGCCCGGAGTACTTGCCCTGGGTCTTGTCGTCGACGAAGTCTCCCGCCTTGTCGACTCCCTTCCCGGCCTGGTCCTCGTGACCCTTGAGCATCTGCTTGAGCTTGTCCATGACTGACATGGGCAACCGCCTCTCTGTGTCGCCCCCACAACCAGGCTCACATCGCGAGGCGTGATCCGCATCCCGGTGGCTCCGATCACGGGCTCTGCCTGCGGTGACGCGCTCGGCCGCCCCCCTGCACCACCCCTGGGGCCGGCACTGCGGCCGTCGCGCTCTAGGCCGACTCGCGCACCACGAGTTCCGGCTCGAAGATCACCGAGGTGGGGTCGGTGCGTATCCCCTCTATCTGTTCCTGGAGCAGCCGTGCCATCTCCGCACCCATCTCTTCGATCGGCTGCCGCACCGTCGTCAACGGGGGTACGCAGGTGACCGCCACGCTCGAGTCGTCGAATCCGACCACGGCCACGTCGCGGGGTGCCTGTTTGCCCTCTTCCCTCAGGACCTGGCACACGCCTTGTGCCATCAGGTCATTGGCCGCGAACACCCCGTCGACGTCCGGGTGCTCGGCCAGCAGTCGCCGCATCGCTCCCGCCCCGCTCTCGAGGGTGAATCCGCCCTCGGCCACCGGGATATAGGGCTGCCCGCCCCTCTCCATGCCCTCCTGGAAGCCAGCAAGCCGTTCGCGGCCCGCCGGGATGTCCAACGGTCCCGAGATGGTCGCCACCCGCCGGCAGCCGCGGGCCAGCAGATGCTCGGCGGCCAGCCGCGCCCCGTCGCGGTGCGCGAAGTCGACGTACGTGACGCGGGCCCGCAGTGAGGGGCGCGCGAAGAACACCGCGGGCGACCCGGCTTCGGCGAGCATCGCCGGCAGCGGATCCTCGGCATGGGTCGAGACGACCAGGGCGCCGTCCGCGTTGCCCTGGCGCAGGTAGGTCAGGACCTGCTGCCGGGAGTCCTCCGTCTCCGCGAACATCAACACCGGATGCATGGCGCGCGGGCGCAGGAATCCCACCACCCCGCTGACGGCGCGGCCGAAGAAGGGGTCGGCGAACACCCGCGCGGCGAAGGCGTTCTGTGCCGTCTCGGTGTGGTCCCCGGCGCCCGAGACGACCAGGGCGATGGTGCCCGCGCGCTGGGTCACCAGGGAACGGGCCGCCCGGTTGGGCGCGTACCCGGTCCGCTCGATGGCCTCTCGTACCACGTCCTGGATGGCGGGGGAGACATTGCGTACGCCGTTGACCACCCGGGAGACGGTGGCGCGGGACACCCCCGCCTCGCGCGCCACGTCCTCCAGCGTCGGCATCTGTCTGTCCATCCGGGAACCCTAACGCCCCGCCACCGGACGCCATAGAGCGCTCTCCCACGCCCCTGCCGCACCTCTCCCCTGCCCTCCCGCCTCCTACGGACGGTTGCTTGACCTGCGTACCGTCACGGTCGCCCGCAGGGGCAGATCTCCGGCGCTGCGCCCCGCGAGGACCTGCCAGTCCCCCGCTTCCGTCCGCCACCGGCGCACTTCCGTGTCCCAGTGCCGCAGCATCCTGGCCGGTACCTCCACCGATGCCGTCACCGTCTCCCCCGGCTCCGCCCGGACCGCCGTGAAGCCCGCGAGCCAGCGGACCGGGCGCTCCACGGCGGAGTCGGGCCGAGCGAGATAGACCTGCACCACCTCACGTCCCGGGCGCGCGCCCGTGTTGCGCAACCGCACCTCCACGGCCAGGGCTTCTCCCCCGTCGTGCCCGTCGTGCCCGTCGTGTGCGTCGTGCGTGCTCGCGGCCCGGAGGCGGTCGTAGCTCCATGTCGTGTAGCCCAGGCCGTGACCGAACCAGTAGGCGGGTTCGCGGCCCGACCGCAGCCAGGCCCGGTAGCCGATGTGCAGGCCTTCCGCGTAGACGAGCGTGCCCTCCCGCGGCCGGGTCTCGGTGACCGGTGCGTCCGCGAGCGCGGCTCCCCAGGTGGTCGGCAGGCGGCCACCCGGCTCGGCCCGCCCGAAGAGGACGTCGGCGAGCCCGGCCCCCGCTTCCTGTCCGGGGAACCACGACAACAGCACCGCCCCGGCCTGGTCCCGCCAGGGCAACTCCACGGGTCCGCCCGAATTGACGACGACCACGGTGCGCGGATTCGCGGCGGCGACCGCCGCAACCAGTTCGTCCTGACGGCCGGGAAGGGTGAGCAAGGTGCGGTCGTGCCCCTCGGATTCGCTGCCCTCGGTGGTGCCGACGACGACCACCGCCACGTCCGCATTCCGCGCGGCCCCGACCGCCTCGGACAGCGCCTGCTCGGGGTCCGGCTCGGGCGCCGCGGCCGTCACGACGACGGCGCGGCCGGTGTCCGGTGCGAGTTCCCTGCGGGCCACGACGTGCGCGGGGTGACCCGCGGGCAGCCATACCGAGGCGTGCTGCCGTGGCGGGTCGAGATGAATGACCGCCGGATCCTCGGTGTCGCGCGCGAACTCCCCTTCCACCAGGGGCTGTCCGTCCACCGCGAGACTCATCCGGCCGTAGCCCCCCACTCCGAACGTCCACTTCCCTTCACCGGCCGTGCGTACCACGGCGCTGATCTCGACGGTGTGGGCTTCCGGCGCGAGAGGAGGCTCCAACTGCCTTCCGGAATGGCGGTGTTCCGAGGAGAGTTCGCGGCCGTCCGCTGTCAGCACCCTCAGCAGCACGCCGGGCTCCCCGGTGAGGGGGTTCTCGCACTGCGCGGGATCCAGCGGCCTCGGCTGCCCGCCCAGGTCCGGGCCCGGTGCGTGCAGGACCTCGGCCTGCCCGCGCAGCCGGTTCCGGATCCCGTCCAGCGGTGTGACGACGTCCGCCGGGAAGACCCCGGCACTGCCTTCTCCCTGGAGCCGCGGTGTCGAGGCATGCCGACCGATGACCGCCACGCTGCGCAGTGCGGAGACGTCCAGGGGCAGGACGTCCTCGTTACGCAGCAGTACGGTGCCGGCCGCCACGGCCCGTCGCAGGAGACGGCGGGCCGTGCCACCCGGCCATGCGCGCGGCGGGAGCCCGCGGCCGACGCCGAGTGCGCCGACGCGGTCGGCGAGGGTGAGCAGGCGCACCACCTTGTCGTCGATCGCCCGCTCGGGAACGCCGCCGCTCCGGACCGCCGCCACCAGAGCCGCACCCCACGGGCCGTCTGGGCCGGGCATCGCCAGGTCCTGGGCCGCCTCCGCGCTCTCTGCCGTCAGGCGCACGGCACCCCAGTCGGACACGACGGCCCCGTCGAATCCCCACTCTCCTTTCAGAGGCTCGGCCAGCAGTTCATGGGCGGTCATGGTCGTGCCGTTGACGCCGTTGTACGCACTCATGACGAGCCACACGCCCGCTCGGACGGCTGCTTCGAAGGGCGCCAGATACACCTCGCGCAACGTCCGCTCGTCCACCCGGACGTCCAGTGTGAGCCGCTCGGTCTCCGAGTCGTTCGCCACGTAATGCTTGGCGGTCGCGGCCACCCCGTGCGCCTGAATGCCCCGGATCAGGGCGGCCCCGGTGCGCGCGGCCAGTTCCGGGTCTTCGGCAAGGCACTCGAAGTGGCGCCCTCCCAGCGGGGTGCGATGGAGGTTCAAGGTGGGCGCCAGGACCACGTGCACGCCCTTGCGCAGAGCTTCGAGGGCCAGCAACTCACCCAGTTCCGCCGCGAGTTGCGCGTCCCACAGCGAGCCGAGCGCGGAGGCGGAGGGCAGGAGCAGCGAGGGGAGGCGCTCGTCCCACTCCTCCCCCCGCACCCCGGCGGGGCCGTCGGAGAAGACCATCTCCCGCAGCCCCACGGCCGGTTCGGCCCGGGTGCGCCACACCGTGGCGCCGGTCAGCAGCCTCACCTTCCGCTCCAGGTCCAGCATGCCGACCAACTTCAGCAGTGCCTCGCGCGTCATGCTTTGCTCCTCCTGCCCCCCGACGAGGGAGCGGCGCCGAAGTCGGATCAGCAGCGGACCAGCCATGGACCGGCCACACCGGCCACAGACCAGTCGTCGATCAGTCGCACATCAGTCGTGCTTCAGTCGTGGCTCACTTGTAGATGCCGAGTTCGTAGAGCGAGTAGCCGTATCCGGTTCCTCGCTCCGTGCCGTTGACGCGCACGTAGCGGCCGGAGCCGCTCACATCGAAGTCGTCGACGCCGCCGTTGCCGCCGCGCACCTCACGCACGGTCCTCCAGTTCTGCGCGTCGTCCGAGGTCTGGATCGTGTACGTCTTCGCGTACGAGGTCTCCCAGTTGAGCTGGACGTGCTTGAAGGAGGTGGTGGAGCCCAGGTCGACCTGGAGCCACTGCGGGTCGCTCCAGTCGCTGGCCCACCGCGTGTTCTGCTTGCCGTCGACCGCGTTGGCGGCGGTGCACGGGCAGTCGCCGCTGCCGGGCTGGAAGGAGGATGCGGTCGCGGGCTTGCCCTGGGCGATGTTCGTGCCGTCGACGGGTGGCACGACCACGCGTACGGACCTGGTCTCGATACCGACGTTGCCCTTGCCGTCGGAGACCTTCACATAGATCTTCCAGACGCCGGGCTTGTCCGGAGCCGTGACCTTCAGACGACCCGACCCCTGGTTCGTGGCGGCCAGCGGGGTAAGTTCCTTGCTCTTGTCGATGTACATGCTGTTGGCGAGCACCTCGTAGGAGAGCGCGTCGCCATCGGGGTCGCTGACCTTGGTCGTGAGCGTCAGCGGGCCGCCCGCGGGAACCTTGCCCGCGTCACCGTCGACGGTCAGGCCGGAGATGACCGGCGGGGTGTTGTCCCCTGCGGTGCTGCCCTTGTAGGCCTTCTTCACCGCGTAGTACGAGAGCCTCTTCTGACCCGCGGGAAGCAGGTTGAACCAGACGCCCCCGAAGTCGTACTCGGTGCCGTAGTGGAACATCGTGGCGCCGAGCGCAACGCCCCGATGACCGGTGACGCAGTCCCAGGCCTTGGTGTAACCGGCGGCCTTCGCCTGGTCGGTGGGCTCCTGCGGCGCGCCATTGGCGTCGTCGGGCACCTCCCACTCACCGGCGGGCCCGGTCTCGGTGACTATGTAGGGCTTGTTGTAACCGCCCTTCTCCCATTGGGACTTGATGTCGCACGCGGCGTTGTAGGAGTTGACGGCGTAGAGGTCGAGGTCCGGGGCGTTCCTCTTGTAGTAGGGCCAGGCACCGGTCCAGGCGTCGGTGGAGGTCACGGGGTGGTTGGGGTCCACCGCGTGGATCTTCTTGGCGACGTCGTTGACGAAGGTGGTGTACGCGTTGCGCTGCTTCTCCAGTTCGTCACCGGTGAAGCAGTTCTGCAGGCCAAGCACCGACTCGTTGCCCACGTTCCACATCAGGACACCGGGGTTGTCCTTGTAGGTGTTCGCCCACTTGGGGAACTCCTCGAGCATCTGGTTCTTGTACGCGGTGTCCGTCAGGTAATTGACACAGCCGCCGCTCCCCGGACCGCCGCCGGGCTGGAGCCAGAAGCCCGCGACGACCTTGATGCCGTGGGCCGCCGCGGAGTCGAACAGCGGTTTGCTGGAGGCGTCGGTGCCCCAGGTCCGGATGGTGTTGACGCCCATGGACCGCAGATCGGGCATGTACTTGTCGGCGTCCGCGACGGAGGGGCCCCAGGTCAAGCCCTTGACCTGGTAGGGCGAACCGTCGACGGTGAGCCGCCAGTTGCCTTGCGAACCGGTCACCTTCACGACACTGCCGGCCGCGTGCGCCTGCTGGGCGGGGAGCGCGAGGGCTCCGGTCACGAGCAGGCCCGCGGTCACCGGGGCCACGAAGCGGCCAAGGCGGCCAAGGAGGCCTAGGGAGAGAGCGGTACCAGGTCTACGCATGGGGTCTCCTGGGCGAGGGGGGATGGGGATGAGAGATGGGGGCGATGCGGGGGCGGGGGGGCGCGGGGGCGCCTGCGAAGGGCTAAGGGGGCCTCGCCCTTCGCAGGCCCGGGGTCATGGCAGCTCGTAGTTCTCGTCGAGCGCCGCGCCCGCTTCGGGATGGGTCTGGTCGTAGCCGCGCGGATCGCACTGCAGACCGCCGACGACACAGTGATCCACCAGCGCCTTCAGCGTCGCGTCGTCCCACGCGTTGAAGAAGTCGTAGTGGAAGGAGTGGCCGGTCCCGCTCGCCAGGCGGACCTTCGACATGTCCCCGTTGACGGGGAACGCCATCTTGAACTCGATCATCGGCAGGGCGACGGGGTGGCTCGTCGGGCACACGTTGTCGTTGGTACCGTTCTTGACCACCGGGTAGGACATGTGGCTCTGGTGATTCGGCGAGTCAAGTGTCTTGCCGTCCCAGCAACTGGGGGCCTGGAAGCGGATGTTGAGCTGGGTGTCGGCCGTCGTGGGACAGTTCTTGGGAAACTCGACGTTGAAGTAGCTGGTCCCGCACTCCCACCCTTCGACGAAGCCCGGGTGGTCGCGGAACTCCTGCGCGGTCTGCATCGGACTGCCGACGACGAACCTGAGCCCCTTGGGGAAGGGCCGCACACTCGTGTAGTCGGTGACCCCGGCCTTGTAGTAGATCGTCTGGTCCCCTACGGGCCGCACCTCCTTGTCGCCGTTGTACAGCGTGGGCATCCAGTACGCCGACCTGTCGCCGGGGGCAAGGCACTTGGTGGATCCGGCGTCCAGGGATGCCGTGGTGCTGTGGGCGTTCGTCGTGGTGTTGCCCATGAACGTGTGGTCGTGCGACTTGCCGGGCTGCCCGGGGTAGACGATGGGGTCGTCGGGGGCGGTGTGCGTCACCGAACAGTGCGCCTGGAACTCGTGGAAGTAGCGGTGCGGCGGCTGCTCGGCCGACGGTTTGACGCCGGTGACGGGCTGCTTCGCGAGGATGTACCCGTCTGCGTCGGCGTCCTCGGCCGCCGCGCGGGTGGATGCGGCCATGGTGTGTCCCGCGTGCAATGCCGCGGTCTTCGACGTCCGGGACTCGGACGCGTGGTCGGCGCTCACCGCGATGCCGCCGATGCCCAGCGAGCTGATGATCAGGGCGCCTGCGATCAGCGCTCCCGAGATGGTGCGCGATCTCCGTGCCATGGAGACCTCCTGCCACGTGGAGAGGGATGGGGGCCGGCCTGCCGGGAGCCGTGGCCGTGCGCTCCCGGGCACCGGGTGGGGACCTGCGTGGCCGGGAGCCGTCGAGGAAGTACGTCGGCCGCCCGGAGCCATCTGTTGCGGAGCGCCCTGAGGGGAATGGGTTGGGAGAGCGCTCTCCCGGAGTGTTCCCATCGTGACGCGAGCGTGTCAAGAGTCGGTGAACGACTGGATGTCGGCACCTACGGCCCGCTGGTGCGCATTTGACGTACGAGGCCGCTGACTTCCCCGGTCGCGTCACTCAGCGGGATGCAACTTCCTGCTGTTCAGCGGGTGTTGGGGCCTCGCACCCGCGCGAGTCGTATCACCTCGGCTGCCACGCGGCGATGTTCGACGGCAAATTGAAGAGTGGGTTCGCGGCGTTGACGTCTCGGCCGGACGGGCGGAGGATGCTTTTTGGGAGAGCGCTCTCCTCGGCGCTCTCCCGAATCCGTTCGCAGACCCGGCAGGGGTCTGCGCCTCTCTCACCGGAACGTGTGGACCAGCTCGATCTCGCCGACGATGTGGGAGTTGAACGCGTCGAGCTCCTCGGCAGGAACCCACAGTTCGAGGATCGTCCGGCCACCCGCCTGCTGGACGGGGTACCGACGCAGGAACTCCGAGTCGACCTCGAACCGCGTCACGTGGCCCACGCCGTCGTGCTTCACGTTCCAGTCCCTGGCGATCCTGATCGCGTAGTCCTCGTTGAGGACCGGATAGAAGATCGGCTGCTCGGGCAGGCGGGGCGGCCAGGCGCGCCAGCTCGACTCCCGGACCAGGTCCAGCTCCTTGGGACCGGTCGGGCGCCACAGGGTCGTCGTGGCGGGCCGGCTGGTCATGCGAAATCCACCTCTGCGTCGAAGGCCGCCGAAGCGGCTGATCAAGAGGTGGACGATACCTGGACGGCAAGCGAGCGGGCCACAGAGTTCAGTTGGGGAGGGCCGAGCGGCGGCGGGCCCGATGTGCCGGGCCCGCCGTGGCCGCTGGTGAGCAGTCGTCAGCCGCCGTCGCACCTGAGGTCGGCGGGCCGCATGTACCCGAGCTGCTGTCCGTTGTCGGTGCGCGAGACCTGCCACAGGGCATCGGCGCCCTGGCGGGTGCCGTTCACCGGAGTGGCCGGATCGAGGTAGCCCACGATCTCGGTCCACGGGTTGTTCCCGGCGTAGATCGGGGCGTCGGCGTGGGTGGCGAAGCAGGTGCCGCCCGCTGTGGCGGTGCCGCCGAGCATCGGCAGGGCCAGCAGGCTCAGCGCCAGCACGGCTGCGAGTCTCGCCGCGCTCTTGCGGATCGGTCGGGTACGGGCCATGTGGGTCCTCCAGGTGTGGGCGAGTGCTCCACGTGTTTCTCCGGGGCGGGTGGGGCGAGTGAGGGACGGCCGGGCCGGGAGGCCCCCCCCGGCCCGCGTCCGTCGCCTCAGAGCCGCTGGGTGCTGGAGATGTCGGGGGCGACCACACCGACACCGGCGCCCGGCGTCTGCGGGGCATCCTCGGTCCACTGACCGGCGTCGTCGATCACGTCCAGGGCGCCCGTGGCGTGGGCGGGCTCCCTCGTGTCCGCCGTGTCCGCTCCCGGGGGCGGGCTGATCGCGGCGATGACAGCCCCGGCGGCAAAAGTGACAACGGCCAGTACGCTTCGCTTCTTCATACCGGGGTCAACTCCCTGTCGCGCATAAGGGCACGGCCTGCACCACGAGATCACCGCAGCGGACGCCTTCCGTTTCGGTCCTGGTGGCAGTGTCGATGCCGGCCTCGGCTCCACTCTCGGCTCCGGCCCGAGGCGGTGGTCGACCGCGCCTAGGCTGTGCGGATGTTGCTCTACGCCCCCGCAATACTCCTTTTCCTGGTCTTCTGCGTGCGCGTGGTGCGCGAGCGCAGGAAGTTCAGCAATGCCGTGATCCTGGGCCTCGCCGCACTCTGTGCCCTGGCGGCCTGGCTGTTCCAACTGGTCAGGTCCGGCTCGGCATCGGGTCAGGCCGTGGCGTGGGCGCTGGTGGTGCTCGGCGCGCTGAGCATCCTCGTACTGATCTGCTTCCTGTTCTCCAACGGCCTGCAGATGGTGCGCAAGGAGGGCAGGAGCCCGACCAACCTGCTGTCACTGGTCGCCGCGTTGGCCATCCTCGCGGTCGTGGCGCTGGTGGTCATGGCGGCCGTCGTACGGACGCCGGTGTGGGTCGGGGTGGGCACGGCCGCCGGTGGTCTTGCCGCCTACCTCGCGTTCCTGTTCCTCTGTTTCGTCTGTTACGCGTTCCTCTACGGGCGGCTGCGGGTGCACCGCAAGGCCGACTTCGTGGTCGTGCTCGGCTCCGGGCTCGTCGGCGGGTCCACCGTGCCGCCGCTGCTTGCCAGTCGTCTCCGGCGGGCGCACGCGGTGCACGCGCGCCTCGCCGAGCGGGGCGATGCGCCGGTGCTCATCACGTCGGGGGGCCAGGGGCCGGACGAAGACGTGCCGGAGTCCCACGCGATGGCCGACGACCTGATCGCCCACGGGTTTCCCGCCCGCCTGATCGAGCGGGAGGACCGCTCGACGACGACCGACGAGAATCTGCGGTTCAGCAAGGCGATCATGGAGAAGACGAATCCGGACTACCGGTGCGTCATCGTCACGAACAACTACCACGCGTTCCGTGCCGCCCTCACCGCTCGGCGGACCGGGATCCGGGGCCAGGTGGTGGGCTCACCGACCGCCGCGTACTTCTGGCCCACCGCGACGATCCGTGAGTTCGCCGCGGTCCTCGTCGCCTACAAGCGGACCAACGCCGCCATCTGCCTGCTGTTCGTCCTCGGCGGGGTGCTCGCCTGGTGGGCTCAGGGGAACGGCACCGGGTGAGGCGGCTGCCGGAGGGGCAGCCCTGAGGGCAGCGCCCCCGCGGGCAGTGGAGTCGGGGCTACGGCCGACGGCGGGGTTTGCCGCGCTTGGCGCCCTTCGGGGTGCCTCCGGAGCCGCCGCGCGCGTTCTTGCCCGCCTTCCCGGCCGGCTTTCCGGACTTCCCGGCGGGCTTGCCCGCCGTGCCCGCCGCGGGCTTGCGCCGGGCGCCGCCCTTGTCGGGGCTCTTCCGCTTCGACTGGTCCGAAGCCGAAGCCGACCCGGTCGCGGGCGTCTGGGAGCGGCCGCGTGAGCTGTTGACGGTGCGCCCTCGCACGATCCCGATGAAGTCCTCCACCAGGTCCGTGGTCGCGTCCTCCGGCCAGGACAGCGCGACCCGTGATTCGGGGGCTTCCGTGAGCGGACGGTAGGTGAGGTCCTTGCGGTGGTGCAGGCGGGCGAGCGACTGGGGGACGGCGAGGACGCCGATGCCCGCCGCCACCAGCTCGATGGCGTCCGCCGTGGTGGCGGGGCGCTCGTTCGCGGGCTGTCCGGGCAGGCTCTCCCAGGGCAGTGTGTCGTCGAGGGGGTGCAGGAGGATCTCGTCGGCCAGGTCCTCGGCCGTCACCTCGTCGACCGCCGCGATGACGTGGTCCTTGGGGATCACGACGACCGTCGTCTCGGTGTAGAGGGGGATCGCGCTGAGGTCCGTACGGTCGACCGGCAGTCGTACGAAACCGGCGTCGGCGCCGCCGTCGCGCAGGAGCTCGAAAGCCTCGCCGGGGGACACCGCCACGAGGGTCAGCGGCACGTCGGGCAGCCGCTCGTTCCAGATCCGCACCCATTTGGTGGGTGTCACCCCCGGGACGTACGCGAGCCTGAAAGAAGGGGTTGCCTGCGAGTCTGTCACCCCGCCAGGTTACCGGTCGTGGTCGGCGGTAGCTCACATGCTCGATACCCTGGGGACCATGACGTCGCACCAGACCACCCAGACCATGAAGCCCGCGACCGCGGCGAAGAAACTGGGTGTGTACCTCGAGGCCACCCCCGCCGAGTTCCAGGAGGGTGTCGTCTCGCGCAGCGAGCTGAACGCCCTGCAGACCGAGCCGCCCGAGTGGCTCCAGGAGCTGCGGCGCAACGGCCCGCACCCCCGGCCGGTCGTCGCGTCGAAGCTCGGCGTGTCCATCGCCGGTCTCGCGCGTGGCGGGGTCACGGAGGCCCTCACCACGGAGCAGATCGAAGCGCTGAAGACGGACAACCCGGAGTGGCTGCAGAAGGAGCGCGCCACCCAGGCCGAGGTCCGCAAGGAAACGGTACGCATCAAGGAGAAGAACGCGGAGCGCGCCGAGCAGGACCGTCAGTCCCGCTCCTGAGCTTCCGAGCTCTGAGCCCCCGGACACCGACACAGTCGGCCGGGGGCTCAGTCATGCGGGGGCTCGGTCATGCCGCCGCGGCGCCCGGTGCCGGACCGGACACCCGACCCCGTGCCGGGCGCGGGCGTGGCCCCTGCGATGCTGATGGCGTGGTCCTCTCCCCCGCCGTGCCGGAACCGATAACCGCCGATCCGCCCGCCTCCGCCGAGAATCCGCTGCTCACGCAGTCGTGGCTGGACCTTGCCTTCGTGCACTGGGCCGTGGATCCCGCGGAGGTCGCGCCGCTCCTTCCGGCCGGGACGGTTCCCGATCTCCACGACGGGTCGACCTATGTGGGTCTGGTCGCGTTCCGCATGCACCGGGTCGGCTGGTTCCGGCTGCCGGGCATCCCCTATCTGGGTACGTTTCCCGAGACCAACGTCCGCCTCTACTCGGTGGACGCCCATGGCCGCCGCGGTGTCGTCTTCCGTTCCCTCGACGCCTCGCGCCTGATCCCGGTGGCGGTCGCGCGCGGTGCCTTCCGGCTGCCGTACCAGTGGTCGCGGATGAGCATCCGGCACAGCGGCGACATCGTCACGTACACGAGTGCCAGGCGCTGGCCGGGGCCGCGGGGCGCGCACAGCCGTATCGCCGTCCGGGTGGGCGAGCGGGTCGAGGAGCCCACCGATTTCGAGCACTTCCTGACGGCCCGGTGGGGCATGCACAACACGTTCTTCGGGCGGCAGATGTTCCTGCCGAACGTGCATCCGCGCTGGCCGCTGCACCGGGCCGATCTGATCGAGTGCGACGAGGACCTGGTCGCCGCCGCGGGGCTGCCGCGGCCGCTCGGGGACCCGGTGAGCGTGCTGTATTCGCCGGGTGTGCCGGTGCATTTCGGGCGGCCTGCCCGGCCCGGCGGCATCCCGACCCCCTGACGTGCGCCACGACGGCGTACGACACCATCCCACTTCGCCGTCACAGTGAGCTGGGCACGACGAACAGGCCCCATGTGACGAGGGGGCCGACCACGCTGATGCCGAGCCCCCAGGCCATCAGCCGGCGGAAGACGAAGTCCCGTTGTTCCGCCGGGGTGTTGGCGGTCACGAGTGCTCGGCTGGTGGAGAAGGGGGAGGCGTCCACCACGGACGCGGAGATGGCCAGGGCCGTGACGATGCCGCAGACCAGCAGGACGGTGGACCATGCGCACCGGTCCACGGCGCCGGTGACCGACTTCGGTGAGACCAGGCACAGGACAACGGTGATGGTGAGTGCCATCAGGCCGACGTCGAGGTCGAAGAAGAGCGCTCCGGCGACGAGGCTGAGCAGTCCGATGAGGGTGAGTGCGCGCGGGCCGTCGAGCCTGAGGGGCTCGTCCGGCTTCGTGGGTGCGGCGGTCGCGGTGACGGCGGGCGCGCGGCGGGGTGCTGTGCCCGCCTCGCCCGCCTTCACCAGTTGGCCGCCGGGCGGCGCCGCGTCGTCGTGGCGCTCGCCGCCGGCGTTGTACGCCTCGGCACGTTGCCCGAGCAATTGCCGTCCACCGAAGGCGAAGAAGACGATGACGCACAGCGCCACGTTGAACAGGAACGAGGCGGTGAACAGGAGGGCGGGCCAGACCGTCGGACCTGGCCTGGTCCTCGATCTGTCCCGCCACATGAACCGCATCGTGGGGCTCGACCCGAGCAGCGGACGGCCCTGGTCGAGGCAGGCGTCGTACAGGACCAGCTCAATCGCGCGGCGAGTCCGTGGGGGCTGATGTCGTGGTCGCCACGGGAGTCTCCTGCCGCCAGCAGATCTTCCACGGGACCGAGCGGAACGCCTGGCATCCGGTGCAGTTGCTGTGGGAGGCGGTGGAACCGGCGTGAGCGCGAGGGTGGCCGCGGTGCACGAACACCGCGGCCACCCTCGCACCCTGCCGGGTCAGGTCACGCGGCTGCGTGGGAGCCACCCGCCCCCGCGTCGCCCGCCTCATGGTGGATCGGCGACCCGGAACCGGTCAGCGGAGCCCCCGTCCCGCCCCGGCGCGCCGCGACGATCTCGGCCGCTATGGACAGGGCGGTCTCCTCCGGGGTACGGGCCCCGAGGTCGAGCCCTATCGGGGAGTGGAGGCGGGCCAACTCCTCTTCGGTGACGCCCACTTCACGCAGACGCTTGTTGCGGTCCTCGTGGGTGCGGCGTGAGCCCATCGCGCCGACGAAAGCGACCGGAAGGCGCAGCGCCACCTCAAGGAGCGGGATGTCGAACTTGGCGTCGTGGGTGAGGACGCACAAGACCGTGCGGCCGTCGGCCGCGGTGTCCCGGAGGTAGCGGTGCGGCCAGTCGATCACGATGTCATCGGCCTCGGGGAAGCGGGCCCGCGTGGCGAAGACCGGACGGGCGTCGCACACGGTCACGTGGTAGCCGAGGAACTTGCCCGTGCGCACCAGGGCCGCGGCGAAGTCGATCGCACCGAAGACGATCATGCGGGGCGGGGGCACGCACGACTCGACGAACACGGTCAGGGGCTGGCCGCAGCGCGACCCGCTCTCCGAGACGTCGAACTCGGCGGTGCGACCCGCGTCCAGCATCGCGCGGGTCTCCCCCACCACCGTCCGGTCGAGGTCCGGGTGCCCTTCCAGACCGCCTTCGTACGAGCCGTCGGGGTGGACGAGCACGACCCTGCCAATGAGTTCGGCGGGGCCCCGGGCCACGCGGGCGAGCGCCGCGGCGTCCCCGCGGGCGGCGGCCGAGATCGCCGCCGCGAAGACCTGCCTGCCCGGCGCGTCCGCGCCCAGCGGCGTGACCAGGACCTCGATGACGCCGCCGCAGGTCAGGCCGACCGCGAAGGCGTCCTCGTCGCTGTAGCCGAACCGCTCGCGCACGGTCATGCCGTCCTGGAGGGACTGGACGCACAGCTCGTACACCGCTCCCTCCACACAGCCGCCGGAGACCGAACCGATGACCGTGCCCTCGCTGTCTACGGCGAGGGCGGCGCCGGGCGGGCGCGGCGCGCTGCCGCCCACCGTCACGACGGTGGCGACGGCGAAGTCCCGGCCCTCCTCGACCCAGCGGTTCAGCGTGTCGGCGATGTCAAGCACCCGGGGCTCCTCCCGCGTTCAGGACACGGTCGGGACGGATGGGCAGATGGCGGTGGCGTACGCCGGTCGCGTGCCAGACCGCGTTGGCGATGGCCGCGGCGGCTCCCACGATGCCGATCTCGCCGATGCCCTTGATGCCGACCGGGTCGTCCTCGTCGGTGTCCTCCACCCAGTCCGCCTCGATGACCGGCACATCGGCGTTGGCGGCGAAGTGGTAGCCCGCGAAGTCGGCGCCGACGTGGCCGCCCGTCGCCTGGTCCCGGTGGGCCTCCTCGTGCAGGGCCATGGACAGGCCCCAGATCATCCCGCCGACGAGCTGGCTGCGCGCGGTGAGCGGGTTGATGATGCGGCCCGCCGCGAAGATGCCGAGCATGCGCCTAACCCGCACCTCACCGGTGGTGACGTCGACGGCGACCTCGGCGAACTGCGCGCCGTAGGAGTGGCGTTCCTTCTGCGCGAGGGCTCCGACGGCCGCGGCAGTGTTGGACCGCACGGTGATTCCCTGCGGCGGAATGTCACCGCCCAGGGCCAGTTGCTCCCGCAGGTCGGCCACCGCTGTCCTGACGGCCCAGCCCCAGGAGCGGGTGCCCATCGAGCCGCCGGAGATCGCCGCCGGGCCGAAGTCGCTGTCCCCGATGCGCACCTGGACGCGGTCCTGGGGCACTTCAAGGGCTTCCGCGGCGATCAGGGTCAGCGCGGTCCGTGCTCCCGTACCGACGTCCGATGCGGTGATCCGCACCGTGAAGGTGCCGTCGGCCTCCGCCGTCACGGCCGCCGTGGACGGCGAGACGATCACCGGGAAGGTGGCCGCCGCGGTGCCGGTGCCGAGCAGCCAGCGCCCCTCGCGCCGCAGGCCGGGACGCGGGTCGCGATCCGCCCAGCCGAACCTGTGGGCCCCCTCCTGGAAGGCGGACAGCAGATTGCGGCTGGCGAACGGCAGCCCGGAGACGGGGCCCACGTCCGGTTCGTTGCGGGCGCGCAGCGCGACCGGGTCCACACCGCACCGCTCGGCGAGTTCGTCGAGCGCGGACTCCAGCGCGAACGATCCCGGAGCCTCGCCGGGAGCGCGCATGAAGGTCGGCGTCGGCACGTCGAGGCGCACGACGCGGTTGACGCTGCGGTGGGCGTCGGATGCGTACATCGGACGCCCGAACCCGGCGCTCCCCTCGACGAATTCATGGACCGTCGACGTGAGGCTGTGCGCCTGGTGGTCGACGGCGCGCAGCCGCCCGTCGACGTCCGCGCCGAGCCTGACGCGCTGGGCGGTGGGGCTGCGGTAGCCGGTGAGCGAGAACAGCTGGCGGCGGCTGAGGACGACCCGGACGGGCCGGTCGAGCAGCGTCGCCGCCATCACGGCGGCGATCTGGTGCACGCGTACGCCCTTGGAGCCGAAGGCGCCGCCGATGTGTTCGGAGCGCACCCGGACCGAGGCCCGGTCGAGCGAGAACAGCTTCGCCAGCTCGTCCGCGATCCACATGCTGCTCTGGTTGGAGTCGACGACTTCGAGGCGTCCGCTGTCCCAGCGCGCCATCGCCGCGTGCGGCTCCATCGAGCCGTGGTGCTCTTCGGGCGTGGTGTACTCCTCGTCCACGACATGCGCGGACGCGGCGAGTTCGGCCTCCAGGTCGCCCTTCTCCTTCAGCGTGCCGTCGCCGTCCGGCGTGTACGTGCCGGGGTGCTCGGCGGAGAACGCGACGTCGTGCGGCTCCTCCTCGTACCGCACCACCAGCGCCTCGGCGGCCTCCCTGGCCTGCTCGGAGGTCTCGGCGACCACCAGGGCCACCGGCCAGCCGACGAAGGGCACCCGGTCGTGCTGGAAGACCTCGAAGATCGGGTCGGGGGTGCCGACGATGCTGACGTAGTCCGTGTCCACGCGCGGTGCGTTCCCGTGGTGCAGGACGGCCAGGACGCCGGGCATCTCACGCACGGGGTCCGACTCGACGGAGAGGATCCGGCCGCGGGCGATGGTGGACAACACCAGCCAGCCGTGGGCGAGTTCGGCGAAGGGGATCTCTCCCGCGTACCGGGCCGCGCCGGTGACCTTGTCCAGGCCCTCCACGCGGGTGTACGAAGCGCCGACGGTGCCCGACGCCGCGCCGGACGGGGTCGTCTTGGTCCGCGCCGTCATCGGGCGGCCTCCTCGGTGAGCTCGGTCAGCAGGGCGACGACGAGGTTGCGCATCAGCGTCACCTTGTAGCCGTTGTCGGGCAGGGGCTTCGCGGCGGCCAGCTCGGCGTCCGCGGCGGCCGCGAACGCTTCGGCGCTCGCGGGACCGCCGGTCAGGGCACGCTCGGCCTCCCGTGCGCGCCACGGCCGGGACGCGACCGCGCCGAAGGCAAGACGCACTTCGTGGACGACGCCGTCCCTGACGTCGATCGCCGCGGCGATCGAGCCGATCGCGAAGGCGTACGACGCGCGCTCGCGCACCTTGCGGTAGCGGGAGTGGGCGGCGACCGGGGCGGGCGGCAGGGTGACGCCGGTGATGAGCGCACCCGACGGCAGCGCGGTCTCCAGGTGCGGGGTGCTGCCCACGGAGAGATAGAAGTCCGCGAGCGGCAGTTCGCCGGTGCCCTGCGCCGTCTCGTACGAGATGACCGCGTCGAAGGCGGTGAGCGCCACCCCCATGTCGGAGGGGTGGACGGCCACGCAGTGCTCGGTGGCGCCGAGGATGGCGTGGTTGTGGTGCTCGCCCTCGATGGCGGGGCAGCCGCTGCCGGGGGCGCGTTTGTTGCACGGTTTGGACAGGTCGGCGAAGTAGCCGCAGCGGGTGCGCTGGAGCAGGTTTCCGCCGACGGTGGCCATGTTGCGCAGCTGGCCCGACGCGCCGGCCAGGACGGCCTCCGCCAACGCCGGGTAGCGGCGCCGTACTTCGGGGTGGGCCGCGAGGTCGCTGTTGGTGACGGTCGCGCCGATCCGCAGCCCGCCGTCGTCGGTGGCCTCGATGCGGTCGAGGGGCAACTCGCGTACGTCGATGAGCAGTCCGGGCCGCTCCACGCCGGTCTTCATCAGGTCGACGAGGTTCGTGCCGCCGCCCAGGAAGCGCGCGTCGGGGTCGGTACCGAGCAGCGCGACCGCGCCGGGCACGTCGACCGCCCGCTGATAGCCGAATTCCCTCATGCCACGGCCTCCGCAGCCTCGGTCTCGGCGGCTGCCGCCCGCGCGACCGCCTGGACGATCGACACATAGGCGCCGCAGCGGCACAGGTTGCCGCTCATGCGCTCGCGGATCTCGTCCGCGCTGAGTTCGGGTACGCCCGCTTCGGGCCGTACGTCGGTGGTCGCGGCGCTGGGCCAGCCGGCCGCGTGTTCCTCGATGACCGCGATGGCCGAACAGACCTGTCCCGGCGTGCAGTAGCCGCACTGGTATCCGTCGAGGTCGAGGAAGGCCTGCTGCACCGGGTGCAGCCGGTCCCCGTCGGCCACGCCTTCGATGGTGGTGATCTCCCGTCCCTCGGAGGCGACGGCGAGTTGCAGGCAGGAGACGGCACGGCGGCCGTCGATCAGCACCGTGCAGGCGCCGCACTGCCCTTGGTCGCAGCCCTTCTTCGTGCCGGTCAGATCGAGGCGCTCGCGCAGGGCGTCGAGCAGGGTGGTGCGGTGGTCGACGGGCAGCGTGTGCTTTTCGCCGTTGATGTTCAGCGTGATGGCGCTGGACGTCGTTGGGGCCACGATCAGCCTTCTTTCACTTCTGTCAGCTTTTGCCAGCTTTTTTCACGTACGAGCGTGAACGTCATGCGGGGGCTCCCGGAGGGAGGAGTTCGAGAGGGGGTGGCGCCGTGCGTCAAGGGGGTCGGCTCGGGGCATCTGTGGCGTGGGCGGCGAGGGAGAGGTCCACGGCCCTGTCGGCCGACCTCCCCACCGGCCGCGCCTGCCGGTATGGTGACCCTAAGCGGACAGCTGTCCGTTAGCTTCAGAATTTAACGGACAGCTGTCCGCTTAGCAAGAGTGGCCCGGGCCGCGATTCTCGGGAGGAGGACGAGTGCATCAGAAGAAGGACGCCCTGCGCTCGGACGCGCAACGGAATCGCGAGCGCATCCTGGAAGTGGCGCTGGCCGAGCTGACGCACTCGGCGGACGCCCCGCTCAGCACGATCGCCAAGAAGGCGGGCGTCGGCCAGGGGACGTTCTACCGCAACTTCCCCAACCGCGAGGCCCTCGTCCTCGAGGTCTACCGCTACGAGGTCCAGCAGGTCGCCGACACCGCCTGCCAGCTCCTCGACACGCGTGCCCCCGACCAGGCCCTGCGGGAGTGGATGGACCGCCTCGCGCAGTACGCCATGGCCAAAGCGGGCCTGGCCGACGCGATGCGCAAGGCCACCAGCACCCTCGGCACGCTGGCCGGGGTGGGCCACGGGCCCGTGACCTCCGCGGTCACGCTCCTCCTGAAGGCCAACGAGGAGGCGGGCACCATCCGCCCCGGCCTCACCCCCGACGACTTCCTGCTCGCCATCGCGGGCCTCTGGCAGATCGACCCGCACGGCGACTGGCAGTCGCGCGCCGGACGGCTCCTTGACCTGGTCATGGACGGACTGCGCGCGGGAGCGCCCGGGCGCTCGGCGGGAGCACCCGGGCACTGAGCCCGCGTACGGTCGTCGGGTCCGGGTCAGCGGGCTCGGACGCTCCTGGTCAGTGGCCCCGTGACGCACGCGGCGGCGACCAGGATGACGAAGGCGAGCATCAGGGCCGTGGTGTAGCCGTGCACGGAGGCCGCCGTGGGAGTGGCGTCCGCGGTGGACGCCAGGTACGAGGCGGTGGCGCTGGCCGCGACCGTGTTGAGCAGGGCGGTGCCGAGCGCGGCTCCCAGTTGCTGGGAGGCGTTGTAGGCCGCCGCGGCGGCTCCGATGTCGTGCGGCGGCACGTCAGCGGTGGCCAGGCTCGCGGTGGGCGGCAGGACGCAGCCGAGGCCGAGGCCGGTCAGGATCAGCGCGGGCACCAGGTACAGCGGAAAGACGTCCGCGCTCTGCGATGTCAGGCGGGTCAGGAGGAACATCCCCGCCGCCGCGGCCAGCAGCCCCGGCACGATCAGCGCGGCGGGCGCGACGCGTCCGTGGAGTTTCCCGGCGATCAGCGTCGCGCCCACCAGAGCGGACACGGCGTTGATGATCAGCGTCAGACCCGCCTCGACGGGTGAGTAACCGAGGACCGTCTGCGTGTAGTAGCTCATGAACAGGTAGAAGCCGAACATCGCCACGAACAGCAGGGTGATGGAGACGAACGCACCGGCGCGGGCCCGGTGCACGAGCACACGCATCGGAAGCAGCGGGCGCGGCGCCCGTACCTCGACGGCGGCGAACACGGCGAGCAGCAGGAGGCCGCCCGCAAGCAGGCCGACGACCTTCGGTGACCCCCAGCCGAGCGGCTCCGCCTCGTTGAAGGCGTACACGATCGCGGCGAAGCCCGTGGCGCTGAGCAGGGCCCCCGCCACGTCGAGCCGCCCCTCGCCCCGCGCCGGCCGGTCCCGTGGCACGAACGTCGCGCCGAGCACGGCGAGCAGGGCGACGGGGACGTTGACGTAGAGGCACCAGCGCCAGCTCGCGTACTCGGTGAGCAGGCCCCCGGCGACCAGGCCGACCGCCGATCCCGCGGCACCCACCGCGGCGAACACGCCGAAGGCCCGGCCGCGTTCGCCCGGCTCGGTGAAGGTGATCGTCAGCAAGGAGAGACCCGCGGGTGCGAGGAGCGCGGCGAACACCCCTTGCAGGGCTCGCGCCCCGAAGAGCATCTCGGGGTTCACGGCCGCCCCGCCGAGCGCGGACGCGGCGGCGAAGCCGATCAGGCCGACGAGAAAGGCACGCCGGTGACCGAGCACGCTGCTGACCCGGCCGCCGATCAGCAGCAGTCCGCCGAAGGCCAGCGCGTAGGCGGTGATCGCCCACTGCCGGCTCGCGTCGGACATGTCCAGTGCACTCTGCGCGGAGGGGAGCGCGATGTTCACGATGGTGCCGTCGAGGACCACAAGGAGCTGGGCCGCGCTCACCGCGAGGAGCGTCCACCAGCGCGGCCGGGCGGGAACGGGGGTGCGGGCGGGGGCGCCACGTCCCCTTGTCCCACTGGCTTCTGGGGCATCAGCGCACAGCTCTGCCCCGGTCAGTTCGTCATCTGCTGGATTCATGACTTCAAGTGTTTCGTTGAACTCGCCCCGGAGACTTTCGGTCACTTCGCGTCGGCCCCTCGGGCGTATCACGCTGTGAACCCTCAAGCCCGGTTGCACCCCGCCGTGACAGAATCGCGGCCTGAACAGCGGCAATGAGGGTGTGAGCGCAGTGAGACGGCGGACCAGGACCGGCACATGGGACCGCTTCGTGGCATCGGACCCCGGACTTCTGCGGCTGATGGCGGGGCTGCGGACGGTCGGCGCGATCGCGCTCACGCTCGTCGTCCTCGCCCTGCTCGGCACCGACGTGACGCACATGGTCGCGGGAGCCATGACCGCGATGGTCTCCACCTTCGCCATCAAGGAGAAGGAGGTGCGCGGCCAGGCGATCACGCTCGCGCTCGGGCTGCCCGTCGCGATCGCGGCGATCTCCCTGGGCGCGCTGCTGCACGACCAGGTCATCGCGGGTGACATCTTCTTCGTCGCGCTGATCTTCGGTGCCGTCTACAGCCGCCGGTTCGGCGACCGGGGCACGGCCCTCGGCCTGATCGGCTTTCAGGTCTACTTCGTCTCGCTGTTCGTGGGCGCCAGCACGTCCGCCCTGCCCAGCCTGTATCTGGCGCTGGCCGTCGCCTTCGTGTGCAGTGCCGTCGTACGGTTCGCCGTCGTGCCGGAGACTCCCGGGCGCGATCTGGGGCGGCTGCGCGTCGCCTTCAGGGCACGGCTCGCGCAACTCGTGGCCACGCAGATCGAGCTCCTGGACGCCACCCCGGAGCAGTTGGAGAAGGTCCTCGCCGAGCTGCGGCGCGGCACTTCCCGGCTGCACGAGACCGCCCTGATGATCCAGGGCCGCCTCGAGGAGGGCACCCCCGACGCGGCCACGGCGACCCTGGTCCAACGCCGTGTGGCGGACGCGGAGATCGCCGCCGAACGCCTCGGCGTACTCCTCCTGAACGCGCGCAGCGCCGAACGCGCGGACACCCTCACCCTGCACCTGCCGTACGCGCCCGTGCCGGCGACCGGAACGCGCATCCGCGCCGAGGACGACGCGACCGTCACCCTGCGCAGGGACCTGAAGGCGCTGCACCTGCTGGTCGGCCGCCCGGTCGCCGACGACAAGGGCACGGCACTGGCCCACGTGCGCAACCGGCTGCTCGGCTACCGCGACGAGGACAATCTGCCGCGCGCCTCCATGGCCGTCCAGGACGTCTTCCGTGGCATCGGTGAGGCGGCCCGAGCCGTCCTCGGCCTGCGGATCGCACTCGACGGTCCTCAGGACGAGTCCGACGACTCACCGGCGACGACCCGCTCCCGCGAGGAGTTCGACGCCGAGGACATCGCGATCGCCGGTGCCGAGGACATCGCCGAACCCGAGGAGGACGACCGCACCGGGCTGCGGCGCCCCACCACCAGGGCCGCGTTCCAGGTCTCGGTGGGCTCGACCCTGGCCATCATCGGCGGCGAGTTCCTCTCCACCCAGCGCTGGTACTGGGCGGTGCTCACCTGCTGGGTGGTGTTCCTCAACACCGCGTCCACGGGCGAGATCCTGGTCAAGGGGTACCGACGGCTCCTGGGCACGGTGCTCGGGGTGGTCGCCGGTGTGGCGCTTGCCGGGCTGGTCGGCAACCACACATGGATAGCGTTCGCGCTGGTCCTGCTCTTCATCTTCGCGATGTTCTTCACCGCTCCCCTGTCGTACGCGCTCATGTCCTTCTTCGTCACGGCGATGCTGGGCCTGCTCTACACGCTCCTGAACACCTACAGCCTCTCCGTGCTCTGGCTGCGCATCGAGGAGACGGCGCTCGGAGCCGCCTGCGGCATCATCGCGGCGGTCCTCGTGCTTCCGGTGCACACCGACCGCCGCACCGACGAGCTCCTGAACACCGTCCTGACCCGGCTCGCCGACGTCATCTCCGCGTCGGTGGAGCAGCTCAGTGGCGGTCCGGCGGCCGATCTCCTGGACAAGGCGCGGGACCTGGACACCGCGCTCGACGATCTGCGCGCCTCCATCCAGCCGCTGACCCACCCGATCACCCCGCTGCGGGGCCGCCGCAGGACCGCCCGCTATCTGGTGGCGCTCCTGGAGACCTGCGCCTACCACGCCCGTTCCCTGGCGGCGACGGCCGAGCTCGTGCCGTACAGCAAGAACGTCGCGGCGGATCCGCGTCTGGAGCGGGCCGGTCTGCGCATCGCCCACAACATCGAGATCATCGCCGCCTACGTGGAGGACGACAAGGCCACGGGCGAGGTCGAGTCGGGTGCCAGCATCGCCTCGATGCTGGAGGCCGAGGGCTCCGGCGCCCCGCGCTCGGGCACCGTCACCTACCGCGTGCTGCGCCATCTGCAACGCCTGGACGAGGGTGTGGTGGGCCTCGCGCGGCCTCTCGACGTGCCGGTCGCGGGGCGGTCGGGGAAGGCCGCGCGGGTCTGACCACCGGCTGGTCAGGAGGCCATCAGCTCGGCCGCGAGCTGAGCCTGCGTCAGTTCGCCGGTCAGTTCCGGCCGGGCGATGGCGTCGACATCGCCGAAAGCGTACGTACGCGGCGCTCCGGAGCTGAGCCGCCGCGCAGAGGTCCGTCGGTGGCGGTTCAGTCCAGCAGCCGCGAGCGCAGACGCTCGATCAGGGCGTCGTCGACTCCGAGCTCTTTGACCGCGTAGTCATGCACCGAGCCGTAGGTGGCGGTCAGGTCGGCCAGGAAGAGGCGCATGATCTCTTCGGGCGCCCGTCCGTAGCCGGGCCAGTTCAGGGCCCGGCCCGGGTGGGCCGCTTTCCAGTCCGCGATCAGCCGGTCCGTGGCCAGCTCGGTGAGGGCGAAGTCCGCGGCGATGTCGTCCTCGTCCACGCCGAGCAGCGCGAGGACGAGCGCGGCGAGCAGTCCGGTGCGGTCCTTGCCCGAGGCGCAGTGGAAGACCTGCGGGGTGCTGCCCGAGGCGATGACCTCCAGGGCCTGGTGGAGCTCCTCCGCGCCGTCGAGGGCGACTTCCGCGTAGCGGTCGGCGAGGTAGCGCCACGGGTCGAGGCCGGGGTCGATCTCCGCCTGGTCGTAAGGGCGGTGCTCCACGCTGAGGTTGACGTAGGCGAGCCCCTCCGCCTCGGGCACCCGCCCCTTGGCCTCGATCTCCCACGGGTAGCGCAGGTCGATCACGGTACGGACGCCCAGCGAGAGGAAGCGGTCCCAGTCGGCTCCCCGCAGCTTGGCGAGCGAGTCGGCGCGGTACAGACGGCCCCAGCGCAGCGTGCGCCCGTCAGCGGCCCGATAGCCGCCCAGATCCCGGAAGTTGTGCAGGTGCTCGAAGTCTATGTGTCGTCTCACGTGCGAAACCCTACGGTGTGGAGCCCGTGAAGAATCGGCGCCTACACCGGCACCGGCACCGGCAGGGACTCCAGCAGGAACGCTGCCGCCTCCCGAAGGGGCGCGGGGATGCCGGGACTCCTGAGCAGATGGGATGCCGTCCGCCCAAGCGTCTGAGTCGTCCGTACGGACCCGATGCGGGCGGCGCGGGGAGCGAGCGCGGCGATGAGATCCTCCGCTTCTCTCCAGGCTCCGGCTCGTGCCAGTGCGGAGAGGAGCTGCGCGGTGAAGAGACTCCGGTAGGCGGGGCCCGGCGCGGTGGCCGCCTCGTGCAGCAGGGGAATGGCCTGGTCCCATCGGTGCAGCCGGGCCAGCACCCAGCCCTGGTGGCCGAGCAGCTCGGTCGAGTCGATCCACCAGGCCCAGTACGGATCGTGGCGCGAGATGCCGTCGAGGAACCGGCTCCGGGCGCGGGCCATCAGGTCCATGGGCTCGCGGTGGCCGCCGAGCAGGGCGATCGCGTGCGCCTGGCGGATCATGACGAGGCTGCTAACCCTGGCGGGGAGCGCTCGCGCGCCGTGCACGCGGGCCGCGGCCTCAAGGGCGGCACGCGGCGCTCCCGTATGGGCCTTGAGCATGCTGTCGTTCAACAGGACGAAGCGGGCGGTCCAGCGGTCACCGCAGATCTCGGCCAGGGCCAGCGCCCGTGCGTTCATCCGGTGGGACTCGCGGTAGAAGCCCGCGTCGAAGAGGATCCACCCGATGACCTCGCACAGCTCGGCGAGGGCCGCGAGCCCCTCACTGCTCCTCACACGGAGGCCAAGGGGATCGGCGGACAGCTCCGGGATGCGCCGCATGGCCGCGCGAACGGCGGGCATCGCGGAGACCGCGCCGGTCGTGGCGTCGAGGGTCACGAGACGCTCGATGGTGCGCAGCGACAACTCTGGGGTGCGGAGGGCCGAGGAGCTCACCCCGCCATGATCCGCCATCCACCGACGCCACCGCCAAGGGGTTATGTCCCCACTGCAGAGTCTGCACCACGGGGTCAGCGATACACCTCGGTGGAGTGCGAACGGCCCACATCGCGGACGACTTCCAGGGCCAGTACGCGGTCGAGGTGGGCGAACGTCTCGAACTTGGCGCCGCTCGGCACGTCGACGGCCGCCTCCAGATCGCCCAGCAGCCGCAGCACGGCCGGGGTGTCGAGGCCGTTCTCCAGGGCGGCGCCGGCTCGTTCCACGAACACGGCGGGCATCGCCTTGGACGGCTCGTCGGCCCAAGCGGCCACGGCCTTGCGCCAGTTGGCCAACTTCTCGCGGGCTGCGTCGACGGCCTGCGCGGAGACGTCGACGGGTTCGTGGTGCGGGTGGCTCAGCAGGAGCAGCCGCAGGGCGAGCGCGTCCGGGTCCCCTTCATCGGCTGCCCGGCCCGTGGTGGTGGCCTCGCCGATGTGGAGTGACAGGCCGCCCGCGCCCTCGTACGTACGGCTGGTGAGGTGGACGGCAGGCGGCCCGCCGAGCGCTTCGGCGATCTCGTCGGCGGTGCCGTGGGCGTCGGCCGGACGGATACCGGCCGCGTCGGCCGACGCGGCCGGTGGGCACGTCCACCCGATGAGGACGGTCCGGCCGCGCAGCTCCACGACGCGGGCCAGCACATCCGCGACGAGGAGCACGCGCAGACCGGTCAGGTCGTCCGGGTCGTCGGCCGACGGCGCATGGGCGCACATCCGCAGCGGTCCGATCCCGGCCAGGTCGTCAACGATGCTCAGCACACCTCAGAGACTAGGCGTACCGCTCTTCGATTGGCACCTGGCGGGAGCGGCCCGGCTCGCGTGTTCTCCCTCAGGCGGGTCCACTCAGGCGGGCCCGACCCCGCCCGTGCAGGCCGCGCCGGGCTCGGGAGTCTGCTTCCCCTGGACGTACTTGCCCAGGAACTGCTCGACCCTCGGGTCGGACGCCCTGTCCACGGTGAGCTGGCGGCCCCAGGCAGTGAGCGTGAGGGCGGCCTTCTGCTCCTTGACCGGGCTCATCAGCGTGTAGGGCGTCGCGCTGACCTTCTGGCTCAGCGTCTTGATGTCGCCGGTCGCCGCCTTTTCGTTGTACGTGATCCAGACGGCGCCGTGTTCCAGTGAGTGGACGGCGTTCTCCTCGCCCAGCGGCTTGTCGTACACATCGCCCTGGCAGTTGGCCCACGCCTGGCTGTGATCGCCGCCCGCCGCCGGGGTCATCGGGTAGTCGACCTTCTTCGTGACGTGATCGCGTCCGAGCTTCTTCGCGTCCCACGACTTCTCCCCCTGGACGGGGGCCTGCGCGACGGCGTTTTCCTTGTCCTTCTTCTCCGACGCGTCGAGCAGGACGTACAAGCCGAATCCGGCGACCCCGGCCAGTACGGCCACACCCGCGGTGATGGCGATGACGCGGTTGCGGCGGTCGCGCGCCTGCTCGGCGCGGCGCAGTTCCTGTATACGGGCCTTGCGTGCGGCGGAGGTCGCGGCCTTCTTGCCAGTCTTGGAGGTGCCCATGTCCGGGGGTGTCCTTGTCCCCGCCGTGCCCGGGGCACGGCGGTGCTGATGGTGTGTGAGGTGATCGGCGGGAGCGCGCGACCGCGACCGTGTCCGTGCCCGGACGGCGGGTGCGGCGGCGCGGAGGCCCGGCCTAGGTCCTCTGCACCTGAAGGACGTGGAGATCCGGGGCGTGCCGGTGAACGGGCGTCCGCGGTACGGGATGTGCGGCGACCGGGGGCGCGGAAAGGCCCGCCTCCGCCAGCGTCGTCGGCACCGAAGGATCGGGGGCCGGGAGCGCGATCGCCGCTGCGTGGGTGGCCGAAGCGCACTCGTCCCTGGGAGGACAGCTGTGGCCGGTCGAGGGGCTGGGCGAGCGGCCGGGCGCGGCTTCTTCGGCGGGTGCCGAGCCACCGCCGCCAGCCGGGGGCGTAGACATGGCCGCGAACGAGATCGCGTCGCGGGCGCCCCGCTCGTCATGATGCGCCGAGGAGCCGAAGCACACGCACAGGACGGCCAGCAGGGTGGCCAGGCCGACCCCGAACACGGCGCAGCGCGCGGCGGTCCGCCGCTCTCCGTGCACCGTTTCCCGCAGCCCTGACGCCATGGCCGCAGATAGTAGCCGCTGCCCGATCAGCGCCGGGGCTCAGGGCGGTGCCGCCCCCGCGTGGACCCTGGCGCACCCAGCGCTTGCTCAGACCCCGTGGTGTGCGAGGACCTTGTGCGGATCGGGGGCTCCGGGCACGACCGCCGGGTCTGCGTGCACCAGCGCCGCGGTCAGCTTCGGCACCGCGTGCAGCAGGGCATGCTCCGCGTCGACCGCGACCTCGTGCGCCTCCCGCACGGTCAGCTCCCCGTCCACCACGACCGCCACCTCGGCGCGCAGCCGGTGCCCGATCCAGCGAAGGCGCAGCTCGCCGACGCCCCGTACGCCGGGAACCGTCAGGAGTGCCTCCTCCGCCGCGTCGACCAGGGCCGGGTCGACGGCGTCCATCACCCGGCGGAAGACCTCGCGCGCCGCGTCCCGCAGGACCAGCAGGATCGCCGCGGTGATCAGCAGGCCCACGATCGGGTCGGCGAGCCGCCAGCCCAGGGCCGCGCCGCCCGCGCTCAACAGGACGGCGAGCGAGGTGAATCCGTCGGTCCGGGCATGCAGACCGTCGGCCACCAGGGCGGCCGAGCCGATCTCGCGGCCGACGCGGATGCGGTAGCGGGCAACCCATTCGTTGCCGATGAAACCGATGACGGCAGCGGCGGCCACGATCCAAAGGTGTTCCAGGGCGCGGGGGTTGAGCAGCCGGTCGACCGCCGCCCAGGCCGCGAAGGCGGCCGAGGCCGCGATCGTCAGAAGGATGACGATGCCCGCGAGATCCTCGGCGCGGCCGTAGCCGTAGGTGAAGCGGCGGGTGGCGGCCCGCCGGCCCAGGACGAAGGCGATGCCGAGGGGGATCGCGGTCAGCGCGTCCGCCGCGTTGTGCACGGTGTCGCCCAGCAGCGCGACCGAGCCGGTGAGCACCACGATCCCCGCCTGGGCCACGGCTGTCACGCCCAGGACGGCCAGCGAGATCCACAGCGCGCGCATGCCGCGCGCGGACGTTTCCAGTGCCGTGTCGACCTTGTCCGCGGTCTCGTGCGAGTGCGGCTTCACCAGGTGTCCGGCCTTGTGCCGCCATCGGGCCAGCCGCCCACCGCCACCGGACTCATGGCCGTGCTCGTGATCGTGGCCGTACTCGCGACCGTGGCCATGAGCGTCGTCGTGGCCGTGGCCGTGTGCCTGGTGGTGCTCGTGCGAAGGGTGCGGGTGTCCGTGCTGCTGACTCACGACTACGGCCTTCCGACGCGGGACGGAGAGTGGACACCTCGAGGTGTCCGCACCCATTATGTGCGTATGAGCGCACGCATGCACCTATCACCTGCGCACGATGCGCACCCGCAAGATCCGGGCGCCGAGCACTTCACTCATGCGGCCGAGGTCCTCGGCCTCCTCGCCGACCGCACCCGCCTCGCCCTGCTGCACACCCTCGGCAAGGGCGAGGCCGATGTCATGACGCTGACCGCCGCGTGCGGCGCGGCTCGCCCGGCGGTCAGCCAGCACCTGGCCAAGCTGCGCCTCGCCGGGCTCGTGTCCGTACGCAAGGAAGGGCGACGGATGATCTACGGCCCGCCAGACGGGCACCTGCGCCGGGTGGTCGACGAGGTCCTGAACCTCGCCGACCATCACCTCAGCGGCACGGACACCCACGACTGAGCGGGCGTCAGGCGTAGGTGCGCCTGCCGCGCCGGTGGGCGATCTCACCCAGCACGATGTCCACGGCGAGGAAGGCCGCCAGCGGGATGCCGAGCAGCGGCACGAAGTAGCCGAGCACGGCGACCGCGGCCATCAACGGGACCAGGACGTACGCCGGAACGTTCTGCCATGCCCCGCGCGGCAGCGGACGCCCGAAGGAATTGGCGCGCCCGCGCTGCCACCACATGCGGTATCCCCACACGATCATCAGGATCAGGCAGAGGGCGAGAGCGACGAGGGCAAGCTGGTTGGCGAGCCCGAACAGTGATCCGGTGTGTGCGTCGATGCCCCAGCGGGTCAGCTTGGCGAGCACGGGGAAGTCGGCGAACCTCAGCACCTCGGTGACTTCACCGCTTGCCGGATCGACGGCGACGGAGTCCTGCTTCTCGGGCCAGCTGCGCTGGATCTGCCGCACGACGTACGCGGACGACGCGTCGGCCGGCGGTACGACCTCCACCGGGTTGGAGAGCCCCTCGGCGCGGGCCGCCTTCAGGACGGCGTCGAGCCCCGCCCCGCCGCCGGCTCCGCCGCCCGAGCCCGATCCGCCGTGGCCCGCGTGTTCGCCGCCGCCCGCGGCGGCCGCCGTCAGCTCCGGCGTCGTCTGCCCGATGGCCTCGCGCAGGTCGCCGACGCTCTGTCCCGCGTACGTCGACCAGGTGAGCCCCGTCGCCGACAGGAAGATCAGTCCCGCGGCGGCCCACACGCCCACCGAGCCGTGCAGCGAGAGCGTGCGGCGACGGCCGGTGGTCCCGCGCAGCTTGCGCTGGGAGCGCCGCCGCGCGAACCACAGCACAAGACCGCCGCCCGCAATGACCCACAGCCAGCTCGCGGCGAGTTCGCTGTAGAGCCGGCCGGTCTCACCGAGGTGCAGATCGCGGTGCAGCTCGTCGATCCAGGTGCGCAGCGGCAGCGCGCCGGTGGAGCCGTACTGCTCCAGCGCGCCCCGCACTTCGCCGTTGTACGGGTTCACGAACACGGCGAGGGTGTGGCCAGCGTCGACACCCGGGACTCCGGACAGCAGTACGCGGGTCGTGGCGCCCTCCTCGGGCGAGGGCCGCACGGCGTTGACCGTGCCCTCGGGGTGCGCCTTGCGGGCGGCGGCCACCTGTTCCGAGATCGGCAGTTCGGTCTTGTTCTCGCCCACGGGCGCGCTGAGTTCGTGGGAGTACACGATCTTCTCGGCCTGGTACGAGCAGGCGTACAGGAGTCCCGTGGTGGCGGCGACGAGCAGGAAGGGTGCGATGAGCACTCCGGCGTAGAAGTGCAGTCGCAGCACGAGCGGACGCAGCGACGCCCATCCGGACCGTCCTGCGGAGGGCGGCGCCCCCTGGGTCTCCTGCCCGTCGTCCGGGGCGAGGAGTGTGGGTTCGGCGGACATGAGCTGCTCTCCTGGATGACTGGATGACGGTGGTGCGGATCGGCCGGATCGGGCCGGTGCAGGAGTCGGCCGGCGGGACGGAAAAGTTCCCGACGATCCGCACGAGCCGTGTGGTGCGCACCACAGAAGCAGGGGCGGGAGACGGGAGATGCACCCGGCCGGTGGACGGCGGGCGGCTCGCCGTCGTGGTTCGCTCCGCGGTGCCCGATCCGGCAAACTGCCCGGATGGACTATGAGTTCTGGAACGACATCCACACCCGCGGCGGCATCTCCGCGGTCAAGAGCGCACTGGAGGAGCTGGCCGAGCGCGGCTCCGCCGAGGACGTGGACGCCGCGATGGATCTGGCCTGCCAGGTCATCGCCGACGACACCGCCCGCCTGCAGGCCCGGGCGGACCAGGCCGAGGCCAGACTGCGGATGCTGACCGACGAGGCGCGTGAGGTGGAGCGGCAGGTCGACGCGCACGCCGCCGCCGAGGGGTCCGCCGGCGCATCGGGGCGCGCTGAACGTGGGTGACCGCCACCGGGCGTTGGACGACTGAGCCGCTCGGCGCACGGCGGTTTCGGCCCACACCGATCCGCTCATGGCTCCCTACCGCTCCTTCTGCCGCAACCACATGGACTACTACCTGCTCGTGGTGTGCGCCCCCGAAGCCTGACGCGCCCGACAACGCGGCAAGGCGCGGCCCGCTGACCCCGTGCGGGTCAGCGGGCCGCGCCTCGTCGGCGGAACCCGGCGTCAGCTCACGGTCACGTTGACGACCGGCGAGACGGTGGAGCCGCTCGCCACGCGCAGTTCGTTCTTGCCCTTGAGTCCGAGCTTGACGCGCATGCCGTAGCTCCCGGACGTGTTGGTGACCGTACTGGCGGGCAGGGCCTTCCACACGCCGTGCTGCTTCTGCTGCAGCGTCACCTTGCTGCCTGCCTTCAGCCCGGTGGCCTTGCCGGTGATGCGGAACTCCTGCCACGCGCGGACGTGGGTCACGGACGCCTTCGCCGTGAGCGTGGCCGGGACGGCCGGTACTGCTGCGGCGGGCGCGGGCTGCGCCGGCTGGGGCTCCGGGCCGGACCCGGCGGCGAGCGCGGCGGTGGCGGGAATCAACAGAACCGATCCGACGAGGGCGGAGACGGCGGTGGTGCGCAGAAGGCTGCGACGGTTGTTTCGCATGGCGGCAGTGATCCCCTTGTATGTCGGTCGGTACGCGAGCCTCGTCGTGCGACGAGCCGTACAACGAGGAACATAAACGTATGCACCCGACATTGCGATCACCCGGAGAGCGCGTAACGGAATCCGATAAAAACGGTCACGGCACCGCAACTGCCCACCCGCTCCCTCACGTTGCCTCCCGCCCTTGCGGCGGCCCGGTCACCGGCGGGTCAGATGGGCGTGGGTCGCCGCCTCGGAACTCAACAGTTCGGTCACCCGGTAGCCGTCGATCCCGTCGGCCACGTTGTCCAGCAGCCGCTCGCCCCTGCCGACGAGGAGCGGGACGACGACCAGGTGCAGTTCGTCGATCAGCCGCGCACGCAGATACTGCTGCACGGTGGCCGCGCCTCCCCCGATGCGCACGTCACGGCCCCCCGCCGCCTCGAAGGCGCGCGCGAGGACCGTCTCGACGGGCTCGTCGGTGAAGTGGAAGGTGGTCCCGCCGTCCATCGTGAGCGAGGGCCGCACGTGGTGGGTGTGCACGAACACGTCGTGGTGGTAGGGCGGGTTGTCTCCCCACCAGCCTCGCCACGACTCGTCCTGCCACGGTCCGCGCTGCGGCCCGAACATGTTGCGGCCCATGATGGTGGCGCCGATGTTCTCCTCGCTGCGCTCGATGTGCTCGACGTCGATGCCCGTCTTGCCGTCGGCGCGGTCGCGCATCGCGGCGATCATCCAGTCGTGCAGTCCCTCGATGTTGTCCCCGAACGGCTCGTCCAGGCGTTGGTGGGGTCCGGCGGCGAAGCCGTCCAGCGAAACGGTGACGTTGTGTACGCGGACCTTCGGCATGGCGTTCTCCTCCTCGGGGTTCCTGCTCTCATCATTGCGTCGAACGAACGGCCCCGGGATCGACACACGCGCGGAGGAAGGTGCGGAGGAAAGGTCAGATCCCCAGTACGGCCTTCGCCGTCATGAAGTAGATGATCAAGCCGGTCGCGTCGACGAGCGTGGTGACCATCGGGGTCGACACCACCGCCGGGTCGATCCGCAGCCGCTTGGCGAGGAGCGGCATCGCGCCGACGAAGGCTACACGGGCCCGGTGAACGCGCCTCGACCCGCGCGGGTCCGGCCGCGGATGAGGCTGATGAGTGACGGGCCACCGCGCAGGCACCAGAGCGCGATGACGGGATCACAGATGGCGCACCCCAGCGACGAGTCGTGGGCGAAGGGGATGATCGGATTGCCCTTGAAGTGGTGGACCAGGTCCCATCCGGTGTGGAGCAGCCAGCCGATGCCGATGAAGGTCCAGGACTCCAGGCCGCGGTAGGCGCAGTAGGTGACGGCGGCGGTGAAGAGGAACTCCCAGCCCCCGAGCCCGCCGCCGCTGAGGTAGGCCGCGCCCGCACCGGCCACCATGATCGCGTTGAGGCGGCGCCGGCGCGGTTCGCGGATCAGGGACATCACGAGGGCGTAGAGGACGCCGATCAGGATCGGTGCGACATATGGCATGACCTGCATGGAGTTCCTTCGGTGGTGGTGCGCGTCCGGTCGTCGCCGGGATCACCGCCGAAGCTATCCGGGCCCGCGCCCACCCCCCAGTGGCATTAATGACAGGCTCCAACGGAATAGCGCCATACGCCGTGATGCTTCCTCGCGGCGGTCCTCACCACCCCCCGGTCGCACTGTTGCGCGCCTCGCCGGCGGCCAGGACGGACTCGATCCCATGACGCCGTTCGCCCATGACCTGCTGGCAGTTGGCTGCTTCCACGGCCGGTCCGAAGGCTTCCGGGGCGCGCCGTGCCGCGACCGCCGCCGCGGTGTCGGCGGCCACGAGGTCGGCGTTGATCGCCACCGCTGACGTCATGCCGCTGGCTGCGGACACGATGACTCCGGCCACGAGGTCGGTGACGTTGCCCGCGGCCCACACTCCCGCGACACCCGTGAACCCGGTCGCGTCCGACTCCACGTGACTCCCCACACCCATCGGGTGGTCGACGCTCGTCAGGCCGAGCCCCGCGAGCATCGCGCCGCGCGCCTCGAACCGCGGTGCCACGGCGAGAGCCCGCACCGGGACGCGCCTGCCGGAGGCCAGGCGTACGCCGGAGAGCCGGTCGTCCTCGACGTCGAGACCGGCCACCTCCCCTTCGACCACCGCGATGCCACGGGCGGCCAGTTGCTCCCACTGCTCATCGGCCAGCTCGTCCGTGGTGTGCAGGAACAGGGTCACACCCGGCGACCACTGCCGGAACAACAGCGCCTGGTGCGTCGCCATCGGACCGGTCGCCAGGACGCCGATGGGCTGGTCGCGCACCTCCCAGCCATGGCAGTAGGGGCAGTGCAGGACGTCACGGCCCCAGCGCTCACGCAGGCCGGGGACGTCGGGCAGCTCATCGACGAGGCCCGTCGTCACCAGCAGGCGCCGCGCGCGATGGCTCCGCCCGCCCACGGTCTCCACGACGAATCGCTCGCCGGCTCGCCGGACACCCGTCACCAGGTCCGACACGATCCGCCCGCCGTACCCGGCGACTTCCTCCCGGCCGATCCGCAGCAGCTCGCCCGGCGCGAGGCCCTCACGGGAAAGGAAGCCGTGCACCCCGTCGGCGGGAGCGTTGCGCGGCTCTCCGGAGTCCACCACCAGCACGGAACGCCTGGCCCTGGACAGGGTGAGCGCCGCCGAGAGACCGGCCGCGCCGCCCCCGACCACCAGCACATCCACCTCTGCGTCGAGGCCTGCGCCTGTGTCCGTGTCCGTGTCTACGTTGTATCGCTCGTTCGTCTCAGTCATGCCGCTACGGTGCGCGCGGGGCCATCAGAACGGCAAGCAACCTTGCCGTTTCAGCAACTATGGTGACGACCTTCGGACCGTGCCCTCGCAGCCCCAAGCAGTACGGCCGCTGCGGCAACCATTCGGGGCGCGGCGACGACCACAGAGGGAACCGCTCATCGGAAACTCCCCGAAGGAGACGTTCCCATGAACATTCCCCGCTCCCGGCGCCTCGCCTCGCTCCTCGGCGCCACCGGCATCGCCGCCGCGGCCGTGCTGGCCGTCCCCGGCACGGCCGCCGCCCACGGCGTGGCCATGGTCCCCGGCTCCCGCACCTACCTGTGCTACAAGGATCTGCTCGCCAACTCCTCCACCCAGATGCCGACCAACCCCGCCTGCAAGGCGGCAGTTCAGGAGGCGGGCACCACGCCGCTGTACAACTGGTTCGCGGTGCTCGACTCCAACGCGGGCGGCCGCGGCGAGGGTTACGTCGAGGACGGCACGCTGTGCAGTGCGGGCGACCGCAGCCCCTACGACTTCTCCCCGTACAACGCCGCCCGCACCGACTGGCCCGTCACCCACCTCACCGGCGGCGCCACCATCGAGATGAACTACAGCAACTGGGCGCATCATCCGGGCAAGTTCAAGGTGTACGTCACCAAGGACGGCTTCGATCCGGAACAGCCGCTGGGCTGGTCGGACCTCGAGAACGTACAGACAGTCCAGGACCCGCCCCAGGAGGGCGGACCGGGCAGTGCGGCCGGCCATTACTACTGGGACCTGACACTGCCTGAACGGACCGGCAAGCACATCCTGTTCGTCCAGTGGATCCGATCCGACAGCCAGGAGAACTTCTTCTCCTGCTCGGACGTGGTCTTCGATGGTGGCAACGGCGAGGTCACCGGACTGACCAGTGGCGCACAACTCAAGGGCCACGAAGGCAACGAGGGCAGCGGAGGCCACCGAGGCCACACCGCGCACGACAGCCACGCGTCGTCGACGGGGACCCGCCCCTCGGCCGACGCCGTCACCCCGAACACGGAGAACACCGCCTCCGCATCACCCGCGGACTCCCCCGGGGTCGGCCTGGTCAGCACTCTCGCCGGGGCCGGTGCAGTGATCCTCGCCGGCGGCACCGTCCTGCACCTGCGCCACCGCAGGCCGAACACCGAGCGGTGAGCCGACTTCATCCCGAATTCGGAAGCCACACGACCGATGCCGGTCCGGAGTGATGCCTTCTCGCCCAGGTATTCCCGCTGGGGAACCTTGGGCGAGAAGACGCATCATCATGAATTTCAGCCCAACCACGCCTTAAGGCGAATGGGCGCGCCCCGAATGAGGGGCCAAACACTCCTGGCCAGCGCACATTTGAGCCGCTCACGTCAAGAATCGGCGCACGCGCCCCTCGCGGATCGCATTGCAACCAACCTCAAACCCCGGCAGTCACACGTAATTGCAAGGACCACGTATGCCTCACGGAGGTTATGTAATGCCCTCTCACCTCATCCGCCGCCGAGTTTTCCGTTCCGCGTCAGCGGTGACGCTGGTTCTCGGTACGGGGCTGGCCGCTCCGCTCCTCCTGACGGGCACCGCCGGTGCCGCGGCGCCGGAGGCGACCGCCGCGTTCAGCGCGACCGATCACGCCATCGTCTACACGGCCGCCCCCGGCCAGACCAACAAGGTCACCGTCAAGGCGTCGATATCCGACGGCTCCGAGAAGATCACGTACGTGATCGATGACGCCGTTCCGATCGGCGCGGGCGACGGCTGCTCCTACCCCGACAGCGCGGACCGCACCAAGGTCTCCTGCACGGTCGACACCCTTGAGTCCCAGGACCCGTACCCCACTGTGCAGTTGGCCCTCGGTGACGGCGACGACACCCTCGCCTATGACAACACCACCGACCAGGCGTACTACTTCGCCCGGGCGGACCTGGGGCTCGGCAAGGACACCTCGACCCACACCGGCAGCGTCGACGGCAACTCCGTCCTCGGAGGAGCGGGGGACGACAACCTGACCGTGGGCGAGTCCGGGGCGGCATTCGGCGGCGACGGCAACGACACCATCCACGCCGCGGCCGGCAGCATCACCCAGGGCGGCAACAACAACGACACGATCTACGCGAACGGCGCGGACAGCGCGGTCGACGGCGGCGCGGGCAACGACGTGATCCAGGGCGGCGCGGAGCGTCAGAACCTGTCCGGCGGCGACGGCAACGACACGATCCGCGGCGGGGCCGGCGACGACTTCATCTACGGCGGCAAGGGCAACGACACCCTGTACGGCGACAGCGGCAACGACACGATCTACGGAAACAGCGGCGACGACAAGCTGTACGGCGGCGCGGGCCAGGACACCCTCTCGGGCGGTCCCGGTACGAACGTCGTCCACCAGGACTGACATCTCCCACCATCCGGGGCACCGCGCGGTCGGCCGGCCGCGCGGTGCCCCGGGTGCGGGAGGCAGTTCAGCGGACCCGGTCGTAGACGAGGGACAACGTGCCGTGCTCGCCCGCGGTCTGGGCGGCGAGCTCCCACTTCCCCGCGGGCAGACCGTCGTCGAAGAGGCGCGGCCCGCCGCCGAGGAACAGCGGAAAGACCGTCAGCGCCAGCCGGTCGACCATGTCGGCCGCCAGCAGCGCCTTGATGACGCTCGCGCTGGAGAGCACGAGGATGTCGCCGCCTCCGGTCGACTTGAGGTCCGCGACCGCCTCGGCGGTCGGCTTGTCGATGATCGTCGTCCGCTCCCACGGGGCCTCTCCGAGGGTGGAGGAGAGGACCGCCTTGTCGGTTTCGACGAGCCATTTCGCGAACGCCTCGTCGCGCGGGTCGGCTCCTTCCATTCCGATGACGGTGGGCCAGAAACCGAGGAACCCCTCGGCGTTGACCCGGCCCAGCAGGGCCGTCGTCGCCGGCTCCCAGAGGCTGGTCAGATGGTCACGGGCGACGTCCGTGACGGCGTACGGCAGCACCCAGCTCATGTCCACCGGGTTGTCCGGCTCGGCGTAGTGGCCGTCGAGGGAGAGGCTCATGTTCGTGACGACGCGGCGGCTTGCGGTCTGCTCAGTCACTTCGTGCTCCTTGAGTCGATGCCGTCGTTGCGTGTGTGGGTGCCTTCTGCGGTGCGGCTGTCGTGCGAGTCCCCGGCGAGTGCCGCCTCGAGCTTGTCGAGGCTCTGGCCGAAGCCGATCTCGATGCCTGCGACGAAGTCGGCGGAGTCGACCGTGCTGTCGGTGATCCGCCAGTGGACGTCGAGGTCCGTGCCGGTGCCGGTGGGCGTCAGGCCGAGGTCGACGTGGGCCGTGAAGGCCAGGCCACCGTCGGGAAGCAGGGGGGAGAGCCGGTAGGCGAGGTGCTCGCCGGGGCGTGCGTCGTCGACGACTCCCTCCGCGCGCCCGGCGACCAGGTCGGAGCCGTCGGCGTCCTCGGCGTCGCGGTACTCCTGGACGATCCGTCCGCCCGGTCGTGCGTCGAAGACGAGCTCGCAGACGCGGAGGTCGTCGGGCGTCCACCAACGGGCGAGCAGGTCGGCCTCGGTCAGGTGGCTCCAGACCAGGTCGGGGTGACCCGCCAGTGACCGGCGGAACCTGAACGTGCGGCCGTCGGCCCACCCCTGCTCCCGCGCGGCGAGCCGCTCCGCGTGGAGGCCGGCCCCGTAGCGCTCGTAGGTCGCACGCGGTCCGCCCTCCTGGTCGGCGGTGTCGGCCAGGCGGTTGAGCGCAGCCGCCAGGTCACGCAGTCCGGCGGACCGAAGTGCGTAGATGCGGCGCTGGCCCGTGCGTTCGGAGGTGACGACGCCGGCGCGCTCGAGGACCTGCAGGTGCTTGGTCGTCTGCGGCTGGCGCGCCTCGGCGAGCTGGGCGAGGACACCCACGGAACGGGGTCGCTCGGCCAGCAGGCTCACGAGCCGCCAGCGGGCCGGGTCGGCCAGCGCGGAGAGAAGTGCGTCCATGGAGACGAGTATTCTCCATGACGAATATTCTCGTCAAGGAATATGTGCGAATCCATGCCTCTGGACGCGCGGCGTCAGGTCCGCGCGCCCAGAGGCCGCTCGATGCCCGCCTCTACGGGGTGGAATACGGGGTGGAGGTGATGGTGATGCGGTCGACCGCCTGCCGCGTCAGCTCGCGGCCGTGCGGTGCGCCGTCCAGGGCCCGGTGCAGGGTCAGCCCCTCGATGAGGGCGTCGAGCTGGCGGGCGGTGTCCGGGTCGAAGTGCCGTTCCAGCAGGTCCCGGCTGTGGCGCATCCACGCCTGGGTCAGCTTCCGGTACTCCGGGCGCCGAGCGGCGAGGGTGTAGAGCTCCTGGGTGAGGATCAGGTCGCGCCGGGGGCCTTCGGAGAGTGTGTGGATGAGGTCGGTGACCACCTCGCGCGCCTGTTCCGGACCGTCGGCGTGGTCCAGGTGCCGCTGGAAGACGCCGACGATGTGGTCGGCGAACAGGGTGAACGCTTCACGGAGCAGGTCGTCGATGCCGGAGAAGTGGTACGTCATCGAGCCGAGCGGCACGGCGGCGCGTGCGGCGATCTTGCGGTGGGAAACTCCGGCGACGCCTTCGTCGGCGATGTGATCGAGGGTGGCTGCGAGGATGCGTTCGCGCCGCTGGGGGTCCGTGTGTCCGGTGGCCATGGCGACGGCCCCCTAGAGGCCGCGGATCGGCCGGGCGGGATTCCCGACGGCGACCACGTCGGCGGGTACGTCCTTCGTGACCACCGCACCGGCACCGATGACGCTGTTGTCGCCGATCGTCACGCCGGGGCAGACGATGACACCGCCGCCGAGCCAGACGTTGTCACCGATGGTGATGGGGAGCGCCGCCTCCAGCTTGTCGCGCCGGGGCTGGGGCTCCACGGGGTGGGTGGGGGTGAGGAGTTGGACGTTGGGGCCGATCTGGCAGTCCTCGCCGATGGTGATCCGGGCGACGTCCAGCGCGGTGAGGTGGTAGTTCACGAAGGTGCGGGCCCCGATGGTGATGTTGCTGCCGAAGTCGACGTACAGCGGCGGTCGCACCTCGACGCCCTCACCCACCGAGCCGAGCAGTTCGGCGAGGACCGACCGCGACTCGCCGGAATCCTTGAGGAAGACGTCCTGATAGCGGGCGGCGAGCTGCATGGCGCGCCGCTGCCTGCGAGCGATCTCCGGGTCGTCGGCGATGTAGAGGTCACCCGCGAGCATGCGTTCCAAATTGGTGCGCGGGTCGTCAGCGAAGTAGTCCGTCGGCATGCGTACGATCGTACGCTCCTGGAGCGTACGGACGTACGCCCGTAGCGCCGAGGGCAGCCATAGTCCGGCCTCGGCGGGGTACTCGGAGGCGGTAGCGGTGTCTGTCGATTCATTCCGAGGAGGTACGTTCCATGCGCGCCTTCAAGCGCTGGCTCGACCGCAGTCTGACCGCACAAGCGGTCCTGATCTTCGCGCTGGGCGTGGGTGTCACCGCGCTGTTCCGCCCGGACGAGCACCCGTTGGTGTGGGTGATCCAGGGCGCTCTCTACGCCACCATCGCCGTGGTGGTCGTGGCCCTGCAGCGCCGCAAGGCCAGCCGGGCCGCAGGCACCGACACACGTGGGGTGACGGAGCTCCATCGCAAGATCCGGCACCGCGAAGTGCCGAAGGAGCCTGCGGAGCGGGCCTCCATGAGGCGACTCGTCGCCGATCAGTTGGGGCAGATCGAACGGGGGCGGCGGGTGCTGCCCTACTGGTTGGGCACGATGTGCCTGGCCGCTGTCGCCGCGCTCGTCTTCGGGGTGGCCAACGGCTCGTGGACCCTTCCGCTGGTCTTCGCGGTCGGCGTGATCGCGTTCTGCTGCTGGATTCTCTGGATGCGCCGCCGCTCCATCGACCGCTTCCGTTCCATGCGTTCCTCCTTGCAGAGCCAGTGACGAAGGCGCGGCCCCGGGCCTGTGCGCAGCTTGTGTGCGGCCTGTGTGCAGGGCGATGGCAGCCCTGGGGCGGGGTACGGCGGCCAAGATCCCTGGGATAGCGTCCCTCTCCTTTGGGCAAGCGAGAGGAACGTCGTGCAGGTGCAGGTGCGTGGGTGGGGTGCCCGCCGGTGGGTCACATTCGGGCTGATCGCGTTCGGGACGCTGTTCACGGTCATCGGGTTGATCCTGGCGGGGGTGTCGATCTCGTTCCTGACGGATGCGGAGCGCGCCAAGGGCACGGTGGTGTCGCTGGAGTGGCGCATCGACCACAGCGGTTCGTCCAGCAAGTCGCGGGGCAGCGACGGGCCGGTGGCGTACCCGGTGGTCGAGTTCACCTCGGCGGACGGGAAGCCGAGGTCGTTCGAGGGCTCGATGGGTTCCAATCCACCGGCGTACGACCAGGGTGAGCGGGTCGACGTGCTGTACCGCGCCGACTCCCCCGGGGACGCACGGATCGACGGGTTCGTCTCGCTCTGGCTGCTGCCGCTGATCTTCGGCGGGATCGGCCTCGTGATCGTGGGGGTCGGGACGGCCATTGCCGTCGCGGGGCGAAGGCGCAGGCGTACCTAGGCGCGGCCGCGACGAAAGCGGGTGCGGGAAGGGGTGGCCATGAGGGGGACAATTCCCTGATGAACCATCCCGCCTCCGGCTCCCCCGGCGACAGCAGCTACCTCCTCGACAATGCGCGGTCCGAGGCAGGCATCCGTTTCGACGCGCTCAGCGAGCTCTTCGACCCCACCACCTTCCGGCACATCGAGGGTCTTGGGATCACCTCGGGGTGGCAGTGCTGGGAGGTCGGGGCCGGCGGTCCCTCGGTGGTGACATGGCTGGCCGACCGGGTCGGGCCGACCGGCCGGGTCCTTGCGACCGACATCGACACCTCCTGGGCCTCCCGGGCGGCGGGAGGTGTCATCGAGGTCCTGCGGCACGACGTCGGCCGGGACGAACCGCCGGTGAGCGGCTTCGACTTCGTCCATGCCCGGTTGGTGCTGGTGCATGTGGCCGACAGGGAGCGGGCGCTGCACGCCATGGTCGGCGCGCTCCGGCCGGGCGGCTGGCTGCTCATCGAGGACGCCGACCCGGCATCACAGCCGCTGATCTGCCTGGACGAGTACGGGCCCGAGCAGGCGCTGGCCAACAGGCTGCGGGCGGGCTTCCGTTCGCTCCTGTCGGCTCGCGGCGCCGACCTGGCGTACGGCCGCAAGCTCCCCCGGCTGCTGAGGGAGGCGGGACTGACCGATGTCTCGGCGGACGCCTATTTCCCGGTCACGTCCGCGGCCTGCGATGTCCTGGAGGCGGCGACGGTCCGTCAGGTGCGTGACAGGCTGGTCGCGGCGGGGCTCGCGACCGACGAGGAGATCGACCGGCATCTCGCGAGCGTCGCTTCGGGCCGCCTCGATCTCACGACCTCGCCGATGATCTCCGCGTGGGGGCGGCGCCCCTGAGGGGAGCCTCGTGCGTCAGGGTTCCACGCCCCAGCGCCGTGCGATCACCTTGAGGCGTTCGAGTTCGCGTCGCGCGGCGGCGGGCTGGGCGAGGTCGAGGGCCATCGCGGCGCGGGCGGTGATGTAGAGGATGTCCTGGCGGGTGGCCGCGTCGAGACCGGGGGCGGCCTGGAGTCGCCTTCCCGTGACGCTCAGGGGGATCTCGACGGAGTCGAGACGGTCCTGCAGGCTCACGGGGAGCACCTGCTTCAACGTGTCCTTGGCGTAGTCGCGCGTCTGCCGGTCCGCCTCGCAGGGGCGAGGCGGCGAAGGAGCCCAGGGAAGGGCGGCTTCCCTGGCGTCGTCGTACATGTCCGCGACCAAGGTGCGTGCGATGGCGGCATCGCCGTCGGCCGCTGCCTCGCGAGCCGACTCCAACAGGGTGCGGAGGCGGTCCCGGGCCCGGGGATCCTCCCCTGTCCGCGCGTCCAGATAGCCGGACCACACGTCGAACGCCTTGCTCAGCTCGGCATCCAGCATGACCTCGTACGCGTCCGGCACTCCGCCGCCTCTCCCGTCGGCCGTCCCGGCGTGGACGGCAGCGGTACACGATAGGACGGACGGTGGAGGCGTGGCCTGCGAATTATCCGAGGCCGGCCGGGAGCCTCCCCGAGGCCAGGAAGAAGGTCACCGCGTACGGCGGTCCCGCCTCGTCCACTTCGCGCCCTGCCCGGCGCTGGGGTGCCGTGCGATGGAAGGAGATCTGGAGTCGGCCTGGAGTCGGCGCGAGGAATCTCCCCGCCGCCCGGGCCAGGACAAATTCGTGTGCGCCCATGATCTGCGCCCGTTATCGTCGGACGCATGAACGTCACCGGCCCGCACACCACCGCGAGCGCCCAGCTCGCCGGTTGCCGCCGTCTGACGTACTTCTCTCTCCCACCGGCGACCGGACACGGTCCGCCGGTGGTTCTTCTGTGGCTCTCCCCGCCCGGTTCCGGTGTGCGGACCCGTTGTCCGGTGCCTCCCCGCTGCGCATGCGAAGGAGCCACCCATGAACACCGTGAAGATGACCACCAAGGACGTCGTCCGCACCTTCGTCGAGTACTTCGAGGACCGCGGCCACCGCCGCGTCACCGGCTCGACGCTGCTGCCCCCGCCCGGCGACCCCGTGCTGTTCACCAGCTCGGGCATGCACCCGCTCACCCCTCACCTGGAGGGCCAGCCGCATCCGCTGGGCCGACGGCTCGTCAACGTACAGCGGTGTCTGCGCACCACCGACCTGGAGGAGGACGGCGACCCCACCCACCTCACCGTCTTCGAGATGCTCGGCACGTGGTCGCTCGGCGACTACGAGGGGCAGCAGAGCCTCGACTGGGGATACGACCTGCTCACCGAGGGGTTCGGCATCGACCCGCGGATGCTGCACGCCACCGTCTTCGGCGGTGACGGCCAGGTCGGGCCCGACACCGCTTCCCTGGAGTCGTGGCAGGAGCGTGGGGTGCCGGTGGAGTTCACCGTCGAGGACAACTGGTGGTCCAACGGCTCCACGGGGCCGTGCGGACCCGACTCGGAGATCTTCCTGTGGACCGGCGACACCCCGCCCGAGTCCACGCCGACGGGCGACGACCGCTGGGTCGAGGTGTGGAACCACGTGATGATGCGCCACCGCAGGCTCGACGACGGGTCGCTCGTGCCGCTCCCCCAGCGCAACATCGACACCGGGCTCGGCCTGGAGCGGCTTGCCGCCCTGCTGCAGGGGCAGAAATCGGTGTACGGGTGCGACCTCTTCGAACCCTGGCGTCGCCTCGTGCCGGGCCTGTGGCAGGTGGACGAGCCGTCACTGCGGCTGGTGAGCGACCACCTCCGCTCGGCCGTGGTGGTGATCGGCGACGGGGTACGCCCGTCCAACACCGACCGCGGTTATGTGCTGCGCCGACTCGTACGACGGGTGCTCACCGTGCTGTGGCGCGACGCCCCTTCGCGACAACTGGTCGATCTTCCGGGTGAGTTGGTTCAGCACACCCTGGATCACTTCCGGCAGGACGTGGACCCGCAGGACGTGCGCCGCGTGCTGCTCGACGAGGAGCGGCGGTTCCGGGGGCTCCTGGAGCGGGGGCGGCAGGTGCTCGCCAGGCCCCGGTTCCATGGCCCGCTCGACGAGGAGGACTTCCACTACCTCCATGACACGCACGGTCTGCCGCGGGATCTGGTCGTGGCCTTGCGGCAGGGGTGACGCAGAGGGCAACCCACGTGCGGGGTGTCCTACGCGTGCGCGTCGCGGCGCTGGTCGGCCACCGTCCGCAGTACGTCGACCAACGCCGCGACCGCCGGGCGGCGTTCGGCGGAGGCGCGGCACACCACGACGACGTGCCGCTCGATCCGCTCGCGCAACCGCATCACGTCGAAGCGCGAGGCGCGCAGCCCGAGCATCAGCTCGGTCACCGTGCTCACGCCGATGCCCGCCTCCACCAGTGCAAGCGTGGCCGCGGTGTCGGTGACTTCGTGCCGCACGTCCGGTTCGAGTCCCGCGCGGCGGCACGCGGTGCGTACGGCGCGCCCGTAGTAGCTGTCGGCCGAGGGAAGGATCCACGCGAGGTCCCGGGTGTCGGCCAGGGCGGCACGGTCGCGGCCCTCCAGCCAGCCGGTGGGCACCGCGAGGGCGAAGCGCTCGCGGTAGAGCCGGGTCACGCGCAGGGCGGCGTCGCGCGGGATGGGCACGTCCGGGTAGTCGAGGCCGAGCGCCAGGTCGACGCCTCCCGAGGCGACGGCGTCGTACACCTCGTCCACGTCCATGTCACGGCTGTGCACGGCAAGCTCGGGGTGGGCCTCGTGCACCTGGCGCAGGGCCGGCGGCAGGATCTCGGCGGCGGCCGTGGCGAACAGGCCGACCAGCAGGGCGCCGGAGACCGTGCCGCGACCGCGCTCCAGTTCCTCGACGGCTTCGGCCTCCGTCGCCAGGATCCGCTCGGCGTGCCGGGCCAGCGTGGTCCCGGCGTCGGTCAGCTCCACCCGGCGGCCCGCCCGGCGCAGCAGCGGGGTGCCCGCTGCCTTCTCCAGGGCGGCGATCTGCTGGGAGACGCCACCGGGGGTGTAGCCGAGGGCCTGCGCGACGGCGGTGATGGTGCCGCGCCGGGTCAGCTCGACCAGGGACCGCAGTTGGGAACTCGTCCAGTCCATGAGGTGACCGTATAGAGAGCGTCAAAGATCAGGAGCAGAAACCGTTCATGGACGTCAACGGTCGGGGTGCGTCACGATGGCGGGCAGCCGGCTGATCAGCGCCCGCAAGTTACTGAGCTTCCCGAGCAAGTTACTGACGGCCATGCCCTGCCCGTGAACTGACGCCTCTTCAGGCCCGTCGGTCCGGGTTGCGGCCTCCGGAAAGGATCGGCCTCTTGTGTCCTCCTCACCGCAACCGGTCTCCTCACCTCGCCCGTCCGGCGCCTCCGTCGGCACTCTCCCTTCGACCGCCGATGTCGTGATCGTCGGCGGGGGCGTGATGGGCGCCTCGATCGCCTTCCACCTCGCCGAGGCGGGGGTGCGTGACATCGTCGTCGTCGAACGCGGCGAGCTCGCCTGCGGCAGCTCCGGCAAACCGATCGGCGGCGTGCGTGCCCATTTCTCCGATCCGCTCAACATCGAGCTCGGCCGCCGGAGCCTGCGCGCCTTCCAGGACTTCCCGCGACGGCCCGGTGCCGACATCCGCCTGGACACGGTGGGCTATCTCTTCCTGCTCACCGACGAGCGACAGGCCGCGGCGTTCACCGAGAGCGTGCGGCTGCAGAACAGTCTGGGCGTGCCGAGCCGCATGATCGACGCCGAAGAGGCACGGCGGCTCTGCCCGTATCTGAGCACCGACGGCCTCGTGGCCGCCGTCCACTCCCCCACCGACGGACACGCCCGCCCCGGCCTCGTCGTACACGGCTACGCCGACGCGGCGGCCGGGGCCGGAGTCCGCTTCTCCACGCACACCCGCGTCACCGGCATGGACATCACCGGTGACCGCGTCAGCGCCGTGCACACCGACCGCGGCACCGTCGCCTGCTCCACCGTGATCTGCGCGGCGGGCGCCTGGTCCGGGCAGATCGGCGCCATGGTCGGCGTCGACCTTCCCGTCCGACCCGTGCGCCGCCAACTCGCCTTCACCGAAAGGCTTTCGCCCACGGCTCCGCGCATCCCCTTCACCATCGACTTCACGTCGTCGGCGTACTTCCACAACAGCGACGACGGGCTGCTCCTCGGCCTCGCGGACCCCCGGCAGGCCGACGGTTTCGACACCACCTGGACCCCGGAATGGCTCGGCCTGTTCCAGGACGTCGTACGCCATCGCGCCCCCGCCATCGCCGCCATGCCGCTCACCGGCGGATGGGCGGGCCTGTACGAGGTGACGCCCGACCACAACGCCCTCATCGGACGCGACGGCACACTGTCCAACTTCCTTTACGCCACCGGGTTCTCGGGGCACGGCTTCCTCCAGGCCCCTGCGGTCGGCGAGATCGTGCGCGATCTCCTCCTGGAACGTGAGCCGTGCGTCGACATCGCACCGATGAGCGCCGACCGTTTCCGGGCCGGGGCCACGCCCCGGCCCGAGGCCCACGTCGTATGACTCCGAAAGGCAGACCTCTCATGATCAGCCAGTGGCGGCTGCGGGCCGCCTTCGCCGCGCGGCTCTCGGAGATGTACGGACGGGAAGTCCCGGCCTACAACACCCTCGTGGACGTGTCACGGGAGGTGAACGAGGACACCTTGCGCGCCCAGGGCGCCGACGCCGAACGGCTCGGCTCCATCGGCCGGGTCACCGCGGAGCGGCACGGCGCCATCCGTGTGGGCACTCCCGCCGAACTGCGCCAGGTCGCCCTGATCTTCGGCGCACTCGGCATGCGTCCCGTCGGCTTCTACGACCTGCGGGAGGCAGCCGCGAGCGCGGTACCTGTCGTGTCGACGGCATTCCGCCCGGTGGACGCCGACGAGTTGGCGCACAATCCCTTCCGCGTCTTCACCTCGCTGCTCACGCCCGCGGACCCACGCTTCTTCGACGCCGATCTGCGCTCGCGTCTGGAGACGTTCCTGGCCGGGCGCGAGCTGTTCCCGCCGGAGCTGCTCGCCCTGGCCGAGCGGTCCGAGGCGGAGCGCGGGTTGCCCGATGACCAGGCCGAGCGTTTTCTGCATCTCGCCGTCCGGGCCTTCGAGTTGTCCGCCGAACCGATCGACCGGGCCTGGTACCAGGAACTGGAGACGGTGTCGGCGGTCGCCGCGGACATCGGTGGCGTCCGCTCCACCCACATCAACCACCTCACCCCGCGTGTCCTGGACATCGACGAGCTGTACCGGCGGATGACCGACCGCGGCATCGAGATGATCGACACCATCCAGGGCCCGCCCGGCTGGAAGGGCCCCGACCTGCTCCTTCGCCAGACGTCCTTCCGCGCCCTGGCCGAACCGCGCGCTCTGCGCCTGGCCGACGGCAGCGTGACGCGCGGCGCCCTGCGGGTCCGGTTCGGCGAGGTCGAGGCCCGCGGGATCGCCCTCACCCCGGCGGGCCGCGCGCTCTACGACCGCCTGCTCACCCTGGTCGACGACGAGGCCGTCCGGCGCCCCGCGGCCGACCGTACCGAAGTGGCCCGCGCCCTGTGGGCCGCGCATGTCCCCGCCACCGAGCGTGAGCTCGCCGCACAGGAACTGGCCTACTTCACCTACCGTGCCGCACCCGAGCGCCCACGCAACGGCACCCAACCTCCGACCACCATCGGCGAGTTGGAGGCCCGGGGGTGGGTGGTGGCAGAACCCGTCGTCTACGAGGACTTCCTGCCGCGCTCCGCCGCAGGCATCTTCCAGTCCAACCTCAGCGGCGCGGGCTCCCGGGACACCGGGCAGGTGGGCGCCGCGTACGACAGCGACTGGCTCTCCGGTGCCATCGACCGCGAGGTCCTCGACCCGTTCGCCCTGTACGCACACCAGCAGAGCCTCTCGATCACCCGGGTCGGCCGCGAGCTGGGCCTCGACATCACCCACCCCCCGCAGCACTGACCCTCCCCGCCCGCACACCTCACCCAGGGAGCGCCATGACCGGCACCACCGCCCTGCCCACCACCGACGACCTGCGCACCCGTGCCCGCGCGAGCCTGCGGCGCATCGGCGTGACCCTCCCGGAGGGCGCCGACTTCCAGGCGCGTACGCCCATCACGGGCGAGGACCTCTTCGGCCTGACCGCGTCGACCGCGGCCGATGCCGAGTACGCCGTCGCCGCCGCCCGCGCGGCGTTCCTCGTCTGGCGCACCACACCAGCCCCGCGCCGGGGTGAACTCGTGCGCCGCCTGGGCGAGTTGCTGCGCGACCACAAGAGCGACCTGGCCGACCTGATCACCATCGAGGCGGGCAAGATCCGCTCCGAGGCGCTGGGCGAGGTCCAGGAGATGATCGACATCTGTGACTTCGCGGTCGGCCTCTCGCGTCAGCTCTACGGCCGCACCATCGCCTCCGAGCGCCCCGGCCACCGTCTCGCCGAGACCTGGCATCCACTGGGCGTGGTCGGAGTGATCTCCGCGTTCAACTTCCCGGCCGCGGTCTGGTCGTGGAACACCGCGGTGGCTCTGGCCTGCGGAGACACCGTGGTCTGGAAGCCGTCCGAGCTCACCCCGCTGATCTCGCTGGCCTGCGACCGGCTGCTGGCCCGGGCCGCGGAGGAGGTCGGAGCGCCCCGCGACGTACACCGTCTGCTGCTCGGCGACCGCGCGGTGGGCGAGCGGCTTGTCGAAGACCCGCGCGTCGCGCTCGTCAGCGCCACGGGATCCACCCGCATGGGCCGCGAGGTCGGCCCCCGGGTGGCGGCCCGGTTCGGACGCAGCCTGCTCGAACTCGGCGGCAACAACGCCGCGGTCGTGGCGCCGTCGGCCGACCTCGACCTCGCGGTGCAGGGCATCGTCTTCGCCGCGGCGGGCACGGCGGGCCAGCGGTGCACCACGCTGCGCCGCCTCATCGTCCACCGCGACATCGCCGACCCTCTCGTCGCGCGCCTGACGGCCGCGTACACCAAGCTCCCCATCGGTGACCCGTTCGACGAGAACACCCTCGTCGGCCCGCTCATCACCCCTGCCGCCCTCGACGGCATGCAGGACTCGCTCAGCCGCGTGCAGGCGCAGGGCGGCAAGATCCTCGCCGGGGGCAACAGGCGCCTGGCTGACGCGGCGCCGCGGGCCGCCTACGCCGAGCCGGTCGTGGTCCGTGTCGACGAACAGACCGACGTCGTACGCCAGGAAACCTTCGCCCCCATCCTGTACGTGCTCACGTACGACACCCTGGAGGAGGCCATCGCGCTGCACAATGGAGTCCCGCAGGGGCTGTCCTCCAGCATCTTCACCCGCGACCAGCAGGAGGCCGAGTTCTTCCTGTCCTCCGAGGGCTCCGACTGCGGCATCGCCAACGTCAACATCGGGACGTCCGGCGCCGAGATCGGGGGCGCGTTCGGCGGCGAGAAGGAGACGGGCGGGGGTCGCGAGTCCGGCTCGGATGCCTGGCGCGCGTACATGCGCCCGGCCACCAACACCATCAACTACTCCGGCCGCCTCGCCCTCGCCCAGAACGTCAGCTTCCTCTAGGCGTAAGGCCAACGAGACGCGGCGCCCCTTGGCATGGGGACAGCCAAGGGGCGCTGAACGCTGCCCAGGACCATGCGGACCCTCAGAGGTCGCGCCGGAACAGTTCCACGATCACCGCCCAAAGGGCCCGGCCCACCAGGGCCGCCGTGATGCGTGTCGCCAGATCCCGCCCCGCCTCTGTCCCTTTGGACGACGTGCGCTCTGTCATGTCTCCTCCTCTCGGTTACGGGCGCCCGTGCGACCGCCGAATGGCGGCCCCGCCCGGGCGTCCTCCCCCAGCGCGAGAAAGAGACGGCTTCAACATACCGATGTGCGCAGGGAGTTCGGAAGGGAGCGGTGAGCCGTGGCGACGAACCGACTTCGCGCGCGACGGGCTTCAGCCACTCAGGCGACCCAATCCTCGACACTGCGATGCCGGTCAAGCCCCACCGCCGTGAACTCGTCCTCCCGGGCGCCCGCCACCGCGCCCAGCCGCCGCAAGGCCTGGGAGATCGGGCCCCCCTCGGGCAGGGTGGGCCGGCCCTCCGGTTCGTGGAGCGGGCCCAGCGCGGTGGCGCCGCCATCCCAGACGACGGCCGTCTGCTCGCCCACGCCGCCGAAGTACTCGGCCTCTACGTAGGCCAACGGACCGGCAGTTGACCAGTCGGCGAGGGTTTTCGCGAACCCTGCCGGCAGCCGCCAGAAGTCCATGGCTCGGTCGTCGCCACCGTCCGCGACGGAGTCGAAGAGCTCGTCCGTCATCGGCATCAGCGCCAGCCCTTGCCCGATCGGGACCAGCCTGGCGGCGGGCAGCTCCCGTGCCCCGGCCCGCAGCACCTCCTCGCCACCGATCACTGCTTGCAGGTCGTACCCCATCCCAACATCCCCTCCACCGGCGGTCGAAGCCCTCATGGTGACGCATGGGGCAGCGCGAGTTCTGTCGGAGACGAGCGCCAAGGACGACCTGGCCGACCGGCTCAACACCGACCAGGCCGACTGGCGGCGGCAGAACTCCTGATCAGGGGTCGAGCGTGATGCCGGCGGCGACGGGCAGGTGGTCGCTGCCGGTGGCGGGCAGCGTGCGGACGTGGGTGACGGTCGCCGAGCGGGTCATGACGTGGTCGATCCTGGAGACGGGGAAGGCGGCCGGCCAGCTGAAGGCGAAGTGGTCGCGTCCCACCGAGTCCACCCGTGTGGTCACCGGGTCAAGACCGCGGTCGTCCACCGTGCCGTTGAAGTCGCCGAGGAGAATCACCTTCTCCAGCTTCTCGGCAGCCAGGGCCGCGCCCAGCAACCCGGCGCTCTCGTCCCGCCGTCCGGAACTGAAACCGTGGAACTGGACGCGTACCGAGGGCAGATGGGCCACGTACACCGCGACATCGCCCCACGGCGTACGTGCCGTCGCCCGCACCCCGCGGTTCCAGCCGTCCCCGACCCCCTCCGGCCTGATGTCCACCGCCCCGGCCTCCGTCAGCGGATGCTTCGACCAGAGCCCGACCGTGCCCCGCACGGCCCGGTGGGGATACTCCGGCGCCAGTCCCCTCTCGTACACCGGCAGCGCGGCCGGCGTCAGCTCCTCCAGGGCGATGAGGTCCGGCCCGGCGTCCCTCAGGGTGCGGGCGGTGCCCGCGGGATCGGCGTTCACGTCGCTGACGTTGTGCTGGACGGCCGTGACGTCGTGGGCGCCGCCGTCCCCGGCAGCCACCCGGCCGCCGAAGAGGCTCCCCCAGACGGCGGCGGGCAGCAGCAGGGCCGCCAGCGCCGTGGCCGATCGGCGCAGCAGCGCCAGGACGAGCAGCAGGGGCACGGCCAGGCCGAGCCAGGGCAGAAACGTCTCGAGGAGGCTGCCGAAGCGGCCGACGGTGTTGGGCACGGTGGAGTGGAACGCCAGCAGGGCGGAGGTCAGGACGGCGAGCGCCGCGAGGATCCGCCCCCGCGCCCAGGGCGACCGGCCTGTCGCCTCCTCCCCCCCCCACCGCAGCCGGGCGCGGCGCCCGAGCCATCGCCGCAGGCGCGCCGTCCGCGTTCCCGGCACCGTGCCGCTGTCCGCCCGCTCCACTCCGCGCCCCCGGCTTCCGCGGCTCGCCCGCTCCCCCGGATGTGAGCGCGACATGGCTGGTAGTGGCTGGTAGGACGCCGCCATCGGGTGATCAGGTTCCGACGGGCGGATGCGGCTCACCCGGGCAGCGGGAAGACTGGGGGCGCGTGCCCGCACCCATGCGTCCGCTCTCCGCCGAAGGGACCTGCCGTGGCCGACCTCTACGCCCTCGTCACAGAGCACCTCGAGAAGGCCCGCACCGCCGCGCACGGGCGCAGCGCGGAGCTGCTCCTGCACGACGGTCCGCTGCGGCAGAGCCTCATCGTGCTCACCACCGGAACGGAGCTGGGCGAGCACGACACGCCCACGGCCGCGACCCTGTTCGTCCTGCGCGGCCGGGTCGGTCTCACGACGGGCAGCGACACGCTCGAACTGGGCGAGGGCGAGTTCGCGCCCATCCCGCACGAGCGCCACGGCCTGACCGCACTGGCCGACTCGGCCGTCGTGCTGACGGCCGTCACCGAAGTCTGAACCGTCGGAGTGTGCGCAGGCGTCTGCCTCTACGTCTGCTTCGCGATGGCCTTGAGCCACTCCTCGACGGCGACGACTTCCGCCCACTGCGGGAGCAGCTTCCCGATCAGGAACTCGTGCACCTCGGGGTCCAGGTCCAGGCAGGCGTCCGACAGGACGGTGAGGCCGAGGTCCGTGTCGTTCGCGTGGCACGCGGTGTGCAGGACCACGCCGCTGGTGGCGATGCCGGTGAGAACGAGGTTGTTGATGTCACGTGCTCTGAGCACCAGGTCCAGGTCGCTGCCCGAGAACGCGCTCCCGCGCCGCTTGGTGATGACGGTGTCGCCCGGCTGGGGCGCGATGTCCGGGTGGATGTCGGTGCCGGGCTCGCCCTCCACGTGCAGGCCCGCCCGCGCTACGGCGGCGAGCGCCTTGTTGCGGGCGCTGACGTCCGGATAGCCCGGCCGTAACGAGATGGCCGCGTAGATCACGGGGATGTCCGCCGCGCGGGCACCGTCGATCGCCCGGCGCAGGCGGGGCAGGTACCCCGAGCCGTCATCGGCGAGGTCCACGATCTCGCGCTGGACATCCATCACGAGGAGGGCACTGTCACTGTTCGCCACGCGTGTGGTCCCTTCTTCACTTGCCGTCTCCTGGCATCTCTTCCCTTGGGGAACCGCTAAGGCCGCACCGCCACCGCGTCCACCTCGAACAGCATCCCCGGCAGCGCGAGAGAGGCCACACCGCTCAGCGTCTGCGCGGGGAGCCGGTCTCCGAAGCGGGCGTGCAGGGCCTTGCCCAGGGTCTCCAGCTTGTCCAGGTCGTGGTCGACGATGAAGGTGCCGAGGCGCACCACGTGCTCGTATCCGAGGCCGACCCCCTCCAGGGCCGACAGGAGCCTGTCGAAGGCCAGATCCACCTGGGCGGCGAAGTCGCCCGGCACAGGGGAACCGGTGGGATCCGAGGCGTACTGGCCGCCGATGAAGACGAGTTGACCGGGTGCCGAGGCGGTGTGGCTGTAGCCGAACAGTGTCGGGTCGTGGAGGGTGGCCGGGTTGGTGATCGTGCGCTGATCGTTCGTCATGTCTGCTCGAACTCCCGCGGGGGCCCACCCATTCCGCGGGGACGGAGGCGGTCCTAGCGAGGAGGGGCGGGGTGGTCCTCGCGAGGCAGTCCGCGCCCGGTGCGATCATGGCGCGTGATGAATGCCGATGCAGCGTGTGCCGAGCCCGAGCCGTCGGAGGGCGGGTGGCCTGATGTGCCGGGTGACACCGTGCTCACCATCAAGGTGCCCGAAGCCGACCCGCTGGTCCGGGCGGGGTTCCCGGCCCATGTGACGGTGCTCTACCCCTTCGTGCACGAGAGCCGCCTCGACGCCGCGGCCCATCGCGAACTGGGCGCGCTCTTGGCCGGGCACGACGCCTTCACTCTGACCTTCGCCGAGTTCGCCCGCTATCCGGGCGTGCTCTATCTCGACCCGTGGCCGCACGCCCCGGTCACGGCGCTGACCAAGGACCTCACCGGGCGCTGGCCGGAGGCCGTGCCCTACCGGGGGATATTCGACCCGCCGCTCGCCCCGCATCTGACCGTCGAGAACAGTGAGGGACCCGCGACCCAGGACGCCGCGTACGACGCGTTGCAGGCTGAGCTGGAGCCCCTGTTGCCGCTGAGCTGCCGTGTGAGCGCGGTACACCTCATCGCCTGGGACGGCTCACGCTGGCAGGACCGCGTCGCGTACCGCCTCGGGCCCTAGCCGCGAATGGCTTGCGGCCCGACTGGCGGGAGGCACCCTGCAGGGATATGCCTGACGTACCGGACTTGATTCCGCGACCGCGCGGACTCCGTGAAAGGGGCAATCGCCGTGGACGACTATCCGCTGCTGAATCTGTTCCTGACGATGTTGTACCTCTTCCTGTGGATCATGTGGTTCTTCCTGCTGTTCAAGGTGATCACCGACCTCTTCCGTGACCACACCCTCAATGGCTGGTGGAAGGCGGGCTGGCTCATCTTCGTGCTGGTCCTCCCGTTCCTCGGGGTCTTCGTCTACCTGATCGCCCGCGGCCGCAGCATGGGCGAGCGGGACGTGGCTCAGGTCAAGGAACAGGAGCAGGCGTTCCGCGCCTACGTACAGAAGGCGGCCGGTTCGGGACCGGGCGGCAACCACGTCGACGAACTGGCGAAACTCGCCGAGCTGAAGAAGAGTGGTGACATCACCACGGAGGAGTACGAGAAGGCCAAGGAGAAGGTGCTGGCCTGAGCGGTCCACCACCGCCCATCGCTGCCTCCGGAGCTCAGCGCCTGCCTGTGCGGAGTGCTCCCACGCTCGCCGCGACCACCAGTGCGATCGCGGCGCACTGCGGCAGTGACAGGCCCTGGTCGAGGATCAGATAGCCCGCCATCGCCGCCACGGCCGGTGCCAGGCTCGTCAGCACCGCGAACGTCGCCGCGGGCAGTCGGCGCAGCGCGAGGAGTTCGAGGGTGTAGGGCAATCCGGAGCTGAGGACCGCGATCACCAGGCCCAGCGCGAGTGTCCCGGGCTCCAGGAGCGCCGCGCCCGAGGCGCCGATGCCCAGCGGCAGGCTGACCAGTGCGGCCACGGCCATCGCGATCGCCAGGCCGTCCAGGCGCGGGAACCGGGCACCCGCACGGGCGTTGAGCACGATGTACACCGCCCACATCGCCCCGGCGCTCAGGGCGAAGGCCACGCCCGCGGCGTTGAGCTGGTCGAAGCCGCCGCTGCCGAGGAGGTAGACCCCGGCCAGCGCGAGTGAGGCCCACAGGAAGCTGGCGGCGCGGCGTGAGGTGGCGACCGAGAGCAGCAGGGGGCCGAGCACCTCCAGGGTGACCGCCGCGCCCAGCGGAATACGGTCGATCGCCTGGTAGAAGAGGATGTTCATGCCGCCGAGCGCCAGGCCGAACCCGCCGACCACCGACCAGTCGGCGCGCGCGTACCCGCGCGGCCGGGGCCTGGTGACGGCGAGGAGCAGGACCGCGGCGCACGTCACCCGCAGCGCGACCGTGCCGAGCGCCCCGGCCCGGGGGAACAGCAGCGCGGCGAAGGCGGAACCGAACTGGACGGACACCGTCCCGGCCAGCACCAGGCCGACGCCCGCGAGAGTGCCTCGCCCGGCGCCGTGGCGCAGGAGGACGGGCGCGCCCGTCACCCCGGCCGAGAGGTCCGTGGAAGAGGCCTGCGGCGAGGAATCGTGCCCTGCGGAGGGGTGCGCGGGAGATGTCATGCGCACCACGCTAGGAATCACACCGCGCCGCGTGAAATGCCGAGTCCGGCGCGGTTATGCTCCGGACGCATGACCATCGAGCTGCGGCATCTGCGCGCCTTCCTCGCCATCGCCGAGGAGGGCAACGTCACGCGTGCCGCCGCCCGCCTCCATCTGAGCCAGCCCGCGCTCTCGCGGACCCTGCGCCAGCTCGAGGAACATCTGGGCGCCCGCCTCGTGGACCGCTCCACCCATCACCTCGAGCTGACCGCCCAGGGGCACACGTTCCGCGACAAGGCAGCCGCCGCGCTGGCCGCCGTGGAGACCGCCCTCGATCCGCGGGGGCTGCGGCGCTGGCCGCTGCGGCTTGGCCACACGTGGGCGGCGCTCGGTGACCACACCGTCCCGCTGCTGCGCCGCTGGGACGAGACGTACCCCGGAACGCCGCTGGAGCTGCTGCGCATCGACGACCGCACGGCGGGCCTCACCCAGGGCAAGGTCGACGTGGCCCTGCTGCGCGGTCCGGTCACCGCGGCCGGGCTCCGTACGGAGCTGCTGCTCTCGGAGGAGCGGGTGGTGGTCATGCCGGCCGACAGCCCGCTGGCCGCGCTCCCCCGGGTCACCCTGGCGGATCTCGCCGCCCATCCGATCGCCCTCAACACCGTCTCCGGCACCACGACGATGGATCTGTGGCCGGCGGCTGCCCGGCCGGTCGCGACCATCGAGGTGACCAACACCGACGAGTGGCTCATCGCCATCGCGGCGGGACGTGCCGTCGGGGTCTCGACGACGGCCACCCCGAGCCAGCACACGCACCCCTCGCTGGTCTTCCGTCCGCTCCCGGACGCGCCGCCCGTTCCCGTCACCCTGGCCTGGCGCGCCGGGCCCGGGCACCCGGCCGTGCCGGACCTGGTGGCACTCGCCCACCAGGTCCTGGCGACCACCCCCCGCTGACCGCTTACGGCCGCGGGCCGGCCACGCGCACGGGAAGCTTCTGCACGCTGTTCCCCACGAAGGAGGCGTGGCGCGGCAGTTCGGGCTCCGGGACGGCGAGATCGAGATCGGGGAAGCGGCCGAACAGCTGCTCAAGGGCGATGGTGGCCTCCATGCGGGCCAGCGGGGCGCCCATGCAGAAGTGCGCGCCGTGGCCCAGGGACAGGTGCCGGGTGGTGGTGTTGTCGCGGGTGATGTCGAAGCGGTCGGCGTCGGGGCCGTGGGCCTGCTTGTCGCGGCCCGCCGCGGAGTATCCGGCAAGGACGGGGGTGCCCTGAGGGATGACGGTGCCGTCGAGCGTGAGGTCGCGGGTCGGGTAGCGGAAGGGGAAGTAGCTGACCGGGCTGTCCCAGCGCAGGGTCTCCTCCACCACGTCCGCCCAGCTCACCTTGCCGGACTGCGCCAGGGCGAGCTGGTCGCGGTGCGTGCACAGGGCGCGTACGGCATTGGTGATGAGGTTCAGCGTGGTCTCGTGCCCGGCGATGATCGTGAGCATCAGCGTGCCGAGGAGCTCGTGCGGGCCGAGGCGGTCACCGTTCTCCTCGCGGGCCGCGATCAGCGCGGTGGTCAGGTCGTCCCCCGGGTTCGCCGCGCGGGCGGCGGCAACCGCGCCGAGGACCTCCACCATCTCCTTGTTGGCCGCCATCGCCTCTTGGGGGCCTATGTCGGTGGCGACGATCTGGTTCGACAGGTGGTGCAGCCGATCGTGGTACTCGGCGTCCACGCCCAGGAGTTCGCAGATGACCCCCATCGGCAGCGGCAGCGCGAAGTGCTTCCGCAGATCCGCGACCCCGTCGCCCTCGGCGGCGGCCCGGTCGAGGTCGCCGAGCAGCTCGGTCGTCAGGGCCAGGATCCGCGGCTGGAGTTCCGCCACCCGGCGCGCGGTGAACGCCTTGCCCATCAGGGAGCGCAGCCTGCGATGGTCGGTGCCGTCGGCGGTGGTCATGCCCTGCACCGTCGCGAACGTCTTCAGCGGCCAGCCGTCGGCTATCTCGCCCGCCTGCAGCGCGGCGAAGTGCTGGGCGTTCTTGGCGACATCGGGGTGCGCGAGGAACTCCTTGAGCGCGTCATGGCCGAGTACCGCCATGCCCTGTACGTCACCGGGCAGGATCACCGGTGCGACGGCGCCGCTCGCGAGGAGCCGGGCGTTGTCCGCGTGCGGGCAGCCGCCGGCCGGGTCGAAGCGGTGCGGCTGGCTGGCTGCGGTGTTCACCGGTGACGTGTTCAACGGAGCTCTCCTGGTCGAGGGGGCGGGGCGGCCGCGGCCCTGGCGGCCGCGGTGTCATGCGGTGGGCCCGGTCAGAGCACGGCCCAGGGCTCCGGCGAGGGGGCCGGGTGCTGGGAGAGGACCGGGGCGGTGAAGTGGACCGGGAGCGCGGCGAGCCCCTTGCTCCAGGGCGACTTGATCCACTCCAGATCGCGCTGCGGGATGGCCAGTTCGAGGTCCGGCAGCCGGTGGCGGATCGTGTCCACGGCGGTGCGGGTGATGAGGCGGGCCGGGTCCTGGGCGGGGCAGATGTGCGGGCCCGCGCCGAAGGCCAGGTGGGAGCGGTTGCCCACGACCGGTGCGCCGTCGTCCGGGAGGATCTGCGGGTCCGCGTTGGCACCGGCCAGGCCGAGGATCAGCATGTCGCCGGTGCGGACGGACTGGCCGCCGAAGGTCATGTCGCGGGTGGCGTAGCGGGCGGGGAAGTTCTGCGTGGGCGGGAAGCGCCACAGGACCAGGTCGAGTGCGTCGTCCACGCTGAGGTGGCCGCCGGTCAGCGAGGAGCGGAACTCCGGGTCGCAGAGCAGGATGCGCAGGGTGGTGGCGATCCAGTTGACGGTGGTCTGGTTGCCCGCGACGAACATGACGACGAGGTTGTGCAGGACCTCTTCGTCGGTGAGCTGGGCCGGGTGGTGCAGCAGGGCCGACGTGATGTCGTTGCCGCGGCGGCGCCGCTTCTCCTCGATGAGCTGGAGCAGGATCCCGCCCATGCGCTTGCTGGCGTCCGCGGAGGCACTGGTGGCGGCGACGGTATCGGCCACGGCCTCCACCAGGTGCCGGCCTGTCTCTTCGTCGAGGCCGAGCAGCGCGGTGATGACGCGCATGGGCAGTTTGCGCGCGTAGTCGGCCACCAGGTCTGCCTCGCTGCGCTCCGCGAACGACACGATCACCTGCTCGGCGGCGGCCCGTACCGTGCGCCGCAGTTCGTGGCCGTTGATCCCGGCCAGCGCCGCGGACACGGCGGCGCGCATTCTGCGGTGCTGCTGGCCGTCGGCGAACAGCAGGGCGGGCCGCCAGCCGACCATGGGCAGGATCGGCGAGTCGGCGGGCACTCGGCCCTCCCGCAGCAGGCTCCAGCGGCGCGGGTCGTGCGAGAAGTCCTGCTCGTCGCGCGTCAGTTGGAGCAGTTCGCGGTGGCCGATGACGAGCCAGGCGTCGACGCCGGGTGCGATGGAGACGGGTGCCACCGGCCCGTGGGCGGCGCGCAGTTGCTCGTACAGGGCGGGCATGGTGTCGCCGTCGAGATCGGGTCCGTACAGCGCGGCCGACGGTGCCGGGGCTCCGGTGACCGGGCAGCGGTCGGGCGGCCCGGCCGCGGCGTGGGGCGAGGTCATGGGGTCTCCGTGGCGACGTGGATGAGGTGCTGGACGAGGGCGATCAGTGCCCGGACCGAGGACGCGGGGTCGCGTGCGTCGCAGTTCACCACGGGGGTGCCCGGGAGCAGGTCCAGGGCGGCGCGCAGGTCGTCCACGGCGTGCTGGGGGCTGCCGGGGAAGACGTTGACGGCCACCGCGAAGGGCAGTCCGAGCTCCTCCAGGTTGCCCAGGGCGTCGAAGGACGCCTCCAGGTCCCGGGTGTCCACCAGGGCGAGGGCACCGAGCGCGCCCTTGGCCAGGTCCCGCCACGCGGGCAGGAAGCGCTGCTGGCCGGGGGTGCCGAAGAGGTAGAGCACCAGCTCCCCGTCGATGGTCATCCGGCCGAAGTCGAGGGCCACGGTCGTGGTCGTCTTGCCGCCGGCCACGATGGTGTCGACCCGGGCGCCCGCCTGGGTCATGACGGCCTCGGTGGACAGGGGTTTGATCTCCGAGACGGTGCCGATCAGGGTGGTCTTGCCGACCCCGAGCGGTCCGACGACCAGGATCTTGGCGGCGCCCGCGACGCTGGAGGTGAGGTACTTGCCCGGTCCGGCTCCCGCGTCGGCCCGGGCTCCGGAGGCGGAGGCGGACTGGTGCGGGTCCCTGAACGGCGGGGACGCCGCGTCAGAGGCGGCTTTCGAGACCATGGAGGACCTTTCTGAGCATGGTCACATCGGTGTATTCGGCCGGGGGCACGGGCGGGCGGGTCACGATGAGCCCCCATTCCAGGAGATCGCAGAGCAACACCTGGACGACCGAAGGCGGCTGGCCGATGTGGGCGGCCACCTCGGCCACCGAGAGAAGCCCCTGGCAGTGCGCCAGGATGGTCTGGTGCTCGGGCTGGAGCGACGCGGGAAACGCCGCGTCCGTCGCCATCACCAGGGACTCCCAGGCCAGCGCCTCGGTGTCGGATGCCGCCCGCCCGCGAGTGATCACGTACGGGCGGACCGCCGAGGCCTTCGGCTCCTCCGGCCGCGGGCCCGTCATGACGCCGCGGCGGCCGGATCCCGCGGCTGGCTGCTCAGGTGCGAGCCGATCTTCACCACGAGCAGCTGCATCTGCTGGGCCACCAGGCCGACATCCGCCTGCAGGTCGGTGGCGACCCCCAGGTGCGCGCCCACCCCGGCGTGGGTGAACAGCACGAACCCGTGGTCGGACTCCAGCATCAACTGCCGTACGTCGGCGCCGGAGCCGAAGAGCAGCGTGGTCGTGGACCGGCCGGTCATGGTCATCGCCGCGCAGGCCGCGGAGAGGGACTCGGCTTCGGCGACGCTCAGGTCCGACACGGGCCCCGAGAGGTTCTCCGCGGAGGCGTGTCCGAGCCGCAGCCCGTCCTCGGAGACCACCACGCTGTGCCGGACCCCGGGGATCTCGATCAGCGGGCGCAGCATCCAGCCCAGGTCGGGAAGGGGGGTGATGATTCCGGTCACTGCCGGCCTCCGTCTTGCTCGTCGGGGGTGGGGAGTTGGGACGGTGTCACGGTCGGCGGGGGCTCTGCCGACGGGTTCGGCTCCCGCGTCGCCGGCTGGTCCGCTTCGAGGGCCGCTCGGCCGCGCAGCGAACCGGACACCACGCTGGCGATCGACGCACGCGCCGCCTCCGGCGTCCACGGGGTCGTGGGTGCGGCCGGGGGCGCCTGCCGCTGCTCCGGGACCGGCCGACGGTGGGCGCCCGGGGCCGCCTGGCGCCGGTTCCGCCGCCGGGGCAGCCCGGCGGGGGTCTCGCTCGCAGGAGGGCCGCCCGGTGCGGGACGGGCGGACAACTCCACGTGCTCGGCGGGATCGTGCTGTTGGTACTGCTCGTGTTGCTCGTGCTGTTGATGCTGTTCGTACGGCTCGCGGTGTTCGGGCAACCGCGCGTCGGCGTGGACCGGCGCTCCGCCGGGGGCCGTCTGCTGCCGCGCGGGAACGGCGGCGGACCGCGGTTCGGGCTCGGCGGCCTGCGGCGGCGGCACCATCTGGGAGCCCGCCCGATGGGATCCCGTGAGCTGCGAGGGCGGTTCGGTCAGCAGGCGGAACGGCACGAACGTCACCGCGCGCGTGCCGCCGTAGGCCGAGGCCCCGCTGAGCTCGACGTTGAAGCCCAGCTCGCGGCTCCAGCGGCCCACACAGGCAAGGCCGAGGCGCGGCACCGCGCCGAGCCTGGCCAGGTCCTGGTCGTCGCGGAGCTGCCCCATCGCCCGGTGCAGCACGTCCGGCGGCATCCCGAGTCCGGCGTCGTCGATCTCCAGGACCGCTCCCGCCCCTACCTCGCGGATGGTGACGACGACTTGGGAGCGGGAGGGCGAGAACACCGTGGCGTTCTCCAGGAGTTCGGCGATGGCGTGCATCAGACCTTCGACCGCGGGCGGCACGGCGTACAGCGTCTGTCCGCCGTGCACCTCGATCCGGCTGTACTCCACGATCCGCGACTGTGCGCCGCGTACGCAGTCGTACAGCGAGACCGGCCGCGTCTCACGCCGTGCGGGCCAGATCCCGCACATCACGAGGAGCGTCTGGGCCTTGCGGGTCATCTGCGCGGCGGCGTGATCGGCCTTCATCACCTCGCCCATGAGGTGCGGGTCGTCGATGGAGCGCTCGACCCGGTCGAGGACCTGCTGCTGCACCGTGGCCATCGCGTGCATGGTGCGTGCGACGGATTCGAAGGCGGCCTGCACCGAGTCGCGCAGTCCGCGTTCGCGCCGTACCGCCTCGTCCGATCCGAGGGCGACGGCCACGGCGGACATGGCCCGCGCGAACTCCTCGCCGGTCTCCGTGGGCGCCGCCAGCGGCCCCGGCACACCCTCGAGGCGCTGCCCGGCGCGCACGCGCTCCGCGATCGCCGGGAGCCGTACTCCGGCGAGGTGCGCGACCTCGGCCTCCCGGGCCGCGGCCAGCCGCTCCTGCCGGGCGCGCTCGGCCCGCTCGGCGGACAACTGCCGGACGAGGACCAGCACCCAGGCGAGCAGCAGCACCGCGACCGCGGCGCAGCCGCCGGCCAGGACCTGCCGCCATTCCGCGGCGGCATCCAGGGCGGCGAGCACCGCGCCCACGGCCGCGAGGACGACGGCCATCAGCCAGACCACGGCCTCGCGGCCCACGGACCCGCGCCTCGGACGGCTCACCACGGCCTACTTGCCCCGGCGATCCTGCACACCTTCACCACGACGAACGAACCCTCCCCGAACGCACCGAACTCCCTTACGAATGGGGAGCGTGGCGATCTTAGGTCAACTCGGCGTTTCTTGGCTCGCCGTTGAGGAGGCCCGCCTTCCGCCACGGGGGTCCCTGACGGGACTTGGCCGAAACTACTCCTTGGTAAGAGGGCACCGGGCGAGCAGAGCCGCCGGGTCTGCGGCGTCCGGAAGCGGCACGGTCCGGCTCGGCGGCGGCTGCTTTCCCCGGCCGAGCCAGGACTCCATCGCCGTGAACGCGGAACGGTGGCAGGGCACAAGGGGCCGCAGCGCGTCGGGGAACGTGTCGACGAGCGAGTCGACGTGCGTGCCGCCCTCGACCCGGTAGTAGCGGAACATGCCGCCGCGGCCCGCGTCGCGCACCATCTTCGCGTAGACGTCCGAGTCCTTGCTGATGGGCAGTTGAACGTCGAGGGTGCCGTGCACGGTGATCAGGGGTTTGCCGATGCGTCCGGTCAGGGCGATCTTCCGCACCGCTTCGTGGACCTCCCGTGGCCGGGCCGCGTACGCGTAGTCGGCGTCGCACGCCGGAGTTCCCGGTGCGCAGAAGGGAGTTCCGGCCTCGGTCGCGCCGTCGTAGTCCGGGTCGAGTTCCTCGCGGTAGATGCGCTGGGTCACGTCCCAGTAGACCTGGTGGTGATAGGGCCACAGGAACTCCGACCCTGCCGGGAAACCTGCGGCGACCATCTCCTCATGGGCCTCGCCGGCTCCTTCGCCTCCCGCCGCGTACGTCGGGTAGGCGCGCAGCGCGGGCGGCAGGAAGTCGAGCAGGTTCGGCCCCTTGGTCCGCCACAGGGTGCCTTCCCAGTCCACTCCCCCGTCGTAGAGCTCGGGGTGGTTCTCCAGCTGCCAGCGCACCAGATAACCGCCGTTGGACATGCCGGTGGCCAGGGTGCGCGTGGCGGGTCTGTGGTATCGCTGCGCGACCACGGTCCTTGCGGCGCGGGTGAGTTGGGTGAGGCGGTCGTTCCATTCGGCGATGGCGTCACCCGGCGCGGCCCCGTCCCGGTGGAAGGCGGCGCCGGTGTTGCCCTTGTCGGTCGACGCGAACGCGTAGCCCCGGGAGAGCACCCAGTCGCCGATCGCGCGGTCGTTGGCGTACTGCTCACGGACGCCGGGTGTGCCGGCGACGACGAGGCCGCCGTTCCACCGGTCGGGCAGGCGGATGACGAACTGCGCGTCGTGCTGCCAGCCGTGGTTCGTGTTGGTCGCCGAGCTGTCGGGGAAGTAGCCGTCGATCTGGATGCCGGGCACTCCGCGCGGTGTCGCGAGTCCTGCTGGAGTCAGGCCCGCCCAGTCGGCCGGGTCGGTGTGGCCCGAAGCGACCGTCCCGGCGGTGGTCAACTCGGCCAGGCAGGACACCTCTTGGCGTTCCGCGCCCGGCACCTTCAGCCTTCCCGACGACGCGCAGTCCGCTGCGCCGCCGCCTCGGGTTCCGTCGGGCTGCCCGGCGGCGGCCGGGACCGCGGCGAGCGTGACGAGCAGCGCCGACAGGGCGAGGGCGCCGCGGACCGACCGGGCGGGGAGTCTTCCGCGGGACGCGCGTCTGGGTGGGTCGATGGCGGGCACGGGTTCCTCCGGGGGGCGTGAAGACGTACGGCGACTGCGTGTTGCCGCTCTGGGCGCTCAGGAACAGGTGCCGTCGGCGATGACGTAGTAGCCGGCCGGTGATTCCTTGAGGGTGTGCGTGACGGCGATGTTGTAGAGGCCCATGTTCTGGTGGGAGCCCTTGGCGTACGCGTAACCGCCGCTCGTGGTGGCCCGTCCGGCCTGGACCTGCTGGTAGTTGTTCGCGGTCCAGCACTTGGCGGCGGGTCCCGTGGTGGAGGCGGTGACCTGGGACGACCGCGCCCCTTCTACCCCGGCCCGGTCACGGGCGGCCACGCTGTACGTGTGGCTGCCGCCGGGGCTGAGACCGGTGTCCGTGAACGTGGGGCCGGTCGGTGTGGCGACACGGGTGCCGTCCCTGTACACGGCGTAGGACGCGGCGCCGGTGACGCTGGTCCATTTCAGGCCGACGGATGTGTCGGTCGCGCCGGTGGCGGCCAGACCGCTGGGAGCGGGCAGTCCGCCGGGATCGGGGTCGGAACCGTCCAGCCCGAAGAAGCCGGTGATCCAGTGGCTCGAGCAGATGGAGTCGATGAAGTTCGCCGTCCCGGTCGCACCGCACTGCGTCGCGCCCGTTCCCGGGTCGACCGGGGTGCCGTGGCCGATGGAGGGGACCCGGTCGACTTCGACGGCGACGGCCCCGTCCTTCCCGATGTACTGCTCCCTGCGGGTCGAGTCGGGGCCGATGGTGTCGGTGCGGTCCGGGCTCTGGTCAAGGCCGTGGACGGCGGTCCACTGGTCGCGCAGTTCGTCGGCGTTCTTCTTGGCGACGGTGGGGTCGTCGTCACCGTGCCAGACCGCCACCCGCGGCCAGGGCCCCTCGTAGCCGGGGTTGGCGTCGCGGACTGCCCCCGCCCAGGCCGCGGGGGTGCGGTCGACGCCGGGGGTCATGCAGCTGTACGCGGACAGCACGTCATCGGCGCAGCCGTACGGCAGACCCGCGACGACGGCACCGGCCTTGAACACGTCCGGGTAGGCGGCGAGCATCACCGACGTCATGCCGCCCCCGGCCGACAGACCGGTGATGTACGCCCGGCCCGGGTCGGCGCCGTACGCGGAACCGGCGTGCGTGACCATCTGGCGGATCGAGGCGGCCTCGCCCTGCCCGCGTCGCGTGTCTCCCGGCTGGAACCAGTTGAAGCACTTGCTGCTGTTGTTGGCGGACGTCTGCTCGGGGAAGACGAGCAGGAATCCGTGCTGGTCGGCGAACTTCGCCAGGCCCGCGTTGTCGGCGTAGATCTGCGCGCTCTGGCTGCAGCCGTGCAGGGCCACCACCACGGCGGGGTTCGCGGCCAGGGTCGTCGGCCGGTACACGTACATGTTCAGACTGCCGGGATTGGCGCCGAAGTCGGCGACCTTCTCCAGGGTCACGGCCGTCGGTGCCGCCTGCGCCGAGGGGGACGGCGCAAGGACCGCTCCGGCCACGAGCAGGCCCACGACGGCGGCCACCCGGCCCAGGGCCCGCGACCACCGCCCCCTCCGCCGCTCGTGGGCGGGCGGACCTCCCGGCTTCGACCGAACACTTCTCTCGTACGACGGCATGGCGGCTCCCGACGGAGGGCGGCGCGGTCTCCGGGGCGGATCACGCGACCCCGGGAACCGGCCGCTCCTGATGCGGGCCGGGACACCGGGGTGCCGGCAACCGTAGGAGCCACCGCGAGCGGGGCAGAATGGCGACGGACGCCACAAGGCCGTCAACTGGCGCTGGTATCAGCCCTGTTGTCGCGTACTTGTGGTCCGTGCTATCGGCGTCGCCCTGACCGATGGCTGCGCAGGCCGTCGTTGAGTTCCCGCAGCACGGCCTCCAGCAGGCTGCGCGTGCCGCCCAGGGCGGCGCCCGCCCGCTCGTCACGCGCCGCAGGGGTCGGCGCGCCCGCGCCACGTCGACGGGGTGTGCCCGGCCGGGTCACAGGGCCGCGTCGATGGTGTCGGCCGTGGCGAGCCGGCGGTGGATGCGCTCGGCCCAGTCGTCGACGGCCTTCCAGTCCCGGTGGTCTCCGTAGCGTCCGCCGCGCGCCCGGAAGGCCAGGTGCCGCCATCCCGGGACGTGGTCGCGGTAGATCGCCCCCGCCAGCATCTGGTGCCCCCACGGGCGGATGAGGGAGCGGATCCCGGCCAGTTGCCGGGGTTCGGGCCGAAGCCGAGCGGGCCGGCGTCCCGCGTGGGGCGGCACGCCGACGCTGTACAGCCACGCGTTGCGTCCGGTCCTCACGGCGCTGGGCGCGGAGGTCACCCAGGGCTGGTTCGTCCTGGACCGCCCCATCACGCCCGCGACGACGGGACGGTCAGCCTCACGCCCGACGCGTCCGCCGGGCTCGCCCCCGTCGTCGACCGGTTCCGCGAGGCGCTCGCTGGGCGGTCTCAGGTCGCCGGGACGTCCAGTGTCATCGGTCCGTACGTCGCGGTGGGGGCCTCGGTCGCGAGGGCCCAGTAGCGGTCGCCGTAGGACCAGTGCCACCACTCCGTGGGGTAGTTGACCAGGCCTGCCGTGGCGAGGGCGGCGGTGAGGGTGCGGCGGTTGCGGCGGGCGGTCGGCGAGATCAGGGCGCTGTCCATGTAGCAGGCGCCGTCGCTCTCCTCCGGGCTTGCGTTCACCGGGGTGCCGAGATCGAGTTCGGCGCCTGACGTGGTGCGCAGGGTCAGGTCGACCGCGGCGCCCGCGACGTGCGGGCCCACTTCGGGCGGCGAGAGGGAGCGGCTCGTCTGCTGGTGGAGGTAGGCGTCCGACCAGTCGGGGTTGGCCTTCCTCAGTTCGGCGGCGTACTCGTCGAAGTACTGGATCTGCAGGGCCAGCGGCCGGTATCCCTCGGTGACCAGGAAGCGCAGGCCCTCGGGCAGCAGCCGGGCGGCGCGGGCCAGGCGCCAGGCGACGCCCTCGCGCAGTTGGGCGTAGGCCCCGTCCTGGTCGGCGAGGCGGTCGTCGACGTCAAGAAACGGCAGTTGGCGCAGGTCCACGAGGGCTTCGCCGCAGTCGTGGACCGGGATGCCGACCACTCTGGGATCGTTCATGAGGATGATCGACGACATGGCTCTGCCCCTTCGTGGAGACCGTGGCGGGCACAGCTCCGGGGACGGGCTGCCGCCCGCCCCCGAAGTCCCCTCCGTGCCCTGGCAGGGGCTCTACGCGACGAGCGGCCCACACGACCGACGGTGTCGGTGGTGTGGGCCGTACGAGGCATCAGTGGCCTTCCCCCGTGCTTCCCCCGATGAATTCCGCTGAGTCCCCCGTTGTTTCCTGCAATCCCCCGTTGGTGTCGGCGTGTTCACTCGCCGACAACCTCAGAGTGACGCAGTCCGCTGCAAATTCTCTGCAAGTCCGCGCCAAGCGGATTGCAGCCCACCGCTGCAGTGACCTCAGAGCCCCGGTTGTGAAGCGATGTCAGAGCCCCGGTTCGTTGCGTTCGCGCGCCTCGTACGCCGTGAAGACCTCGCGTGCCTCGGCGCGCAGCGCACCTGCCGCCGCCCGGTCGCCCGCGGCTTCGCGCGCCGCCGCGAGATCGCGCAGAGTGCGGGCCCGGGGCAGGGCTAGCCCCAGGTCGTTCCAGAGGGCGGCGGCCTCGGTCAGGTGCTGCTCCGCGGTGTCGAGGCGGCCCGCGGCGAGCTCGCACTCGCCGAGGGTGCGCAGGCCCAGCGCCTCGCCGAAGCGGTCGCGCTGGCCGCGGCAGATGTCGAGGACGTCACGGATCTCGGATCCCGCCTCGGCCCAACGCCCCAGCCTGATGCGGGACTTGGCCCGTGCCTGCATCGCGTACGCCAGCATGAGCGGGTCCCCGAGGGTGCTCAGGAGGTCCACCGCACGGCCGGAGAGCTCCTCCGCCGCCGAGTACTCGCCGAGCGCGCGGTGGACCAGGCCGATCGAGCGCAACGTGAGGGATTCGCCGCGGCGACTGCCGAGCCTGCGGTAGGCCCGCAGCGACTCGTCGAGGAAGGCGCGGGAGGCCGCGAAGTCGCCGAGTTCGAGCTGGACGGACCCCGCGTACCGGCAGGACAGGCCGAGGCCCGGGTCGTCGTGGAGTTCGCGGAACCCGTCGACGGCGCGGACCAGCGTCTCCTGGGCCGCGCGCAGCCGTCCCGCTTCGCGCAGGGCGCTGCCGAGGCCGGCGAAGGCGGCGGCGCGTCCGCGCACGTCGCCGAGTTCGGCGCAGAGGCCGGCCGCCTGCTTGAAGTAGCCCTGGGATTCGGGGAACCGGTCCTGTTCGTAGCGGAGCTGGCCCAGGCCGATGAGCAGCAGGGCCTCCCCCGCCCTGTCCTCGGCGCGGCGGGCCGCGGCCAGTGCCGCGTCATGGGTGCGCCACCACGCCTCGAAGCGGTTGCCGACGGTGTACGCGGAGGAGCACAGGGCCGCCGCCGCTTCACAGGAGAGGGTGTGCAGGTCGAGGGCCGCCGCGCGCTCGACGGCGGCGGCGATCGCGTCGGCCTCGGCCTCGAACCAGGCGGCCGGGTCGGCGAGTGCACGCTGGGTGGCCTCCGGTCCGACGGGCCGCACGAGTTGCCGCAGGGAGCGGGCGGATCCGTTCGGGCTCGATGAGTCCAGGAGCCCGCGATGCAGCTCGACGGCGCCGGAGGGCGTGGCGGATGCGGCGAGGCCGGTGAGCCAGAGCCAGGCGCCCAGCGCGCGGCCGACGGCGGCGGCACGTTCTGCGGGCGGATCCTCGGCGTCGGCCCGCTCGGCGGCGTACACCCGGACCAGGTCGTGCGGCCGGTAGCGGGGCTGGCCCGCCCGGTCGACGCCGGTGCAGTGCAGGAGCTGGGCGTCGATGAGCTGTTCCACGACGCGGTCCGCCTCGGCCTCCGGCACGTCGAGGAGGGCGGTCACCACCCACGCGGCGACATCGGGTGCGGCGAGCAGGCCGAGGCGGCGCAGGGCGGTGCGGGCCGGGGCGTCCAGGGCCCGGTAGCTCATGCCGAGACCGGCGCGCACCTCCAGGTCGCCGACGGCGAGTTCGTCCAGGCGGTGGCGTTCGTCGGCGAGCCGGTCGGCGAGCATGCGCGCGGTCCAGTGCCGGCGGGTGGCGAGTCGGGCTCCGGCGATCCGGATGGCGAGCGGGAGCCCGCCGCACAGCTCGACGATGCGCCGGGCGGCGTCCGGCTCTTCCCTGACCCGGCGCTCCCCCGCCACCCGGCCGAGGAGTTCGGTCCCCGGCTCCGTGTCGAGCACGTCGAGATCGGCGCGGTGGGTGCAGGGCAGGGCGCCGAGGCGGGCCCGCGCGGTGATGAGCACTCCGCAGGTGGCGCTCCCGGGCAGCAGGGGGCGCACCTGGGACTCGCTGGCCGCGTCGTCGAGCACCAGCAGGACGCGGCGCCCCGAGACCAGGCTGCGGAAGAGGTCGCGCCGCTCGGCGTCCCCGTCGGGTGGATCGGCGCCCAGGGCGTAGAGGAGCCGGCCGAGGACTTCGCCGGGCGCCACGGGGTCGGTGGCGCCCCGTAGTTCGGCGTAGAGCTGCCCGTCCGGGTAGGCGTCGGCGACCTGGTGCGCCGCCCGGACGCCCAGGGTGGACTTGCCGACACCGCCGGGCCCGGAGAGGACGACGACCGGCATGGCCTCGTGGGGCTCCGACAGGGCGGCCCGCATGGCGGCGAGCTGGGCCTCCCGGCCGGTGAAGTCGCCGATGGTGGGCGGCAGGAGGGCCGCCACCGGGACGGCGGTGGTCTCCCGGGGGCCGGGGTCGGGGGCACCCACCGTGGCGGGCAGCAGCTCTTCGTCGGCCCGCAGGATCGCCTCGTGCATCCGTCTGAGGTCGGGGCCGGGGTCGATGCCCAGCTCGTCGGCGAGTGCGTCGCGGCCCTCCGCATAGACCGCGAGCGCGTCGGCCTGGCGCCCCAGCCGGTAGAGGGCGAGCATCAGTTGACCGCGCGGACGCTCCCGGGTGGGATGTCTGGAGACCAGCGCGGTGAGTTCGGCCACCAGCTCCGTCTCGCGGCCCGTCTGGGCGAGTTCCGCGGCGATCCGCTCCTCCACGGCCGCCTGCCGCGCCTCGTCCAGCTGGTCGGCCATGGCCCGCAGCGTCTCGCCGATCCCGCCGAGTGCGGGGCCGCGCCACAGGGCGAGGGCGTCCCCCAGCAGCCGGGCGGCCGCCCCGTGATCTCCTTCGGCGGCGGCCTGCCTGCCTCGTACGGCGAGGCGCTCGAACTCGACGCGGTCGACGAGGGTGGCGTCCGCGCGGATCAGATAGCCGGGCGGACGGGTCTCGATGGCATCGGCGGACAGCGCGCGGCGCAGCGCGGAGACGTACGACTGGATCAGGGAACGTGCCGTGTCCGGCGGCCTCTCGCCCCAGATGGCGTCGATGAGCACGTCGACGGAGACCACGCGCCCCGGTTCCAGGAGCAGCGCCGCGAGCAGGGCTCTGGGTTTGGGTCCGCCCAGGCTGAGGCGGCGGCCCGCGCGCCACGCCTCGACCGGGCCCAGCAAGCGGTAGTCGGTGTCCGTGTCCAAGCCCGTCTCCATGGGTCCTTGCCCCGCGCCGCCCCCACCGTCCCCGCCCCCGACCGGCTGGTCATACTACGTCTGCCCGCCATCAACTCGGTTGCACACCAAGGCAATCAGGCCATCCGCGGAGGGGCTCCGGCCGAGCGTGTTCAGCCGGGCGAGGGAGGGCCGCTGCGGGAAGGACCACCCGCGGGAGGACCATCGCCCGCGCCCTGGTCCGGCGCGTCGCCCGCACCCTGGTCCGGCGCGTCAGCAGCGCCCGGTTCCGGCGCGTCCGCACCCGGTGCGAGCGGGACGCCGCCACCGCCCTGGAGGCGCTCCAGGTCGGTGGGCCGCACCTGGATGACCACCAGGGCGATCAGCGCGGCTACGACGGCGAAGATGGCGGCGGCGACGAAGGAGCTGGAGATGCCGGACGTGAGGACCTGGTCGCCCCAGCGGCCCGGGAGCTCGCCCGTCCTGCGGAACTCCACCAGTTGGGCCGGGCTCGCCTCTTTCAGGAAGCGGGGGACCTGGTCGGTGGCCTCGTTGCGGCTGGCCGTGCCGAAGACCGTGACGAGGACGGACAGGCCGAGCGAACCGCCCACCTGCTGGGTGGCGTTGAGGATACCGGAGGCCGCTCCAGCCTCCTGCGACCGCACACCCGACACCGCCATCAGGGTCAGCGAGACGAACTGCATGCCCATGCCGAAGCCGAAGACCAGCACGGGACCGAGCAGGCTTCCCACGTACGTGCTGTCGACATCGGTCAGCGTCAGCCAGCCGAGGCCCACGGCGGCCAGCGTCGCGCCCACCACCATGAAGGGCTTGGGCCCCCACTTGGGCAGCAGCTGGGAGGCGAGTCCCGCGCCCACCGCGATGATCGCGCTGACCGGCAGGAAGGCGAGTCCGGCCCGCAGCGGGCTGAAGTTCAGGATGTTCTGCACGAACAGCGTCAGGAAGAAGAACATGCCGAACATCGCTGCGGCCAGGCACAGCATCATCCCGTAGACACCGGCGCGATTGCGGTCGCGGAACATCCACAGCGGGGTGATGGGCTGCTTCGAGCGGCGCTCGACGGTGAGGAACAGGACGAGGAGCACCACGGCCGCCGCGAAGGACGCGATGGTCAGGCCGTCGCTCCAGCCGTCCTTGGAGGCGCGGATGAAGCCGTAGACGAGCAGCACCATGCCCACGGTGGAGGTGAGCGCGCCGAGGATGTCGAAGTGTCCCGGGTGGCGCTCGGACTCACGGATGTAGCGGGGTGTCGCGAACGCGATGAGCAGGCCGATGGGGATGTTCACGAAGAGCACCCAGCGCCAGTCGAGCCACTCGACGAGCAGCCCGCCCGCGAGCAGGCCGATCGCGCTGCCGCCGGCCGATACGGCGGCGAACACGCCGAACGCCCGGTTCCGCTCGGGCCCTTCGCTAAACGTCGTGGTGATCAGTGAGAGCGCGGTGGGCGAGGCGATGGCGCCTCCGACGCCCTGCAGCGAGCGGGCCGCGAGCAACTGCCAGGACTCCTGGGAGAGTCCGCCGAGCAGCGAGGCGGCCGCGAAGAGCAGGACACCGAACATGAAGACCCTGCGGCGCCCGAGGATGTCGCCGAGGCGACCGCCGAGCAGCAGCAGGCCGCCGAAGGTCAGCGTGTAGGCGTTGATCACCCAGGACAGCGTCTCGGTCGAGAAGCCGAGCGAGGTCTGGATGTGCGGCAGGGCGATGTTCACGATGGTGATGTCGAGGACCACCATCAGCTGGCACGAGGCGATGACGAGGAGTGCGATACCGCTGCCGCTGCCCCGCTTCGGGGAGGCGGCAGGCTCTGAGGGTGTCGTCCGGGAGCCGGTCATGGGATTGCTCGTGCGTCAGGCAGACGGTGAACGGTGAGATGCGGCGTTCACACATTTCAGGCTAAGCCCGGCGATACGGCCCCGCCAGGCGAACATGTGACCTAGGACACCCCGGCCGCCCGATGACTTGATCCGGCCCCACCCGTCCTACTCACGACAACGCCGCGACGGGCGGCAGAGTGAGAGACAGGACGGCGTCACCATGACCGAAGCCACCAAGGGCCCCGCCAGCTACTTTCCTTCGATCGAGAAGAAGTACGGACGCCCGGTCACGGAGTGGAAGGACCTCATCCGGTCATCGCCGCTGACCAAGCACATGGAGATCGTCGCCTGGCTCAAGACCGAGCACGGCCTGGGGCACGGACACGCCAACGCCCTCGTCGCCCACACCCTGGCCGAGAATCGCGACGCCTGAGGGGACGGCTCAGCCCAGGACCGCCTTGCCCAGGACCGCCTTCCGGTTCCGGCGGCGGGCCAGCCGGTGGAAGGCCTTCGGGGCACGTCCCGGCGCGGGCAGGGCGCCGGCGACCGCGTCGGCCAGGAGCGTGGTGACCGTCTCGGCGGCGCAGGTGCGGTTGGTGCCGATGCCGCCGCTGGGGCCTCGCTTGATCCATCCCACGACGTACGTGCCCGGCTGCCCGGTGACCCGACCACCTTCGTGCGGGACGGTGCCGGTGGTCTCGTCGAAGGGCAGTCCGGCGACCGGCACTCCTCGGTAGCCGATCGCGCGCAGCACCATGCTTGTCCGTATCGTGCGCTCCCCCGCCGCCTCCGCGACGCGCACGCCATGGACGGCTTCCTCGCCGAGCATTTCCAGCGGGGCCGTGTGGAAGCGGAGCACGATGCGCCGCCCTGGAGCGGGCGCTTGCGTCCAGTCGAAGCGGTCGCGCGCGACGCCTCGCAGGAGGGCAGCCTTGCCCTTCGGGTCGGTCGCCGGATCGGTCTCGTCGACGGCTGCCGCGATCCGGGGGTCGTGGTCGTCGACGACCAGGTCCAGGCCGGGAACGTGCTTGAGGGCGAGCAGTTCGGACTTGGTGTACGCGGCGTCCTCGGGGCCCCGCCGCCCGAGCAGGACCACCTCGCGCACCTTCGCGGCACGCAGCGCCGCCAGCGCGTGATCGGCGATCTCGGTGCGGGCGAGGCTGTCGGGGTCGGCGAGCAGGATCCGGGCGACGTCGAGAGCCACGTTGCCGTTGCCGACGACGACCACGCGCTCGGCGGACAGGTCGAACGCGTCGGGCGCCGCGTCCGGGTGGCCGTTGTACCAGGCGACGAAGGCCCGCGCGGACATGCTGCCGGGCAGTTCCTCGCCCGGTACGGCCAGCGGGCGGTCGGCCGACGCGCCCACGGCGTAGATGACCGCGTCGTGGTGTGCGGCCAGTTCCTGCGCGGTGACGTCGGCGCCCACGTCGAGCCCGAGATGCATCCGCACCCTCGGATGCGTGTGGAACCGCGCGAAGGTGTCGCCGACCTTCTTGGTGGCGGGGTGGTCCGGCGCCACGCCGAACCGTACGAGGCCGCCGGTCACCGGCAGCCGGTCGATCAGGGTCACTTCGGCGCTGGTGTGCAGGAGCAGGTCCTGGACCGCGTACATCCCGGCAGGGCCGGTGCCGACGACGGCGACCTTGAGCGGCGCGAAGTCCGACGGCAGGACGCGAGGGAACGACGGCTCGTCCCAGGTGTGGAAGTTCGGTCCGTCCGGGGCCGATTCGGGTGCCTGGTCCGCGTAGTACGCCGCGTTGATCGTCGCGTACTCCTGCTGCGCGGGCGAGAGGCTGTCCACCGGGAATATCGCCTCGACCGGGCAGGCGTCGGCGCAGGCGCCGCAGCCTATGCAGGTGGCCGGGTCGATGTGCAGCATCTCCGTGCTGCCGAACGCCCTTTCCTGCGGCGTCGGATGGATGCAGTTGACCGGGCACACGGCGACGCAGGTGGCGTCGTTGCAGCAGGTCTGGGTGATGGCGTAGGAGGTCATGTCGTCGGCTCGACTCGCTCGGGTCAGATGGAGCTGGCGCGGATGAGGGGGGGCTTGGACGAGGAGGGCCCAAGTGCGGAGGGCTCAGATGAGGTTGGCGCGCTTGTAGAAGGCGAGCGCGGGCTTGGTGAGCAGCCGGGACGAGGCCAGGAATTCCATCAGGCCCGAACAGCTGGACCGCATCATGGACTTGTGGTGCTCGTTGGCCTTCGCCTCGGCGAGCGCGCGCTTCTCGTCGAGCCCGGCGTTGGCGTACACCTTGCGGTTCACCATGCTGGTGACGATGACGTACGAGGCGATCGCGATGACGAGCGCGTTGATCTGGCGCCGCACCCGGCCCGTGCCCGCCATCCGCTTGGTCGTCTGGTCGCGGGCGAACTTCATGTGCCGCGATTCCTCGACGACATGGATGTTGTTGATCGTGCGGACGAAGGGCACGACCCGCTCGTCCCGCATCCAGTCGCGCTGCATGACGTCGAGCACCTCTTCGGCGACCAGGATCGCGGCATAGGCCGCCTCACCGAAGGCCACCGTCTTGAACACGCGGCCCAGCTCCACGGCGAACCGGTGCGGCCGGTAAGGGGGCGCGCCCAGCTTCTCGGCGCCGCGGGCGAACATGATCGAGTGCCGGCACTCCTCGGCGATCTCGGTGAGCGCCCACTGGACCTCGTCGCTGGTCGGGTCCTTCGCGTACACGTCGCGCAGCACCATCTGCTGCAGGATCATCTCGAACCAGATGCCCGTGCTGGCCACCGACGCGGCTTCCTGCCGCGTGAGCTCCTTGCGCTGGGCGTCGGTGAGTTCCTGCCAGTACGAAGTGCCGTACAGGGAGCACCACTCCGGGCTCGCGCCGTGGAAGTCCCGGTCGAGGGGGGTGTCCCAGTCCACCTCGATGGCCGGGTCGTAGGCCAACACGGCGGCCGAGTCGAGCAACCGCCGGGCCACGTCGTCCTCTTCGGGCTTCTCGGGGCGGTCCTGCGAGGTCGGCCGAACAGTGCTGCTTGCCATGCTGCGGCTCCTTGACTCTGCTGCGTACGTTCTCTTGTTCGCTCAGGCAGCGGCCCGGGGCGCCGTCCCGCAACGCACCGCGGCCCGCTTGTTAGACAGACCGTATAACAAGGAAAGCGGCGAGCCTACCCCTGAGTAAGAAGTGAATTCACGCAAGTTCTTGCAGCAAGACACCCCTCCAGGTCATGCCGACTGCCAGTCCCCTCCGACCACGAAAAGCGCACCGTTCACCCACCACGCCGACCACCAAAACCACTTCAAGGATCGATAGTTGCAATATCTTGCAGAAAGCATTGACGCGTACATGCGTGGGCGGCAGGCTCCCACTCGGAATCCCCCCACGGCAGCCTCCCCCACGAGTAGTTGCCTTCTTTGGGCACAGCTGTGCCCGGTCTCGAAGGAGCCGCACCATGCAGCACCGTTACCGCCTGCTGGGCGCGACGTCGGCCGGGGTCCTGGCCGCGGCCGGCCTCGCGACGTTCGCGCCCACGCAGTCGCAGGCGACACCGCCCGGCGAGAAGACCGTCACCGCCACCATGTTCGAGCGGCAGTTCACGGAGGTGGGCAAGGCCTGCACGCAGCAGCTCGGCCCGTCGGGCTACGGCTACGTCCAGGTGTCGCCCGCCTCCGAGCACATCCAGGGCGGCCAGTGGTGGACCTCGTACCAGCCCGTCAGTTACAAGATCGCGGGCCGCCTTGGCGACCGCGCCGCCTTCAAGAGCATGGTGGAGGCCTGTCATCAGGCAGGCGTCAAGGTCATCGCGGACGCCGTCATCAACCACATGGCGGCCGGCTCGGGGACGGGCACCGGCGGCACGGCGTACGGCAAGTACGAGTATCCCGGCTTCTTCCAGGACGCGGACTTCCACACCTGCCGCACGAGCATCAACGACTACACCAGCCGTGACAACGTCCAGAACTGCGAACTGGTGGGGCTCGCCGACCTCGACACGGGCAGCGACGCGGTGCGCGGCACCATCGCCGCGTACCTCGACGACCTGCGGTCCCTGGGCGTGGACGGTTTCCGCATCGATGCCGCCAAGCACATGTCGGCCGACGACGTCGCCGCCATCAAGGGGAAGATGAGCGACCCCGGGTTCTGGGTGTCGGAGGTCATCCACGGAGGCGGCGAGGCCGTCCAGCCCGACGAGTACACCGGCGTCGGCGACGTCGACGAGTTCCGCTACGGCGGGCACCTCAAGAGCGCCTTCCAGGGGGGCGACATCGCCCAGCTGAAGTCGGTCGCCGACGGCAAACTGGGCAGCGGCTCGGCGCGTACGTTCGTCGACAACTGGGACACCGAGCGCAACGGCTCGACGCTCACCTACAAGGACGGCGCGGCCTACGCCCTGGCGAACGTCTTCATGCTCGCCTCCCCCTACGGCTCACCGAACGTGTACTCCGGCTACGAGTGGACCGACAAGGACGCGGGGCCGCCCAGCGGCGCGGACGGCTGGACGAACACGCACACCCAGCAGGCGGTCACCGGGCTTGTCGGGTTCCGCAACGAGGTGGGCTCCGCCGAGCTCACCGACTGGTGGGACAACGGCGGCAGCGCCCTCGCCTTCGGCCGCGGCGACAAGGGTTTCGTCGCCCTCAACAACGGCGACGGAGAGCTGACCCGGACGTTCGCGACCTCCCTGCCCGGCGGCACGTACTGCAATGTCGCCAAGGCGTCCCCCGACAACTGCGAGGGGGACACGGTCACCGTCGGGGACGACGGAAAGATCGAGACCTCCCTGCCCGCCCACGGCGCCCTGGCCCTGCACACCGGGGCGAAGGCGGGCTGACCGGCGCCGCCCTCACCCCCGGACCCACCCCTAGACCAGACGGAACACCGGATGACGTACCGACTCGGCGGCGAACTCCTCGTCCGTCGAGTCGCCCGTCACGTCGAAGTAGGGGCGGGTGACGGGCACTTCGCGCCAGTACTGGCGCAGCACGGGGACGCATTCCTCGGGGCCGAGCTCGACCACGCGCACGGTCTCCGACGTGCCGCCCCTGCTGAGTTCGATCTCCCCGGCCGCACGGGCGTTGAGCACCCAGTTGCTCACCCCGTAGGCGCCGACGACCCAGCGCTCGCCCCCGGCCGACATCACGTCGACCGGCGTGGAGAACAGGCGGCCCGACTTCCTGCCGCGCACGGTCAGGATGTACCGGTAGCCCTTGCCCACCCCTCGCCGGGTCATGGCCTGGAACACGCCGTTGATCAGACGCGTACCGAAACCGACGCGATACGTCTTCGCCATCAGCCTTCTTCCTGTCCAGCGACCGGCGGTTACCGCGCGGCCAGCAACTGAGCCGCGCCCTGCCGGGCTTGGCGCGCCGGCTCGGGTGAGCCCGATATGGCGGCCGCGGTCATGGCCCCCTCCGCGAGCAGGACCAACGGGCCGACAGTCTGCCCCGATTCGCCCGCGGCGGCCACAAGTCCCGCCATGTAGTCGTGGAAAGCGCCCTTGTGCGCGCGGACGGTGTCGGCCACCGCCGGCTCCACGGCGCCGAGTTCACCGAAGGAATTGATGAAGGCGCAGCCCCGGAAGTCCGGCTCGGAGAACCACTCGTAGAGCCAGTCGTAGACCGCGAGGACCCGCTCCGGCCCGCCCGGCCCACCCTCCACATGCTCGGCGAGCCGGGTCCGCCAGCGCAGATCGCGGCGTTCGAGACAGGCGATGACCAGCTCCGACTTCGAGGGGTAGAGCTGGTACAGCCGCTTGAGCGAGACGCCCGAGGCCGCTCGCACCTGGTCCATGCCCACGGCCTGGATGCCGCGCTCATAGAAGAGCTCCTCGGCGGCGTCGAGGAGTCTGACTTCCGCTTCAGCGCGGTCCATGCGGGCTCCAGGGGGTGTGGATCAGGGGTGCGGATCAAAGAACGTGGATCAGAGGCACGAGAACGGTCGTTCTCCAGATTACTACAGACCTGGAACCAGTCGCCTCATTGCGCGAGAACGACCGTTCTCCTATGGTGGGCACCCCCATAGGAGAACGACCGTTCTCGCGTTTTCGACGTTCATTCGACGTTCAGGAGAGAGCCATGGCCGCACGACCCCCAGTACCGCCGTTCACCCTGCGGACGGCGGCCGAGAAGGTCCGCCTCGCCGAGGACGGCTGGAACTCCCGCGATCCCGAGAAGGTGTCCCTCGCCTACAGCAAGGACTCCCGCTGGCGTAACCGCGCGGAGTTCGTCACCGGGCGCGACGCCATCGTCGTCTTCCTCTCCCGCAAGTGGCGCCGGGAGCTCGACTACCGCCTCATCAAGGAGCTGTGGGCGCACGACGGCAACCGCATCGCGGTGCGCTTCGCCTACGAATGGCACGACGACTCCGGCCAGTGGTACCGCTCGTACGGCAACGAGAACTGGGAGTTCGACGACGACGGCCTGATGCGTGTCCGGCACGCGTCCATCAACGACCTGCCCATCGAAGAGTCCGACCGCAAGTACCACTGGCCGCTCGGCCGCCGCCCCGACGACCACCCCGGCCTCAGCGACCTGGGCCTCTGACCGTGGACCAGCGCCCCAGGAGCAGCGGCAGCAGGGCGCCCTGCGCGGCGACCACCACCCAGAACAGGCCGGTGCCGCCCATGTGTTCGGCGAGCTGATAGCCCTCACCCCCGGCCATTCCGCTGGCGAAGGCGCCGATTCCGGCCGCGAGCCGCTGGTGACCGAAGACCACCGCCGGGGCTCGGGTCGACCGGGCGAGGGCCTCGAGGTCGTTCTTGAAGAAGAGGGCGATCTCACCGAGGCAGACGAGCAGGGCTCCGGCCATGATCGCGGCATGGTTGCCGACGGCGAGCGTGGCCATCCCCGCCGCCATCGCGCCGAAGCCGCACCGCAGGGCGCGGGCGTAGGGCAGGGCTGCGATCCAGTCCGCGAGGAGGGGCTGCGCGACGACGAGCAGGAGCGCGTAGACCGCGAGGACCAGGCCGTAGTACGTCGCCGAGGTGCGGGGCACCGCGTACAGCGCGAGGTAGTGCTGGAAGAACATGAAGACGTACAGGCTCAGCACGGTGGTCGCGAAGGGCAGCACGGCGAGGCCGGAGAACGCCCTCTCCCCGCGTGATGGCTCCGGCCTCCGGTCGGGGCTCTCCCCGGGCAGCAGGGCGTGGCCCACGGTGATCGCGGCGAAGAGCACGGTGACCGCGGTGAACAGCCCGGCCGACGCGCTGAGGACGAAGGGCGCCGCCGCCAGCGGTCCCAGGGCCATGCCCGCGTTCAGCGCCGAACTGCTCGCGGACAGCAACAGGGGGCGCCGGCCCTCGTCCACCTCGTGGATCAAGTAGGCCTTGTTCGCGGGCAGATAGAGGGCGGCGCCCACGGACACCAGGAAGAGGGCGAGGACGGCGGCGGCCGGAGAGCGGAGGCCGGGCAGGAAACAGGCAAAGCCCGCCGTGCGGATCACCAGGGCGAGCAGCATGGTGCGCCGCAGTCCGATGCGCCCGGCGATCGCGCCGCCCACCACCCCGCCGGAGAACTGCACCAGTGAGGCCACGGCGAGCACGACGCCGACCGCGCCGAGCCCCATGCCGAGCCGCTGGTGGAGGAGCACCGACATGAAGGGCAGGACGGCGAAGCTGCCCAGCGGGATCAGGAACGATCCGGCCAGCAGGAAGCGTTGCGGCCCGGTGAGCCGCGCGAGGCCGGGCCGAAGGCGCCCGCGCGGCTTCCCCAGGAGCGTCACGCCGGGGCGTCGGCGGCGACGAGCGGCCGTATGCTCCCCGCCGCGCTGAGCGCACGGTGCAGGGCGAGTTCCGCGGTCGCACCCTCGGTCAGGACGATCCCGGAGCAGCCGCGCTGATCGCTCACGTGCTCCAGGCGGTCGCCGGGGGCTGCGGTGGGGTACCACTCGGGTGAGCCGGGGAAGGCGGCAAGGCCGTCCACTCCGGTCCATCCGGTGAGGGTGCCGGGCCGGTCGGGGTAGACGAGGACGAATCCCGTGGCGGGGCCCGTGGCCGCCGGAGCGTCGAGCAGGGCGGGGCGCAGGCCCAGTGCCACGGCGATCATCGCGTCGTACACGTTGGTGCGCAGGGCGCGGCACAGTGCCTCGCCGACCAGGGCGCCGCCGATGCGGCGGTTGATCTCGACGAGCTCCGGTCCCTCGACGGTGAGGACGAACTCGACGTGCGCGAAGCCCGCGTCATGGCCCGCCGTTTCCAGGACGCGCGCCACCCAGTCCTGGATCAGGGCGAACTGCGGTTCCGGCAGGGCCACGGGGAAGGCGGCGGCCTCCTCGCGGACGGACGGCTCGGAAGACATCTGGCGGCTGAGCACACCCAGGAGCTTCGTCTCCCCCGGCCAACTGAGCGTCTCCGCGCTGTAGACGGGCCCGGCGAAGAGGGGTTCCGCGAATAGCCGCCCGGAGAACGGTCGTTGGGCGGCTTCACGGAGAGCGGTGTGCAGCTGCCGCTCGTCGCGCACCAGCCATACGTTGCGGGAGGAGGTGCCCGCCGAGTCCTTGAGGACCACCGGCAGGCCGATCTGCCGGAGCACCTCGTCGGCCGCGGCGGGCTCGGCCGGGATCGTGAGGGCGGGACCGCTGCTCAGGTTCTGTTCGTGGAGGAGGTTGCGCACCCGGGACTTGTCCCGCAGGACACGGACCGCGGCCGGGTCGGGTCCCGGCAGGCCGAGTTCGGCGGCGAGATCCGCGCCCGGCACGCTCCAGGTGTCGGTCGAGTTGATGAGCCCCTTCAGGCCGGGCACCGCGGCGAGTGCCGCGGCGGACGCGGACGCGTCGCGGGTATCGACGTCGACGATGTCGAGTGCTCCCGGCTCCAGCCGGTCCAGTTCGTGCCGGTAGACGGTGCGGTCGCCCGTGAGCAGGCAGAGCCGGTGTCCGGCGGCCTCGGCCGCTTCCACCAGCCGTCCGAGGCCGAAGGTGAGTGCTTCCAGGGCGGCGATCGTCACGATGCCTTCCCCTCCTTCTCGTGCTTGTCGTGCTTGTTGTGCTTGTTGTGCTTCTTCGTGCGTACGTCGTAGCTGCGCCGGTTCCACTCCATCGCCGACCACGGCAGTGCGAGGTCGGCCAGGTCCGTGATCTGGTGCGGCTTGAGGGTGCGCGGGTCGAGCGCCTCCTGGTGACGGGAGAAGACCCGCTCGGTGTAGCGGTGTCCCGTGTCGGCGCCGATCACCAGATGCGTCCGGTCCGGGTTGCGGGCCGCCTCCCAGGCCGTGACGAGGTGCGCCGCCCCGGTGGAGAGGCCGGCGAACACCGCGTGGGCGCGCAGCAGATCGACGGCTCCCGCCATGGCGTGCCGGAAGTCGACCCAGTGGAGGGTGTCGTACAGGTCGTGCCGGACGTTGTCGAAGGGGATCGAGCTGCCGATCCCGGCGATGATCGCCTCGGGATCGCTGAAGTCCTCGCTGCCGAACGTGACGCTGCCGAACGGCTGCAGCCCCAACAGCCGGACCGCACGGCCGCGTTGACGCAACGGCTGGACGAGGCCTCCGGTGGATGCGCCGGTGCCGACGGCGCCGACCACGGTCAGCGGGACATCGGGCAGCGCGGTGTCGACCAGATCCGCGAACTCCTCGTAACCGGCGTAGTGAACTCCGTCGTGGTACTGGCGCATCCAGTGCACGTCGGGTCGCCCGGCGAGCAGTTGACGTACGCGGCGCACCCGCCGCTCCTGGTCGAGCCGCAGGCTGTCGGAGGGCGGCATCTGGTCCACCGTGGCCCCGAGGATCTCCAGCTGGGCCCGCATCGCCGCGTCGACGGTGGTGGAGGCGACGATGTGGCAGCCGAGTCCGTAGCGGTGGCAGGCCATGGCGAGGGCAAGGGCGTAGATGCCGCTGGAGCTGTCGACGAGGGTCTGGCCGGGCCTGACGGTGCCGCGCTCCAGGAGGGTGCGGACGGCGCCGAGCGCCGCGTACACCTTCATCGTCTCGAAGCGTGCGAGGACGATGTTGTCGGAGAGCCGTAGCAGGTCGGGGGCCTTCATCGCGTCGGTGATGTGTCCGTGGACGGTGGCCGCGGGGGCTGCCGCCGTGCGCGCGGGGGTCACCGTCCGACCGACCGGAGGTAGCCGCCCAGGTCTTCGGCGCCCTTGACGTTGCGCGGGCCGCTGACGGCGTCGCCGTAGGACATGACGAAGAAGCGGCTCTCCTGCACGGCCGGAACCGACTTCAGGCTGGAGAGTGACTTCAGGTAGGCGATCTTCTCCTTGGCGGGCTGGTCGGCGTAGTCGATGATGACGATGACCTCGGGCTTCGCCTTGATCACGGGCTCCCAGCCCACCGTCGTCCAGCCCTTGTCCAGGTCGTCGAAGACGTTGGTGGCGCCGGCGGCCTCGATGATGTCGTTCGGTGCGGCGTGGCGTCCGGCGGTGAAGGGCTGGTCGGTGCCCGAGTCGTAGACGAAGACCTTGGCCGGGTCGCCCTTCTCGGGCCAGGTCTTCTTCAGTGCGGTGACGCGCTGCTTGAGGCCGGTGACGACCTTCTCGGCGCGCTTGTATACGCCGAAGATCCGGCCCAGGTTGTCGAGGTCCTTGTAGAGCGCCTCCAGGGGTGTGACGTCGACGTTCTTGGCGCCGTAGTCCCAGCACGTCTCGGTGTGGAGGTAGCTTGCGGCACCGATCTTCTTCAGGAGGGCGGGCGTGATGCCGCGCTCCTCGCTGAAGCCGGAGTTCCAACCGGCGAGGACGAAGTCGGCCTTGGCGTCGGCCACGATCTCGCGGGTGATGCGCTCGGTGCCGAGGCGTTCCACGTCGGCGTAGTCCGCGCGCCAGGGCGAGCCCTTGATGGAGGGGTCGCCGAGCTTGTTCATGACGTAGCCGCGCATCCGGTCGGCCAGGCCGAGGGAGAACATCTTCTCGGCGCCGCTGACGTCGTAGGCCACCGGACGCTTCGGGCGGGTGTACGTGACGTCCTTGCCGCAGTTGGAGACGGTGACCGTCTCCGCGCTGTTCTTCGCTGTCGGCTCGACCTCGGCGCCGCAGCCGGTGGTCAGGAGCCCGGTCGTCAGCAGCACGGCGGCTGCCAGCGCGCGGGGCAGCGGTGGTCGGATCATGAGTGCGGTCCTTCTGGTAGGGCGTCGGCGGGGGCCGGGGTGCCGGCGGGGGCCAGGTCGTAGACGAGGTGGGGCGTTCCGGTGCGCGGGTGGTGCACGACGGTGGCGTCGACGCCGAACACCTTGCGGATCAGTTCGGGGTTCAGGACCTCCGCTGGGGTGCCCGTGGCGACCAGGGAGCCGGAGCTCAGGACGGCGATGCTGTCGCAGGCGGCGGCCGCCAGGTTGAGGTCGTGGAGGGCCGTGAGCACGGTGAGGCCCGATCCGCGCAGGAAGGAGAGGAGCTCCACCTGGTGGCGGATGTCCAGGTGGTTGGTGGGCTCGTCGAGCACCAGGACGCGGGGTTCCTGGACGAGGGCGCGCGCCACGAGCACGCGCTGCCGCTCGCCGCCGGAGAGGGTGAGCACGCTGCGGTCCGCGAGATGCGTGACGTCGAGGCGGTCCATCGCCCCTCGGCACAGGGCCTGTTCGCGTGCGGTGAGGGGCTGGTTGCCGCGGGCGTGCGGGGCGCGGCCGAGGGCCACGACCTCCCCGACCGTGAAGTCGAGTTCGGTGTGGCTCTCCTGGGTGAGCGCGGCGATCGACCGGGCGCTGTCGCGCAGCTTCAGGGACGCCAGGTCGGCACCGTCCAGGAGCACGGCGCCCGACGTCGGTCTCAGCGCGCGGTAGACGCAGCGCAGCGCCGTGGACTTGCCGCTGCCGTTCGGGCCGACGAGCCCGACGATCCGCCCCGTCGCCACCTCGATGTCCAGCCGGTCGACCAGGGCACGCCCCTGCGCCTCGACCGAGAGTTCCCGCAGTACGAGGGTCATCTACCGCCCTCCGAACAGATAGCCGCGGCGGCGCATCAGCACGATGAACACGGGGACGCCGATCAGCGCGGTGATGACCCCGAGCGGCAGTTCCTCCGGGGCGAACGCGGTGCGGGCCACGAGGTCGACCCAGACCAGGAAGACGGCCCCGGCGAGCGGGGCGACGGCGAGGACCCGGCGGTGCGTCGAGCCGACGAGGATGCGTACGACGTGCGGCAGGACGAGCCCGACGAAGCCGATCGCTCCGCTGACCGCGACGATGAGGCCGGTGACCGCCGCCGTGAGGAGGAACAGTCGGCGGCGCAGTGCCTCGGCGTCCACGCCCAGGCTGGCCGCGGTCTCGTCGCCCAGCGAAAGGACGTCGAGCGACCGGCTCTGGCGCAGCAGCACCACGACCGTCACCAGGACGGCACCGGCCGCGAGCGGCAGCGACTCCCAGGACGCCGAGCCGAGGCTGCCGAGCAGCCAGAACAGCACCGTGCGCGCGGCCTGGCCGTTCGGGGAGAGGAAGACGAGCACGCTCATCAGGGCCTGGAACCCGTAGGCCAGTGCGACACCGGTGAGAACCAGGCGCAGGGGTGTCAGGCCGAGCGGGCCGCGCGCGGCGAGGTACACCAGCACGGTGGCGCCGAGCGCCCCGAGGAACGCGGCGGCGGACAGAGCGTAGACGCCGATTCCGGCGAAGAGCCCGAACACCACGACCCCGGTGGCCCCGACGGAGGCGCCCGAGGAGATACCGAGCACGAACGGGTCCGCGAGGGCGTTGCGCACCAGTGCCTGGATGGCGACGCCCACGACCGAGAGACCCGCACCGACCACGGCGGCGAGGAGCACGCGTGGGGTACGCACGTGCCAGACGATGGAGTAGCCGGTCACGTCGTCGGCCCCGATGCTGCCGCCGGTGACGGCGGCGGTCAGGAACCGCACGACGTCCCCGAGCGGTACGACGGTCGGACCCAGCGCGATCCCGGCGAGGACGGAGACGACCAGCGTCACGGAGAGCACGGTCAGCGTGGTCACGAGCCGGCCGCGGCCCGCTCTGCCCGCGACCGGTTGGTGGGAAACTGCCTCCGGGGCAGCGGTCCCGGTGGTGGCCTCGGTCATGAAGTCCCTTCGCCCGTCGGACGGTTCGGATCAGCGCCGCCTCCCCTGCGCGGTGCGGCACGTTCCAGTAGTCGGCCGACGTCCCCGCCCGGTTCCCGGAGATTCACGAACTGCCCCGGTCAGCGGCCGGGCTTGGTCCCTCGCACGATCAATCGCCGCGCGTGCTGGTCGTAGGGCTCTTCCTCGAAGCCGCCGAAGCACTCCACCCCGGTGAATCCGGCGTCCTCGAAGAGCGTGCGCAGCTCGGCCGCGCTGTAGAGGAACGAGGTGATCGAGGCCTCGCGCGCGACCCCGTCCCGTACGAGGGTCCAGTCGGTCCGCAGCCGCGTCCAGTCGTCCAGGACGGTGTCGCGCTGCACCACGTACGCGCCGTCGAGTTCGACGACTTGGGGGCGGCCGATCCATCCGGCGAGCACTTCTTTGCCCATCACGTCGATCAGCAGCTGCCCGCCGGGCACCAGCGAGTCATGCGCGTTGCGCAGCACTTGGGCGTTGTCCCGCGCGTCGTCGAAGTAGCCGAAGGAGGTGAAGACGTTGAGCACCACGTCGTACGACTCCGGCTCGACGTGGGTGAGCATGTCCGCCCGGATCAGGCGGACGTCGGCCGCGGCGTCCTCGCACACGGCGCGGGCCCGCTTCAGGAGTTCCGCGCTGAGGTCGACACCGGTGACCGTGTAACCGCGGCGCACCAGCGGCACCAGATAGAGGCCGGGCCCGCAGCACAGGTCGAGGACGCGGCTGCCCGCCGGGAACGCGAGCAGCGGCGAGCGGGCGACGACGTCGGCCGTCTCCGCCCGCCGCCGCTCGGAGAACATCGTCTCGGAGAAGTCGGACCAGAATCCGTCGTCCTCGTACCAGTGCATGCTGCCGCGACCTCGATCCAGTGGGCTGTTCCGGCCCGTGCGCCGCGGCTGTGCGGGCCGCGGCGCAGGGGACTTGCGCACCAGTGGTCGGCTGCGGGGAGCGTCTGGTTCCCGGCCGCGCGGGCCCGTGGTTCAGGCGCCGGTGGCGGTGTTCAGGTGGACGCCGATCTGCTGGAAGGCCCGGACGAGCGGTGCCGGTGGGACCGAGGGCGACATGACCTGGGAGGCGAAGTGGGCGACGACGAGGTCAAGTCGGGGTGAGACGAACAGACGCTGCCCGTGGATCCCGCTGGCCATGAAGGAGTCATAGGGGTCGTTCAGGACCCACCACAGGTCGTGGTAGGAGAGCATGGCGGGCGAGTCGGGCGGCGCGGCCGGGAAGCGGACGCGTCGGGGGTAGCCGTCGGGAACCCCGCTGACGATGGTGGAGGCGACGGCCTCCGGCACGACCTGGCGCTCCCCCACGGCCCCTCCGCGGCGGAGCATCTCGCCGAGCCTGGCCACGTCGCGGGCCGTGGCGCTGAATCCGCCGCACGCTGCTTCGACGCCTTCGCCGTCGAGGATGTAGTACGCGTCCTCCTCCGCGCCCAGATGGGACCAGATCAGCTCGCCGAGCAGGGCGGAGGTGCTCTTCCCGGTGATCCGGCGCAGGACCTCGGCGAGGGCCTCGACGTTGCCGTTCTCGTAGCGGAACTCGGTTCCCGGTGTGCCGGTCGTCCGTGCGGTGGCGAGGTGTTCGCGGATGCACGCGGGCCCGCTGTAGCCGTAGGGCCTCAGTTGGGGCCCCACGACGGCGAAGTAGCGCTGTGCCTCGATGGACTTGTCGAAGCGACGGCCCGCGTAGCTCATCTGTGTGCCCATGTGGAGCAGGTGGTCGACCCGGGCCTCACCGAACGCCGTGCCCGCCAGCTCGGGGACGTAGTGCGTCACGAGGGCCGTGCGGTCCAGGAGGCCCTCGTGCGCCAGCATCGCCGCGGCCAGGCCCAGGTAGGACTTGGCCGCGGAGGCGTTGAAGTGGGGTGTGTGCGGCTCGGTGCCGTGGAAGTAGCGCTCATGCACGACGGCTCCGCGGTGCAGCACCACGACCGCGTCGGTCTGGGCGGCGGCGAACAGTTCCGGCAGCTTGAGCGAGGACCCGTTCGACGTGGAGATCTCCAAAGAGTCCAGGTCGTGCGGACCGGCGGGCAGTTCGCGGGCGGGGGCCGCGCCGCGCCACACCCGTCGGCTGGGTGAGATCTCGCGGCCCGCGGCCGTGTAGCGCCGGACCCAGGCGGGGTCCGTGTAACCCCGGGCCCACTTGAGGTCACCCAGCGGCGGTGTCTCGGTCATCGGACGCTCCCGTCAGCAGTATCAGGTCGGCATCATCAAGCCATAGATTCACTTCACTCTAATCGTTAACATACAGACTGTTCAGTACTCTGACACCGCCGCGACCCCGCGATCCGGGCCTCCGCAGCCCGCTCCTCCGCACGCCCTCCTCGCCACACCCACCCCTGCTCCCCCGACCGCAGGAGTCCCCATGGCCACTCCGCACACCTCGCCGCACACCGAGCCGCACACCGCACCGACGGCGCTCGAAAAACCCACGGAATCACCGGAGTTCGACCGGCGGCGCGCCTGGCTGATCACCGCGATGATCGTCGCGTTCATGCTGATCAACTACGCCGACAAGTCCGTCCTGGGGCTCGCGGCCGTCCCGATCATGGACGAGCTGGACATCAGCAACAGCACGTACGGCATGATCTCCAGCTCGTTCTCGATCCTGTTCAGCCTCTCCGGGCTCGTCGTCGGATTCGTCTCGTCGCGCATCTCCAGCAGGGCCCTGCTGTTCACCATGGCCCTGCTGTGGGCGGTGGCCCAACTGCCCGTGCTGGTCGTAGCGGCGGTCCCCACACTGATCGCGGGGCGGGTGCTGCTCGGCGCGGCCGAGGGGCCTGCCGCCTCGATGTCCATGCACGCCCTCTACAAGTGGTTCCCCCTCGACCGGCGCGGCCTGCCGTCGGCCCTGCAGATCAGCGGTGCGGCACTCGGCACGCTCATCGCGGCGCCCGTCGTCACCTGGCTCATCACGGCCTTCGGCTGGCGCTCGGCCTTCGCGGCGCTCGCCGTGACCAGCCTGACGTGGAGTCTGGTCTGGTGGCGCGTCGGGCACGACGGCCCTTACGGCCAGGCGCGCCCAAGGCGTTCAGGTGGCTCGGACAGCGCCGACAGCTCGTCCGACCCTGAGGACTCCGGCAGCTCCGGCACCAGCGCGCCCCAGCCGAGCGAACCCCGGCTCCCCTACCGCAAACTCCTGCTCAACGGCACGGTCGTGGGAAGCATCGCGGGCGCTTTCGGCGCCTCGTGGGCGCTCGCCATCAGCCACGCCTGGCTGCCCGCGTACTTCAGGACCCAGCTCGACATGACGCCGGGCGGCGCGGCGACGGCCATCAGCGGCATCTCCGCCTTCAGCTTCGTCCTGCTCCTCGCGGTCTCACCGTTCGCCGACGCGCTGAACCGCCGGGGCGTCTCCAGCCGCTGGGCGAACGGCGCGCCACAGGGCATCGCCGTCATCGTCGCCGGACTCGCCATGGCGGGCTTCTCCTTCGTGGGGGATGGCCGACTCCAAGTCCTGCTGATCGCCGTGGCGTTCGGGGCGAACGCCATCGTCTTCCCCTTGCACTACATGACGACGGCCGCCGTCGTCCCCACCCACCAGCGCGGAGCCCTCTTCGGCATCGTCGCCGCGACGGGGACCCTGCCCGGCCTCGTCGCCCCCTTCCTCACCGGCCATCTGCTCGACACCGCGGGCTCCCAGAGCGCGGGCTACACCGCCTCGTTCCTGCTCTCCGCCGCGGTGATGCTGCTGTCCGGGCTGACGGCACTGGTGTACATACGGCCGGAGCGGGACGCCCGGCGACTCGGCCTGGCGCCCGTCGGGTCCGCTCAGGCCGGCGGGTCCGCTCAGGCCGGCGGGTCCGCTCAGGCCGGGGCGTCGAAGCCGCTCGCCCAGTAGCGGCCACGCAGGGCCAGGTCGAGCAGCTGGCGCACGACCTCCTCGGGAGGCATCGGCGGCGTCTCCTGCTCGACCCACCACCGCAGGACGGCGACCTGCTCGCCCACCCAGACGCGGGCGAGGAGGTCGGCGTCGATGCGCGGTTCGACGCCGTTTCGGTCGGCGCGGGCGCGGAACTCCTCGGCGGTGACCCGCGCGCAGGCGTCCACGAACATCTGCAGCGGCTTGCCGTCCCCTTCGCCGCGCAACACGATCCGGTACTGATCGCGCTCCTCGCGTGCGTGCCGGAGCATTTCGAGGACCGGCTTGCCGGTGAAGCCCACGGCGCTGTCGGCGATGGTCGGCCGCAACCGCTCCCCCAGCTCATCGAGCAGGTCGGACGTCACGCGCGCGAACAGGCCTTCCTTGTCCTTGAAGTGCGCGTAGAAGGTCGCGCGGGCCACGTCGGCGCGCTCGGTGATGTCCTCCACGGTCAGCGCGGTGAAGCCGCGCTCGAGGACCAGGTCCACCAGCGCCGAGCCGAGAGCCCGCCGTGACCGTCGTGTCCGCCTGTCCTCGGCCATGAAGGCCCTCCTCACCCGTGCGGTCGTGATTGCCGACCCAGTCTAGAAGACTCTTGACAGTCCAGAGGTTACTGAACAAGCTGTCTGCAATTGAGCAAGCTGTTTATTTACAAGTTTCGGACCACCTTCCCCGAACCCCCACCCCACGCCGCTCCGGAGAACCGTGATGAACCTCGGCACCTATCTGACCCGCAGCGCCCGATACTGGCCGCAGGCCACAGCCCTCGTCTGCGCTGACCGCTCGTGGACCTTCGACCGCCTGGATACGGCCGCCAACCGGCTGGCCTCCGCGCTGATCGCCCGCGGCCTGCGCCCCGGCGACGCCGTCGCCTCGCTCGCCTGGAACCGGGGCGAGCTGGTGGAGGTCGAGTTCGCCCTCTACAAGGCGGGACTGCTGCGCGCCCCGGTCAACGCCCGCCTGGGGCGCGGGGAAGTGGCGCACATTCTGCGCTACGCCCCCGTGCGCGCCCTCGTCTTCGACGCGGCCCACCGCGAGGACGCACTCGCCGCGATCGCCGAGGCCGGCACCGGCTGCCTGCCGGTCCCTCTGGACGGCACGCTCGACGGTGACGCGCCGGGCATCGCCTACGAGGCGCTCCTGGCCGAAGGCAGCGCGGAACCGGTCGCCGTCGACGTCGACGAGCACGCCCCCTGCGTCCTGAACTTCACCTCCGGCTCCACCGGCGCCCTGAAGGCCGCCGTGCAGACCGTGGGCAACCGGCTCGCCAACATGCGCAAGCAGTTGATGAGCGACGAGTCACGCCCGCGGCCCGGCACCCGCTACCTCGCCTGCGGTCCCATCACCCACGCCACCGGCATGGGCCTGCTCGCCGGGGTGTTCGGCGGCTCGACGACGCACGTCCTGCCCACCTGGAGCCCCGAGGCGTTCGTGACGGCGGTGGAGAAGGAGCGCATCACCGCGACGTTCCTCGTACCGGCCATGCTGAACATGGTGCTCGCCCATCCCGGCGCCGCCGGGCGGGACCTGTCGTCACTGACCAGTGTGCGGATCGGCGGCGCGCCCATCTCGCCCCAACGGCTGCGCGACGCGGTGGAGTTCTTCGGGCCGGTCGTCGCCCAGGGGTACGGTCTGGGCGAGACGACCAGCGTCGTCGCCGGACTGAGCAGCGAGGAGATCGCCCTCGCGGTCAAGGAGGACCCGGAACTGCTGCAGTCCTGCGGAAGGGCCTCGTACGACACCGAGATCCGTGTCGTCGACGAGAGCGGGCGCGAGTGCGCGCCGCGCCAGATCGGCGAGGTCATCGTGCGGGGGCCGGACTGCGTACGGGAGTACTGGCAGGAGCCGGAGCTGTCGGCCGAGACCTTTCGCGACGGCTGGGTGCACACCGGTGACCTGGCATGGATGCGCGAGGACGGCTACCTCTTCCTCGTCGACCGCAAGAAGGACATGATCATTTCCGGCGGGTTCAACATCTACTGCACCGAGGTCGAGTCAGCCCTCTACGAGCACCCCGCCGTCGTGGAAGCCTGCGTGGTCGGTGTACCCGACGAGACGTGGGGCGAGGCCGTCAAGGCCGTCGTCGTGACGGAGCCGGGCGCCACCGTCGACGCGGAGGCGCTCATCGCCTTCTGCGCCGAGCGCCTCGACCGCCTCAAGAAGCCGCGCTCCGTCGACTTCGTCGCCGAACTCCCCCACAACCGCAACGGAAAGCTCGACCGCAAGGCCGTGCGTGAACCGTTCTGGGCCGATGCCGTCCGCCGCGTGAACTGATCCGCCCAGCACCGCAACCTGCCCTTGCCGGCGCACTCTCTCCCGCCTTCGCCGTCCCGGCCCGCAACCAAGGAACGACCCGACATGAGCTTCTCCCTGCGCCCCACCTACGACGACCCGCACCTGGCCGACCTCGTCGGCAGACTGCGCGACTACCTAGACGGCGAACTCGCCGAGCACGAACGCGAGCGCGGCCTCACCCACGAGAGCCGCCTCACCCGCGCCGACCTCGAACCCATCTGGCGCCGCAGCCGAGAACTCGGCTTCTACGGCATCCATCTGCCCGAGGAGTACGGCGGGCAGAACCTCACGTACACCCAACTCGCCGCCCTCAAGGAGGAGATCGGGGCCAGCGGCCGTGTCCTCGCCCACAGCGTCCTGGGAGACATGGGCGGACCGTTGCGCGCGGGCGACATCCTCAAGCACGCCACTGATCCTCAACTCGCTCAGTATTTCCTGCCGTTGATCCGCGGCGAGCGGGCCTGCTGCTTCTCCCTCACGGAGACCGACGCGGGCTCCGACGTGCGCTCCATGCGCACCACGGCCGTCCGCGACGGTGACGGCTACCGTCTGACCGGCCACAAGGTGTTCTCGTCAGCCGGGCCCTTCGCCGACTTCGCCATCGTGGTGGCCCGCATGGCAGGGACCGGTGAACAGGAGGGCGACAAGCCGCGGTTCTCCGCCTTCCTCGTCGACCTGGACAGCCCCGGGTGCCGCGTCGACGACGGCGCGACCCCGATGTCCGGCGAGCACATCGAGAGCGACATCATCCTGGACGACTGCCATGTACCGGCCGCCAACCTCCTGGGCGAGGAGGGCATGGGCATGCGCATCGCGCTCGGCCGTGTCACCACCAACCGGCTGCTGCACTGCCCCACCGTCATCGGCGCCACCCGCCGCGCCATCGGCCTGACCCTGGACCGCACGCGGCACCGCAAGGTAGCGGGCGGCAAGCCCCTGCTCGCGCTGCAGGCCATCCAGCACAAGGTCGCCGATATGGCCACGGAGTTCTACGCGGCCCGCTCCATGACATACGCGGCGCTGGCAGCGCTGGACAGGGGCGAGGACGCGCACGCCGAGGCCTTCATGTGCAAGCTCTTCGTCGCCGAATCGGCCTTCCGGATCCTCGACGAGGCCGTGCAGATCCACGGCAAGGAGGGGCTCACGCAGGGCAACGAGATCGAGTTCCTGTTCCGCAAGATCCGCATGTTCCGGGTCCTCACCGGGACCTCCGAGATCCAGCGCAACGGCATTGCCAAGCTCCTGGCGTTCCAGGCCTGACCCACGCCCCCCGTCCCTGTCCCCGTCTCCGCATCCGCATCCGCCTCCGCCTCCGCCTCCAGTCATGTCTTGGCGAGGGAGGGGGCCGCGTCCGCGGGGCGCGGCTGCTCCGCGGCCGGAGTGGGGTCGGCCTCGGGCTCGGGGGTTCCGGTGCGCAGGACGCGGTTGACGCGTTCGGTGTCCAGAACGCGTTCCCAGCGGGCGACGACGAGGGTGGCGACGCTGTTGCCCGCGAGGTTGGTCAGTGCCCGGCACTCGGACATGAACTTGTCGATGCCGAAGATGAGCATGATGCCCGCGGCCGGGACGGTGCCGACGGTGGAGAGCGTGGCGGCCAGGGCGATGAACCCCGCGCCGGTGATGCCTCCGGAGCCCTTGGAGGTCAGGATCATCACGGCGAGCAGGCCGAGTTGCTGGCCGATGGTGAGGGGTGTGTCGGTGGCCTGGGCTATGTAGACGGCGGCCAGGGACAGGTAGATGGAGCTGCCGTCGAGGTTGAAGGAGTATCCGGTCGGCACGGTCAGGCCGACGATGTCGCGCCGCACTCCGAGACCTTCGAGTTTGGCCATGACGCGAGGCAGGACGCTCTCGGAGGACGAGGTGCCGAGGACGATGAGGAACTCTTCGCGCAGGTGGTTCAGGAGCCGGAAGATGTTGATCCGCAGCAGCGCGAGGACACCGCCGAGGACCACCACGACGAAGAAGAGCGAGGTTCCGTAGAAGAGCCCGATGAGCCGGCCGAGGCTGGTGAGGGTCGAGATGCCGTACTCGCCGATGGTGTAGGCCATGGCACCGAAGGCGCCGACAGGGGCGGCCAGCATGATGTAGTGCAGGATCTTGAAGACGACGGCGCTCAGCCGGTTGATGCCGTCCACTAGCGGGGCGCCCACGGGACCCACGGCCTTCAGCGCGATGCCGAACAGGACGGCGAAGAAGATGACTTGGAGGATGTTGCCCTCGGCGAAGGCTCCGACCGCGCTGGAGGGCACGATGTCGGTGAGGAAGTGCCACCAGCTCTGGTTCTCGCCGTCCTTGACGTACTGGGCCGCGTCGCCGGACAGCTGGAGGTCGCCCGGGTGAGCGTGCACCCCCGCGCCGGGCTGGAACAGGTTGACCGCGATCAGTCCGATGGCGAGGGCGGCCAGGGTTCCCGCCTGGAAGTAGACGAGTGACTTCAGGCCGACCCTTCCGACGCGGCGCAGGCTGTCGACCCCGCCGATGCCCGCGACGATCGTCAGGAAGACGATCGGCGTGATCAGCATCTTGATGGCGGAGACGAACGTGGTGCCCACCGGTTCGAGGGCGACGCCCACGGAAGGCCACAGCCAGCCGGTCAGGACGCCGGCCACGATCGCGGTCAGGACCCAGAAGTAGAGCTGTTTGTGCCAGGGCCTGGGCCGTGGTGCGGGCGGGGAGCTGCTGGGGGCGGGGGTGGGGGACGCGGTTGCTGCCATGGCGTTTCTCCTCGTCGAGGAACGTGGATGCAGCCGGGGCCGGATCGTCCTTACGGCCTCGGCCGTAAGGCTCCGGCCGTGCGCGGGTCAGGGGGCTCGGGCTGGATGGGTTCAGGCCGGCGGGGTTCAGGTCAGCGGAGTGCGGGCCGGCGGAGTGCGGGTCAGAGAAGTTCGAGGAGCTTCTCGGTGAACTCGGCCGTGGTGGCGCTGCCCCCGAGGTCGGGGGTGCGCACGTCGGTCTTGGCGAGCACCGCGGCGATGGCGTCGGTGATGTCCGTGGCCGCCTCGCCGTGGCCGAGGTGCTCCAGCATCATGGCGGCCGACCAGATCGCCCCCAGGGGGTTGGCGATGCCCTGGCCCGCGATGTCCGGGGCGGAGCCGTGCACCGGCTCGAACATGGAGGGGTGGTCGCGCTCCGGATTGAGGTTGGCGGCCGGGGCGATCCCGATGGAACCGGCCACAGCGGCCGCCAGGTCGCTCAGGATGTCGCCGAAGAGGTTGGAGGCCACCACCACGTCGAAGCGGGCCGGGTCGAGGACGAACTTGGCGGCCAGCGCGTCGATGTGCTCCTGGTCCCAGGTCACCCCCGGGTGCGCGGCGCCCCGCTCGGCGACCAGCTCGTCCCAGAACGGCAGGGTGTGCACGATGCCGTTGGACTTGGTGGCCGAGGTGAGCCTTCCGCCGCGGCGCGCGGCCAGCTCGAAGGCGTGGTCGAGGACGCGGGTCACTCCGGCGCGGGTGAACACGGACTCCTGCACGGCCATTTCCTCCGGGAAGCCCCGGTTGAGCCGGCCGCCGATCTCGCTGTACTCGCCCTCGACGTTCTCGCGGACGACGACGAAGTCCACCTCGCCGGGCGCGGCGCCCCGCAGCGGGCTCTCGACGCCCTCGAAGACGCGGATCGGGCGGACGTTGACGTACTGGCGAAAGCCCCGGCGGATCGGGATGAGCAGGCCCCACAGGGAGATGTGGTCGGGCACACCCGGGTAGCCGACCGCGCCGAGCAGGATGGCGTCCTTGTCGCGCAGCTGGTCGAGGCCGTCCTCGGGCATCATCGCGCCCTCGTTGACGTACCGCTCGCACGACCAGTCGTAGGAGGTGTACGAGAAGCCGAAGCCGTGGCGGGCGCCGACCGCGTCGATGACCTGCTGGGCGGGTGGCAGGACCTCGGCTCCGATGCCGTCGCCGGGGATGAGTGCGATGTGGTGGTGGGTCATGTGCTGATTGCAGCAATCAGCACATGAGACCGTCCAAGACGCTCTGCCGATCTGCCTTATAGGGCACGCCTATGTGCGGTCGACGGCGGCAAGCGCGCAGTTCAGGAAGGCGCGAGCGGCCGGTGCCTGCTCGGCGCGGCGGCTGACCAGCGCGATCTGGAGCGTCGTACGCGGCTCGATGTCGAGCACCAGGGCACCGGCGCGCTCGGCCATCGTGCGCCAGGACTCGGTGACCACGGCGAGCCCGGCTCCCGCGAGCACCAGCGGCAGGATCGCCACCCGGTGCTCGGTCTCCGTCGCGATCGCGAAGTCGATGCCCCGCTCGCGCAGCCCGTCGACGTAGGCGCGCATGCCGGTGCCGCGCTGCCCGACGATCAGTTGCTGACCTGCCAGTTCTTCGCATGCGACCGGCCGACCTGCCGGGAACGGCCCGTCGGGAGGGGTCACCAGGACGAAGCGCTGCTCCCCGGCGGCGTGCGCGACCACCTCCTTGCCGGTCAGCGGGCCCGACGTCGCGAGGAGCCCCAGCTCCGCGGCGCCGGTGCGCACCATGTCGACGACATCGCCCGAGGTGAAGGCGGCCCGGATGTTCACCGACACCCCGGGGTACCGGCCCCGGAACGCGCGGATCATCGTGGTCAGCGGCTCCACCGCCTGGGACGGCATGGCGGCGATGTCCAGGCGCCCCGCACGAAGCTCGTGGACCGCGGTGACGCTGGCGCGGGCCGTCTCCAGGCTGCGCACGGCCGCCCGGGCGGGTTCGATCAGCGCCGAACCCGCCTCGGTCAGCACGGCCCGGCGGCCGATCCGGTGGAAGAGGCTGCTCCCCAGGTCGCGCTCAAGCGCCTGCACGGCCTGGGACAGCGAGGGCTGGGAGAGGTAGAGGGCCGAGGCCGCCCGGTTGAAACCCCCGTGATCCACGATGGCGAGGAAGTACTCCAGCTGACGAACGTCCATGCGCACATCCTCGTGCTCGCGGGAGCCGGGGGTGACCGGGCGCCGACGGGTGAGGGGCCGCTTAGGCGCCGCTCGCCCTGAGCATGTCCTCGCGCTCGACGATCTTCACGCGCTCGCGCTCCTCCGGCTCTCCGAGGGCCTTCTCCGCGGCGTCGAGGCGGTACCAGCCCTCCCATGTGGTGAAGCGGACGTTGCGCTCGCCGAGGAAGGCCTCCACGGCCGCCGGCTCGGGGGCGGTGGGCGTGTGCAGACGGGCGTTCGCGTGGTCGTCCAGGAGGCTCGCGACCGTCTCGTTCGCGTCGCCCTTGGTGTGACCGATCAGGCCGACGGGACCGCGGCGGATCCAGCCGGTGACGTACGTCGACCGCAGGTGCTCGCCGGTCTCCTCGATGACCCGGCCGCCCTTGTCCGGCACCGTGCCGGAGGCGACGTCCCAGGGCAGCTTGGGCAGCTCGTCGGAGAGATAGCCCACGGCGCGGTAGACGGCGCCGAGGTCCCAGTCCTTGAACTCGCCGGTTCCCTTGACGTTGCCGGTGCCGTCGAGGGCGGTGCGTTCGGTGCGCAGGCCGACGACCTTGCCGTCCTCGCCGAGGATCTCGGTGGGCGACTCGAAGAAGTGCAGGAACAGCTTGTGCCGCCGGTCGCCGACGTCGCGGATGGCCCAGTTCTCAAGGGTCTTGGCGACCATGTCGGCCTGCTTGTTGCCGCGCCGGGTCGCGATCGAGCCGTCGTCGTAGTCGATGTCCTCGGGGTCGACGATGACCTCGATGTTCGGGGAGTGGTCGAGCTCGCGCAGCTCGAGCGGGCTGAACTTGGCCTGTGCGGGGCCGCGACGGCCGAAGACGTGGACCTCCCGCGCCTTGTTGGCCTTGAGCCCCTCGTGGACGTTCGGCGGGATCTCGGTCGGCAGGAGCTCGTCCGCGGTCTTGGCCAGGATGCGGGCCACGTCGAGGGCCACGTTGCCGACGCCGAGCACGGCGACCTTCTCCGCGTCGAGCGGCCAGGTGCGCGGCACGTCCGGGTGCCCGTCGTACCAGGAGACGAAGTCCGCGGCGCCGTGCGATCCGTCGAGGTCGATGCCGGGGATGTCGAGCGCCCGGTCGGCCGTCGCACCGGTGGAGAAGATCACCGCGTCGTAGAAGGCACGCAGGTCGTCCAGGTCGATGTCGTTCGGGTAGTCGACATTGCCGAAGAAGCGGATCTGAGGCTTGTCCAGGACCTGATGCAGGGCCGTGACGATGCCCTTGATCCGGGGGTGGTCGGGGGCGACGCCGTAGCGGATGAGGCCGAAGGGCGCGGGCATCCGCTCGAAGAGGTCGATCGACACACCAGGCTCGACCGCCGCTGCGGATTTCAGCAGCGCGTCGGCGGCGTAGATGCCGGCCGGACCGGCTCCGACAACGGCTACCCGCAGAGGGCGAGACATGATCAGGTTTCCCTTCGAGCGAAGACATGGGGCTCGTCGGGAAGCCTAAACTAAGGCAATCCTAAGTTAGTACCCGGCCTTGACCTATGACCTCATAAGGACAGCTTATGGGGCCACTAAGGCAGGGTTTGGCTCGTGCGCCATGCGGGCGAGCGGTCCGACACGTCGCCCACCGGCGTCCGACACGGGCTGAGGCGCGCGGGGCGCCAGGGAACTCCGGCGAAACCCCCTCCGTTGTCAACTCACCTATTCCGCACAGGAGTTGACCCCGTCCCCGCTGCTCACGGAGGCCCGGAACGATGACCCGCGATCACCGGAACCACCCCCGCCCGTCCCGGCGCACCATCCTCGGCGGCGCCACCCTCGCAGCCCTCGCGGCGGCGACCGGAACCGTCGGCGCGGCCACCGCGGCGCCAAGCGCCGCATGGCCGACCGAGTTCCCGCTCCCCGACGGCTTCCTCCCCGAGGGAATCGCGATCGGCAGACAGCCGTACGCCTACATGGGCTCGCGCGCGAACGGCGCGGTGTACCGCACCGACCTGCGCACCGGCCGGGGTGAGGTCTTCTACGAGGGGGCCACCGGCACGGTCGCGGTCGGCCTGAAGCTGGACGACGACGGCCTGCTCTACATCGCCGGGAACACCGGGGTCGCCCGGGTCCTCGACACCCGCAGCGGCAGGCTGGTGGCGACGCACCAACTGACGCGGGCCGCCGGTCACTTCATCAACGACGTCACTCTGCTCGGCGACCGTGCCTGGTTCACCGACTCGTGGGACAGCGTGCTCCATGGGGTGCCGCGCGGACGCAAGGGCACAGTGCGCACGCTGCCGCTCGGCGGCGACTGGGTGCGGACACCGGACGTGACCAACGCCAACGGCATCGTCGGCACCCCCGACGGGCGGGGGCTGATCGTCGTCAGCAGCACGCCCGGCAAGCTCTACCGCGTGCGTCTGAAGACCGGGTTCGCCACGGAGATCACGCTGGTCGGCGCGGACGGCGTGGCCAACGGCGACGGCCTCCTCCGTATCGGCCGCACCCTGTACGTCGTACAGAACCGGCTGAACCTCGTCAGCGTGTTCCACCTGGACGCCGAGGCGCGCACCGCCACCCTGCGGCGCACGATCACCGACCCCCGGTTCGACATCCCCACGACGGCGGCCCGCTGGGGCGATCGCCTCTATCTCGTCAACGCCCGCTTCAGCAGCCCCCAGGAGCCCGGGACGACGTTCAACGCCGTGGCCATTCCCCTCTGAATCCCCCCTGGAGCACGGGCAGGCGGCACCCATTGCAAGATCAAAAGTGGCACCGGGTTAGCATATGAGCGCCGCCTAGCTCGAAAGATAAACCTGTGACTGTCAATGACGACTCGTTCACCAACTGGAAGAACCGCGAGGAGATCGCGGAGTCGATGATCCCGATCATCGGGAAGCTGCACCGGGAGCGGGACGTCACCGTCCTGCTCCACAGCCGCTCCTTGGTGAACAAGTCGGTGGTCAGCCTCCTGAAGACCCACCGATTCGCCCGGCAGATAGCCGGTGAGGAACTCTCCGTCACCGAGACGCTGCCGTTCCTCCAGGCCCTCACCACGCTCGACCTCGGCCCCTCGCAGATCGACATCGGCCTGCTCGCCGAGTCCTTCAGGGCCGACGACCGCGGCCTGTCGGTGACGGAGTTCACCGCAGGGGCCGTCGCCGGCGCCACGGGCGAGAACAAGATCGAGAGCCGCGAGGGGCGCGACGTCGTCCTCTACGGCTTCGGCCGCATCGGCCGCCTCGTCGCCCGCCTGCTGATCGAGAAGGCCGGTTCCGGCAACGGCCTGCGCCTGCGCGCCGTCGTCGTCCGCAAGAGCGGCGAGCGGGCCGTCGAGGACTTGGTCAAGCGCGCCTCGCTGCTGCGCCGCGACTCCATCCACGGCCAGTTCCAGGGCACGATCACCGTCGACGAGGCGACCAGCACGATCGTCGCCAACGGCAACGTGATCAAGGTGATCTACGCCAACGACCCCTCCGAGGTCGACTACACGGCGTACGGCATCAAGGACGCCATCCTCATCGACAACACCGGCAAGTGGCGCGACCGCGAGGGGCTCTCCCAGCACCTGCGCCCCGGTATCGACAAGGTCGTCCTGACCGCGCCGGGCAAGGGCGACGTCCCGAACATCGTGCACGGCGTCAACCACGACACGATCAAGCCGGACGAGCAGATCCTGTCCTGCGCCTCCTGCACCACCAACGCGATCGTCCCGCCGCTCAAGGCGATGGCCGACGAGTACGGCGTGCTGCGCGGCCATGTGGAGACCGTCCACTCGTTCACCAACGACCAGAACCTCCTGGACAACTTCCACAAGGCGGACCGCCGCGGCCGCTCCGCGCCGCTGAACATGGTCATCACCGAGACCGGCGCCGCCTCCGCCGTCGCCAAGGCGCTGCCCGACCTCAAGGCGCCCATCACGGGCAGCTCGATCCGCGTCCCCGTCCCGGACGTCTCGATCGCCATCCTGAGCCTGCGCCTGGGCCGCGAGACCACCCGCGAGGAGGTCCTCGACCACCTCCGCGACGTCTCGCTGCACTCGCCGCTGAAGCGCCAGATCGACTTCACGACCGCTCCCGACGCCGTCTCGATGGACTTCGTCGGCTCGCGGCACGCCTCGATCGTCGACGCGGGCGCCACCAAGGTCGACGGCGACAACGCGATCCTCTACCTCTGGTACGACAACGAGTTCGGCTACTCGTGCCAGGTCATCCGCGTCGTCCAGCACGTCTCCGGCGTGGAGTATCCGACGTACCCGGTGCCGACGGTCTGACCTCGGTACATCAGGCGGCGAGGGAACCCCCGCGGGGGTCTCCTCGCCGCCTTTTCGCGCTCACCCTCCCAGCAGCCTGCGCGCCCCGAGGGCGAGTGAGATCTCCACCAGGTCGCCGACCCGGGTGAGGCTGCGGCCTGTCAGCTGCTCGACGCGGCGCAGCCGGTTGAGGACGGTGTTGCGGTGGCAGTAGAGGCGGGCGCCCGCGCGCTGCGCGGAGCCGTCGGTCTCCAGCCAGACGACGAGGGTGTCGAGGAGCAGGTCCCGGTCGGCGGGGTCGAGGGAGTGCAGCGGGCCGAGGACGCGCTCGGCGAGCGCCTGCGCCAGCTCGGGCGACGAGACGACGAGGGCGTCGGGCAGGCGTTCGTCCAGGAGGACGGTGCCGCCGCTGCGGGGGCAGGCCCGCAGTGCCGTGTCGGCGAGGCGGCGGGCGTAGGGGACGGTGGCCAGGCCCTCCACGGGGGAGCCGACGCCGACGCGGGCCCCGGGCGGCAGGGTCAGACCGGCGCCGAGCGCGGACAGTTCGTCCGCCGGGCTGCCCTCGGCGTCGCCGAGCAGCACCAGGGCGTACTGGACCCCGGCACCGGCGTGGCGCAGCGTCCGCGTCCCCGGCGGCAGGGCGAGGCCGTCGTCCTCCCCGGCCAGGGCGATCACGGCGTACCACCCGTCCTCGGGCAGCCCCAGGACGTCGGCGGCGGTGGGCAGGTCGGTGAGGCGGGCGCTTCCGTCCAGGAGGCTCGCGGTCAGCAGCCGCAGGCGGTTCTCGTGCCGCCAGGCCATGCGGCGCTCGGTGCGGCGGTAGGCGTCGGCGACCACTCCGCAGTGCTCGTCGACGAAGTTCCATACGTCTGTGGCGACATGGATGAGCAGCCGCATGTCGTCGGGGTTGCCGCGCGAGACCTCCTCGACCAGGCCCTGCCACACCATCGCCCCGCCGAGCCGGAAGGCGTGCAGCAACGCGTCGAGCGGCAGGCCCCGTTCGGCGCGCACCCCGGCGATCTGGACGGAGGTGCGGTGGGCGGCCTCCCTGGTCTCCCCCGGCTGGAGGAGCGAGGTGACGCTGTACCGCAGCGAGCGGTGCACCTCCTGCCACACCTCGGTGGGGCGGGTCTCGATGTCCGCGCGGTAGGCGGGTTCCTGCTCCCGCAGTTCCGCGACGAGCCGGTCGGTCATCCCGGCCAGATCCCTCAGCAGGGCGTGGGCCGCGCGGTGCAGCACGGCGACGGCCTCGGCGTCGAGGAGCGAGCGGGCACCCCGCGCCGGAGGGGCGATGGCGGGCACTTCATGCAGGGGCCCGACCCGTGACCGCAGGACGTGTGGCATGGGGCCTCCACGGGGAGTGTGCGCACTGGCGGATCTTCCTGACGCCCGAAGAATGGCATACCGCCCGGTCGGTACCTAGAGGTGTGCGGCAATCTCCTCATCACGGTCCGGCAACCCTCCGTCGCCGGCGAGGAGCCGGGACAGCTCGACGCGGGACCGTACGCCCAGCGCGGCGAACACATTGCGCAGGTGGTGGTCGACGGTGCGGTGGCTCACCGAAAGGCGCACCGCCACCTCCCGGTTGGTGGCACCCTCCGCCACATGGCGGGCGATGCGCTGCTGCTGCGGCGTCAGTGCCGCGAGCGGTCCCTGGCCCGGCTCCCCCGCCACCGCTTCGCCCGCGGCGCGGAGTTCACCTCGGCTGCGGTCCGCCCACGCGCGCGCCCCGCACCGCTCGAAGCCGACCAGTGCGTCGCGCAGCGGGCCGCGCGCCTCGCGGGTGCGGCGCCCGCGGCGCAGCCACTGGCCGAACAGGAGCTGCGTACGGGCGCGTTCGAACTCGCCGGGTGAGCGGTCGTGGTGCACGAGCGCACTCTCGTACGCGGCTTCCGTCTGCTGCGGCGGGGCGAGCAGGGCGCGGCAGCGGGCCAGTTGGGCGGGGGCGAGGCGGTCCGCGGTGGCCGCGGTCCAGCGGGTGAACTCCGCGGTGGCGTTGTGGGCCTCCGCCGTGCGCCCGGCCTGGACGGCCGCTTCCACGAAGCAGGGGACGGCCAGCATCCTGACGGCGAAGTGCCCGCGCCGGGGCCCGGGGGCGACCAGAGGGGCGAGGCGGGCCGCCGCGTCCCCGGGGCGCCCCGCCGCGAGATCCGCTCGGGCGACGGCCCAGACGGCGAGCGTGGCGGCCTGGTGGAGACCGTGCGGTCCCGCGCCCGCGGCAGCGGCCGCCGCATGCCCGGCGCAGACCTCCGCGTCACCCTCCACCGACGCGGCGAGAGCAAGGATGGCGTGCAGGCAGGCCGCGACGTTGGGCTGCCCGGTGCGGTGCGCGGCCCTGAGGCCTTCGAGGGCGTGCGCCCGGGCCGTGGTGTGGCGGCCCGCGCGCAGTTCTCCGTAGGCCAGGTGCTCCAGGGCGCGCGGCAGCAGGACCTCGGGGCCGTAGGCGCGCACGGCGGCGAGTGCGCGGGCGCCCGCCGCGCAGGCGGTCTCGACCTCGCCGACGACCAGGGCGGCGGCCCCGGCGCGCAGCAGCCCGCCGGGTTCGGCCGTCCTCGGCAGCGCGGCCAGGCAGCGGCGCAGCAGGGCATGGCCCTCGGCGGTGCGGCCCGACAGGACCGCGCACATCCCGGCGCGGTACGCCTCCAGGGGGGCATCGTCGGAGCAGGCGGGGACACGGGTCATCGCCTCCCGGTAGGCCGCGGCGTCGCCCATCGCCCAGGCCGCCTCCGCCGCGCCGATCAGCGCGTGGCGTGCGGGTTCGGGCGGGAGCAGCACGGCGGCGGTGAGCAGGGCCTCCCTCGCGTCGGCGGCCGGTCCGTCGGCGAGGGCCAGAAGTCCGCGCACCTGGTGGACGCCGCCGTGGGCGGGGGCTCCGGCGGTGCGGGCGAGCAGGGCGCGGGCCCGGACGGGGTCCCCTGCCTGCCGGGCCGCCTCCGCCGCGTCGGCGAGCCGGTCGGTGCGCAACGCCGTGTCGGCGGTGAGCGCCGCGGCGCGGGCCAGGGCGGCGGAACGCTCGGCGTGCGGGCGGGGCGTGGCCGCCGCCGCGGCGAGGGCCGAGGCGAGCCGTGCGTCGTGATCCCCGGCGGCGCAGGCGAGTTGGACCAGGCGGGCGAGGTGGTCACGGCCGGCCGCGGCGAGGCGGGCGTGGGCGGCTCCGCGGCGGGCGATCGGAGTGCCGTGCAGTACGGCCCGGCGTAAGAGGGGATGGGGGAAGTGGAGGCGTCCGCCCGCTCCGACGACCACACCGAGGGCTTCGGCGGGCGCGAGTCCCGTGGGGTCACCGCCGGCCCGCACCAGCAGGGCGAGGTCCGCGCCCGCGCCCTCGGGTTCGTGCTCCCCGGCCGCCGCGGCGAGCAGCAGAAGGGCGCGGGTGTCACGGGGCAGCGTGTCGAGGGGGGCGGCGTAGTCGTGCAGGACGGCTTCCCCGCCGGGCAGGGGGTCGGGCAGCGGGGTGCGGCCGGCCAGCTGATCAGGGGTGAGGGCCGTGACGAGCGCGGTGAGCAGGCGTGGGTTGCCCGCGGCCTCGCGGATCAGCCAGGCTCCGACGTCCGGGTCGGCGGCGCCACGGGTCAGCCGGTCGAGCAGGGAGCCGGCCGCGCTGTCGTCGAGCGGCCCGAGGCGCAGGATGGTGAGACCGCCCAACTCGCCTACTCCTACGTGGTGTTCGGCGAGGGTGAGCAGGACGGCCACGGGCCTCTCGGCGGGGAGGCGGCGGAGGTCGGCCAGGAGGGCGACCCGGTCCGCGGGGCGCCAGCTGTGCGCGTCGTCGACACACACCAGCAGCGGGCCTTCCTGCGGCAGCGCGGCGGGGGCGGTCCGCTGAACCGTCGGGATCGGGGCGCAGATCGCCCGCGCGTACTCCACGAGCGCGGTGCGGCCGAGGCCGGGCTGCGCGGTCAGGGCGAGCACACCGCCCCGGCCGGTCCGCAAGCGCCCCACCAGGGATCCCACGGCGGCGATTTCCGCACGGCGGCCGTACAGCTCGGGGGCCATGAGCGCGCCGGGTTCGGTCGTCGAACCGGGTTCGGTCGTCGAAAGGGTCACGCCCGCACGTTACTTTCGCGTAACACAGCCCGGAAGCCCGGCGTCCGCCGCACTGGGCACGCCACCAGCGGCACCCGCCTCCGGGTGTGCGCGAGCACAGTCCGGGGCCCGGGGCGTGACACACGTCGTCCGCCGCCGGCTGACCGGCGACGGACGACGGGCCCCCATGACGGGGCATCAGGACCAGGAGGAGTGCGGGCAGTTGCCGCGGTACTCCTCGATCGTGAGGCTCGGCCTCGGCAGTGGGCAGAGGAACTGCTCGTAGCGGGTGTCGTCGTCGATGAACCGCTTCAGCCAGGAAATGCTGTACTTCGCGATTGTCGTGTTGGACGAGTTCGGCGTGAAGTGGGTGGCGCCGTTGAGCTCCAGGTACGCCTTGTCCAGGCTGCTCGGCAGCGACTGGTAGAACGGCTCGGAGTGGGTGGCCACGGGGGCGACGGTGTCACCGTCCGCGCCCACGACGAGGGTGGGCGTGCGCAGCTCGGGCCAGGTGGTGTCGAGGTTCCAGCCGGTCAGCGGGATCGCCGCCTTGAGCGACGTACGGCTCTTGGCGGCCTCCAGGGTGCCGCCACCGCCCATCGAGTGCCCCATCACGCCGAGCCGGGAGGCGTCGATGCGCCCCCGCACCGAGCTCGACTTCGTCAAGTAGTCGAGTGCGGAGAGGAGTTGGCGTCCCCTGCTGTCTGGCTGGTCGAGGGTGGTGAGCGTGTCGATGGTGAAGACCACGAAGCCCTGGGAGGCGAGCCGCGGCCCGAGCCAGGCGATGCTCGACTGGTACGCGGTGAAGCCCGGGGAGATGACGACCGCACCGAAGGTGCCGTCAGTGGTGGACGTCGGGTAGTAGACGGTGCCGCCGCCGAAGCCGGACACGCTCAGGGACGAGACATTGGTCTGCGAGACGGCGTACGAGCCGCGCGTGGCCTCGATGCTGGAGACGGTGGGGGCGGGGCCGCGTTCGTACGGGTTGTCCGCGGCGGCCTGGGCGCCGGGCGCGAGGCCCGTGCCGAGGAGGCCGGCGGTGGCGACCGCGGCGGCCAGAGCGGCCCGCACCACAGGGCGGGAGAAGACGTGCAGGCGCACGGAGGGGTCCTCTCGTTCGTGGCGGGAGCCACGCGGGAGAGGGAGGTGCGCCCCGGTGGAGACCGCCGTGTTCGTTGGCGGTCCCCACCGTGGCGGTGCCGACGGGGTGTGGACATCGGTGAAATCACCGGTGTCGCGGTCCTGTCTCGCGGGGACGTCAGCCGCGGAGGGGGCCTTCGCAGGAGAAGTCGGACGTTCCGGCGCGGCTGTTGGTCCAGATCTCCACCTCGCCGAACGTGCAGTTCATGTCGGTGAGGTTGTTGTCGCCGCCGGCGGCACGGTCGAGGATGAAGGCGTCGACGGTCTCGGACATGTCCTTGAAGACGAGGTCGGGGCTCGCGGCGTCGCTGAGGTTCGCGGTGATCCGGCCGGTGCACACGAACCGCGGGCGGCCGGGCGCGCTGGTGGAGCGGCAGTCGGGCGTGATGCCGGTTTTCGCGACGAACGAGGAGCGGACCTGTCCCGCCGTACTGTCACTCAGCTTGCCGACGGGCACGTACCTGGTGTTGGGGACGAACAGGTCGTCGACGTGCGCGATCTGCTTGTCGAGGAACGCGTCGTAGCCGCTCTGCAGCCCCGCGTCCCGGCCGAGGCGGTCTCGCCAGGCGTCGAACGCGCCCGGGTTGTCGGAGCGCAGGTGGCGGTACATCTCCTTGAGCAGCGCCGGGCGTTCGCTCCACAGGAACTCGAAGAACGTGCCCGCGTAGTCGTAGAAGCGGAAGCCGTCCCCGTCGTAGGTGGCGTGCAGGAGCTTGTCGACGGTCATGCGCGGCCTGCCGCCCGCGGTGTCGTCGATGATGCCCTGGACCAGGGACTTGCGGACCTTGATGCCGTTGTCGCGCGTGGCACCGTCGAAGAACTCCGCCGTGCCCTCGTCCATCGCGGTCGTCCGGTCGCCCTCGTACCAGGGGCCCTCGCCGAAGAAGCCCGGCACGGCCCAGCGGCCGTTGAGGTAGTGGGTGTACTCGTGGCGGAACAGCTCTTCGAGCGTCAGCGAGGAGTCCTGGGGCACGCGCCGCTGGTAGGTGTAGAAGGTCGCGCCCTGCTCGATGTAGACACCGCCGTTGTCGGTGCCCATGCCGGTCAGGAGCGGGTGGAAGTTCTCGTAGTCGGCGCGTGAGGCGTACAGGATCGTGGTGAGGGTGGTGTTGGGGTCGCCGCCCAGCGGCTCCTGGGTGCCGACGACGCGGTGGAACTGGGCCTTGACCTGCTTGCTCGCGTAGTAGAGCTGGTCGACGGTGTCACGGTCGAGGGCGGTGCGGACCTTCATGCCGCCCTCGTCGTACGCGTAGGTCTGCGGGAAGAGGCGGCGCTCGATGTCGTCCCTGCACACCTTGTACGGCTTGCAGGCGTCGAACTCGATCAGCCAGGTGACGACCTTCGCCCATGGGGCGCTGCCGTCACCGAAGTTGCGGGCCGTGGTGTCGAGGAGCGGGCCGAGTCCGGTGACGATCTCGGTACGCAGGGCGTCGATCTGCCCCATGCGGCCGTACTCGCTCACCGCGTCGCGCACCACCCAGGCGTTGGGCTTGCCCTTGAGGTGGGTGTACCCGGCGAAGGCCTTGAAAGCGGCGCGGTAGGCGGGGTCGGCGGCCACCGCGGCGCGGAAGGCGGTGTCCTGGTTGCCGGGGTGGACGCCGAGGTAGTTCACGGTGAGCGCGGAAAGGGCCGCACCTGCCCAGCCGGTGTCCTGGGCGGTGTCGGGGTGGGCGGCGTCCATCGTGGCCAGGACCCGCTTGACGAGCGGGAGTTGATGCTGGCGAAGGCCCGCCGCGCTGGCCGCGGTCAGCGCCTCGCGGAGCGTCTCGGCGTTGGAGCGTGTGACGTCGAAGGCGTGGGCGGCCGAGCCGAAGGCATCCACGGCCCGCCGCATGGCGGCCAGGGTCGCCGGGTCGGTGATGTCGACCTCGTCGTGCGAGAAGCCCTGGTAGGAGACGGCGTGCAGATAGGTGAACATCTCGAGCAGGTGGCTGCCGTTGGTGCCGTCGTGGGATGCGGCGAGCTGGGTGACGCGCTGGGAGACGGCCTGGATGTGCGCGGCCGACATGACCGGGGCGAGGCGCCGGTCCCAGGTCCAGATGAGACCACGCAGACAGCCGTCGGCGGTGACGGCGGAGTCGGCGAGGAAGTCGACGAACTGAGCGGGTGACAGGCCCGTGACGCCGTCGAGGGTGCACGGCACCACCGCCTTGCCGACGGTCGCGCGGGGCACATCGGCCGTGACCTTCGCCTTGTCCGTACGGGGGCCGGGGACGCGGCCGTCGGTGAGTCCGCCGGGGGCGGGGACCTTCCGGGCGGCGGGCATCGGGGCCTTGGCGCGGCGGTCGACCTGGTCGGTCGGGCTCGGCGCCGCGGGTCCCGGCGCGGCGGGAGAAGCGGCGGGAGAGGCGGCGGCCTGGCGCCGGTCGGACGCGGGGGCTTGTGCGTCGGCGGCCGGTGCGGCCGTGGCACACAGCGCCACGGATATCGCCGCGGCGACCACGGATCTGCGCAGGGTTCGGGGTTGGTGCACGACAGGCTCCTGAGGTGTGGGAGGTGGGCCAAGCAGTGCGTGCGCATGACGCGGTAGCCCCCGTTTCGGCCTGAACTGCCAGCCGTGCAAAGGGACTTGAGAGGAGCAGTCCCGCGCCATGTGATGCGTAACGTAGTAATGTGAAATGGTACTGACAACCCCTCAGACACCGGATGACTCTCAACTCCCTTGCCGTAGCGAGTCGTTCACGCTCCTCACACTCCCTCGGAGGAGCAACGGATCCCGGAGCCGGAACAATGTGACCTTGTACTCTGGTGAATCACTCGGGGCGGGCGCGCGGGCCACGACCTGCGGGGCCACGAAGGGATCACCACCATGGGCCACCTCACACAGCGCACCCTCGTCACTCCCCGGGAGCGGCTGCGCGATCAGGTCGCCCACCATCTGCGTGCCGCGCTGATATCCGGCGAACTGCGGCCCGGCGAGGTCTACTCGGCGCCCGTCCTCGCCGAGGACTTCGGAATCTCCGCGACGCCGGTACGCGAGGCGATGCTGGATCTGGCCCGCGAGGGCCTGGTGGAGCCGATCCGCAACAAGGGCTTTCGCGTCACCGAGGTCAACGAACGCGACCTCGACCAGTACACCGAGATCCGCACCCTCATCGAGGTCCCGATGATCGGCCGCATCACCCGGTCCGCGTCGCGCGCGGAGCTGGAGCGGCTGCGCCCCGTGGCCGACGAGATCGTGCGCGCCGCCCGTGACCATGACCTCATCGGCTATCTCGAGGCCGACCGGCAGTTCCACCTCTCCCTGCTCGCGCTCGGCGGCAACGACCGGCTCGTCGAGACGGTCGGCGACCTGCGCAAGCGCTCCCGCCTCTATGGACTGACGGCGCTCGACGAGCGCGGCCGACTGATCCCCTCGGCACAGGAGCACATCGAGCTCCTGGACTTGATGGTGGCGGGCGACGCCAACGGCGCGGAACAGTGCATGGCCCGCCATCTCGGGCACGTGCGCTCGCTGTGGGCGCGGGACACCGAGACATAGACACAGCTGCGGGCACACGTGCGGGTGCAGGAGTGCGGCCTACTCGCGAGTTCGTTTGATTCTTCAACACATCGCGCGATTCATTGACGCGGACCGTTCACATCTTTATGGTCGCCTGACCTTCCCCGGCGACCCCGCAACGGAGCACAATGAGGTCCCTCCCCCGCACGGCCCGGTTCGTCGCACCCCTCCTGGTGGGTGTGCTGGCGGCGGCCGTTCCCCCCACCGCGGCGGCCGACATCGCGTCCCTGAGAACCGAGCAGCCGACGACGCCCGCGTCTTCCCACGACGACGAATGGACGCTGACGTCGACCCGTATCGACGCGAAGGACACGTACCACGCCTTCGTCGGCAACGGCTATCTCGGCCAGCGCGTCGCGCCCAACGGAGCCGGGTACGCCGCCTCCGAGGCCAAGACCGGATGGCCGCTGTTCAGCCGCCGCTACGACGGTTCCTTCGTCTCCGGCCTCTACGCACACAACACGGAAACGACCGAGAACCGCCAGGTCGCGGCTGCCATCCCCACCTGGAGCCCGCTCACGGTGTCCACCGGCGGCTCCGCGTCCGAGACATTCAGCTCCGCGACGCCGGCCGCCCGGATCTCGCACTACCGGCAGAGCCTTGACCTGCGCCGCGGCCTCGTGCGGACCGAGCTGACGTGGACGGCGGCCGACGGCCGGGCCACCGACCTCGCCTACGACGTCCTCGCGGACCGCACCGACCCCCACGTCGGCGCCGTACGGCTGCGCATGACCCCGCACTGGGACGGCCACGCCAAGGTCACCGACCGCATCGACGGGCGCGGCGCACGGCGCGTCTCCCCCACCGGCACACGGGCCCGCTCCGGAGGGACCATGGCCGTGGGGTTCCGCACGGACGGCACGAAGACCGAAGGCACGGTCGCGTCGACGCTCCGCGCCGGACACGGCGTGCGTACAGGAAATGAACAAACCTCCGCTCCTGCACGCGAGTTGAGCGCGCATCAGTCCGTCGGCGTGCCCGTCCGTTCCGGCCGGACCTACGAACTCACCAAGTACGTCGGCGTCGACACCGCGCTGACCTCCCGCTCCCCCGGGCGCGACGCCGTCGCCGCCTCGCAGCGGGCGGCCGGGCGCGGCTGGGACGCGCTGTTCGCGGGCCACACCGCCGCCTGGCGCAAGCTGTGGCGCAGCGACATCGAGGTGCCGGGCCGGGGCGAACTCCAGTCGTGGGTGCGCTCCTCCCAGTACGGCCTGCTGTCCAGCACCCGCACCGGCTCGGCCAACAGCATCTCCCCCACCGGCCTGAGCAGCGACAACTACGCGGGCCTCGTCTTCTGGGACGCGGAGACCTGGATGTACCCGGCGCTGCTCGCCGCCCACCCCGACCTCGCCAAGTCCGTGGTGGAGTACCGCTACCGCACCCGGGCGGGCGCCCGCGCCAACGCGAAGAAGCTCGGCCACCCTGGCCTCTTCTACGCCTGGACCAGCGCGAGCAAGGGTGACCTCACGTCCGAGTGCCACAGCGTGGACCCGCCGCACTGCCGCACCCAGAACCACCTCCAGAGCGACGTCGCGCTGGCCGCCTGGCAGTACTACCTCGCGACCAAGGACACCCACTGGCTGCGCACCCGCGGCTGGCCGGTGATCAAGGGCATCGCCGAGTTCTGGGCCGACCGCGCCACGCGCAACGCCGACGGCAGCTACTCCATCAAGGATGTCGCCGGTCCCGACGAGTACAGCAACGGCGTCGACGATGGCGTCTTCACCAACGCGGGCGCCGCCACCACCCTGCGCACCGCCACCCACGCCGCGAAGCTCCTCGGCGAGGATGCCCCGGCGGGCTGGAACACCGTCGCCGACAAGCTGCGCATCCCCTACGACAAGAAGAAGCAGGTCTTCCAGCAGTACGACGGCTACAAGGGCTCGGTGATCAAGCAGGCGGACACCGTGCTCCTGATGTACCCGCTGGAGTGGCCGATGTCGAAGAAGGCCGCCACGAACACCCTTGACTACTACGCTGCCCGCACCGATCCCGACGGGCCCGCCATGACCGACTCGGTGCACGCCATCGACGCTGCCGCCATCGGCGAGCCCGGCTGCTCCGCGTACACCTATCTGACGCGCTCCATCCGACCCTTCGTACGCGGCCCGTTCGACCTGTTCTCGGAGGCGCGAGGCGACAAGGCGGGGGCCACCGACCCGCTGTCGGGTTCTCCCGCGCAGAACTTCACGACGGGCCAGGGCGGATTCCTCCAGGTCTTCACCAACGGCCTGACCGGACAGCGGATGCGCGAGAACAGCGTGCACCTCGACCCGATGCTGCCGCCGCAGCTGTCCCGGGGCGTGAGGCTCAACGGGCTGCACTGGCAGGGCCGTACGTACGACATCGCCATCGGCGCCCATGACACGACCGTGCGTCTCACCCACGGCAAGCCCTTCGAGATCGACACGCCGCAGGGCAAGCAGGTCGTCAGCGAGGGCGCGCCCGCGCACATCAAGACCCGCCGCCCGGACCAGGAGCCCACCGACAACCTCGCCAGGTGCCAAGCGGCCAAGGCCAGTTCGGAACAGCCCGGCCAGTACGCGGACGCCGCCCTCGACGGCAGCGCCGCCACCGCCTGGGTGCCCGACACCGACCGAGCCACCCTCACCGCGGACCTCGGCGAGGCCGCCCGGTTCTCGCGGATCACGCCGCACTGGACCGACGTGAAGCCCACGAAGAGCACGGTGCGGACCTCGCTCGACGGGCAGCACTGGAAGACCGCCGAGCAGGGCGGCGGCATGGCCCGCTACGTCCGCGTGACGTTCACGTCCAAGGACGCGAAGAAGCCCGCGGGCATCCAGGAGTTGACCGTCAACCGATAGTCCGGACGGCGGGAGCGGTGGTGGAGGCACGGAAACCAAGTGCCGCCACCGCCGCTCCCGTTGTAGCGTGCCGGGCGTGGCAGACGAGGCGTACGAGAATCCCAGGCTGGCGGCGCTCTACGACCCGCTCGACGCGGACCGTGGCGACTTGGACGTATACGCCGCCGTGGCAGCGGAACTGAAGGCTCATCAGGTGCTGGACGTGGGATGCGGCACGGGCACGTTCGCCCTGCTCCTGGCCGACCGCGGGCTGCGGGTGACCGGAGTCGAGCCGGCCGCGGCCTCCCTCGACGTCGCACGCTCCAAGCCCGGCAGCGAGCGCGTGCGGTGGATCCACGGCGACGCGACGGCGCTCCCCGCGATGCGGGTGGACATCGCCTTCATGACCGCCAACGTGGCCCAGGCGATCGTGGACCCGGAGGTGTGGGAGGACACCTTGCGCGCCGTCCGCGCCGCGCTGCGGCCGGGCGGCCACCTCGTCTTCGAGACGCGCGACCCGGCCAGGCGGGCGTGGCAGGAGTGGAACCGCGCCGCGACCCACAAGACGGTCACCGTCGACGGCATCGGCGACGTCCAGACCTGGGTGGAGGTGACCGGCGTCAGCCTGCCGCTGGTGACCTTCCGCAGCACCGTCGTCCTCACCGCGACGGGCGAGACGCTCACCTCCGACTCGACCCTGCGCTTCCGCGAGCGCGACGAAGTGGTCGCCTCGCTCACCGCGCACGGTTACGTGGTGGACGAGATCCGCGACGCCCCGGACCGTCCCGGCAGGGAACTCGTCTTCCTCGCCCGCCGCCCGGAGCAGAGCGCCGCGCCGCTGGATCCGCCCGGCCGTGACACCGAGAGCCGTTGATCGCTTTCAGCTCATGAAGAAGATCACCGCGCTCGCCGGACTCGCTCTCGGCAGCGTTGCCCTCGCCACCCCCGCCCACGCCGACACTGACAGCAACTTCGGCGACGGCACCAACGCGGCGAAGGCACTGCCTCCCCTCCACTAGCCATCACCCGCCACCCCCGCGCCTGCTCAGGTGCGGGGTTTCGTCATGTCCGGAGCCCCGCCGCCCCGCCCCGGGGCACGCGTACGGTGCGCACGTCGATGGCGGTGAGGGCCAGGGCCAGCGGACCCGGTACGAGGAACGCGAGCGGCAGCATCATCCAGGCGCACAGCGCGGACGCCGCGAGGGCGAGCAGGACCAAGGCGCTGCCGCCCATGTCCCGCGTCGAGTCCCCGGCAGCTTCGCGCACCGCTGCCCGCCAGTCGGTGAGCGATGCGGGGCGGGCACAGGCGCGCAGGCCCACGATCACGGCGCACGCTCCGATGGCCGCCGCCGTCACGGCGAACACGCGGGCCCCAGGCAGCCCCGCCCCGGCCAGCGCCAGATCCGCCGCGAGTAGCAGCACCCCGGCGAGTGCGACCGCGCCAGCGGCGAGGTCACCGGGGCGGAACCGTTCACGCAGGAGCGCCACGTAACGCCCGGCCGTGGCGGGCCGGTCGTCCCCGGTGCCGCGCACGACGGCGCAGGCGGTGGAGAGCGCCGCCGGGGCGGTGATCAGCGGCAGACAGGCGAGCGCCGTGACGACGCCGAGGGCAAGGACATCCGCGAAGAGGGTCATCCGTGGCCCGAATATCTCGCCCGTCTCACGGGCCCGCGCGCTCATCCCTTGACCCCGGAGTTGGCCATGCCCTCGACCAGGAACCGCTGAAAAGCGAGGAAGAACAGCACGATCGGCAGGAGGGCGATCACCGACATCGCGAACATCGGGCCGAACGCCGACTGGCTGGAGGCGTCCACGAACGACCGCAGCGCCAGCGTCAGGGTGAACTTCTCCGGTGAGAAGAGATAGATCAGCTGGGTGAAGAAGTCGTTCCAGGTCCAGATGAAGGTGAAGATCGCGGTGGTGATCAGCGCGGGCCTGGTGAGCGGCAGGACGACCAGGAAGAAGCTCCGGAACGGGCCGCAGCCGTCGATCCTGGCGGCTTCCTCCAGCTCGCGGGGCAGTCCGCGCATGAACTGCACGATGAGGAAGACGAAGAAGGCCTCGGTGGCGAGGAACTTCGGCAGGATCAGCGGCCAGTAGGTGTTCACCATGCCGAGCTGGTTGAAGATGATGTACTGCGGGATCAGGACGGCGTGGTGCGGCAGCATGATCGTCGCGACCATGAAGGCGAAGAGCGGCCCGCGGAAGCGGAAACGCAGCCGCGCGAACGCGTAGGCGGCGAGGGAGCAGCTCAGTACGTTGCCGAGGACCGCGCCGCCCGCGATGAGCAGGGAGTTGGTGAGCAGCCTCCCCACGGACACGTCGTCCACGCCGTCCAGGGCGGTCGAGTAGTTCGACCACTCCAGCTTGCCCGGCAGCAGGTTCAGGCTCGCGATCACCTCGTCGGCGGGCTTGAGCGACGTGGCGACCAGCCAGGCCAGCGGGTAGAGCATCACCAGAAGCGCGGCCAGACATCCGGCGTGCAGGGCAGCGCGGCGCCAGGGAAAGGGCCGCCGGCCCGCGGTGGTGGCGGTGGTGGTCATCGCTCCCCCTCGTTCGCGTAGAAGACCCAGGAGCGCGAGGTGCGGAAGAGCACCGCGGTGACGGCTCCGATGGCGATCAGCAGGACCCAGGCCATGGCTGAGGCGTAGCCCATGTGGGACGCGACGAAGCCTCGGTCGTAGAGGTAGAGCGTGTAGAAGAGGGTGGAGTCGGCGGGGCCGCCCTTGCCGCCGCTGACCGCGAAGGCGGGCGTGAAGACCTGGAAGGCCTGGATGGTCTGGAGCACCAGGTTGAAGAAGAGCACCGGTGACAGCATCGGCAGGGTGATGGAGACGAACTGCCGCCTGCGGCTCGCCCCGTCCACCGCGGCGGCCTCGTAGAGCTCGGTGGGGATCTGCTGGAGACCCGCGAGGAAGATCACCATGGGGGCGCCGAACTGCCAGACGGTCAGCAGGGCCACGGCGAGGAGCGCCCAGCCGGGCTTGTTGACCCAGCCGCCGGTGTGGATGCCGATGTCCGACAGGAGGTTGTCGACGGTGCCGCCGTCGTTGAAGACCGCCCGCCACACCAGGGCGATCGACATGGAGGCGCCGAGCAGTGAAGGGGCGTAGAAGGCGGAACGGTAGAAGGACTTGCCGCGCCTCATGGACTTCAGGGCGAGGGCGACGGCGAGGGCGAGCGCCAGTTGCAGCGGCACGGCGATCACGACGTACATCAGGGTCGCGCCGACCGAGCGCCAGTAGCGCGGGTCCTCGGTGAACATCTGGACGTAGTTGCGCGGCCCCACCCAGCGCGGGGCGTTGAACAGGTCGTAGTCGGTGAAGGACAGATACAGCGACACGGCCATCGGGAGGAGCGTCAGGACGACGGCGCCCAGCACCCAGGGCGAGAGGAACACCCAGGCGGCGCCCTCCCGTTGGCGCCTGCCGCGGGACTTGCCCGGAGGCGCGGGGCTCTTCGCGCGGGCGGTCTTCGCGGGTAGGTCGGTGGTGGTCATGACCTCAGCTCCGCCTTCGCCTCGGTTATGAAGTCCTCCGCGGCCTCGCGGGGTGTCATCCGCTCGAACGACACCTGGTCGTAGTCACGGCCGAAGGTGGTCTGCAGGGCGTTGTCGCCCGATGGCGGGGCCTGTGGTGGCGCTTCGAGCTTCCCGTCGACGGAGTCCTGGTAGTCGGCGACTGTCTTGTCGAAGTCCTTCAGGTCGGGGCCGATGTCCTCGCGGATCGGCTCGTTGACGGGGATGCCGCGGGAGGCGCCGAGGATCTTCGCCGCCTTCTCGTCGTTGATCATGAAGTCGATGAACTCGGCGGATTCCGCCGGGTGTTGGGTGCTGTCGGCCGCGCCCATGAACATCGAGGGCTTGAAGTACTGGCCGAGTGTGCCGTCCGCGCCCGAGGGCATCGGGGCCAGCGTCAGGCCTTCGCCCACGATGGGTGTGTAGCCGCTGGACGGCGCGTCCCAGTTGAAGTCGGAGATCGCCTTGCCGCGGGCCAGCGGCTGGTTCTCCACCGTCCCGTCGAGCTGCGTGGTCTGCTGGGCGGACGACACCGCGCCCTCGCGCCGGAGCTTGTCGGTGAACGTCCACCAGCGGGTCAGGTCGTCGGCCGTGAAGCCGAGCGTGCGGTCCTTCGTGTAGAGGGCCTTGCCCTGGCCGCGCAGCCACACCTCGAAGCAGTCCTCGCTCTGGCCGGGGTCGACGGAGCCCGGCTTCCCGCTCTTCTCCGCCAACTCCCGCATGGCGTCGGCCCATTCGTCCCAGGTCCAGCCCTTGCGCGGGAGCTTCACTCCGGCCGCCTTCCACTGCTCGGCGTCGTACACGACCGTCTCGGTGCCGCGGCCCTGGGGGATCGCGTACTGGGTGCCGTCCACGACGCCGGTGGCGAGGAGGCCGGGGTCGATCTCGTCGGTGCGCAGGGCCTTCTTCTGCTTGCCGAGGTCGAGGAGGATGCCGCCGGACGCGTACTGGTCGATCTGCCGGTAGTCGAGCTGCATCACGTCCGGGGCGTCGCCGCCCGCCGCCTGGGTGGCGAGCTTCTGCTTGTACGCCTCGTAGCCGGCGAACGAGGTCTGCACCGTGATCCCGGGGTGCTCCTTCTCGAACAGCGCGACGGCTTCTTTCGTACGGGCCGCCCGGTCGGGGTTGCCCCACCAGGTGTAGCGCAGAACGGTCTTGCCGCCGCCGCTCGCTTCGTCCGAGCCGCCACAGCCGGTGAGCAGCACGCTGAGCGTGAGCACCATGACCGTCGCGCAGGACCACGTTGTCCTGTTTCCGGGCATGCCGATGACACCTCTCCTCTCTGGTTTCTTGATGGTGTTCGCGGTGACGCGGGTGGCTACTCGCCGTGGTACGGGAGCGTGGTGCCCGGCAGTTCGTACTCGTCGCGGCGCCCGCACATCCCGTAGCCACCGAGGCGGGAAGGCGTGCTGTCGTACGAGCCCGAGCCCGCGAGGTAGTCGGGGCTGCCGGACTGGAGCGCGTCGAGCTGGGCGCCGGTGCGCTCGGCGGTGGCCAGCGCCCCGGCCTGCCACAGCTCACGCCAGGTGGGGACCTTGTCCCGCACCAGGCGGGCCGCGGCCTGCTGGAATGCGAGGTAGGGGCCGTTGTCCCCGGACCTGAGCGCGTCGCGCAGCGGGAGGTATCCCTCGACGGCCAGGTCACGGCGTTTGCGGGCGGCGGCCTCGGCCTCCGGGCCGTTCTTGGCGGGGAGCTTCGCCGCGGCGGCGTACCGCTCGGGGTCGGCGAGGACGTCGGGCGGGAAGGTGAACACGGCGTCCCCGGCCTCGGGCAGTCCGCTGTTCTGCATCAGGACGGTGATCCGCAGATCGCCGCCCTGCACCATCCGGTGCACGGTGCCGGGCGTGAACCACGCGACCGATCCTGCCTCCAGGGGGACCTCGCGGTAGCCGTCGGGGCTGAGGGTCTGGACGGCGCCTCGGCCGCCGGTGACGACGTACGCCTCGGTGCAGACCAGGTGCAGATGGGGGCTGCCGCCGCAGACGCCGTCGGCGGCCTCCCACTCGTAGGCACTCAGGTGGGAGAGGCCGATGGCTCCGGGCAGCGGGTGCGGAAGGCTCACCATGTCAGTCCCTTCAGATGCGTGGCGACGCGGCCGCGGTCCCAGGCGCCGTCGGCGACGACGACGCGGTAGCGGTAGGCGAAGGAGGCGCCGGGCGGCAGCTCGAACTCGTCGAAGAACGCCCAGGAGAAGGCGACGGTCGGGATGGGTTCGGAGCGCACGAACCAGTGCGATTCGTTGATCGCGCTCGTCCCGTCGAGGTTCTCGGGGGCGTGCGCGAAGACGAGCGTGGAGTGCGCGTCGACGTCGTCGTGCTCGGCGGTGAAGGCGAGCCAGGGCCCCTGGGTGCCCATGAGACCGGCGGCGTCCTTCTCGTCGTCGGGGCCGAAGGCGGCGCCGCCGGTGAAGTCGCGCGGGCCGCGCCACTGCAGGCCCGTGTATCCGGCCATGTCGCGGCCCGCCGTGGTCGGTGAGCCGAAGCGCAGGGGTTCTTCGCGGACGTTGGTCAGGCGGATCGACCAGTCGAGGACCCAGGACCCGGCGTCCTCGTCGACCGAGTGGACGGTGATGTCGCGCTCCTCCCTGGCCCATTCCTGGCCGCCGTGCGCGATCCAGGTGAGCTCTTCGGTGAGGTGGAGACGGTCGTCGTCGACGGCGAGGGAGGGAAAGCCGTCGTGGCGCATGGATCCGACCCGCTCCGGCAGGCGCAGATAACCCTCGCCGTGGACATAGGAGTTGCCGCCCCAGAAGTTCTGCCCCGACAGATGGCTCGCGGTCATCTGGAGGCCCTTGTGCCAGCGGTGGTCGTTCGGGCGGTATCCCGAGACCTGGTGTCCGGCCAGGGTGCGCAGGGGGTGGATGTACGGCTTGCGGGCCTCGAAGGGGTCCGGGTCCGGGGCGTAGACGTAGCTGAGCAGCTCGACACCGCCCGCACTGACCGTGATCCGCTCGCCGTGGGTGTGGGTGACCTGAATCGTCATCGCTGGGGGCTCCAGTCGGGGTGGCTGCCGTGCATGGCCTGGTAGTACGGGTCGCCCGCGGCGATCTCGCCCGCGAGGACCGGCTGTCCGGTGAACGCCGACTTGTAGAGCGCGGCGGCGAATTCGAGGGTGCGGCGGGCGTCGGAGCCGCTACCCGGCGGCCGTACGCCCCGCTCGTACGCGTCGAGCAGGACGCCGAGCTGGGCGGCGTGCGAGCTGGGCACGTCGGCGGCGTGGGTGCGCCAGGCGTCCACGCGCCCGCTGTCGACGTGCGGGGCCGGGGTGTAGACCCAGTCGCCGTTGGAGTGGCCGTAGAGATGGGTGAGTTCGACCGTCGCGTCGGCGCAGTCGACGCGGATGCGGCTGACCTCGTCCGGGGACAGGACGCTGTTGACGACCGTGGCGAGCGCGCCGTTCCCGAAGCGCACCAGGGCGGTCGAGACGTCCTCGCTCTCGGTCGCGTGGACCAGGCGGGCCGCCATGGCGCGCACCTCGGTCCAGTCGCCGAGCAGATGCAGGAGCAGGTCGAACTGGTGGATGCCGTGGCCCATCGTGGGGCCGCCGCCCTCGCTCTCCCACCTGCCCCGCCACGGCACCGCGTAGTAGGCGCTGTCGCGGTGCCAGGTGGTCTGGCAGTGCGCGACCCGGGGCGCGCCGAGCTCGCCGCCGGCGATCAGCTCACGGGCGTGGACGGCGCCCGAGCCGTAGCGGTGCTGGAAGACCACCGAGGCGTACGTTCCCGATGTCTCCTCGGCGGCGGCGATCTCGTCGTACTCGGCGAGCGAGAGACACAGCGGCTTCTCGCACAGCACCCACGCGCCCGCCTTCAGCGCGGCCACGGTCTGCGACCGGTGCAGCGAGGGCGGTGTGCCGATCAGGACCAGGTCCGGGCGGACCTCGTCGAGCATCGCGTCGAAGTCCGTGTAGCCCTCGACGTCCATGCCCGTCGCCGCGGCCTCCGCGCGGAAGGCGGCGAGCCTGGGCGGGTCGACGTCGACGGCGGCTCTCAGCTCGATCCGGTCGGAGTGGGCCCGCAGGGCGGGCAGATGACTGCCGGTCACGATGGAGCCGGTGCCGACGACGGCGGCCCGTGGACGCGTGGGGGTGGAGGACATACGGTCTCCTCGAACGAGCTTAGAAAGCGCTTGCACCGCTGCCGACCCTAGGCATCCCACGAATGTCAGGACAAGACCTCGGAGGCGAAAACTGAAACGACTCAATATGTGGACGCCCCCGCCCGGTCCGGTATCGCCCACAACCATTGCCGCACGTTCACCGCCTCCCCACGACGCCCCCATCCGGAGAGACCGCACACTCCCGCTCCCCGAACGGAGTCACGCATGCCCATCGATGCCGCGCGCCGTCGCCGCTGTGCCGTGGTGGGACTCGGCGCCCGCGCCCAGCTCTTCACCGAGGCGCTCGCCGGCCCCTACGCGGACCGCATCGACCTGGCCGGCTTCTGCGATGTCAACGCGCACCGCATGGCCGTCCACAACGACTGGATCGCGACCGCCCACCCCGGCCGCCCGCCCGTACCGGCGTACTCCGCGGACGACTTCGAGGAGATGCTGCGCCGTGAGCGCGTCGACCTCGTCGTGGTCTGCACGGTCGACCACCTCCACGACCACTACACCGTGCGGGCCCTCGAAGCGGGCTGCGACGTGGTCACCGAGAAGCCGATGACGACGACCGCCGAGCGCGCCCGCCGCATCCTCGACGCCCGGCGCCGCACGGGCCGTGACGTCCGGGTCGCCTTCAACTACCGCTACAACCCGGTGCATTCGGCCGTGCGCGAGCTGCTTGCGGACGGCGCGATCGGCGATGTCGGCTCGGTGCACTTCGAGTGGCTGCTCGACCTGCGGCACGGCGCGGACTACTTCCGCCGCTGGCACCGCGACAAGGCGAACTCCGGCGGTCTGATGGTGCACAAGGCCACCCACCACTTCGACCTCGTCAACTGGTGGCTCGGCGCACGGCCCGAGACCGTCTACGCACAGGGCGGGCTCTTCTTCTACGGCGACCAGGCGGGCACCCGGCGCGGCCTGGCCCGTGATTACACCCGCGCCCACGGCTCCCCCGCCGCCGCGAGCGACCCCTTCGCCCTCCGCCTGGCCGACTCGCCCGTGCTCAGCGCGCTGTACCTGGCCGCGGAGGCGGAGGACGGCTATCACCGCGACCAGAACGTGTTCGGGCCCGGCGTGAGCATCGAGGACGACATGGCGGTCCTCGTGCGCTACTCCTCCGGCGCGACCCTCACCTACCACCTCACCGCGTACGCGCCGTGGGAGGGCTATCGGATCGCCTTCAACGGCAGCGAGGGACGCGTCGAACTCCTCGTGGAGGAATCCACCTGGACGCGCCCCGACGTACCGACCGAGGGTGCGAGCCCCGTCCTGCACGGCGCGGCGGCCGGGGACGAGGCCGGCCGCACCCAGCTCCTGCTGCGCCGCTTCTGGGAGGAGCCCCGGGAAGTGAAGGTGGCCATGGGTGAGGGCGGCCACGGCGGCGGGGACGTGCGCATGCTGGCCGACCTCTTCGGCGAACGGGCCTCCGGCGACGGGGACCCCCTGGGCCGTGCGGCGGACGCCGGAGACGGAGCCCGCTCGCTGGTCACGGGCCTCGCCGCGAACCGCTCCTTCGTCACGGGGCTGCCGGTCGATGCCCAGGGCCTCCTGGAGATCTGAGAAACGTCAGGGCCGACCCGAGAGGGCCGGCCCTGACGTCGCGATCAGAGAACTCAGACCAGGTCGAACCGGTCGAGGTTCATGACCTTGGTCCACGCCGCGGCGAAGTCCTTGACGAACTTCTCCTTGGCGTCATCGCTCGCGTAGACCTCGGCCACCGCGCGCAGCTCGGAGTTCGAGCCGAAGACGAGGTCGGCGCGGGTACCGCTCCACTTGACCTCGCCCGAGGCGGCGTCGCTCCCCTCGAACGTGTCCTGCGCCTCGGACGTCGACTTCCACTGCGTGCCCAGGTCGAGCAGGTTGACGAAGAAGTCGTTGGTCAGCGTCCCGGGCGCGGTGGTGAAGACACCGTGTTTGGAACCCTGGTGGTTGGCGCCCAGGACGCGCAGACCACCGACGAGGACCGTCGTCTCCGGGGCGCTCAGGGTCAGCAGGTTCGCCTTGTCGAGCAGCAGGTTCTCCGCCGGCAGGCGGTTGCCCTTGCCGACGTAGTTGCGGAACCCGTCGGCTGCGGGCTCGATCGCGGCGAACGACTCCACGTCGGTCTGCTCCTGCGAGGCGTCCACGCGGCCCGGCGCGAACGCGACCTCGACGGGGAAGCCCGCGTCCTTGGCGGCCTGCTCGACGGCCGCGGTGCCCGCGAGCACGATCAGGTCGGCCAGTGAGACCTGCTTGCCGCCCGCGGAGTTGAAGGACTCCTGGATGCCCTCCAGTGTGCGCAGCACCTGAGCGAGCTGGTCCGGGTTGTTGACCTCCCAGCTGCGCTGCGGCTCCAGGCGGATGCGGGCGCCGTTGGCGCCGCCGCGCTTGTCGCTGCCGCGGAAGGAGGAGGCCGAGGCCCAGGCGGCGGAGACGAGCTGCGAAATGGTCAGGTCGGAGCCGAGGATCCGCTCCTTGAGCCCTGCGATGTCCGCGGCGTCGATGACCTCACCCGTGCGCTGCGGCAGCGGGTCCTGCCACAGCAGTTCCTCGGAGGGGACCTCCGGGCCGAGGTAGCGGACGACCGGGCCCATGTCACGGTGCGTCAGCTTGTACCAGGCGCGGGCGAAGGCGTCGGCGAACTCCTCCGGGTTCTCGTAGAAGCGCCGGGAGATCGGCTCGTAGATCGGGTCGAAGCGCAGCGACAGGTCCGTGGTCAGCATCGTCGGGCGGTGCTTCTTCGACGAGTCGAAGGCGTCGGGGATGATCTCGGGAGCGTCCTTCGCCACCCACTGGTGGGCGCCTGCCGGGCTCTTGCCGAGCTCGTAGTCGTACTCGAAGAGGTTCTTGAAGAAGTTGTTGCTCCACTGGGTCGGCGTCTCGGTCCAGGTGACCTCGAGGCCGGACGTGATGGCGTCCTTGCCGACACCCGTGTTGTACGTGCTCTTCCAGCCCAGGCCGAGCTGCTCCATCGGGGCGGCCTCGGGGTCGTCGCCGACGTTGTCCGCCGGGCCCGCGCCGTGGGTCTTGCCGAAGGTGTGGCCGCCCGCGATCAGGGCGACGGTCTCCTCGTCGTTCATCGCCATGCGGCGGAACGTCTCGCGGATGTCGCGGGCCGCGGCGATCGGGTCCGGGGTGCCGTTGGGGCCCTCGGGGTTGACGTAGATGAGGCCCATCTGGACCGCGCCGAGGGGGTTCTCCAGCTCCCGGTCACCGGTGTAGCGCTCGTCGCCGAGCCAGTCGGTCTCGGGGCCCCAGTAGACGTCCTCGTCGGGCTCCCAGACGTCCGCGCGGCCGCCGCCGAAGCCGAAGGTCTTGAGGCCCATCGACTCCAGGGCCACGTTGCCGGTGAGCACGAGCAGGTCGGCCCACGAGAGGTTCTTGCCGTACTTCTTCTTGACCGGCCACAGCAGACGGCGGGCCTTGTCGAGGCTCGCGTTGTCGGGCCAGCTGTTGAGGGGCGCGAAGCGCTGCTGGCCGGCACCGGCACCGCCGCGGCCGTCGCTGATCCGGTAGGTGCCCGCGCTGTGCCAGGCCATGCGGATCATCAGCGGGCCGTAGTTGCCGAAGTCGGCCGGCCACCAGTCCTGCGACGTGGTGAGGACCTCGGCGATGTCCCGCTTCACGGTCGGCAGGTCGAGGGAGTTGAACGCCTCGGCGTAGTCGAACTCCTCGCCCAGCGGGTTCGCCACGGCGGGGTTCTTGGCGAGGATCTTCAGATTGAGCCGCTCCGGCCACCACTGGCGGTTTCCGCCGCCCTGGGTCGGGTGCGGCGCGCGACCGTGCACGACCGGGCAGCCGCCGGTCTCTTCCGGCTTGGGGTCGGTGACGATCGCGTCATGGTTCTCAGTCATGGGAATCCTTCCGGACGGGGCGGATCACGGTGCTCAAGGGCCGGTGCGCCCGCGAACGGTGCGCTCGCGGTCGAGGTGAGCAGGCTTCTTGCGGGCTTCTTCGGCGAGGCGGGGCCCTGGATCGGTTCCGGGCAGCGGACGTCCGAGCGGAGGACGTCCGGGCAGCGGACGCCCACCTGCTCGCCGGACTGGTTCTCCGCGAACGGGGTACCGGATGCCGGGGCGAACGGACCCGTCTCCTGAAGTCACGTGCTGTTCCCTGCTGTTGCCCTGTCCCTTGGCCGTCGGCCGGAACTGATCCTACGATGGACCAAGTCCAAGTCAATACGACAGACGGGTCCGTACGAATTCAGTCGTCAGACGAAGCACAGTTAGGCTGGTACGCATGAGCGATCTTCTGGGGCGGCTCCGCGGACGTGGGTGGCGAATGACCGCTCAGCGCCGGGTGGTCGCCGAGGTACTCGACGGTGAACACGTCCATCTGACCGCGGACGAGGTGCTCGCGCGCGCCACCGACCGGCTGCCGGAGATCTCCCGTGCCACGGTCTACAACACCCTCGGTGAGCTGGTCTCCCTCGGCGAGGTGATCGAGGTGTCCACCGGCCGCGCGAAGCGGTACGACCCGAACGCCCACCAGCCCCACCAGCATTTGGTGTGCTCGGGCTGCGGCGCCATACGTGACGTGCATCCCGGCGGCGACCCGCTGGACGCACTGCCGGCCTCCGAGCGTTTCGGATTCACCGTGTCCGAGGCCGAGGTGACGTACCGAGGGGTGTGCCCGGACTGCGCTCGCGCGTGAGACAGCGCTCCGCTCCGCACCCCACGGGAGACCCCGATTCCTGAGGTCCGCTCGGGCCACGCCACAGGAGGCAGCGCCATGACCGCTCCCGACTCGCCCCTCCCCCGGTTCCACTTGGCCGTGCCCGTCGACGACCTCGCCGCGGCCCGTCTCTTCTACGGCAAGGTGCTCGGCCTGGACGAGGGCCGCAGCGCGGACACCTGGGTGGACTGGAACCTGCACGGCCACCAGTTCGTCACCCACCTCTCCCCGAAGCGGGCCCCGCACATTCACAACCCCGTCGACGGCCACGAGGTCCCGGTCCCGCACTTCGGCCTGATCCTGCCGGTCCCGGAGTTCCGGAAGCTCGCCGACCGGCTCCGTACGGCAGGTATCGACTTCGTCATCGAGCCGTACGTCCGCTTCGAGGGCGAGAAGGGCGAGCAGTGGACGATGTTCCTCCTCGACCCGGCGGGCAACGCCCTGGAGTTCAAGGCGTTCGCCGACGACTCCCAGATCTTCGCCGCCTGACCCGGCAGCTCCGTCACCCCTGAGGTGACGGAACTGCCGGCCCGGTGGTTACGGCGCCATCTCGTACTCTCCGGCCAGCGCCTCGACCCGCTCCCACACCCGTGCCGAGCGCGCGTCGTCGACGACCGGTCGGCGTACCGCGCCAAGGGCCCAGCTCTGCTGCTCCTCGGTGGCGGAGTCCTTGCCGTGCAGTTCGACGGCGTGCGCGGAGAAGTCGCGTACGAGGACGGCGAACAGCTCGTCGAGGACGTCCGCGTCGAGGCCGGTCAGGCGCGCCTGTTCCAGGATGAGCTGGCCGTGCACGACCAGCGCGAAGAGCTGGCCGACGGCGAGGAGGAGGTCGAGGTCGCGGCTCTGCTCCTCGTCGGGGGCGGCCGTGGTGACGAACGCGCAGAGGGCGTCGGCCTGCTCGCGGAAGCGGGCGACGTTGGGCACGTCGGCGTACGCGTCGTAGGCGGTGCGCCAGTCGTGGAAGCGGATGGCGCCCAGGCCACGGGCGGGGCCCTGCCGGAAGAGGAAGTCGTCGTCGGCCGCGTCCAGGCGGGTCGGCACGGGCTCGTACCCGGCCGGGTTCAGGAGGTGGTTGCCCATGAACTTGAGGATCAGCGCGAGGTTGACGTGGACCGTGCCCTCCAGCTTGGGCAGGCCTCGGATCTCGACGGCCGCCTGCGCGAAGTAGTTGTCCTTCTCGAAGCCCTTGGCCGCGATGACGTCCCACATCAGGTCGATGACCTTCTCGCCCTCCGTGGTCACCTTCATCTTCGTCATGGGGTTGAAGAGGAGGTAGCGGCGGTCGTCGGGGCCCGCGGAGCGGAAGTAGTCGACGGCGCGGTCGCTGAACAGCTTCATCCCGACGAGGCGGACGTACGCGTCGGTCAGCTCGCGGCGCACGTGCGGGAAGGCGGTGACGGGGCGGCCGTAGAGGATGCGTCCCGTGGCGTGGGTGACGGCCTCGTACATCGCGTGCTCGCAGATGCCGATCGAGGCGGTGCAGAGGTTGAACTTGCCGACGTTGACGGTGTTGAGGGCGGCGTCGAAGGCGGCACGGCCGGTGTGCAGGATGTCGTCGGGGCCGACCGGGTAGTTCTCGAGGCGGAACTCGCTGACGTACTTGGAGGAGTCGACGACGTTCTTGACCAGGCGGTACGCCTCGTGGCGGCTGTCGGCGGCGAAGAAGACGTAGCCGTCGGGGCCCTCGATGTCGGTGCGGCGGCCGAAGACGGAGACGAGACCTGCGGCATTGCCATTGCCGATGTAGTACTTGGAGCCGGTCGCCCGGAAGCCGCCGTCGCCGTCCGGCTCGAGAAGCATGTCGGTGCTGTAGATGTCGGCGCCGTGGGTCTTCTCGGACAGGCCGAAGGCGAACACCTCGCCCTGGGCGAGGAGTTCGGCCGCGCGTTGACGGGCGGCGGGGTTCTCGCTCTGCCAGACCGGGCCGAGGCCGAGGATGGTGACCTGCCACGCGTACCAGTAGTCGAGTCCGTAGAAGCCGAAGATCTCGTTGAGGGCGGCGATCCGGGCGGTGTCCCAGCGCGCGTCCTGCTTGCCGTCGGCGGCGGACGCCGGGGTGAGGAAGGTCGCGAACAGCCCCTCCTTGGCGGAGAACTCCAGAAAGTCCGCCAGCCAGGCGCGGTCGCGGTAGTCCTCGATCAGCCGGCGCTTGCCGCGGGCCTCGAACCAGTCGACGGTCGCGCGCAGCAGCCTGCTGGTCTCGGGGTCGAAGTGCGTCGGGTCGTAGGTGCGCGGGTTGAACAGCAGCGGGTCGGCCATGGGTGTTCGCCTTTCCGGTTCGGGAGGTGAGGGGTGGTGGGACGGAATGGTGGTGCGGGATACGGCGCCGGTCCGGCTCAGCCCTTGGGGGCGAGCCGGTGGAGGGTGGCGAGCACGTCGTCGAGCCAGGCGAGCGTCATCCGTTCGTACGCGATGCCGCCGCGCAGCACGACGTGCTGGAGTTCCTGTCCGGCGTCGGGCGTGGGCGCGTCGGGTCCGGTGAAGTCACGCGACTCGCCCGCGAGATAGCGGGCGAGCCGGTCGGTGTGCGCCTGGCGGTGCCGCTCGACCTCGCGGATCAGTGCGGCCGGATCGTCGAAGGCGGCGCCGCGGATCTTCACGGCGAGCTCGTGTCGCACGCTCTCGGGCTCGATCGGTTCGTGCAGCCACCGGGAGAGCGCGGACCGCCCGAGGGCGGCGACGGAGTACTCCTTCTTGTCCGGCCGTGCCTGCTGCGGCACCTCGCGGACGTCGATCAGGCCGTCGCTCTCCATGCGCTTGAGAACGCGGTAGATCTGCTGGTGGGTGGCGGTCCAGAAGTAGCCGATGGACCGCTCGAACCGCCGGGCGAGCTCGTAGCCCGAGCCCGGCTTCTCAAGGAGCGAGACGAGGATCGCGTGCTCTAGCGCCATGCCCCGATCCTGCTATGCAACTCGTTGCATAAACAAGTGGCGCCGCCCTGGTGAGACACGGCTCACCACCGCTTTCACTGTCCTACTGCCGATCGGTCCGGCTGCCGATCGGTCCGACTGCCGGTCAGTCCGGCATCGACTCCAGGAACGCGGCCGCCGCCGGTGAGTTCCGCGTCCGGCTCCACACCAGCCGCTCCTCGCGGACCGGCCCGCCCTTGACCGGCACCACCGTCAGCCGGGGAAGCCGCGGCACGAGGCGCGAGGGCAGCAGCGCGATGCCGAGGCCGCCGCGCACCAGGTCGGCGAAGAAGTCGAGCCCCTTGGCCTCGAACGCCACGTCGCGCCGCAGCCCCGCGGCCTGGAACGCCTCGTCGGTCTGCGCCCGCGCCGCGATGCCCGCGGGGAAGTCCACGAACACCTCGTCCGCGAACCGCTCCAGTGGCAGCGGTTCGCCGGTCGCCTCGGCCGCCAGCGGATGGTCGGGGGCGACCACCGCCACATGGCGGTCGACCACGAGCGTGCGACTGTCCAGCGCCGGATCGTCCGTACGGAAGGAGGGCGGCACCCCCAGGAACGCCAGATCGAGGGACCCCTCGCGCACCCCACGCACCAGGGCCTCGCTCATGCCGTCGATGAGCCGCATCGTGACCTGCGGATACGTGGCGTGGTAGGCCCGCATCAGGCCCGGCACGTCGACCGCCGTCACCGTCGAGATCGCCCCGATGGCCAGGCGCCCCCGGATCTCCCCGGTCGCCGCCGCCACCTCGGCCCGCGCCCGCTCCGACGCCTCCAACGCCTGCCGCGCGGCGGGCAGGAACGCCTCGCCCGCCGCCGTGAGCGCCACCCGTCGGCTCGTCCGCTCGAACAAGCGCGCCCCGAGCTCCTTCTCCAGCTTCCCGATCTGATGGCTGAGCGCGGACTGCACCACCAGACACCGCTCGGCGGCCCGGGTGAACCCGCCCGTCTCGGCGACGGCGACGACATAGCGCAGCTGCTGCAACTCCATGCCATCCATCGTGCAGCGCGATCGTTCGCATGACAAGGATGTGTTGGACTCATCAATAGGGTCGGCCGCAGGCTGACTGCCATGACACAGACGGGACTTCACCACTCCGGCGCCGCGGATCCGGAGGAGCTTGGCGGCCCGCGTCGCGGCCTGCTGCTCCTCATGGCCGTCGCCACCGGCCTGTCCGCCGCGGGCAACTACATCGCCCAGCCGCTGCTCGACCTCATCTCCCACGACCTCCGCCTGGGCAGCGTCCTCGCGGGACTCGTGGTCACCGCATCGCAGGCGGGGTACGCGCTCGGTCTTCTGCTGCTCGTCCCGCTCGGCGACGTCATCGACCGGCGCCGCCTCGCGGTGACCCTGTTCCTGGCCACCGCCGGCTTCCTCGGCGTCTCGGCCCTCGCCCCCAGCGGCCCGGTCCTCCTCGCGGGCACCGTCCTCGCGGCCCTCACCTCGGTCGGCGCCCAGGTCGTCGTCGCCCACGCCGCCGCGCTCGCCACCGCCGCGACCCGGGGCCGTGCCGTCGCCACCGTCATGTCGGGCGTCCTGCTCGGCGGGCTGCTGGCCCGCACCGCCGCGGGCGGCCTGTCCGAACTGGGCGGCTGGCGCACCGCGTACTGGGTGCTCGCCGCCCTCATGACGGGCGCGGCCGTCGTCCTCCACCGCCGTCTGCCGTACCTCGCGGTCACCGCCGACCTGCGCTACCCGGCGCTTCTTCGCTCCACGCTGTCCTTGCTGCGCGAGGAGAGCGTGCTGCGCCGCCGGGCCCTGCTGGGCGCCCTTTCCTTCGCTTCCTACAGTGTCCAGCTCACCGCGCTCACCTTCCTGTTGGCCGGGGCACCCTTCCACTGGTCCGCTCCCGCGATCGGCGGGTTCGGTCTGGTCGGCGCCGTGGGAATCCTGTCGATGACGCTCGCGGCACGCCTCAGCGACAGCGGCCATGTCCAGCTGGTGACCGGCGGCGCGACCGCCCTGCTGCTCACCGGCTGGCTGATCCTGCTGGCGGGAGAGCGTTCCCTGGTCTGGCTCGCGGTCGGTGTCGTCGCCCTGAACATCGGCCAGCAGGCGGTGCTCAACAGCAGCCAGACCATCCTGTTCGCGCTCAACGCCGAGGCCCGGAACCGCATCAACTCGGCGTTCGCGACAAGTCTCTTCCTCGGCGGAGCCCTCGGCTCCGCGCTCGCCTCCGTCGTCTGGGCGGCCGCCGGCTGGCCCGGCACCTGCGCCCTGGGCGCCGCGCTTGCCGCCGGAGCCGTCGCCGCATGGGCCTGGGACCACACCCGCCCCTCCACCTGACCCGCTGATCCACCTACTTGAGGAGCACCCCCATGAACATCACCGTCTTCGGAGCCGCGGGCAACGTCGGCCGTCGTGTCGTCGCCGAGGCCGTGGACCGCGGGCACGAGGTCACCGCGGTCGTCAGGGACCCGGCCCGCGCCACCGGACTGCCCTCCGCCGCCGCGATCCGCACCGGCGACGCCGCCGACCCGCGCACCGTCACGGCACTCGCCGCGGGACAGGACCTGGTGGTCTCCGCGACCCGCCCCGCCCCCGGCCGCGAGCCCGAACTGGCCGCCGTCACCCGGGCGTTGTTCACCGGACTGCACGGAACCGGCGTACGGCTCCTGCTCGTCGGCGGCGCCGCCGGTCTCACCATCCCCGGCACCGGCGGCACGATGGTGGTCGACGCCCCCGATTTCCCGCCGTCCCTGCGCCCCATCGCACTGGCCTGCAACGAACAGCTCGACGCCTGCCGCACCAACGGCCACGACGTCGACTGGTCCTACGTCAGCCCGCCCGCCCTCCTCGAACCGGGCGAGCGCACCGGACGCTTCCGGCTGGGCACCGACGAACTGATCGTCGACGCCGAGGGTGTCTCCGCGCTCTCGATGGAGGACTTCGCTGTGGCCCTCGTCGACGAGGCCGAACGCCCCAAGCACCACCGCGCCCGGTTCACGGCGGCGTACTGAGTCCACAATGCGCTCGTGGAGTGGGTACGCGGCCTGGGGCTCAGTTCACCGCCTTCTTCACCAGCTCCGCGATCCTCGCCTCACCCTCGGAGGTCAGCTCCTTCAGCGCGTACGAGGCCGCCCACATGGTGCCCTCGTCGAGGTTCGCCTTGTCGCTGAAGCCGAACGTCGCGTACCTCGCACCGAACTTCTCCGCGCTCTGGAAGAAACAGACGACCTTGCCGTCCCTGGCGTACGAAGGCATCCCGTACCAGAGCTTCGGGGACAGTTCCGGCACGTTCTCCTTGATCACGGCGTGGATCCGCTCGGCCATGACGCGGTCCGCCTCCTGCATCTCGGCGATCTTCGCGAGCACGGCCGTCTCCTCCGCCGCCGCCTTCTCGGCGCGCGTTCCACGCCGCGCGGCCGCCTTGAGCTCCTGGGCGCGCGCCTTCATCGCGCCTCGCTCCTCGTCCGTGAATCCGTCGAACTTCGCGGCCGTCGTGGCAGGGTTCTTGGTGGACTCGGCGGGCTTCTGCGTGGTCGTCATGACGGGGTTCCTCACGTGTGTGATGTGGCTCGGGAGAGGCAAGGGAAGCGTCGTGCCCGGGAGGAGCCGCCGTGGCGGCTCCTCCCGACGGCTGTCAGCCCCACGCACCGGCGATCTGGCGGGTAGTGGCGTTGAGCCGGTTGAACAGGTTGGTGACACCGATCATGAGGACGATCGCGGCCAGCTGCTTCTCGTCGAAGTGGGTGGCGGCGGCGTCCCACACCTCGTCGTTCACCGCGTCGGCGCGGTCGGCGAGGCGCGTCGCGGCCTCGGCCAGTTCGAGGGCCGCCCGCTCGGGCTCGGTGAAGTACGGGGCCTCGCGCCAGGCGGCGACCGTGGCGAGCCGCTCGTCGCTGACGCCCGCCTTACGGGACGACTTCACGCCGCCGTCGACACAGGCACTGCAGCCGTTGATCTGGCTGACCCGCAGGTGCACCAGCTCCAGGGTCTGCCCTTCCACCCCGCCGGAGTGCACGGCCTTGAAGAGGTTCTGGATGGCCGGCATGGCGTCGGAGAGGACGACGGCGGGGTTCTGCATACGGGACTGCATCTCGGTGTGCTCCTTCTTGTGGGGGCTCCCGGTTCCTTCCGGGGGCTTGCTTGGCCTTGCTTGGTCTTGCTTGGCCTTGCTGGTCGGCCCCCGTTCCCTCGGGGCGTGACTCCATATCAGCCGGATCCGCTCGCCACGACCACGGCGGTGGGACACCGTGGGACAGCTGAAACAGCCTTGAGCAGCGGCGACATGGCCCGGTAGATTTCCGGCGACACGGGACACGGGGGGTATCTGGTGGACGAGCCGCAACGCACGGCGACGACGGACCCGCAGAACGAGCTGGCGGCGCGGCTGCGCCTGATCCAAGAACTGTCCGGACTCGGCGTACGGGCCCTCGCGCGGGACGCGGGCCTCAGCTCCTCGTCCCTTTCGCGCTATCTCGGCGGCCAGACCGTGCCGCCCTGGCCCGCGGTGATCGCGCTCTGTCGCCTCGTCAAGCGCGACCCCCGCCCACTGCGCCCCCTGTGGGAACGGTGCTCCAACCCGCTCCCCGCGCCCCCGAAGTCCAGCCGCCAGGGCAGACCGAGGCCCCGCAACGACCTGCCGCGCGACGTGCCCGACTTCACCGGCCGCGAGGCCCAGCTCGCGGCCGTCCTCGACACGGTGGACAGCCACCGGGTGGTCGCGATCGACGGCATGCCGGGGGTCGGCAAGACCTGTCTCGCGATACACGCCGCGCACCGGCTCGCCGCCGACCTCCCGGACGCCCAGCTCTACGTGGACCTGCACGGGTTCACCGAGGGCCGGGAGCCGCTCGACCCCGACTCGGCGCTTCGGATGCTGCTCGGCGCGCTCGACGTCCCCTCCGAGAAGGTGCCGCGGGAGGGCGTCGAGCAACTGGCCGCCTGCTGGCGGTCGGAGCTGGCCGACCGGAAGGTCGTCGTGGTGATCGACAATGCCGCCGATGCCGACCAGGTCCGCCCCCTGCTGCCGGGCGCCGGCCCGTCCGTCGCCCTGATCACCAGCCGGAACAGGCTTCTCGGTCTGGACGAGGTGCCGCCGGTGTCGCTGGACGTGCTGAGCCCGCAGGAGAGCGCGGAGCTGCTGGCCCGCGCGAGCGGCGACCCGCACGGTCCCGAGGGCCGCCTCGCCCGCGACCCGGATGCCGCCGCCGAGGTGCTGCGGCTGTGCGGCCATCTGCCGCTGGCCCTGCGTCTCGCCGCGGCCCGCTTGCGGCACCGACCCGGCTGGACCGTGGGCATCCTCGTCGAGCGGATGGCGGAGGGGGCAAGCGAGTTCGACACCGCCTTCGCCATGTCCGTACGGCAGTTGGACCGGTCGCAGGCGCGGCTGTTCCGGCTGCTCGGCCTGTTGCCCGGGGGTTCCTTCGACGAGTACCTGGCGGCGTCCCTGGCGGACGTGCCGCTGAACGCCGCGCGGTCGATGCTGGAGGACCTGGTCGACGCGCACCTCGTCCAGGAGTCGACGGCGGGCCGCTACCGCCTGCACGACCTGGTGCACCAGCACGCGCGCCGGGCGGGCGAGGAGCAGGACTCACCGGCCGAACGGCAGCGGGCTCTCGGCCGCTTCCTCGACTACTACGTGCACGCGGCGGCTGCCGCCGACGCGGCGATGCCTTTCCTTTCACCCGGCCGACCGCCCTCCGTGGGACGGCCACCGGCCGCGCTGCCACGGTTCGCGGACAAGAACGCGGCGTTCTCCTGGCTCGTCGCGGAGTACGAGAACATGGTGGCCGCCTTCGAGACGGCGGCCGCCGTCGGTGCCGACGCGCACGTGTGTGAACTGCCGCGCTTCCTGCGGTCGTACTTCGCGCGACGCTGCGGCACGACGCACCTCAACGTCCTCTTCGAACGGTCGCTGGCCGCCGCCGAGCGCCTGGGCGACCCCCTCCAACTGGCCGACGCGCACAGCGATCTGGGCTTCGCGCGCTACAACGCGGGCCGCATGGCGGAGGCCGCCGCCTCGTACGAGGCGGCGCAGCCACGCTTGTCCCGGGCGGGCGACCTGGGATCGGAGGCCGAACTGACCCTGCGGCGCGGCTACCTCAAGTGGGACGAGGGGTATGTCGAGGAGCCGCTCGAACTCTTCAGGCTGGCCGGGAAGTTGTACGAGCAGGCCGGCTGCCCGTCGGGCACGGCCAGTGCCGCCGCGGCGGAGGCCTGGGCGATGCTGCAGCTGGGACACCGCGAGGAGGCGGCGCAGCGGGCCAGGGAGGTCCTGGACATCCCCCACGCCGACCCCGCGTCGCCGCCCGCGCTGACGGCTCGGATCACCCTCGGCGTGGCCATCGCCGACGAGGAGCCCGACGAGGCGGCGGACCACCTGCATCGGGCGTTGGCCCTCGCCCGCGCGGACGGGCACCTCCACAACGAGGCGTGGTGCCTCAACTGCCTGGGTGTCGCCCTCCGGCGCATGGGCCGCTACGAAGAGGCGCTGGCCAGCCACCGGAAGGCGTTCGCCCTGCTCGACGAGCTCTTCGAGGAACACTGGAAGATCCACTTCCTCAACGGCTACGCCGAGACGTGCCGCCTCGCGGGCCTGCCCGACGAGGCCCTGCGCCTGCACCGCCAAGCCCTGGAGATCGCCCCGCGGCTGGGGTACCGCACCGAGGAGGCCCTGGCCCACGAGGGCATCGCGATCGTCCTCGACGAGGCGGAACCGGCCACGGCCGCCGAACACCGCGCGGCGGGCCGGGCCGTCCTGCGGGAGCTCACCGCGTGACGTTCAGAAGCGCACCGCGTACGAGACGCGCCGCCGCAGGGACTTGTCCCGCTGGGTCTGGTGGAAGCGTGCGTCCTGTTCCAGGATCTCGGCGGCCTCGCGCACCTTCGCGCCGGCCCGTTCGATCGCTTCGTCGAGCGGCATCACCAGGGGCAGGCCGAAGATCTCGACGATCCGCTCCACGCGTTCGCGGACACTGCCGCCCACCACGTGGTACGGGATCTCCAGCTCGCCCAGGGTCTCGATCAGCAGCTCGTCGGACATCTTCCGGAACTTCTCGGAGACCGGCCGGTGGCCGTCGGCCTTCATCTCGAACTCGACCGGCAGGTGCACGTAGGCGTCGTAGATCCGCTTGGCACGGGCCTTGGTGACCGCGCCGTATGCGTCCATGTACTGGCGGTAGAACCGCTTCACCGGGAGCCCGGCGACGTTCTTCACCGCCCGCTGGAGCACGTTCGCACCGGGGTTGATGCCGACCCGCATGCGTGCCTCGCCGTAGATCCACTCGTGGATCACGGAGCCGTCCGAGATGAACGATCCCTCGCCCGCCTCGTGGTGGATCCGCTCCTCCAGGCGGCGTAAGCCGAGCATCGTCAGTTCCATCGCGCTGAGTTCCTCGACCTGCTTGCCCGGCACGAGGTCCCTGAGGATCTCCCGGGACGTCATCGCGTGCGTGCGGGGGATGCCCGTCGCCATCGACAGCGTCTCGGTCGTGGTGCTCTTGCCGCTGGAGTACGTGCCGGAGATCGCCAGGTGCAGACCGCGGTGCGGTGTGGGGGCGCTTGTGTTCCCCATGGGGTGTGCTCTCTTCCCGTCGTGAGTGGCCCGGCCGGGGCCGGGTGTGGGGTGATCGGTGCTGTGGTCAGCCGCCCAGGCCGAGGCCTCCGCTGACCGGCAGGACCGCTCCGGTGATGAAGCGGCCCGATTCGCCGGCGAGGAACCGCACGGCCGCGGCGACGTCGTCCGTCTCTCCGACGCGGCCGAGCGGAGTGATGGACAGCAGGTGTTGGCGTCGCTGATCGGTGATCTCGCGGCTCATGTCCGTGTCGATCAGGCCTGGCGCGACGATGTTGACCGTGATGTTCCGGGGGCCGAGCTCCCAGGCGAGGGAGCGGGCCATGCCGAGCATTCCGGCCTTGGCGGCCGCGTAGTTGACCTGGCCCGGCGCTCCGTACGCGAAGGTCATGGAGGAGATCAGCACGATCCGGCCCCAGCGCGCCCGCACCATGCCGCGCACGGCACGTCGCACGGCGCGGAAGGCGCCGTGCAGGTTCACGTCGACGACGTCCGTGAAGTCCTGCTCGTCCATGCGCAGGATCAGGGTGTCCCGGGTGATGCCCGCGTTGACCACGAGCACTTCGACCGGCCCGTGTGCGGCCTCTGCTTTCCCGAAGGCTTCGTCGATGCTGCGGGAGTCCGTCATCTCGGCGCGTACGCCGAGCAGTCCGTCGGGTGGTGCGGTGTCCCGGTGGGTGACGGCGACACGGTCGCCGTCCGCCGCCAGGGCGGTCGCCACGGCGAGTCCGATGCCGCGGTTGCCGCCGGTGACCATGACCGAACGTCCCATCAGTGACTCCTCGGGGCGGTGGCGTCCTGCGTCTGCCGATCGCGGCGCCCCGCCATCGGGCGGCCGATGAGCGCCAGGTTCTGGGTGGCTGTCGCGATGATCAGGAGGCCGATCTGCCCCAGGCTGGGGAAGGAATCGCAGCCGCCCGCGGTGTCTGTGTGCGGCTGCCCGGTCGCCGCGGCGAGCGGCGGCGCGTGGCCGGCGGGCTGTGTCCGGTTCATCGGGTCACCTCGCCGATCCGGTCGCCGCCACCGCGCAGGAGTGCGGAGCGTCGGCGAACAGATGCTCCACGGCTGTCGCGAGGCGGTCCGCCGTCAGCGCGTTCGGCAGCAGCCTCCGGGCGAAGCGCGGGCTCAGCGGCGCTCCGCCCCGCCGTTCCTCGGCCAGCAGCGGCGGCAGGAACGCCATCGGCGTACGGGCCAGTTCCGCGTCGCTCTCCGCGAGGAAGCGCGCGGCGCGCTTCCTGTGTACCTCCGGCAGCCAGTCGAGGAACGGCAGACCGATCTCGACGACCTCGTCGTCCGCGGGCTGTTCGGTGCCGCCGCCCGCCTGGTCGCGCAGCAGTCGGCAGGGCGCGGCCTGCCACTCCTCGCGCAGCATGGGCACGCGGCATCGGGCCTCGTCGAGCAGGACGAGCAGCGGCCGTTCCCCGTCCAGGTGCTCGCGCACCTCGGCACGCTGTTGTTCGTCCGGCCATAGTCCTGTCGGTGTCCAGTGCCTCGTTTCGGAACCGGACGTGTGCTCTTTCCAGAGCATGCGAGCCGGCCCTTCGAGTACGACGAGCACGTCTCCTAATCGGAGCGTGGGCGTAAAGCGCATGATCTATTTCCCCCGTTGTGTTCTTGCGTGTTCCCTGCGTGATTCTTGCGCGCAATTCTCACCCTGGAACAAATATGGGATCGCGAGAAATTCGGCAGCACTGGGTACGGCGTTTACTACGCGGCGGCGGGCAGCCGGTGCGCCAGCCAGCAGCGGCCGTCGATCCCCGCGAAATCCTCGACCGCCAGTTCCGCGGTGCGCCAGCGGGCGTCACCCATGGAGAGGAGCCGGGAATTCGCGGTGCGCACGGTCGGCGTGAAGCTGTGCCCCAGGGGGCGCACCGGCGTGCCCGCGCTGATGACGAAGCGCCGCATCCAGAGTGTGTCGGTGCTGCCGCGGGACAACCCGTCCTGTGCGTAGAGCAGGATCTGGGCCAGCTGGGCCACGCCCACGAGCGCGTCGACCAGGGAGACCGAGGGTCCGTACGCCGCTTCCGCTCCGCAGGTGAGCGCGTCCTCGTCCGTGGCCACGACGCGCTGCAGCCCGCTGACCTCCTGCCGGTCGAGGTCGACGCGGACCTGCTCGGCGGACTGTTCGCGCTGCTTGTACCCCACGCCGTAGTGGCGGGCCCGGGCCGGCCCGAGTGCCTGCTTCTCGTCGGCGTACGTCGCCGGTGTCGCCGCCCCGCCGACCTGCTCGTGCACGAGCGTGCAGCGCACTTTCAGACCCCCGACCCGGCAGGCGAACGTACTGGCCAGCGTGGCGTGTTCGCCCGTCGGGCCGTCGACGGAGACCAGCCTGCCGTGCACCGGAAAGTCCGCGAGGTCTTCGTGCGGCGTGCTGCCGGCCCGTACGTCGGCACTGCGGAGCCAGATCCTGCGCCGCTCGGCGGCACCGAGTCCGAAGGCCCGGCCGAGGTGCGTCTCCGCCAGGTTCGCGGCGAGCACCAGCGCGTCGATGCTGCTGAGGTGCGGCCGCAGCTCGTCGGCACCCGATTTGCGGGACCAGTCGCGCGGGTAGGTGAGGGTGCCGCGCGCGGTGACGAGCGCACCCGGTGCGGCGGAACCGTCGGTGGTGATGTCCCTGAGGCCTTGTGTGACGCGCTTGTATCCGCTTCCGAAAAAGCGAGAACTGCCAGGGCCGAGGCAGCTATCCAGAGATCCGTATAATAATTCCTTGTTTCTCATTCCCCGTTTACCTTCCCCCGTGTCGCGAGCCACGCGGCCCGGACAGAAAAAACACTATCCGGCACATCAAGGGGAAAGCAATTAGTCAAGGGAATCTGTGACGGCCCGCACAGATCGACCCAAAGTAAAGCTCAAATAGGGATTCTTTAACTCCAGTTGCACCGGATCAAATCCGGAATTCAACCGGGCATCATCACTCGCAGGCGATCACGCGCGGCCAGCGGTCGGCGAGCAGATCCCCGAGCAGCGCCCGCAGCCGGTCACGGTCCTCGACGGGAACGGCTGAGAGGAAGTCCTGCTCCACGGCGTCGACGGCGCGCCCGGCGCGTTCGAGTGCCTCGCGGCCGCCGTCGGTGAGGCGCAGGATGTAGCGCCTGCGGTCCGACGGATTGCGCCGCCGCTCCACGTGTCCGGCCCGCTCCATCTCGTCGATCAGCGCCACCATGGTGGTCGGGTCGAGGTGGAGGAGTCTGCTCAGGTCCTGCTGGGACAGGCTCAGATCACTTTCCAGCGCGGCGAGTACGTAGAAATAGCGCAGGCGCATGCCCTGCGCCATGAGTACTCGCTCCGCGTCCTCCATCAGGATCGATCCGGCCTTGTTCAGCAGATAGCCGGTCCTGCGGACGAGGGGGAAGTCGAGTGCGGTGGGTTGCGCCGGGACGGGCGTCGCCTCTGTCATCCGGGCCGTTCCCCTTTACTGCTGAGATCTCGGTGAAGCGACCGGACCAGGGGTTCTCGATGAAGCCGAACATCCCGCGCGCCGATCGTCGATCACGTCAAGGGTACTGGCGGTGGCACCGGCCTCCAAGGCCGGTGCCACTTTGGGTGCCGCGTCCGATCGGGGCGGGCAGCCCGGCCGCTCCGACCGGGTTACCCATCTCCCCCGGCATGAACGGACTGTGCCACGACCGGCGCACCGGCACTCTCGTCATCCAAGTGCCCTTGCGCGCCAGTGCCGTTCAGCACAACCCGGGTCTCTGCGTCCACGGTGTGCGCGGTGTCGCCCCGTGCGCTCTCGTGCAGGTCGCGCGTACGGATGAAGACGAATCCCACGACCGAGCCGACGGCGGCGACGGCCGCGCACACGAGCATCACGTCCGTCAGCCCGTCCACGAAGGCCGCGCGGGCCGCTGCTTCCAGTGCGGGGCCCATCCCCGAGGGGGCATGGGCGGCGGCTTCCGCGCCGCCGCCCGCCGCCACGGCGTCACCGAACTCATGGGCCGAGGCACCCAGTTGCCGCCCCGGGGCGGACTGCGCGAAGAGGTCGCTCACCCTGCCCTGGAAGGCCGCGCCGAATCCCGCGATGCCGATGGCGACGCCCACCTGCTGGAACGTCTCGTTGATCCCCGATGCCATGCCCGCCTTGGACGGTTCCGCGACGGCGATGGACAGCGAGGCGCGCGGCGGATTGAACAGCCCCATGCCCAGGCCGATCCCGAACATGCTCGGCAGCAGCGCGGTCCAGGAAGTGTCCGGGCCGGTGAGCGCGACCAGGGCGAGCCCGATCGCGATGAGCGCGAGGGATGTTCCCATCAGGAGTCGCTGCGGCACCCGGGTGGTCAGTGATCCCGAGATCGCGGCCGCGACGAACAGTGTCCCGGTCAGCGGAAGGAACCGCAGGCCGGTCTCCCACGGCGAGTACGCCAGCACGTTCTGCACGTACGACACCAGGAGGAAGATCGCGGACATGGTCGCGGCGGCGCACAGCAGCGTCACCACCGACACTCCGTTGAACGTCCTGTTCCTGAACAACGACAGCTGGAACATGGCCTGTTCGCCACGCCGCCTCTCCACGACGCCGAACACGCCGAGGAGCAGCACGGAAGCCACGAACATGCCGACGATGGGCGCGCTGCCCCAGCCCTCGGCCTCACCCCGCAGCAGTCCGAGGACGAGCAGGGTCAGCGCGCCGGTGAAGAGCACCATTCCCCACCAGTCCACGGCGGGGGCCGACTCCGCACGGGACTCGCGCATCCGCAGGGTGCTCACGGCCATGGCGAGCAGCCCGACCGGAACGTTCACCAGGAAGATCCAGCGCCAGCTCAGCCCGTCGGTGAGCGCGCCCCCGATGAGCGGCCCGAAGGCGATGGACAGGCCGACCACACCGCCGAAGATGCCGAAGGCCTTGCCGCGGTCCTTGCCTTGGTACTCCTGCCCGATCAGCGCGGGTCCGACGGCGAACAGGACCGCTCCCCCGAGTCCTTGGATCCCCCGGGCCATGGACAGGACAGCGGCGTCGTTCGCGAGGCCACAGGCGAGCGAAGCCACCAGGAACACGACGAAGCCGACGTTGAAGACCCGCTTGCGCCCCAGGCGGTCGGCCAGCGATCCCGCTGTCAGCAGAACGGCGGCGAGACCCAGGGCATACGCGTCGAGCACCCACTGCAGCGAGGTGAAACTCGCGTCGAAGGCGTCCCTGATGTCGGGCAGCGCCACATTCACCACGGTCAGGTCGAGCAGCAGCATGAACGTGGCCACACACACCACGGCCAGGGTCCACCCTCGCCCGCCTGCCGTCGTCGTTCGTCCGGACATCGCTCCCCCGAGATCGGAATGATCTATTTATCAAATCATCGATGTTTCCAACGATTTGAGAATCCACGAAGGCCCGGAGGCCTGTCAACGGATCGCCCATGTCTCGGCCATGATCCGAACGCGATCCGGCCGGAATTCACCGGACGTGCGGGCGGTCGGCGATCATGTGTACGGACAGGCGGAGCCTGGGATGGCGGCCGAGCCCGGACCTGCGCAGCAACTGCGGTGACTGCAGGGCGCCCGCGGCGACCACCACGCAGGAGCTCAGGATCTCCAGCTCGGTGCCGTCGGGGCGCCGGACGCACACGCCGGCGGCATGCGGCACGCTGCCGGGCCGGTCCGGTCCGGGTCGGGTCGGGTCGGTGAGGACGCGTGTCACCGGGTCAAGAGCCGGGGCAGCTCCGGCGGTGAGGCCGCCCGGGCACCCTCACCCCAGGAACGACAGACGAACCTCCCGCCGCGGGTTGTCCTTGTTGGTGTCCACCAGGCACACCGACTGCCACGTCCCCAGCTCCAGGCGTCCCCCCAGCACCGGCAACGTGGCATGCGGCGGCACCAGCGCCGGCAGGACGTGATCACGGCCGTGGCCGGGGCTGCCGTGGCGGTGCTGCCAGCGGTCGTCGGCCGGGAGCAGGATGTGCAGCGCGGCCAGCAGATCGTTGTCGCTGCCCGCCCCCGTCTCCAGGATCGCGACACCGGCGGTCGCGTGGGGGACGAAGACGTTGAGGAGGCCATCGCGGCCCGCCGCCGCCTCGCCCAGGAAGCTCTGGATGTCGTCGGTGAGGTCGAAGACCCGCTCGGTCGAGCCGGTGGTGACGTTCAGGACACGTGTGGTGAAAGCATCGGACATGGGCCCATCCTCTCTCAGGTCGCTCCCATTCTCTGATATGCGGTGTCCGCCTTTCGAGACGGCATTGACCGTACGCAGACGATCTGGCTACGTTCTGCGGCATGTTGCGTTCAGCTCTGCTCACCACGCGCGGTCACATCGACCTGCTGCGGGTGGCTTCTGCTGCGTGTCGTCGCGGCTGCTGACGTTTCCTCAGCGCGCTTCTCTCCCTTCGCACTTCTCTGCCTTGCTGCCGTCGCGCGGTTGATTTCGCCGTCCCGCGCGTAGGCCCTTCGGGCATCCCTCCCTCCTGCCGTGGAGCACCCATGAGCATCAGCCATGCCCCGCCGGATTCCACATCCGACATTTCGGGAATATCCAAGTCCGACGACCCCGCCCAGGACGACGGGGACGCAAGAGACCTCACTGACACCAAGGGCGCCGAAGACGCCCGGCCGACCGCGCCCGAACTCGTCCCCCTTGTCCCGTCATCCACCCGCCGCACCCGCGTCCCCCGCTGGCTGCGCCGCACCTCCGGCCCCCTCGCACTTCTCGCCCTGTGGCAACTCCTCAGCTCCACAGGGGTGTTGACCCCGGACGTGCTCGCCTCGCCGGGGACCATCGCCGGCGTCGCCCGTGATCTCCTCGGCGACGGTTCGCTGGCCTCCGCCATGGGGGTCTCCCTGCAGCGGGTCGCGGTGGGGCTGCTGCTCGGCACGGTCGTCGGGACCGCGCTGGCGCTCGTCTCCGGACTCTTCCGAGTCGGCGAGGATCTCGTCGACGCCAGCGTGCAGATGCTGCGCACCGTGCCCTTCGTCGGGCTCATCCCCCTGTTCATCATCTGGTTCGGCATCGGCGAGGCGCCCAAGGTCGCCATCATCACGCTGGGCGTCTCCTTCCCGCTCTATCTGAACGTGTACGCGGGAATCCGCGGGGTCGACTCGCAGCTCATCGAGGCCGGCGAGTCCCTCGGGCTCTCGCGGTGGGGGCTCGTGCGGCACGTCATCCTGCCGGGCGCGCTGCCGAGTGCGATGACCGGCCTTCGGTACTCCCTGGGCATCGCCTGGCTCGCCCTCGTCTTCGCCGAACAGATCAACGCGGACTCCGGGATCGGCTTCCTGATGGTCCAGGCGCGTGACTTCCTGCGGACCGACGTGATCGTCGTCTGCCTGATCGTCTACGCCTTCCTCGGTCTCATCGCCGACTTCATCGTCCGCACCCTCGAAAGGCTGCTGCTGCAATGGCGACCGACGTTCACCGGCCGGTGACCCCCACCGGCCCCACGGCTACCGCCCCCGCGGCCGCCGCCCCGACGGAGCAGGCGCCACAGGCCTCCTCGGCCGTACGGGTGGCGGGGCTGACCCGCTCCTTCGACGGGCGTGCCGTCATCGACAGCCTCGACCTCGACGTGCGGCCGGGCGAGTTCGTGGCGCTGCTCGGGCGCAGCGGCTGCGGCAAGTCGACCCTGCTGCGCATCCTCGCCGGCCTCGACCGGGACATCGAGGGCACGGTCCTCGTGCCGCGCCGCAAGGCCGTCGCGTTCCAGGCGCCCCGGCTCATGCCCTGGAAGCGCGTGTGGCGCAACGTCCTGCTCGGGCTGCAGGGCAAGCCCGAACGCGTGGTCGCCGAGCGGGCGTTGGAGGAGGTCGGCCTCAAGCACCGTACGAACGCCTGGCCCAAGACGCTCTCCGGCGGCGAGGCCCAGCGCGCCTCGCTGGCCCGCGCCCTGGTACGCGAGCCCGATCTGCTGCTGCTCGACGAGCCGTTCGGCGCGCTCGACGCACTCACCCGCATCAAGGCCCAGCGTCTCGTCGACGAACTGTGGCAGCGGCGCGGCTGCGCCGTCCTGCTCGTCACGCACGACGTCGAGGAGGCCGTGCTCCTCGCCGACCGGGTGCTCGTCATGGACGACGGGGTCATCGCGTACGAGACGGAGATCGACCTGGACCGGCCGCGCGGCATCTCCGATCCGCGCTTCGGCGAGCTGCGTGCCGAGCTGCTGCAGCGCCTGGGCGTCGACGCGCCCGATCCCGCGGAAACCGCCGCGGCGTGAACTCCCCACCTGCCAACTCCCCCGTGCACAGCACGAACAGACCGAACGGACTCACCATGCGACGGCATCTCGCCGCCCCCGCCCTGCTCCTCCCCCTGGCCCTGCTGCTCACCGCCTGCTCGGGCGCCTCCTCCGCGAGCACCTCGTCCGCCGGCGCGGGAGGCGGCACCGACGGCCAGGGCTCGCTCACGCTCAACGTCGGTGACCAGAAGGGCGGTTCGGAGGCCGTGCTGCGCGCGGCCGGGGAACTCGACGACCTGAAGTACAAGATCCGCTGGTCCACCTTCACCTCCGGGCCTCCCCTCCTGGAGGCCGTGAACGCCAAGGCCGTGGACATCGGCGCGGTCGGCAACACGCCGCCCGTCTTCGCCGCCGGAGCCAACTCGAAGATCTCCGTGGTGGCCGCCTACCACGGCACCGCGTCGGGCGAGGCGATCCTCGTCCAGGACGGATCGCCCCTGAAGAAGACGGAGGACCTCAAGGGCAAGTCCGTTGCCGTGGCCCAGGGCTCGTCGGCGAACTACCAGCTCATCGCGTCTCTCAAGGAGGCGGGGCTCAGCCTCAAGGACGTCAAGGTCAAGTATCTGCAGCCGGCCGACGCGCTGGCCGCGTTCACCAGCGGCAAGGTGGACGCCTGGGCCGTCTGGGACCCGTACACCTCGCAGGTCCTGGAGAGCAAGAAGGGCCGTGTCCTGACGGACGGAGACGGCCTGGTGAACGGCCTCTCCTTCCAGGTGGCGGCGCCGGCCGCGCTCAAGGACAAGAAGAAGTCCGCGGCGGTCGCCGACTACCTCAAGCGGCTGCGCAGGGCCCAGGACTGGGTCTTCGACCACCCGGAGGCGTGGGCGAAGGTCTGGGCGAAGGACACCGGCCTGCCCTACGACGCCGCGCTCGCCGCCGTCAAGCGCAGCAACGGCACACGGGTCCCGGTGGCCGTGGACAAGAAGGTGATCACGTCCGAGCAGGCGATCGCGGACACCTTCACCGACCAGAAGCTCATTCCGCGCCGCGTCGAGTTCGGCGATTTCGTCGACACCCGCTTCAACGGCGACCTGCCGCCCTCGACCAGCAAGCCGCGCACGTACCGCAAGGAGTCCTGACGATGACCGTCCACCTCAACTGGTTCCTGCCGACCGGCGGCGACGGCCGCACCCTCGTCGACCGCCATGCCTACACCGACGGCGGCATCAAGCGCTCCCGGGTCACCCCGGTCAGCGGGGTGCGGGCCCCCGACATCGACTATCTGATCCAGATCGCCAAGGCCGCCGAGCAGTTGGGCTTCGAGGCGGTGCTGACCCCGACCGGCACTTGGTGCGAGGACGCCTGGCTGACGACGGTCGCGCTGGCCCAGCACACCGAGCGGCTGAAGTTCCTGGTGGCGTTCCGGCCCGGCGTCATCTCCCCCGTGCTTGCGGCGCAGATGGCGGCCACGTATCAGCGCATCACGCGCGGGCGCCTGCTCCTGAACGTCGTGACGGGCGGCGACTCGACCGAGCAGCGGCGCTTCGGCGACCATCTCGACCACGATCGCCGCTACGAGCGTACGGATGAGTTCCTGTCGGTCGTACGGGGAGTGTGGGGCGGCAAGCCCTTCGACTTCCGCGGCGAGCACTACGACGTGGAGGGCGGCCTGACCGCGCTGCCGCCGGACCCGCTGCCGGAGATCTTCTTCGGTGGTTCGTCGGCCGCGGCCGGGCCGGTCGCGGCGCGCCACACGGACGTCTATCTGACGTGGGGTGAGCCGCCGGAGCAGGTCAAGCAGAAGATCGACTGGATTCGCGGGCTCGCCGAGGAGCAGGGGCGCACGGTCCGGTTCGGCATCCGGCTGCACACCATCTCGCGTGATTCCGCCGCCGAGGCATGGGCCACCGCGCACCGGCTGCTCGACGACCTCGACCCGGACACCATCGCCGCCGCCCAGCAGGCGCTCGGCCGCAGCGAGTCCGTGGGCCAGCAGCGGATGCTCGCGCTGCACGGCGGTTCCCGCGACGACCTGGAGATCTCGCCCAACCTGTGGGCGGGCGTCGGTCTCGTACGGGGCGGCGCGGGCACCGCGCTCGTCGGCAGCCACGCGGACGTCGCCGACCGGATCGAGGAGTATCACGCGCTGGGCGTCGAGCACTTCGTCCTGTCGGGCTATCCGCATCTTGAGGAGGCGTACTGGTTCGGCGAAGGCGTGATCCCGGATCTGGCGGCGCGCGGCCTGCTGCCCCGGATTCCGGCGTCGCAGCTGGCCAAGGTGCCCGCGGCGAACGGCCGCCCGGCGTCCGCTCCGGGTGGCGCCCCGCTCCTGGTGGCGGGCGGGCGCTGACCCGCACGGCACAGGGCGGCGAGGCGGGAAGATCCCGGGCCCCGATGCAGTTAGTAGAAGCGTGAACGACATCGGGGCACGGGACGCGGCCGCACACGAAGCGGCACCAGAAGCGGCACAAGAGGTGGACGCAGTCGTCATAGGCGCCGGGCAGGCGGGCCTGTCCAGCGCCTATCACCTGCGCAGGGCCGGTTTCGAGCCGGACCGGGACTTCGTCGTCCTGGACCACTCGCCCCGGCCCGGCGGTGCGTGGCAGTTCCGCTGGCCCTCGCTCACGTACGGAAAAGTGCACGGGATGCACGCGCTGCCCGGCATGGAGCTGACCGGCGCCGATCCCGCGCGGCCCTCGTCGGAGGTCATCCAGGAGTACTTCGAGGAGTACGAGCAGCGCTTCGGCCTGCGGGTGCTCCGGCCCGTCGACGTGCACCAGGTGCGCGAGGGCGACGGCGGGCGGCTCCTGGTCGAGACGTCGGCCGGGGCCTGGGCCACGCGCACGCTGATCAACGCGACCGGCACCTGGGACCGGCCGTTCTGGCCGCGCTATCCGGGACAGGACACCTTCCGCGGGCGGCAGTTGCACACGGCCGTCTATCCCGGGCCCGAAGCGTTCAAGGGGCAGCGGGTGATCGTCGTGGGCGGCGGCGCCTCGGGCACACAGCATCTGATGGAGATCGCCCCATACGCCGCCGGGACCACCTGGGTCACCCGGCGTCCGCCCGTGTTCCGCGAGGGGCCGTTCGACGAGAACTGGGGGCGCTCGGCCGTGGCCATGGTCGAGGAGCGGGTGCGGCAGGGGCTCGCGCCGCAGAGCGTGGTGTCGGTGACCGGGCTGCCCGTCAACGACGCCATCCGGCAGGCACGGGCCGACGGCGTGCTCGACCGGCTGCCCATGTTCGACCGCATCACGCCGAGCGGCGTCGAGTGGGACGACGGGCGGCGCGTGGACGCCGACGTCATTCTGTGGGCCACCGGATTCCGGGCGGCGATCGAGCACTTGGCGCCGCTGCGGCTGCGCGAGGCGGGCGGCGGCATCCGCATCGAGGGCACTCGCGCCGCTGCCGACCCCCGCGTCCACCTGGTGGGCTACGGACCCTCGGCCAGCACCATCGGCGCGAACCGTGCGGGGCGGGCGGCGGTGCGGGACATCAAGCGGCTGCTGGAGGACGTGCCGGCCACGGCGTGACACGGGGGGGGCACGGCGTCCGAGGCCGGCACCATCCTGTTCTCGCTAGCTGTTCTCGCTCTTGTTCTTGTTGAACTCAGCCACGTGCTTCTGGTGTTCCTCGAAGTTCGACGTGAAGCGGGTGTCCCCCGGCTTCACGGTCACGAAGTACAGCCAGTCGCCCTGCGCCGGGCTGGTCGCCGCGCGCATGGCCGCCTCGCCGGGGTTGCCGATCGGGGTGGGCGGCAGACCCATGCGCGTGTACGTGTTGTAGGGGCTGTTGATCTTTGTGTCGCGGTCCCGGGTGTTCAGCGTGGAGCGGTTCAGGGCGTAGTTGATCGTCGAGTCCATCTGCAGCGGCATGCCCTGCTCGAGGCGGTTGTAGATGACCCGGGCCACCTTGCCCATGTCCGCCTTGGAGCCCGCCTCGGCCTCGATCACGCTGGCGATGGTGACGGTCTGGTAGATGTTCACGGCGTTGCGGTCTGCGCCCGCCGTGACCTGGCTCCCACTGAACTTCTTGGCGGCCGTGTTCACCATGTACGAGAGCACGGACTCGGGAGTCGACTTGTCGTTGATGGGATACGTCGCCGGGAAGAGGTAGCCCTCGGGGTTGCCGCGGGCGTCACGGGGGAGTTTGAGGTGCGCCTTGGGAAGGGCCTTCTTCGTGGTGCCCGCCGGCACACCGAGGGCTTTGTCGACGGCCCCGTACACCTGGCTCGTGCGCCAGCCTTCCGGGACGGTCAGCGATTCGGGGCCTCCGCTGTCATCGGGGAGCAGCAGCGGCACCGCCACGGCGGTGACCGCCGCGACGGCTCCGGTCGCGATCAGGGCGATCCGGCCCCGACGCGTCAGTCGAATCGTGCCCCGGCGCGGAGTCTTGGTCTGCAGCATGCAGTCACATTATCCCGCAAATGCAGACATACCGTGCATATCTTCATGTCGTCGGCTCCAGCTGGGCGTCCCTTCGGACCAGGGCGGCGTAACGGCCGTCCTTCTCCAGGAGCTCCTCGTGGGTGCCGCGCTCGGCGGTGCGCCCGGCGTCCAGGACCACGATCTGGTCGGCGCCGCGGACAGTGGAGAGCCGGTGGGCGATCGTGAGCGTCGTCCGGTCGGCGGACAGGGCGTCGATGGCTTCCTGCACGGCGTGCTCGGTGTGCGTGTCCAGGGCGCTGGTCGCCTCGTCCAGGATGAGCACGGGCGGATCGCGCAGGATCGTACGGGCGATGGCGAGGCGCTGCTTCTCGCCTCCGGAGAAGCGGTGACCGCGCTCGCCGACCACTGTGTCGTAACCGTCGGGCAGGGACGCGATGTGGTCGTGGATCTGGGCGGCGCCGGCGGCCGCGACCAGTTCCTCGTCGGTGGCGTCGGGCTTCGCGAAGCGCAGGTTCTCGGCGACCGAGGCGTGGAAGAGGTACGTCTCCTGGGAGACGACGCCGACCGCGCGGGCCAGCGTGTCGAAGTCCAGGTCGCGCACGTCGACGCCGTCGATCGTGACACGGCCGCCCGTGACGTCGTACAGCCGCGGCACCAGATAGCTGAGAGTCGACTTCCCCGAGCCGGTGGGGCCGACGACGGCCAGGCTGCCGCCGGCAGGGACGGTGATGTCGATGCCGTCGAGGATCGGACGGCTCCGGCCGTCGGCGTCGTAACGGAACTCGACGCCCTCCAGGCGGACTTCACCCTTGATCTGGTCCAGGCGCACCGGGCGCTCGGGCTCGGTGATGTCGATGGGCAGGTCCAGATACTCGAAGATGCGCTGGAAGAGCGCGAGCGAGGTCTGGATCTGCACGCCGGTGGAGAGCAGGCTCACGGTGGGCCGGAACAGGCCCTGCTGGAGCGAGACGAAGGCGACGAGCGTACCGATCGAGACCGTCGGGCCGCCCATCTGGAAGGCGAGGCCCGCGGTCCAGTAGATGACGGCGGGCATGGCGGCCATGACGATCGAGATGACGGCCATGCGCCAGCGACCCGCCATGTTCGAGCGGACCTCGAGGTCGACGAGCCGCTCCGACTCGTCGGCGAAGGACTTGGTGAGCGAGTCGGCGCGGCCCATCGTGCGGCCGAGCAGGATGCCGCTGACGGAGAGCGACTCGGTGACCGTCGCCGCCATCGCGGCCATCTGCTTCTGCCGCTCGGTGGCTATCTTCTTGCGCTCGCGGCCGACCCGGCGGCTGATCCACACGAAGACGGGCAGCAGGAGCAGCGACACGACGGTCAGGCGCCAGTCGAGGGCGAGCATCGCGACGATGGTGGCGATCACGCTGGTGAGGTTCGAGACCAGGGAGGTGGCGGTGGAGGTGACCGTCGCCTGCATGCCGCCGATGTCGCTGGCGATGCGGGACTGGACCTCTCCGGTGCGGGTCCTGGTGAAGAAGGCGAGCGACATGCTCTGCAGCCGCCCGTACACCGAGGTGCGCAGGTCGTGCATGACGCGCTGACCGACCGTCGTGCTGATCAGGGTCTGCAGGACGCCGAAGACGCTGGTGACGACCGCGCTCAGGATCATCCCCAGGGCGAGCAGGCTCAGCAGGCCCGTCCGGCCCTGCGGGATCGCGGTGTCGAGGATCTCCTTCAGCAGGAAGGGGGTCGCGACGGAGACCAGGGAGGCGGCGCCGACCAGCAGGCCGACGATCGCGAGGCGGGCGCGGTAGGGGCGGAAGAGGCGCAGGATGCGGCGGATCTGCCGCGGCTGTTCCTCTTGGCCGGGGGCCAGGGGCTGCGGTGTCCACTTGGGTTCGTCGTGAGGCATGGGCTCCTACGGGAGGTGAGACGACGATGACTGAGGGAGCATAGCTCACTGTTACCTATACTCACAATGCACAAGGTCCTGATAATGTTCCCGCATGACCACCCCGGACGCCGACGGACTGCTCGCCGAACAGCTGCTGCGGCTGAGCCGCAGGCTGCACCGCATCCAGAAGCGCCAACTGGTGCCGATGGGCATCACCCCGGCCCAGTCGCGCCTCCTGCGCACCCTCGTGCACTACGAGACGCCGCCCCGCATGGCCGATCTCGCCCAGCGGCTCGAAGTGGTCCCGCGCGCCGTGACGAGCCTGGTCGACGGCCTGGAGGCCAGTGATCTGGTGCGCCGCGTCCCCGATCCGACCAACCGCCGGGTGATCCGCATCGAGCTCACCGACGCGGGACGCAAGGCGCTGAAAGAGCTGCGCGGCGCGCGCCGGGCCGCCGCGGAGGACATCCTGGCTCCATTGGACGCCGCGCAGCGCGAGCAGCTGGGCGGCCTGCTGAACGCACTGTTCGACGTGCCGGACGTCCGTAGCTGCTGAGGAGAGCTCATGCCGTTCCTGGAGCCCAAGCCGGAAGCCCTGCGCCCCGCCGCGCGCCCGGAGGGCCCGGCGCACGACCGGGTGCCGGACCGGCGGTCCGGCGGCACCCCCGAGCCGCTGCGCTCGGAGCTGTCCGCCCTGCTCGGCGAGGACAAGGTCCTGACGAAGATCTCCGACCTCGTGCGGTACGCCTCCGATGCGAGCCCCTACCGTTTCGTGCCGCAGGTCGTGGTCGTCGCCGAGGACATCGACGACATCTCCGCCGTCCTGTCGTACGCGCACGGCAGGAGCCGCGAGGTCGTCTTCCGCGCGGCGGGCACCTCGCTCAACGGCCAGGCCCAGGGCGAGGACATCCTGGTCGACGTGCGCAAGCACTGGGCGGGTGTCGAGGTCATCGGCGACGGCGAGCGGGCCCGTATCGGTCCCGGGACGACCATCCTGCGGGCCAACGCCACGCTCGCCCGGCACGGGCGCGTGCTCGGGCCGGACCCGGCGAGCGCCATCGCCTGCACGATCGGCGGGGTCGTCGCGAACAACGCGTCCGGGATGACGGCGGGCACCACCCGCAACTCGTACCGGACGGTGGCCTCGCTCACCTTCGTCCTGCCGACGGGCACGGTGGTCGACACAGCGGCCCCGGACGCGGACGAACAGCTGGCGCACGCCGAACCTGCCCTGTGCGAGGGCCTGTTGGCGATCAAGGGGGAGATCGAGGCGGACCAAGAGCTCACCGCCCGCATCCGCGCCAAGTACGAGATCAAGAACACGAACGGCTACCGCCTTGACGCGTTCCTGGACGGCGTGACGCCCGTCGAGATCCTGCGCGGCCTGATGGTCGGCTCCGAGGGCACCTTCGGGTTCATCTCGGAGGTCGTCTTCGACACGCTTCCGCTGGACCGGCAGGTCACCACGGGCCTGCTGTTCTTCCCCTCCCTGCCGGCCGCGGCGGCGGCCGTCCCGCTGTTCAACGAGGCGGGCGCGCTGGCCGTGGAGCTGATGGACGGCAACACGTTGCGCGCCTCGACCAGCGTCGCGGGGGTGCCGGCCGACTGGGCGCGGCTGCCCAAGTCGACGGCCGCGCTCCTGGTGGAGTTCCGCGCACCGGACGAGGCCCGCCAGGAGGCGTACGAAGCGGCGGCCGCCAAGGTCGTCGAGGGGCTCGAACTCGTCACGCCGGTCGACTCGGTGACCAACGCCTTCACCCGCGACGCGAAGACGATCGGCGGCTACTGGAAGGCCCGCAAGGCCTTCGTGACGGCGGTCGGCGGCTCGCGGCCCTCCGGGACGACGCTGATCACCGAGGACTTCGCGGTGCCGCCGTCCCAGCTCGCCGAAGCCTGTGCGGCCCTGCTCGAACTGCAGACGCGGCACGGCTTCGACGCGGCCGTCGCCGGACATGCCGCGCACGGCAACCTGCACTTCCTGCTCGCCTTCGACGCGGGCCTGCCGTCGGACGTGGAGCGCTATGCCGCCTTCATGGACGAGTTCTGCCGGCTGACCGTCGAGCGCTTCGACGGCTCGCTCAAGGCCGAGCACGCGACAGGCCGCAACATCGCTCCGTTCCTGGAGCTCGAATGGGGTCCGAAGGCCACGGAGTTGATGTGGCGCACCAAGCAGGTCATCGACCCGGACGGCGTCCTCGCGCCGCGCATCGTCCTCGACCGCGACCCCAAGGCCCACCTCCGGGGCCTGAAGACGATCCCCAAGGTGGAGCTGATCGCGGACCCCTGCATCGAGTGCGGCTTCTGCGAACCGACCTGCCCCAGCGAGGACTTGACCACCACTCCGCGCCAGCGGATCGTGCTTCGCCGCGAGATGATGCGCCAGGCGCCCGGCTCCCCGGTCGAGGACGGCCTGGTCGAGGCGTACGGATACGACGCCGTGGATACCTGCGCCGGCGACTCGACCTGCAAGCTGGCCTGCCCGGTGGGCATCGACACGGGCGCCCTGATGAAGGACTTCCGGCACGCACGGCACTCGCCGCGCGAGGAGAAGGCCGCCGCCGTCGCCGCCAGGAACTTCAAGGCGGTCGAGGCCGCCGCACGGCTCGCGGTGGCCGCCTCGAGCCGGATCAGCGACCGGCTCCTGACCACGGTGACGCGCACCGCGCGCAAGGCCGTGCGCCCCGATCTGGTGCCCGAGTGGCTGCCGGACATCCCCGGCGCCGCCGCCCGCAGGCTGCCGCGCACCGCACGCGTGGGCGCCAGTGCCGTCTACTACCCGGCGTGCGTCAACCGCATCTTCGGGAGCCCGGGTGACCGCTCCCTGCCGGAGGCGGTCGTCGCCGTCTCCACGCGCGCCGGGAAGCCCGTGTGGATTCCGGACGATGTCGCGGGGACCTGCTGCGCGACGATCTGGCACTCCAAGGGGTACGACGAGGGCAACGCCGTGATGGCCAACCGCATCGTCGAGGCCGCCTGGGGCTGGACGGCGGGCGGCAGGCTGCCCCTGGTGGTGGACGCCTCGTCCTGCACGCTCGGCATCGCGCACGAGGTCGTGCCCTACCTCACCGCCGACAACCGGCAGTTGCACCGGGAGCTGACCGTCGTCGACTCCCTCGTCTGGGCAGCGGACGAGTTGCTCCCCCACCTGACCGTGCACCGCACGGTCGGCTCCGCCGTCCTGCACCCCACCTGTTCCATGAGCCATCTCGGCGACGAGGCCCAGCTTCGCGCTCTCGCCGAGGCCTGCGCGGACGAGGTGGTGGTCCCGGACGACGCGGGCTGCTGCGCCTTCGCCGGTGACCGCGGCATGCTGCACAAGGAGCTGACGGAGTCGGCCACCCGCAAGGAGGCGGCCGAAGTCACCGCACGCCCCTTCGACGCGCACCTCTCGGCGAACCGCATGTGCGAGGTCGGCATGGACCACGCCACAGGCCGCGCCTACTACTCCGTGCTCCTGGAGCTGGAGCGCGCGACGCGTCCATGAACGCCGGCGGTCATCTTCGGTAAAGGTCCTTCGGTAAAGGAAAGTCCAACTCCCTGGCCACTTCGGTCCCTTGCGCCACACCCATTCCCCCATCAGGGTGGCATCCGTTCCAGCGCAGGCACCCCAGCCACGGAGGTCCGATGCACGACGAGCACGCGATTGCGAACCCTGACGACTCCGCGACCCCTGACGACTCGGCCGGCGGCGCCTCCCGCCGTGCCGTGCTCCGCACCGCCGGCCTCGCCGGAGCCGGGCTCGGTCTCGGTGCCCTCTCCGGCGGTACGGCCCACGCCGACGCCCCGCAGGGCGCGCCCGCGGCCGCGGAGGCGCCGCCCCGCAAGGGCAAGACCATGGTCGGCGTACCGTTCGAGCGGCGTTCCACGGTGCGCGTCGGCATCGTGGGGCTCGGCAACCGCGGCGGCAGCATGATCGACCTGTTCCTCGCGATCCCCGGGGTGAAGGTCGTCGCGCTCTGCGACCCGGTCAAGGACAAGACGGCGGCCGCCGCGAAGAAGGTCACCGCCGCGGGCCAGCCCGCCCCGGCGACGTACACCAAGGGCGATCACGACTTCGAGAACCTGTGCAAGCGCGGGGACATCGACTTCGTGTACGTGGCGACGCCCTGGGACTGGCACTTCGACATGGCCAAGACGGCGATGCTGAACGGCAAGCACGTGGGCGTGGAGTGTCCCATCGCCCTCCAGCTCGATCAGCTGTGGGAGCTGGTCGATCTCTCCGAGCGGACCCGCAGACACTGCATGCAGCTGGAGAACTGCTGCTACGGCAAGAACGAGATGCGCGTCCTGCGCATGGCCCACGCGGGCAAGTTCGGCGACCTGCTGCACGGGGCGGGTGCCTACAACCACGACCTGCGCGGCCTGATGTTCGACCCGGACTACTACGAGGGTCCGTGGCGGCGCCTGTGGCACACGCGGCTGCGCGGCGACCTCTACCCCAACCACGGCTTCGGTCCGGTCTCCAACTACATGGACATCAACCGCGGCGACCGCGTCACGCACATCTCCAGCTTCGGCACGCCCGCCCTCGGACTTGCCGAGTACCGCAAGGCGCACATGCCCGCGGGCGACCCGAGCTGGAAGGAGACGTACATCGAGAGCGACCGCACGATCAGTCTCGTCCAGACGGCGAAGGGGCGGGTCATCCGCCTCGAACACGACGTCAGCACCCCGCACCCCTACTCCCGGATCAACAGCCTCGGCGGCACCAAGGGCGTCTTCGAGGACTACCCCGAGCGCATCTACATCGAGCCGGACCACACGAACGACGAGTGGGGCGACTTCGCCAAGTACGCGGACGAGTACGACCACTGGCTGTGGAAGGAGCACGCGAATCCGCCGGGCGGGCACGGCGGCATGGACTACATCATGATCTTCCGTCTGATGCAGACCATGCAGCTCGGCCTCGTACCGGACTTCGACGTCTACGACGCCGCGACCTGGACGTCGCCCGTCCCCCTGAGCCATCTGTCGATCAAGGCGAAGGGCGCGCCGCAGGCGATCCCCGACTTCACTCGCGGGCTGTGGAAGAAGGCCCGTCCGGGAGTGGACTCGGAGAAGCCGAAGGCGTGAGCGACTTGGGCCCGGCGGTGCCGTCCTGCGCGCCGCCGGGCTCCTTCGTCAGCGCCACGACCGCCACCGGCTCCGCCTGTTCCGGCACGAACGCGATCTCGCCGGAGAGGACCTTCTTCGCCTGAGCCGTGTCCAGTGCGCCTTCCCAGCGCGAGACCACGAAGACGGCGACGCAGTTGCCGAGCAGGTTCGTGGCGACGCGCATGGCGTCCATGATGCGGTCCACGCCGAGCAGCAGGGCGACCGCGCCCGCCGGGATGACCCCGAGCGCGGAGGCGGTCGCGGACAGGGCGAGGAACGCCGAACCGGGCACGCCCGCCATGCCCTTGCTGGTCAGCATCAGGACGAGGACGACCGTGAGCTGCTGGCCCAGGCTCAGGTCCACGCCCACGGCCTGCGCGATGAACAGCGTACCGACGGAGAGATAGATCGAGGCGCCGTCGAGGTTGAAGGAGTACCCCGTCGGCAGGACCAGACCCACCGCGTCGTCGCGGCAACCGGCCTGGCGCAGCTTCTGCATCATGCGCGGCATGACGGCCTCGCTGGAGGCGGTGCCGAGCGCGAGCAGCATCTCCTCGCGCGTGTAGCGGACGAACTTCCACAGGCTCAGGCCGGTCAGCACCTTCAGGGCGACCCCGAGCAGGACCAGGAAGATCAGGGCCACCGCGTAACAGACACCGATGAGCTTGCCGTAGGTCGACAGGGCGCCGAGCCCGTACTCCCCCACCAGGTGTGCGGTGGCGCCGAAGACGGCGAGCGGTGCCAGCTTCATGATGAAGCCGACGATCGCGAAGACCACCTCCTGGCCCTGCTCGATGGCGGGCAGGATCGCGGGGACCTTCGTGTTGCCCAGGTGCAGCAGGGCCGCGCCGACCAGGCAGGACAGGACGAGGACTTGGAGCAGCGAGTTCTCGGCGAAGGCGCCGATCGCACTGTCGGGCAGCGAGTGCAGGATGAACTCGCCGGTCGAGGGAAGCTCACCGCCGCCGGTCTTCGCGTCGACGGCCGACGCGTCGAGTGTGGCGGGGTCGACGTTCATGCCGGTGCCGGGGCTGACGAGGTTCCCGGCGACCAGGCCGACGACAAGGGCGACCGTGGTCGCGACCTCGAACCAGATGAGGGCCTTGATGCCGATGCGGCCGAAGGCCTTGAGGTCTCCGGCCTTGGTGATTCCGGCGACGACCACGCAGAAGACGAGCGGGGCGATCATCGCCTTGATGAGACGTACGAAGCCGTCGCCGAGCGGCTGGACGGCGGTGCCCGCGTCGGGCCACAGCCGTCCGACGAGGACTCCGAGCACCAACGCGCAGGCGACCTGCGCGAACAGTGAGGTTCGCAAGGTGCGTGCTACGCGTCGCGGGGACGGTACGGACTGCGGCACGGGCACTCCAGTGGTGAGACATCAACTGACTTCTGCCATACGGAAATTCCTTTCCGCGAGGCGCCACTATGGCGGAGTGCCCGCTTCCACAAAAGACCTACAGATCACATCGACGTAAATTTTGGATCTTGCTCCAAACTGAGCTCTGTGAGGTGGCTCAGCAGCGCAGCCGGTTCACTGTCAGGGCACCTTGCTCGGTGGCCAGCGTGCGGTCGTAGCAGCCGCCGTCGCCGTACACGCGGAAGCGCTCGCGGGAGGTGCCGACCGCGTGCCGGTCCTCGCGCGGGACGTTGGCGGTGTACGTCGCATCGCCCTCGTAGCGGTCGTCGGTCACCGAACGGGCCGTGCGCCGACCGGCGTTGGAGACGGCCGTCTCCGCGCGGTCGCCGAGGGCGATCTCCGTGCGCAGCCGGTCGCCCGCACCGAGTGTCGTCGTGCCGTCCATCGTGTACGTCCGGTCGGTGCGGGTCGCGCGTCCGTCCCGGGTGACCGTCTCGCGGTCGGTCCAGATGGCCTTGAGCGCGTCGGTGGACTCTCCCTCGGTCCAGCGGTGCACGGAGGTGTTGGCCAGCGCGCGGGTGACGGTCGTCTCGACGCGGCCGTGGGAGGTGTCGACGTATCCCGATACGCTCAGCCGGTGGCCGCCCTTGGTGTCGAGGCGATGCAGCCGCCCGGGCGAACCGGGCTTGTACGTGGCCTTGTTGGCCAGGTCGCCCGCCGTGTGGCCGGTCAGCTTGCCGGTGACGTGCTCGCGCTTCTCGTCCTGCCAGACCAGGACGTTGGCCGGGGTGTGCCAGCCGGTCGTCGCCTCCGGCCGGCCCGCGACGGACACCTCCACCTGGTGCGGGCGGCCGTCGTTGAGCAGCCCCGCGAAGGGTGTCAGGTCGTACTCGATGGGCTTGATGTCGAAGGCGCGCGGGCCGGGTATCACGTACCAGAGAAAGGGGTTGGACCAGCCGCCCGTCCACACCGTCGGGAACGGCGCGGCGATACCGGCGAGTTGGCCGTCGACCGTGACCTGCACCTCGCGGTAGGGCCCGCCCTCGGCCTTGCAGGAGTACGGAGCCGCGTCCGGGACCGTCAGGTACCAGTACTCCTCGCAGCCGCCGCCGGAGCCGGTCGCATAGACCTCGGCGACGATGCGCTCGCTGTTGCGCGGAGTGGTGAGGGTGGTGCTGTCACCGAGCGGCAGGACACGGTCCGGGGGCGCCTGCTTGTGCTGCGCGCCCTTCTCGGCCTTCTCGGCCTTTTCGGCTGCGTAGAACGTCAGGGTCGCCTTGACGTCGATGACGCCCGTGTACGTCTCGTTGACGACGTTCCCGATGAGCATCTCGACCTGCTGGTCGCGCCCGAGGGTCTCGCGGTAGCGCGTGACGTCCTTCTCCACGGACCACGCGATGCCGTCGGCGGACGGTTCGGGGGTGGAGGTACGGAAGACTTCGACACCGCCGATGCGGAGATATCCGAGGCGGTCGTACTGCCGCCCCTTGACCTTGCCGTCGAGGCGCAGGACCACCTTGCTCCAGTCACCGGCGCCGCACTTCCCGGGTGGCGCGTAGGCACCCTTGTAGGGCGTGAAGTCCCTGAACTGAGCCTCGGCCACGGTCACTTCGCACGACTTGGTGTGCGGCTTCGGGACGGGCGGGGCGGCCGTGACCGGGTCGTGCCAGTCGTTTCCGAACTCCGGCGGTGGCGTGTCGGCAGCGGCCGGGCCCGCACTGAAGAGTGCGCTCGCCGCGAGAGCGACCCCGGCGAGCATGGACATGACGCGTCTTCTCATGGGGGTGTTCTACGGGGAGCCGACGATCACCGCAATGCCCGGCTACGCCTTGAGGTTCGCCTTGTCGCCCATGAGCACCACCGGGTGCTGCTTCGGGTCGAGGTTCTTGAGGAGGTACTCCATGCCCTGCTTCGACAGGCTCACGCAGCCCGACGTGCCGCTGCCGTGGTCCATGTGCAGCCAGATGCTGCCGCCCTTGGACTGGCCCTGGGGGCGGGTCGGGTCGTTGGGCGGGGTGCCCTTGGCGCGGTTGTAGTCGATGGCGATGACGTAGTCGAAGTCGTGCCAATGCGACTTGGCCCAGTAGTGCGGGGCCTGCATCGACGCGCTCTGGGTGTACGGGAATCCGGCGCCCGGATCGGCGAGGACACCGCCCGCGTCGGTGAGCGTGTAGACGCCGACCGGGCTGCGCTTGTCGTTCTCGCGGTGGTCGGTCGTCCAGCCCTTCTTGCCGTTGTGCGCGGCCCAGCTGCGCGTCTTGTCCCATGTCGAGCCGGACTTCTCGTACAAGACGACCGTGGACTTCGCCGAGTCCTCGCCCTCTCCGTAGACCGCGACGACCTGCCGGGAGTTCTGGGGGATCTTGTTCTGCAGGCGGTCGCCCACGTCGGGGATGCGCTTGAGGTCGGTCGTCGCCTCGGCTCTCTTCGCCCGGTCCCCGCCCTCGTCGTTCTTCGCTCCGGCCTTCGTCCCGTCGTCCGAACTTCCGCAGGACGTCAGAAGAACACCGCAGGCCGCCAAGGCGGCCGCCGTTCGCACCGCACCGGCTATACGCATCCGTCCATGGTCGCATTCGGCTCGGGGAAGCCGTCCCGACGCCCGGCCGCAGGCCGAGAAGGGGCCGAATCTTTACTCTCCGACGGAAAATCGTTTGCTTCGCGCCACCGTCCGAGGCGAACCTTTCACGGCCTGTTACCGCCGCTCGATGTCAGGCGCCTCCGCCTTCGGAGCCGCTCCTCCACCCGCTCACCACCGTCCGTTCCCGCCGGCACGCTCCGCCGAACCGACGGTCTGTCTCTCCGACCCTGGGACGTCACTCGTCATGCAGATTCGCGATCTTCCGTTCACCGACCCGGGCATGCCGGATGCCCGCTCGGGCCCTCACTTCCTGCGCTGGCTCGGGCGGAACCAGCTCGGCGGCCAGCTGAAGTCGCTCGCCTGGGGCCTCCTGCACTTCGGCTCCATCGCGGTGCTCCCGTACCTGGTCGGCTTCGCCGTGCAGGCCGTGGTCGACCGCTCCGGCGGGCGGCTCGCCGTCGCGGGCGCGGTGATGGCGCTGTGCGGCATCGCCATCGCCCTGGGCGACACCATGCTGCACCGCACCGCGGTCACCAACTGGATCACCGCGGCCGCCCGCGTCCAGCAGCTCCTGGCCCGCAAGACGGCCCAGCTCGGCTCGGCGCTCACGCGGCGCGTCGCCGCCGGTGAGGTGGTCGCGGTCTCCACCGGTGACGTCGAGAAGATCGGCTGGTTCGTGGAGGCGGCCTCGCGGTTCGCCGCCGCCGCACTCACCGTCGTCCTCGTCTGCGTGGGCCTCGTCGTCTACCAGCCCGCGCTCGGCGTCGTCGTCGCGGTGGGGGTGCCGGTGCTCGCGCTCGCGGTGCTTCCGCTGCTGCCGCGCGCCACCCGGCGCGCCGACCACCAGCGCGAGAAGGCCGGGCGGGCGACCGAACTGGCCTCGGACACCGTGGCGGGGCTGCGGGTGCTGCGCGGCATCGGCGGCGAGGAGCTCTTCCTCGACCGCTACCGCCGTGCCTCGCAAGAGGTGCGTACGGCCGCTGTGCGCAGCGCCCGGATGTGGGCGGTGATCTCGGCGGTCCAGGTGCTGCTGCCCGGGCTGCTCCTGATCGTGGTCGTCTGGCACGGCGTGCACCTGGCCCGGGACGGCCGGATCACCATCGGTGAACTGGTCACCGTCTACAGCGCGGTCACGATGCTGACCTACCCCTTGCGGCACTTCGAGGAGATCGCGATGGCCTACAGCTTCTCGCGCCCCTCGGCCAAACGCGCCGCGCGAGTGCTCTCGCTCCAGCGCACGACGCATGCAGGCGACGAGCGGACGGCAAGTACCCAGCTTGCCGACGCCGAGATCCCCTCGGGTGATCTCTACGACCCGGCGACCGGGCTGCTCGCCCCCGCGGGCCGTCTCACCGCCGTCGTGTGCGGCGACCCGGACGAGGCGGGACGGCTCGCCGAACGACTCGGCGGGCACGCGGCGTTCGACGACGCGGAGGAGCTGCCGTCCGTGCTGCTCGGCGGCGTGGCGCTCGACGAGGCGCCGCTTTCCACCGCCCGCACCGCCGTGCTCGTCCAGGACAAGGACCCGGTGCTGCTCTCCGGCACGCTGCGCGGACTCCTCGACGTACCGGCATCGGGTGCGGTGAGTGCCGACGAGGCCCTGGATGCCGCGCAGTGCGCGGACGTCCTGGACGCCTTGGCGCAGGCCTCGGTGGGCGAGGCCCCGCTGGACGCCCACGTCACCGAGCGCGGACGGTCCCTGTCGGGCGGCCAGCGGCAACGGCTCGCGCTGGCCCGCTCGTTGATCACCGACCCCGGGGTCCTGGTGCTCGACGAGCCGACGTCCGCCGTCGACTCGCACACCGAGGCGCGGGTCGCCGACGGCATCAAGGGGCTGCGCAAGGGGCGTACGACCGTGGTCCTCACGTCGTCGCCGCTGCTCCTGGACCGGGCCGAGCGCGTGGTCTTCCTCCACGAGGGCGAGGTCGCGGCGGTGGGCGTGCACCGCGAACTGGTGCACAGCGAGCCGCGCTACCGGGCGGTCGTGACGCGGGAGACGGACGAGGAACGAGCACCGTCGGCGCCGAACGACACCGACGCCGACACCGACACCGACACCGACATCAGCACCATCGACATCGACATCGAGGAGACGGCATGATCGGCCTGGCGCCACCGGAGTACGACCCGGCGGCCCCGACCACCGCGGACACCCTGCCCGTGGGCGCGCCCGCGACGGTAGGAGCCTACGTACGCGAGCTGGTCAGGCGGCACCGCCGGGCCTTCGCCCTGCTCGTCACGGTCAACACCTGCGCCGTGATCGCCTCGATGGCCGGTCCCTACCTGCTGGGCGATCTGGTCGAGAACGTCACGGACAGCGCCCGTGACCTCCATCTGGGCCGCACCATCGGCCTGTTCACCATCGCGCTGCTCGTGCAGTCCTTCTTCGTCCACCAGGTACGGCTGCGCGGCGCGATGCTCGGTGAGCGGATGCTGGCCGATCTGCGCGAGGACTTCCTCGTGCGGTCGGTCGGGCTGCCGCCGGGTGTGCTGGAGCGGGCCGGGACGGGGGATCTGCTGTCCCGGATCACCACGGACGTCGACCGGCTCGCGAACGCCATGCGGGAAGCGGTGCCGCAGCTCGCGATCGGCGTCGTGTGGGCCGCGCTGCTGATCGGCGGCCTCGCCGTGACCGCGCCGCCGCTGGCTCCCGCCCTCCTCGTCGCGGTGCCGCTGCTCGTCGTCGGCTGCCGCTGGTACTTCAAGCGGGCGCCCTCCGCCTACCGTTCGGAGGCCGCCGGGTACGCCGCTGTCGCCGCCGCCCTCGCCGAGACCATCGACGCGGGACGCACGGTCGAGGCACACCGGCTCGGGGAGCGCCGCGTGCGGCTTTCGGAGCGTCGCATCAAGGAGTGGACGGCATGGGAACGGCACACGCTGTACCTGCGCTCCGTCCTCTTCCCAGTCATCACCTTCACGCACACCATCGTGCTGTGCTCCGTCCTGATGATCGGCGGCGTGTTCGTCCTGCAGGGCTGGATCGGTGTCGGCCAGCTGGCCACGGGCGCCCTGATCGCGCAGATGCTCGTCGATCCGCTGGGCATCATCCTGCGCTGGTACGACGAGCTGCAGGTCGCCCAGGTCTCGCTGGCCCGCCTGGTCGGCGTACGGGACATCGAACCGGACGCGGGCGACGCCTCCGTCACTCCCGACGGGCGCGACGTGCTCGCGGACGACGTGCACTTCGGCTACCGCGCGGGCGTCGACGTCCTGCGGGAGGTGTCACTCGCCGTCGAGCCGGGCTCGCGCGTCGCTCTGGTCGGCCCGTCCGGCGCGGGCAAGTCCACGCTCGGCAGGCTGCTCGCCGGGATCTACGCCCCGCGTGACGGCCGCGTGACGCTCGGCGGGGCGGAGCTTTCGGCCATGCCCGCCGAAGACGTCCGCACCCACGTCGCGCTGGTCAACCAGGAGCATCACGTCTTCGTGGGCTCCCTGCGCGACAACCTCCTGCTGGCAAGGACCGGGGCGCGGGACGCCGAGCTGTGGGCGGCGCTCGGCGCGGTCGACGCGGACGCCTGGGCACAGGCTCTCGGCGAGGGCCTGGACACCGAGGTGGGCTCGGGCGGCTTCGCCCTCACCCCTGCACAGGCCCAGCAGATCGCGCTGGCCCGCCTGGTGCTCGCCGACCCGCACACCCTGGTCCTCGACGAGGCGACCTCCCTCCTCGACCCGCGCGCGGCACGCCACCTGGAACGCTCCCTCGCGCGCGTCCTGGACGGCCGCACGGTCGTCGCCATCGCCCACCGGCTGCATACCGCGCACGACGCGGATGTCATCGCGGTGGTGGAGAACGGCCGGATCAGCGAGCTCGGCAGCCATGACGAGCTGGTGGGGGCGGGCGGTGCGTACGCGGCGCTCTGGCGGTCCTGGCATGGATGACATGACGACACGGAAGACGCGGATGGCATGAACGACGTGGGTGATGCCTCGCTCGGAACGAGCCCGAGCACGTCTGTAACGGGCCCGAGCACGTCTAGTTTCGTGCCCGGCGTATCGCATCAGGCGCTGCTGAGCCGCCTGTTGCCGGGCGAGGCGGTGTCCGGGCGCCCCGTGATCCAAGGGCAGTTCCACCACGTCGTGATCGGCTCGGACCGGGTGGTGCGCCTCGCCCGCACCGAGGCGGCAGCCGCCCGGCTGACCGGGCGGGCGGCCACACTGCGCGTGCTCGCCGGTCTCGACCTCGGCTTCCGCACCCCCGTACCCCTGATGACCGGCGGCGCTCTTGGCACGGACGAGCCGCCGTTCCTGGTGCTCAGCCGAGTCCCCGGAGCGCCCCTCGCGGTCGGCGTGCTCGACCGGCCCGGGGTGGCCGCGTCAGTGGCGGCGCAGTACGCCGAGCTCCTTGCCGCCCTCGCCGCGGCGGGCACCGACGCGGAGGTGCGGGCGGCGCTGCCGCTTGCGCCCGAGGGCGAGTGGCGGCGGTTCGCGGCGGACGTCCGCGCGGAGCTGTTCGCCCTCATGTCCGAGGCGGGGCGGCTGCGCGCCGAGCGGGAGCTCGCGGAGCTCGACGGCCTCCCTCATCTCACCGGGGCGGTGGTGCACGGGGACCTCGGCGGGGAGAACGTGCGGTGGGAGGACGCCGACGGACGGCCGCGGCTCATCGGAGTGATCGACTGGGACGAGGTCGCGCTCGGGGACCCGGCGGAGGACCTCGCGGCCATCGCCGCGAGCTACGGCGATGAGCTCCTGGACCGGGTCCTCGCGCGGGGCGGCCGGTCGGCGGCGGACGACGGGACGGCCGCGCGTGCCGCCACGATCCGCGGCACGTTCGCCCTGCAGCAGGCGCTGTCCGCGTATCGCGACGGTGACGGGGAGGAGCTGGCGGAGGGGCTGGCGGGATACGTATAGGGGTGCTCGCCCCGAGGTAGTACTGCCTGCCCGAGGTCTGAGGGCGGTGACCGCCCTCAGATGAAGTTGAGCGCCGCCGCGCCGCCCACTCCCCCGAGCAACATGAAGGCCGGCATCAGCACCTTCAGCTCGATCCAGCTGCCCGCACGGAAGCGCATCAGCTTCGGCGGTCCGACGGGGTACCAGCGCTTGCGGCCGATGGGGATGGGCCACAGGATCGGGCAGCCGGAGACCGTCAGCGCGTCCCCGATGTCGTGCACCAGGGCGCCGAGGACGATCGGCAGGCCCAGCCACAGGTACTCCTGGCCCGGCGCGGTGAACAGCCAGTCCGCGCCGTTCCCGGGCTTGTCCAGGATTCCCGCGAGGATCCAGGCGCTCGTCGCGGCGAGCAGCCACACCAGCACATCGCTGCTCGACCCGCGCGCGGCGCGCCACAGCAGGCCTTCGATGGCGAGCACCATATGGACGAAGAGCAGCGCGAGGACCGCCCAGCGCCCGCCGAAGATGGCGAGTGCGGACGCGCCCGCCCCGATGATGACGGCCCACAGCCAGGTGTGCGTGAGGGTGCGGTGCCCGCCGGCTCTGCGCGGGTCGCCCTGCTTGCGGGTGGCCTTGTAGACGGCGGCCGAGAGCTTGTCGACGATCTCGCACAGGCCCCGGGAGACGGGTCCGAAGGCCCGCGAGATGGTCGCCGACTTGTGGTCGAGGTCGGGTGCGAGCGCGGCACCGGCGCAGATCAGAGCTCCGACGAGAAGGACCGGCCAGGGCATCGTGTGACCCGCTGCCGCCGCTGCCGCTCCGACGCCGAGCCAGGCCGCGGCCCCCGACAGTGAGTGTGCCGGACCCATCATGGCTGTTGCCCGCCCCATTTCCGTTGTACTGACGCCCCGTTGGCGACACAGCGTAGCGTTCATGATCTTCGTCCGGACCGCCGGTTCCCTGATCGGGTGAGAAGGAAGGCAAGATGGGGGTGTGACACTCATTGATCAGCTGCCGCCGGATGCCGACCCCGATGCCCTCTTCGAAGCCTTCTCCTCGTGGGCCGAGGAGACGGGGATCACTCTCTATCCGGCTCAGGAGGAGGCGCTGATCGAGGTGGTCTCCGGAGCCAACGTGATCTTGTCCACTCCGACCGGCTCCGGAAAGAGCCTGGTCGCGGCGGGCGCGCACTTCACCGCGCTGGCCCAGGACAAGGTCACTTTCTATACGGCTCCGATCAAGGCGCTGGTGTCGGAGAAGTTCTTCGACCTGTGCAAGCTCTTCGGCACCGAGAACGTCGGCATGCTGACCGGTGACGCGTCCGTCAACTCCGACGCCCCCGTCATCTGCTGCACGGCCGAGGTCCTCGCGTCGATCGCGCTGCGGGACGGCAAGAACGCCGACGTCGGCCAGGTCGTGATGGACGAGTTCCACTTCTACGCGGAGGGGGACCGCGGCTGGGCCTGGCAGATCCCGATCCTCGAACTGCCGCAGGCCCAGTTCATCCTGATGTCGGCGACGCTCGGCGACGTCTCGATGTTCGAGAAGGACCTGACGCGCCGCACGGGCCGCCCCACCTCGGTCGTCCGCTCCGCGACCCGCCCGGTCCCCCTCTCGTACGAGTACCGCCTGACGCCGATCACGGAGACGCTCACCGAGCTCCTGGAGACCAAGCAGGCGCCGGTCTACATCGTGCACTTCACGCAGGCACAGGCCGTCGAGCGCGCGCAGTCGCTGATGAGCATCAACATGTGCACGCGTGAGGAGAAGGACAAGATCGCCGATCTGATCGGCAGCTTCCGCTTCACCACCAAGTTCGGCCGCAACCTCTCGCGGTACGTGCGTCATGGGATCGGCGTGCACCACGCGGGCATGCTGCCCAAGTACCGGCGGCTCGTCGAGAAGCTGGCGCAGGCCGGTCTGCTGAAGGTCATCTGCGGCACGGACACGCTCGGCGTCGGCGTCAACGTCCCGATCCGTACGGTGCTCTTCACCGCCCTCACCAAGTACGACGGCACGCGTGTACGGACCCTGCGGGCCCGGGAGTTCCACCAGATCGCGGGCCGCGCGGGACGCGCGGGCTTCGACACGGCGGGCCTCGTCGTGGCGCAGGCGCCCGAGCACGTCATCGAGAACGAGAAGGCGCTCAACAAGGCGGGCGACGACCCGAAGAAGCGCCGCAAGGTGGTACGCAAGAAGGCCCCCGAGGGCTTCGTGGGGTGGACCGAGGCCGGGTTCGAGAAGCTCATCGCCTCGGAACCCGAGCCGCTGACCTCCCGCTTCCGCGTCACGCACACGATGCTCCTCGCGGTGATCGCCCGTCCGGGCAACGCCTTCGAGGCGATGCGTCACCTCCTCGAGGACAACCACGAGCCGCGCAAGCAGCAGCTGCGCCACATCCGCCGCGCCATCGCCATCTACCGTTCGCTCCTTGACGGCGGCGTGGTCGAGAAGCTCGACCAGCCGGACACCTCGGGCCGCATCGTGCGTCTGACGGTCGACCTGCAGCAGGACTTCGCGCTCAACCAGCCGCTGTCGACGTTCGCGCTTGCCGCCTTCGACCTGCTGGACCAGGAGTCCCCCTCGTACGCCCTGGACATGGTGTCCGTCGTCGAGTCCACGCTGGACGATCCGCGGCAGATCCTCGCCGCCCAGCAGAACAAGGCGCGCGGCGAGGCCGTGGCCCTGATGAAGGCGGACGGCGTCGAGTACGAGGACCGCATGGAGCGGCTCCAGGACGTCACCTATCCCAAGCCCCTGGAGGAGCTCCTCTTCCACGCGTACAACACCTACAAGACGAGCCACCCGTGGGTCGGCGACCACCCGCTCTCCCCCAAGTCCGTGATCCGCGACATGTACGAACGGGCGCTGTCCTTCACGGAGTTCACGTCCTTCTACGAGCTCGCGCGCACCGAGGGCATCGTCCTTCGCTACCTCGCGAGCGCGTACAAGGCGCTTGAGCACACCATCCCGGACGACCTGAAGTCCGAGGACCTGGAAGACCTCATCGCCTGGCTCGGTGAGATGGTCCGCCAGGTCGACTCCAGCCTCCTCGACGAGTGGGAGCAGCTCGCCAACCCCGAGGTCATGACGGCCGAGGAGGCCCAGGAGCGCGCCGACCAGGTCAAGCCGGTCACCGCCAACGCCCGCGCCTTCCGCGTCCTGGTCCGCAACGCGCTCTTCCGCCGCGTCGAGCTCGCCGCGCTCGACCACGTCGAGGAGCTGGGCGAGCTGGACGCCGATTCCGGCTGGGACGCGGACGCCTGGGGCGCGGCCATGGACAAGTACTGGGACGAGTACGAAGATCTCGGCACCGGTCCCGATGCGCGCGGCCCCAAGCTGCTGCTCATCGAGGAGGACCCGGAGCACGGTCTGTGGCGCGTCCGGCAGACGTTCGCCGACCCGAACGGCGACCATGACTGGGGCATCAGCGCGGAGGTCGATCTCGCGGCCTCCGACGAGGAGGGCCGCGCCGTCGTCCGGGTCACGGACGTCGGCCAGCTCTGACCGCTGACCGCTCATCTCGCCGAGCTTCCCCCGGACAGGAGTCGAGGACGCCATGAACAACCCCGCCGACCGGCTGGTCGACGTGCTGGATCTGGAGCAGATCGAGCTCAACATCTTCCGTGGCCGCAGCCCGCAGGAGTCCCTGCAGCGGGTCTTCGGCGGGCAGGTCGCCGGGCAGGCCCTTGTGGCTGCCGGGCGCACCACGGAGGGTGAGCGTCCGGTGCACTCGCTGCACGCGTACTTCCTGCGGCCCGGCCGTCCGGGCGTGCCGATCGTGTATCAGGTCGAGCGGGTGCGGGACGGGCGCTCCTTCACCACGCGGCGGGTGACCGCGGTCCAGCAGGGCCGCACCATCTTCAACCTCACCGCCTCCTTCCACCAGCCCGAGGAGGGTGCTTTCGAGCACCAGCTGCCGCCGCGCATCACGGCTCCCGATCCGGAGACGCTGCCGACGGTCGCCCAGGAGATCACCGAGCATCTGGGTGAGCTGCCCGAGCAGCTGGAGCGCATGGCCAGGCGCCAGCCCTTCGACATCCGCTACGTGGACCGGCTGCGCTGGACCGCCGAGGAGATCAAGGACGCCGAGCCGCGCAGCGCGGTCTGGATGCGCGCGGTCGGCCCGCTCGGTGACGATCCGCTCGTCCACACCTGCGCGCTGACGTACGCGAGCGACATGACGCTCCTGGACGCCGTGCGCATCCCCGTGGAGCCGCTGTGGGGCCCGCGCGGCTTCGACATGGCCTCGCTGGACCACGCCATGTGGTTCCACCGCCCCTTCCGCGCGGACGAGTGGTTCCTGTACGACCAGGAGTCCCCGATCGCGACCGGCGGCCGCGGTCTCGCGCGCGGCCGTATCTACGACATCGAGGGCAGGCTGCTGGTCTCGGTCGTGCAGGAAGGGCTCTTCCGGGCCTACGGGGAGCGGCACATGGACGGCCGCCCGCCGACGGGGGCCTGAGACGCGTCAGTGCGCCGCCGACAGTTCCTCGAGGGTCCGCACGATCTCGGAGGGGGTCGGCTGCGCCAGCATCTCCTCCCGCAGCCGACGGGCCGCCGATCGGGGCTCGCCGCCCGCGAGGATCTTCGCCGCGGCGGCCGTGATGGCGCCGGTCTCCGCCTCCTCGCCCTTAGGGCGTCGGCATGGCCGCGTCGCTGCTGGTCGTCGGCAAGTTCACGGACCGGACCTCGCCGAGGCTGCTCGTCATCAGCGGCCTCGCACTCACCACGATCGGTGCGCTGGTGTGCACCCAGCTCGGGGCGGACACCAATGTCGTGCTCCTGGGCGCCGCGCTCCTGGTGAGCGGTGGCGGCATCGGCCTGGTCATGGTTCCCGCCATGGCGGGCGCCATCCGGGACATGCCGGGGTCTGTGATTCCGCGGGCCAGCACGGCGAACCGGATCATCATGCAGATCGGGTCCTCGTTCGGTGCGGCCGTGCTGATCCTCGTCGCCCAGACCCGCATGGACCATCTCATCGAGACGAAGCAGATCACGCCCGACAGCCTGGCCGGCGCCTACGGCACCACCTTCTGGTGGGTCATCGGGTTCGTGGTCGTGTCCGTACTGCTCGCGCTGCTGCTCCCGGCCCGCAAGCCGTCGCAGCAACAGCAGACCGCTGGGGAAGCCTCCGCCATCCCCAGCCTCTGACCGGAAGGGAGGGGCTTCGATCCCCGTCTCGCCCCTCCCTTACTCCCGCTCCCCCCAACCGCCCCTGCCCCGACCGGCCGGGGCGGTCGGGGGCTGTAGGGGAACTCCGTACTCGTCCTGGTGGCCGTCATCACGAGCGCCGCTGCCCTGCCCCTGTACCGGCTGGCGCTCCCGGAGCATCTGGAGGCGGAACTCGACGGGGGGACGCCCCTCTCGCCCGCCCTCGCGACGACGCCCCGCCCCCTGGCCACGACCGACACCCACTGACACCCCCTTACTCCACAGTCCCTCACTTCCGCGTGCGGGTGTCGGCGCTCTCACCTTCGGCATCGATGTGCGGGAGGATCCGGTCCAGCCAACGGGGCGCCCACCAGGCGGACTTGCCCAGGAGCGTCATGACCGCGGGCACCAGCAGCAGGCGTACCACGGTGGCGTCGATGAGCACGCTGGCCGCCAGGCCGAGCCCCAGCATCTTCACCACGATGTTGTCGCTGATGAGGAACGCGGCGAACACGCTCACCATGATCAGGGCGGCGCAGGTGATGACCCGTGCGGTGATCTCCAGAGCGTGGGCGACGCTCGCCTTGGCGTCCCGGGTGCGCAGCCACGCCTCGTGGACCCGGGACAGCAGGAAGATCTCGTAGTCCATGCTGAGCCCGAAGACGATCGCGAACATCATCATCGGTACGTAGCTCTCGATCGGGACCTTCCCCGAGACGCCGAGCGCCGGTCCGCCCCACCCCCACTGGAAGACGGCCACCACGACCCCGTACGAGGCGGCGATCGACAGGACGTTGAGCACCGCGGCCTTGACCGCGACGAGCAGGCCGCGGAACACGACGAGGATGACGAGGAAGGCCAGGGCCACGACCACCGCGATGATCAGGGGCAGCTTCTTGGAGACGATCTCCAGGAAGTCGGCCTGCGCGGCGGTCGTCCCCGTGACGTAGGTGCTGGCCTTCGTCCCTGACACCGCCAGCGGGAGCACGTCGTCACTCAGGTTCTCGTGCAGATCGGTGGTCCGCTCGTCCTGCGGAGCGGCCACGGAGTATGCCGTGGAGATCAGGACGTCGCCGTCCGACGTGGCCTTGAGCGGGGTGATGGCGGCCGCGTCGGGTACGTCGGTGAGGGCCTTCTGCGCCTGGGTCGCCAGGGCCGCCCTGTCCGACTGGGGCACAGCGCTCTGGTCGATGACGAGTGTCATCGGGCCGTTCGAGCCGGGTCGGAAGGCGGAGGACATCAGGTCGAAGGCGCGCCGGTCGGTGAAGGACTTCGGGTCCGCGCCGTCGCCGATGTGGCCGAGCTGGATGGAGAAGACCGGGATCGACAGGACGGCGAGCACGACGGCGCCGCCGACGAGGAACCACCAGGGCCGTCGCTCCACACGCTGCGCGTAGCGGTGCCAGCTGCCCTGGTCCGTCGCCCCGGACTCGGTGCTCGTCTCGGCGATCGGGGCCCGCACCCTCAGCTTGTCGATGCGGCGCCCGATCAGTCCGAGGAGCGCGGGCACCAGTGTCAGCGCGCCGAGTACCGCCGTGACGACGGTGACCGCGGCAGCCAGACCCAGCTTGCCGATGAACGAGATCCCGGAGACCCACAGGCCGGACAGGGCGATGATCACCGTGCACCCTGAAACCAGGACCGCCCGGCCGCTGGTCGCCGTCGCGTGCCCGGCGGCCGTGACCGGGTCCTGGCCCAGGAGATTCTGCCGGTGGCGGGTGACCAGGAAGAGGGCGTAGTCGATCCCGACGCCGAGTCCGATCATCGTGGCCAGCGTCGGCGAGACGGTGGCGAAGGTGAACGCCCCCGCGAGCAGGCCCAGGCAGGCGAGGCCGCACAACACGCTGATCAGCGCCGTCACCAGCGGCAGCAGCGCGGCGAGCACGCTACCGAACCCGATCAGGAGGACCACGATCGCCACACCGAAGCCGATGGCCTCGCTCGTCCGGTCGTCCGGCTCCGGCCGGGCCAGCTCGCCCAGTGGACCTCCGTACTCCACCTCCACGCCGGCGGAGCGCAGCGGCTGCACCGCCGTGTCGACGCCGTCCAGGTAGTCGTCGCCGAGGGTGGAGGGCTGCACGTCGAAGCGGACGGTGACGTAGCCCGTCTTGCCGTCGGAGGACAGCGGTCCGAGGTTCGGGGTGCCGGCGGGCTGCTGCTGAGCGGGCAGCGGGCTCTGCGCGGACAGCACGTGGGGAAGCTTCTGCAGGCTGCTGACGGCCGACCCGACCTGATCGCTCTCGTCGCTGAGGGGCTTGTCCGAGTCGTGCAGGACGACCTGGACGCTGTAGCCGCCGGCCGCGGGCTCGTGCGCCTTGAGCACGTCGAGACCTGCCTGCGACTCGGTGCCCGGCAGGGAGAAGTCGTCGGAGTACTCGCCGCCGTAGGCGTGGTTCAGGACCTGGAGCCCGATCAGCGCGGCAAGCCACACCACGATGACGGTGACGCAGTGGCGGGCGCACCACCGCCCGATCTGCCGGAGCCGGCCTCGCTGCGACGGTGCGGTAGTGGTCGGCCGTGACCCACCCGGTCCATGCTTCACAGACATGCTTGCTCCCGGAGGCCTAGGTCGCTCCGGATTCGATTCAACGCAACGGCAACGCTCTCGGCACCCAGGGACGGCAGAACGGGTGATGGCCCCTCGCCTCCGGGAAGGGGCGCTCCGCCCGGCGGCCGGGAGCTTCACCTCACTCTGGTTGAGGACGCGCGGGTGGAAGTAGCAGGCCTGGATCTCGGCGTTGGTGTTACTCCCCTTGAGCTGCTCCGACCAGATCATGAAGTACGACCAGCGGGGCTGGTTGCTGAGCAACGCGGAGCTTGGCACCTTGCCCACACCGGTCCATCGCCCGGGTCGGCGGCACGGCTGAGCTGGGGCACAGCGTCATTCGTGGCACCGCCTTCACCGCGGCCATGGCCGACCTGGGGCTCCCGGAAGGCCGTCAGCTGGCCACGGACTTCTCCGGAGAGGCGGGCGCCCGAGCGACTCGCTCGCTGCTCGCCGCGGCCGGGCGGCCCACAGCGATCGGCTACGACAACGACTTGATGGCCGTGGCCGGGCTGTCCGTCGCCGCCGAGATGGGTCTGCGAGTGCCCGCCGACATCTCCCTGCTGGCCTGGGACGACTCGCAGTTGTGCAAGCTGACCCACCCGACGCTCTCCGCGATGAGCCATGACATCCACGCCTTCGGAGCGGATGTCGCCCGCTCTCTCTATGGTGTCCTGTCCGGCAGGCGTGTCGCCCCTCACCAAGTGCCCACACCCACCCTCACCCCACGAGGTTCGACGGGGCCACCACCGATGCGTCCATAGGCGGGCGGTGTGCATGATGCGGGCGGTGTGTTCCAGGCAAGATGACAAGGGTGCCTCCGTTCGCTTCGGGCTTCGGGCTTCGGGCTTCGGGTAAGGCAGAGCGACATGTAGAGAGGGATGGGGCATTGATGAGGGACGAGGACATGACCGCGCACCGTGACCGGCTGCTCGCCGAGGCCGTGCGGCTCCGCGAGGAGGGTCACCGCGAGGAGGCACGGGAGCGGCTGCTCGCCCTGTGCGAGCAGTTCCCCTTGGACCCGGAAGTGGCGTACCAGACCGCGTGGGTGCACGACACGCTCGGCCTGGAGGCCGAGGCGGTGCCGCATTACGTACGCGCGGTCGAGGAACCGGGCCTCTCTCCTGATGACCGCCGGGGAGCACTCCTGGGCCTTGGCAGCACCTATCGCGTTCTTGGCCGGTATCCGGAAGCCGTCACGACTTTGAGCGACGCGGCTGCTGAGTTTCCCGGTGACGCCGCCCTCAAGACCTTTCTGGCCATGGCCCTCTACAACACCGGCCGGGCCCACGATGCGATGGAAATCCTGCTGACCTTGCTCGCCGCCACGAGCCAGGACCCGGACATCGCCGGCTACCGTCCCGCGATCGAGCACTACGCCAAGGACCTCGACGCGACCATGTAGCGGCACGACCACGCAACGGCGCAACCCGCAGCAGGGCCTTCCCTCACGCTGACTGGCTACGCTCGCCTACGACCCTGGCTAGGCTCCCCTGCGGCGCATCCACTTGAGCAGACCTCGTGGCTCCGGCAGCCGCACTGCCTTCCTGTCGTCGGGCAGTGCGGCGGCCCGTGTCTCGTGCGGGGCGGAGGGCGGAGTCTCCTGGGCCTCGTCCCCTGCCCGAGGCCCAGGGACGGCTTCCGGCCCCAGATCGGGCCCGGGCTTCGGCGCGGGCCGTGGCGCTGGGCGCTCTCCTCTGGCCTGGGAGAGGCTGATGGTGAGGTGGGCCCGCAGCCAGCGGATCTCGTTGGGATCGTCCGCGGTCATGATCTTCTGGATGATCCGTCCCGCCGGTGACTCCGGTGCGCCCTGGCCGAAGGGCTCGGGCATGAGCCTTCGTACGTAGGCGCGTTCGTACGGATCCTTGATGATCTCCGCGATCTGAACCGGGTCGAGCAGCGAGGCCACGGCCGCGGCGCGCTCCCAGGCATCGTCGGCCTGCTGCAGCAGCGCTCCCGCCTGGCGGCCCCGCCAGTTACGTGCCCGCAGGTCGATGCCCGCCTCCAGTTGGGCGCGGATCGTGCTGGGTGCTCGGCCGGTGAGCAGTCCGGCGTTGGTCTCGGACTTGGCGAACTGCTTCAGCTCCTCGGCCAGATAGAGCCAGACCACCGCTCGATAGCGGTTGAGGTAGAACTTCACCGGCATGATGAAGCCTGCGCGTGTGAGCCGGGTGAACCGGGCCGTGGAGATGTCCATGAGAGCCGCGCCCTCCGTGGTCCCCACGACTCTCATCCGCTCCAGCCATGCCTCGGGAAAGCTCTCCCCCGCACGGACGCGCTCGATCTCCTCGCGTGTGACGCGACGCCGCCCACCGACCGTGTCGCTGACGGTGCGGATGCGTCCAAGCATCACGGCGAGCTCGAACTCGCCGCGTTTCAGCCCCAGTTCTCGGGCCGCGTGGCCCTGCGTGATCGATGTCCGCACTGCCGTGTCAGCGGTTTCCTGGGTGATCGTGTGACCTGTCATGGTGGTTCTCCCCCGTGAGGCGTCTTTGCTCTCGGGAAAAACCGTAGCGCGATCACCGCGATCCGCGCCGAGCCTGTGGATAACTCTCGCCGCGTCGACGTTTCAGCTGGTCAGAGGTCTACGACTGGCGTCCGCTCCGGCTGCCGGGCGCCCACGCCCAGATGTTCGCCGACCCGATTGACGAGGAGTGTCATCTCGTACGCGACCTGACCGATGTCCGCCTCCGCGGAGCTGAGGACGCACAGGCAACTGCCGTCGCCGGCCGCCGTCACGAACAGCACCGCGTCGTCGAACTCGATCATCGTCTGCCGCACGCTGCCCGCATGGAAGTGCCGCCCTGAGCCCTTGGCCAGGCTGTGCAGACCCGACGAGACCGCAGCCAGATGTTCCGCGTCCTCGCGCTTCAGTTCCGAGCTCGCGCCGGTCACCAGACCGTCGTTGGACAACACGAGAGCGTGCCGTACGGGCTCCATGCGCTTGGTCAAGTCGTCGAGCAGCCAACCGAGGCCCGTGTTCTGCGCCATGTTCCCGTCTCCCCGCCTTCTGTTCCCCCTGCCTGGAGGAACTGACCTGCCAGCCTTCCCCACCATCGGCCCTCCGGCAAGCATGATGAGGACATGGCACAGAAGATGACCGAGGACCAGTGGCGGGCGTTCCTCTCGCAGGGCACCCGAACCGGCAAGCTGTCGACCGTCCGCGCGGACGGAAGCCCACATATCGCACCAATCTGGTTTCTGCTGGACGGGGACGAGCTGGTGTTCAACACCGGGGCGGAGACCGTCAAGGGGCGGAATTTGGCGCGAGACGGGCGTGTCGCCCTATGTGTGGACGACGACAAGCCTCCGTTCGCGTTCGTGGTCGTGCAAGGGCAGGCACGGTTGAGCGACGATCTCGACGAGGTACGGCACTGGGCCGGTCGGCTCGGCGCCCGCTACATGGGTGAGGGGCGCGCCGAGGAGTTCGGGGAGCGCAATGGCGTGCCGGGTGAGCTGCTCGTGCGCGTCAAGATCGACAAGGTGATCGCTCTCGGCTCCGTCGCCGACTGACGACGCCTCGACTCACCGGCCGACCTCAGCGACTCACCCGCCGGCCTCAACCCACCGTGTCGAGCAGCCGGGCGGTATGCATCCGCCCGGCGTACTCGACCAGGCGTATCAGCACCTCCTTTCCCGAATCGCGGTCCCGTGCGTCACACAGCACCACGGGGGTGCCGCGGTCGAGGTCCAGGGCCCGTGACACTTCATGAGCACCGTACGTACGGGCGGTCGCGAAGCAGTTGACGGCCACCACGAACGGGATGTGCCGGTGCTCGAAGTAGTCGACGGCGGGGAAGCAGTCCTCGAGCCGTCGGGTGTCCGCGAGGACGACGGCACCGAGCGCGCCCTGGGACAGCTCGTCCCACAGGAACCAGAATCGGTCCTGGCCCGGCGTACCGAAGAGGTACAGCGACAGGCCTGACCTGATGGTGATGCGGCCGAAGTCCATGGCGACGGTCGTCGTGGTCTTGCGGTCGACTCCGCCGGTGTCGTCCACCGACTGGCCCGCCTCGCTGAGGAGTTCCTCGGTGCGCAGCGGGCGGATCTCGCTGACCGCGCCGACCAGGGTGGTCTTGCCCACCCCGAAGCCGCCCGCGACCAGAATCTTCAACGCCATGGCGGTCGTGTCGCCGTCGGCGTCAGAGCGCTCGGAGCCCATCGATCACCTCTCGCAGGATCTTCTCGTCGGGTAGTTGTGCGGGGGGCACGGGTCGGTTCACCTTCACGCAGCCCATTTCCAGCAGGTCGCCGAGCAGCACCCTGACCACGCCCACGGGCAGATCGGCGCCGGCCGCCAGTTCGGCGACCGACTGGGTCTCGGTGCGGCACAGTTCTAGGAGCGACCTGTGTTCCGGGCCGAGTGCGGTGTCGTCGCCCGATGCCGGCGCGCTCTCGGCCAGCGTGACGAGTGCGATCAGATCGAAGCGCACTCCACTGGGGCCCGGTTGGGTCCGCCCGCCCGTCATCGCGTAGGGACGGACCAGTGGTCCGGCTTCGTGGTCGTACCACTGGATGCCCGCGTCGCGCGGGACGCCGCTCCTGTCCTCGGTCATCTGCGTCGACCGCCCTGCGTCATCCGACGGCCGGCGGCTGCGCCGCGAAGCGCGGTGGCGTGTAGAGATGCTCGCCCACGCGTTTGACCAGGCGCGCCATCTCGTAGGCGACCAGGCCGATGTCGGCGGTGACGGAGCTGAGTACGGCGAGGCAGGAGCCGTCGCCCGCCGCTGCCACGAACAGGAAGGCGTCGTCCATCTCCACCATGGTCTGTCGTACTCCCCCGGCTCCGAAGTGCCGGCCCGCGCCCTTGGCGAGGCTGTGGAAGCCGGAGGCGACCGCGGCGAGGTGTTCGGCGTCCTCCCGGGTGAGGGCGGTCGAGGCGCCGACGGCGAGCCCGTCGTTGGAGAGCACCACGGCGTGCCGCACCTCACCGACGCGCAGCACCAAGTCATCGCGCAGCCAGTCGAGTTCGCCGGTTCTGTCGGCGGTGATGCTCTGATCCTGGATCATGAGAGATCTCCTTCGGTGCTGTCACTGGCCGGGGCGGACCCTGGGGCGTCGGGGACCGCGCCGACGATGCCCGGCCGTCGGCCGCCGCCGCGGGCCCAGCCGTCGCGGTAGGCGGTCATGCGGTCCCGTACCTGTTCGGGGTTGCGTTCGGTGTCTTCGCGCACGCTCACGGATCCGGCCTCGTCGGCGTGGGGTCGCTCGCGCAGCTGGGGGGCCAGGCTGGCCTGGCGCACGCGGCGCGGGAGATCGTCCGAAGGCTCCGGGGCGCTCTCGGGTTCTGGGTCCGGGGGCTTGTGCAGGCGAAGAGCCGTGACGCCCGGGGGCGTCGCCGCCGGGGTCTCCGTCGACGGGGCCAGTGCGGGGCGGGCCGCCTTGGCGGGCACGGAATTGCCGTTCATCGGTGCGGCATCGGGCATGCGCGCGTGCCCGTCCAGTTCACGGTCACGTTTCATGGTGTGGGCTCCGGGGCTCTCCGGCCTGGTGCTCTGCAGCAGTGCGGTGGGCAGAAGGACGACCGCTGTGGTGCCGCCGTACGGGGACGTGCTGAGGTGCACTTTGATCCCGTGCCGCGCGGCGAGCCTGCTGACAACGAAGAGGCCCAGCTGGTCGCTGTCGAACAGATCGAGTGCTTCGGACTGCTCGATGCGGTGGTTGGCCTCGGCCAGGGTATCCGCGCCCATGCCGAGGCCACGGTCCTCGATCTCCAGGGCGTAGCCGTTGCCGACCGGTTCGCCGTTGACCCGCACCTTCGTGTGGGGCGGCGAGAACTGGGCGGCGTTCTCGACCAGTTCGGCCAGGAGATGGGTGAGGTCGGCGACGGCCGTGCCGACGACCGCGGCGACGGGGAGTTGTCGTACCTCTACGCGCGCGTAGTCCTCGACTTCGGAGACGGCCGCACGGACGACGTTCGTCAGGGGGACGGGCAGGCGCCATGCACGTCCTGGCGCGGCTCCGGAGAGGATGATCAGGCTCTCGGCATGTCGCCTCATCCGGGTGGTGAGGTGGTCGAGCCGGAAGAGGTCGCTGAGTTCATTCGGATCGTCCGACCTGCGCTCCATGTTGTCGAGGAGGTTGAGCTGGCGGTGGACGAGGACCTGGCTCCTGCGGGCGAGATTGACGAAGACGCCCGAGATGCCGCTGGCGAGTTCGGCGCGCTCGATGGCGGCGCTCAGGGCGGCCCGGTGCACCGTGCCCAGCGCTTCGTAGACCTGTCCCGTCTCGTCCTCCGCGGGCGGCCCTGGTGGTGCTTCGGCGTGGATGTCGAGCTCCTCGCCGGCGCGCAGCCTCTGCATGGCCTGCGGGAGTTTGTGGCGGGCGATCTCCAGGGCGCCGTTGCGCAGGCTCACCAGCTCGACGACCAGGCCTCGCCCGATGCGTACGGAGATGACCAGCGAGGCGGCGACGGCCAGGAGCCCGAACAGCACGGCGGCGCCCGCCGAGGTGAGCAGCCCACGGGTGAACGGGTCGGCCCGGCCCGCGGCGCTGCGGCTCGCGCCCACGGCGATCGCGTGCAACTCGTCCCGTACCGCCGCGTGCGCGCTGTCCCACTTGGCGGCCGACGACGCGTCAGCGGCTTTGCGGCCCGGCGGTGCGACGAGCACCTTGTCCTCGACGTTGCGCACGTCGGCGTACGCGCTCCCCTCCACGAGGTCCTGCCAAGCGGCTCGTTCGGGTCCGCGCAGATCCGCCACCGCCGTGTCGGTCAAGGTCTGCCGGGTATCGACGGCTCCGGTGAACTGCCGCAGCCGCTCGCCGTCCAAGACGCCGTCGAGTCGGGCACTGGACAGGACGACGTCCTCGCGCGCCAGCATCTCGGCGGCCCTGGAGAATTCGAGCAGCACGCGCGCGTCGGAGCCGAGTTCGGCGTCCTGAATGCCGGTGAGCGCGCCGCCGACCCCGAAGGCGTCCGAGATGGTCTTCGTGTACTGGCCGTAGGCCGCGTCCCAACCGGTGCGCCCGTCGAGCACGTCGGTCCGTAACGTGCTCAAGCCCTCGGCGGCGGAGACGAACGATTCAAGCCTGGACGCCACGCCGGTGGGCAGATCGGCGCCATCGGCGACCGTCCGGCCCTCGCCACGCCGCAGTTTCGCCACCGCGCGGTCCGTGCGCTCCGCGTGCCTCTTGAGTTCGCTGCCCCCGTCGGGGGCGGGTCGGGTCGCGTAGCGCACGGCTGTCACGCGCTCGGCCTGCAGTGCGGCGATGGCTGTGTCCACGGGGCCGCGGACCTCCGCGTCGACGCGCTGCAACTGCCTCAGGTGCGCGACGTCCTGGGCGGTGCGGACCGTGGCGTACCCCCACAGACCGAGGAGGGAGACGACCGGCACCATCAGCAGGCACACGATCTTGGCTCGTACGGTGCGCGGGCGTGGCCACCGCGAGCGCTCGGGCGACGTCGGGGCCCGCGGTGCGGGCTCCAAGGAGGCTTCAGCGTCGGGCCGTTCGTCGGCGGGCGGACCGGCGTGTGCGCGTCGGCCGCGTGCCGGGGCCTCGGACGTCGACGGCGCTATGCCGTCGGCCGGGTCGGGGGTCCTACGGGGTGTACGCATGGCCTCCTCGCTCGGAGAGATTTCGGGGTGTGTCCGCCCGGCCCTGATCGGCCGGCCGTGACCGGTGCGCCGCTATCCGGCGGCACGCTCCACCGGTCGCTGGGCCGCCACGGAGGCCGCACGCTCCCCCGAGGTCGGGGAGAGCGCGACGAACGCCGAGGTCAGGAAGAGATAGGAGCCAAGGCCGACCGCGAGAGGGAAGATGAACTGCATGGTCGTCGCCCCGGGCAGTGCCGCACCCGACTCGGTGACCCGCACGCTCACGGCCAGCATTCCGGTGTAGTGCATGCTGCTGACCGCACCGCCCATGACAAGTGACGCGACGGCGACGGCGAGAGGCGACTTGATGTTGAGCGCCGCCCACAGGGCCGCGGTCGCGGCGACGACGGCGATGACCACGGAGAGGCCCACCAGCAAGGGGTCGTAGCGCACGTCTCCGTGCAGGCGCAGCGCGGCCATGCCCAGGTAATGCATGCTCGCGACGCCGAGCCCGGTGGTGAGCCCGCCGAGTGCGAGCGCACGCCCGCGGGCGCGGCCGTAGCCGACGGCGAAGACGCCGACTCCGACGACGGCCATCGCGACGACGAGGCTCAGGATCGTCAGGGGCACGTTGTAGTGGATCTCGGTGCCGGTGACGCCGAAGCCGAGCATGGCCACGAAGTGCATCGTCCAGATGCCCGTGCCGATGGCGGAGGCCGCGGTGATGAGCCAGTTGCGGCGTGAGGTGCCCGTGGCACCGAGCGCACGGACGGTGCAGCGCAGCCCGAGAGCGGCGCCGATACAGGCCATCGCGTACGACAGCGCGGGGGTCAGCCAGCCGAAGGTGGCGTGGTCCAGGTGTCCCATGGCTCAGGGACGCTAGTCCTGACAGGGGCGCGCGACGGGGGCGCAGTTCGAAAGGTGTTGGAATATGACAGAGAGAGGACCTTGAAGGATCGCGTCACGCCCGAACATGTGCCCCCAACGCGCATGCGAGTCATTGAGCAATCATGGCCACATGAGCGATGACCACACGCGTGTCCGTGACTTCTTCTCCGCCCGAGCGGCCGGCTGGGACAGCCGGTTCCCCGATGACGGGCCCGCCTACCGGGCCGCCGCGTCCGAACTCGGCCTGCGCCCCGGCGGCCGCGTCCTCGACGCCGGGTGCGGCACCGGGCGTGCGCTGCCCGCGCTCCGGGAGGCTGTAGGAGCGTCCGGAGTCGTCCTCGGGCTCGACCTGACGCCCGCCATGCTGGAGGCCGCCACACAGGCGGGCAGGGACGGCGAGGGGCAGCTCCTGCTCGCGGATGTGACCCGGCTCCCGGTGCGTGGTGCGTCGCTCGATGCCGTGTTCGGCGCGGGCTTGATCTCCCATCTGCCCGATCCGGCGCAGAACCTGCGGGAGTTGAGGCGCGTGGTACGTCCCGGAGGGGTCCTCGCCCTCTTCCACCCCATCGGCCGGGCGGCGCTCGCGGCGCGGCAGGGCCGTCAGATCACCCCGGACGATCTGCGGGCCGAGGCGAACCTCCGCCCGCTGCTCGCCGGTGCGGGCTGGCAGCTGACGTCGTACGTGGACGAGGACGCGCGGTTCCTCGCACTGGCGGTACGGGAGGACTAGGCAGGGGCGGCGGGATGGGCAGCACCGCATGGGTGGGTGCGCCCTCTCTCGTCATGGGCAGGCTCCTCATGGTCGGGCGCTCGACGTGGGTACCGAAACACCATCGAAGGGTGTTGTCGAACGCGACCTCACCGGGGTGCCCGTGAACGTTTGGGTGGATCACCAGCGTCCGGCGACAGCGGCGGCGAATGCCTCCGGGTTGTCGAACATGACGTTGTGCCCCGCCTTCGGCACGGCCACCACCCGCACCCCGGATGCCACCAGCTCTTCTGCACCCAGGAGTTCCCCGCTCCGCGCGCCCTGCAAGAAGACACGCTCCGCAGGCAGCTCCATGAGCATCGCGCGCATCGTGGGCCGCGTGCCTCTCACCAGTCCTCTCGCGCTGCGGTGCAGAGCGCGGGGGTCGGCGAGCCGCATGGTCGCCGACCACAGGCGGCCGACTTTGTCGAGCACGCGCGCGTGGCCGTTCGCCACGAAGTCCTCCTCTTCGTAGGCCGCGATACCGCTGCTGCCCGCTGTCACGGCCGGGTCGGGGTCAAGATTGGCCTCGGTGAGGACGAGCCGTGACACCAGGTCGCCGCGTCGGTGCGCGAGCACGATAGCGACGGAGCCGCCCATGCTGTGCGCGACGATCTCCGCTCCGGTCACCTGTGCCTCGCCCAGCACCGCAGCAAGGGCGTCCGCGTGTTCCTCCAGGGAGTAGCCGAAATCCGTCGGGCGGTCACTGATGCCGTGGCCCGGCAGGTCGACGAAGAGTGACCGGCGGCCGACCAGCTCGGGCCGGGCCGCGATGTGCGCGTGATAGACCGTCGACGCCGCGCCGAGCCCGTGCACATACACCCGGGCCGGATCGGATCCCTTGCTCTCCGTCCAGCGGACACAGCTGCCCTGCGCGTCGAACCGTGCCTGTCGCATTGCCACTCTCTCGCTCGCCCACGCTTACTTCCGAGGCAGAATACATCGGCCCCGATGTATTGCGACGGTGAGGTACACCGTCGGTACGGCAGAATGCACGGCATGCTCGAACTGGCCATCCTCGGATTCCTCTACGACGCGCCCCTGCACGGCTATGAGCTGCGCAAGCGCATCACCGCGCTGACCGGGCACGTACGGCCGGTCGCGGAGAGCACGCTGTACCCCGCCATCAAACGGCTGGAGAAGGCCGGTCTGCTGGCCCGTGAGACACAGCCCGGCTCCGTGGCGGCCCCGCGCCATGTCCTGAACCTCACCGAGGAGGGCAGGAACGAACTGCGCCGCAGGCTCACTGAGCCGCAGCGGACCGACATCACCGACGAGAACCGCTGGTTCACGGTCCTCGCCTTTCTCCGCCACGTAGACGACAAGGCGGCCCAGGCCGCGGTTCTCGAGCGCCGACTGGCCTTCCTCGACGAGCCGGCCAGCTTCTTCTACGACGGCGAGCACCCGCTGCGCGCCGAGGAGCTGGACGACCCGTTCCGCCGCGGCATCCTCACCATCGCCCGCGCGACGAGCCGTGCCGAACTCGCCTGGCTGCGGACGACGCTGAGCTCACTCCGCTGAGGGGGCCTCCGCTTCGTCCGTGTGCGCCACCGGGCAGCCTCGAACGCCGGGCGCCGGGAAGGTGCCGAGCTCGCCGACCCGGTACCCCTTCGGGTAACCCTTGATCTCCCAGTTCTGCCGGGCGTAATGGGGCTTGTCACGTGGCGGCAGCAGGCGCACGGCACGGCCGCGCAACCGCACCGCGCGCCTGACCAGCCTGCGGGTGGCGGAGCTCGGCGGTTCGTAGCGGAAGGCGCGCAGGAGCGGCTCGTCGAGCAGGGCGAGGGTCGAGGCACGCAACAAGGGCGCCAGCGGGCGCGGGTACCAGGAGGCCATGAGGTCGAGGGTCGCATCGGAGACCTGTCGCGCGCCCTCGTCCCACGCGAAGTGGGCCTCTTCGTAGGTATCGAGACACTCCTCGAAGGCTTCGTAGGAGTCCGGGATGTCCTGGATCCCCATGTGCCGCCCCAACGTGCGGTAGTAGACAGCGGCCGCGGTCGTCTCGTGGCGGGAGAGCTTGCGCCATCCGTAGGCGTCGATCCAGCGCTTGGGCATCACCACGAACGTGCACAGTACGTAGCGCATGTCGTCATTGCTGATGTCGTAGCTCCGGTGCATCTGATTGATGCGGCGGATCGCGGTGCGGCCTTCGTCCGTGCCGAAGCCGTGCTCCACGACGGTGTCCAGGAGCAAGGCCGTGTCGTCGTACCGCTTCTGCGTACGGCCCGTCAGTTCCGCCGTCTCGGCCAGGAGCCGGCCGATGCTGGGAACGGCGTAGGTGCGGTAGAGCGCGAGTTCGAGAGCGCGGGTGAAATCCCAGGGGAACTCGTACGTCGCGGTGAGCCGGTAGATCGTCAGGGCGTCCTTCTCGGGGTTGAGACGCCGGATTTGCTTGAGCCGGTCATAGCGCTTCACCGCACGGCCCCCCTTCTGTCGCCGGAGCTCCAACTCTACTTTGGAGTACAGCAAGTGAGTGGGCATCAGCGGCAACCGCAACCCGGGGGAAGGTGGCCCACATGTTCGACAAACTCAGCAAGCTGTGGCGTACGGACGAAGCTGTTCGCAGCAAGGCGGAGCGCCCGCACAACCTCTTCGAGGCGGCTGCCGTCTACGTGGCCGCGTGCGTCGAGGACGACCAGGACCGCATGGACCAAGCCACGGGCTGGGTGTCGCCGGAGGCCCTGTCCTTCGGTGTCAGCGAACTCGCCTGCCGAGCCGTCATCGCCCTCGCGCGGGAGCGCGACGAGACACCGAACGACGTGGCGCGTACGCTCCTCGGCCTGCCTGCCGCCTGACGGACTCCGGACAACAGGACTGCCCTCAGGGCGCGCACACGTCCGTGGTCGGCCGACTTCTTGAAAGAAGCACGGCATCACAGGCAGACGGAGTGCGAACTGGCTCTGGGTATGACGGCCGGCATAGGTGTCCGCTACGGGGCGTACGAGCGAGTTTCCCGGTGGGCAGGAGCCCTCTTCCTGGTCACACACCCCTCGACGATCAAGCGGACCTGTGGTTAGGGTGCGCCGACGGATGAAGCGATGGGGAGGCTGGCATGGCCGGAACGGACGACGCAGTCGCCGCCGAGGACGACGCGCTGTACGTGCTGACCGCGGTGCTGCTGACACCCGCGAAGTTCCCGAGCGTGCTCGGTGACGACTATCCGGAGGCGTGCGCGGCCCTGGGGCTCTCGCCGCTCGCGGCCGGGTACGGCCTGGTGCTCGGTCAGGACGGTGAGGGCGCCCGGTGGACCGTGGTCGTCGACGACGTGTCGCTGGTGGCCGTCGCCATCGCCTCCTGGGACTGCGGCATGGAGTACGACCTGTCGCCCGACGAACGTACGGTGGTCGCCGGGCTGCCCGGCTGGCCGCTCGCAGTCGCCGTCGCGGCGCCCAACGTGCCCGCTCCGCACGATCCCGAGCCCGAGGAAGCGGACGAGAAGCCGCTCTCACCTCCGCAGTCCGACACCTGGGGCCCTGCTCAGCGTCGGCTCGGCGCCGACGAGATCGCGCTCCAGTGGGCGGCGTGGCGCGAACGGATCGACGACACCGACTTCTTGACCGACAGTGCCGGGGCGGACGCGACACAGGAGGGCGAGGACGCCGGCCCGGAGAGTGGCGACGCCTCCCAGGCCGGTTCCGATGCCGACGTCGACGCTGATGCCGCTCAGGCTCCCCTCACGGGCGTACGCCGCGTGCTGGCGGAAGCGCGGGCGTACGTGAGCACTCCTCCGCCTCTGGGCCGTGTGCGGTCCTCGTTCGCCTCCGGAGAGGCCCGCATCCTTCGTGCCGACGGTCCTGGCTGGTCCATGGTGGCCAGGACCGACGACATCGCGTTCGTGCTTCTCGACGAAGAGCCGGGCGAGGTGTTGCCGGTGGGCCGCGGCCCCGAACTCCCCTGGCTCCTGGATGCCCTCGACAAGATGGCCGTACGCCCCTCCTGACACGCCTGGCGGCCCTGGTCCCGCGTCACGTCATGGATGCGGCTCGGAGGCGAGGAGGAACGCGGCCATCGCCGTGTCGTGGTCCGCGTGATCGCGCAGTGCCACCAGTTCGGCGCGCCAGGTCTCGTCCCAGGACGCGGCCCGGCCACCGGCACGCACCAGTGCGAGCGCCATCGCTCCGGCCGCCGGGGTCCCCCGCTCGCGCAGCAGACGAGCGGCCGCGAGCAGGGCGTCACGCGCGCGTGGCGTGGGGGCATCGAGATGGAATCCGCTCCCCAGGGGCAACCGTTCGGGGCGTTCCTCGACCAGATCCAACAGCCGCTCCCAGCGCGCCGCATGATGTACGCCGTGGCGCACGGCAGCCAGCGACGTGTCCCACGTCAGGGCCGCCGCGTCGGCATACAGACCCACCGCGTGCAGCGACAGGGCCAAGGCGTCGGCGATGAGGAGCGTGCGGGCGGAGCCCTGGCGGACGCGGATGGCCTCAGCGATTCCGGAGAGGCGACGGAGCGCGTCGGCGCGCACCCGCGGATCCGGCGTGACGGCGAGTTCCTGAAGCCGCCGGATGACGTCCTTCAGGATGGGGCCGCCGACCGGCCCCAGGGGGAACCAGGCCAGCTGCTGTGCGGCCGCGTCCCACTCCCGTCGACGACGGCCCGGGTCCGTGGCGACATCGGCGACGGCCCGCATGGCGTCCGCTGATGCTGGTGTGAGCCAGGCGGGCAGGGCGCGGCACGCGGCGATCACGGTCTCTTCGTCGCCGTCCCTCACCAGTCGGGCCAGGAAGTCCGCGTAGGCCTTCCCCGCAGATTCGCTTACGGGCCCTACGCGCGCGTGGATCACCGCTTCCCGTACGGCGGGTTCGTCCGCCGCCCGAGCCAGGCGGTCCGCGATGGCGGGGCGGTCGATCGCGGCAAGGAGGTGGTGCGCAACGACGGCGCGTACGTCGCGGTGTTGCCGCGGTGTGTCCCAGGCAGCCACCAGCGCGTCGAAGGCCGCAACGCCGGTGAGCGCGCCCAGGGCTCGGACGGCTTCCTTGCGGGAGCCGACGGGCGCATCCGGCGCACAGGCCACGGGGGCGAGCAGGGCGACCGCCTCCGGGTCCGGCACCGCCTCCAGGAGTCGGCGAACGGATGCCATGGCGGCCCGTCCCCGGACGCCGCCCGTCGCGGCGTGCCGCAGCAGGACGGCCAGGAGTGGCTCGGCGGCGGACGGTCGGCCGCCGTGAGCCGCACCGAGGATGTCGCCCAGCGCGCCAAGTGCCGCCGCGGCGACGGGCTGTGGCGCTGATTCCGCGAGCCTGGTCAGCAGCGTGGATTCGCGTACCTGCGCTGCCGCGTCGGCGCGGGTACGCAGGGGAGCCAGCTCGTCGGCTGCCACGCGCGCGTGGTGTTCGTTCCACGCATGGCGTTGTTCGGGCAGCCAGCGGCCGGTGCTGCCCGTATGCAGCCGTGCGGCCCAGGCGACGGCCCGAGGGCGTGTCCGACCGGTGAGCCCTTCCCGGGCGGCGAGCAGCACGGGGTCCAGCAGGTCGGTACGCCGGGTGACGATGGTGCGCAGGATGACCGGCACCGACGCGAACGATGCGTCATGGCTGATCAGTTCGGCGCTGCGTCGCTCCCGCTGTTCCGCGGGACCCGCCCAGGCGGCTGCCGCGCGGGCGGCGATATCCGGGTCGTCGGACTCCCAGGCCATGGCGCGCACCAGGGCGTCGAGGTCCGGCAGCGCGGTGAGGTGCGGCGCGAGGAGTTCCGCGAGGGCGGTGCGGAGCTCGGGGTGCGCCGGTGTGCCCGGCGACGCGGCGGACCAGACGGCGCGTGCCGCTCCCTCTCCGATGCGCAGCGGCGTGACTGTCGTGCGGGAGCGCGGGTCGGACACGACGTGGCAGAGCAAGTCCGTCGCGTAGGCCGCACGGTCGAGCCTGCCGGTCGCCGCGGCGCTCTCCGCGGCGCGGCGGAGCAGCCTTTCCACCGCGGCCAGGGTGTGGCTGGTCGAGTCCCGAGACTGGACGGTGGTCAGTGCCGCGTCGCGCAGGACCCGGTCGGGCAGCGCCGCGAGGAGGCGCGGGGGCGCCCCCGCGAGTTGTCCGAGGGCGGCCCTGCGTACCTCCTCCTGGTCGTGCCAGGCTCGCTCGCAGTCTCCCGCGATCCGGGCGAACTCGGCCGGGTCGCCTTCGAGTTCCGCGCAGGCGAGCAGCGCGGGCCACGCCATCTGGCGCTGGTGGATGCGGTGCTGCCCGGCCATGTCGCGCAGCACCAGCTCGCCCTGAGCGAGTGGGAGCCCGACGGCAAGGCGGCTCAGCGTCCATTCGTGACGCGCGAAGCGCTCCACCCAGGGCATGACGAGCGCCGCTCTGTCGGCCGGTTCCAGGGCCGTGAGTGCGGCCATGGGCAGACTCCGCACCGAGCGGGGTCGGGCGGTGCGTTCTTCGACGAGGCGGCGGCGTTCCCGTGCGGGCAGCAGCGCCAGGAGGCCGTCGGGCTCGATGCCGTGACGCCCCGGTCTCCGGTGGCGTGGCTGCGTCACGGGGCATCGGCGGGCGAGATCCACCAAGTCCGCGGGCGGGAGCGCGCGCAGGGATCGCCTTGTGGCAGGCGGCAACACCCCTGCGCAGATCCGTAGTTCGCGGAGAGAGCCGTCGCGGTCGGGTGGGGTCGCGCGCAGGGTTTCGAGGACCGCGGCCGGACGACACAGCAGCGTGCGGGCCGCTCGCGGGGTCAGGAGATCCGAGGCCTGTGCGAGGAGCAGCAGCCCAACTTCCGGGTCTCGTTCAGCGGCCGCGCTCGCGATCACACGGTCGCGGCCCGTGAAACGAGATCGGTCGCGGGCGGCACGGCTTTCGCCTCGGGTGACGAGAAGTTGAGCCACGGCGAGCGGCGCGGTGCGGGTCAGTGCGCTCAGGACGCTCGTGGGCGGATCGAGGCGGAGGAGCCATGCGCCGACCGTCTCGGCGGGGCATGCGGGCAGAAGCCGGGCGGCGTCCCGTGCGCCGAACCGTTCGTGGACCTCGGGCAGCAGGCGTGCGGCGAGGGTGTGCCGCCGGCTCAGGCGCAGGACGCGGTAGGTCTCGTGCCGTGCCGCCCCGATGTCGCTCAACGCGAGCTGTTCCAGCGCTGCTTCAGGCACGGGAAGCCGGATGGCGGCCGAGAGGGCGCGGCGGCGCAGGAGGGGATCGGTGAGGGCTTCGGCGATGGTGGCCAGGTCGCGCCGGGCGACGGCGAGGAAGAGCCCGGTGTGCCGTTCGTCAGGGGTGCCGGCGGCGAGAGCCGCGCGGAGGGTGCCGTACGCCTCCTCGGTGAGAGCGCGGGCATAGCGGGCGAGGGCGCTCATGCGGGCCGGGAAGGGCAGTGGGTCGAAGTGGTCCTTCAGCCAGGCCGACGTCAGCGGCGCGGGAGTGGGCCGAGGCTGGGGGGACGGCGTCTGCGACGCCTCGTATGCGGCCATCAGCGATCACCGTGGGATCGCTGGGCCTCCTCTCGGAAAGTCATGTGCGTCATGGTCACCGCCGAACTTCTGGGGCGCAATGGGTTTTCCGCTCGCGGTGCCGCCATGGCAGGACCGCGAGCGGAGAAGCCGTCAGCCGCTGCGTGTCGAGCGTCCGCTCAGCGGTGTGGTGCCCGCTGCGGGGCGCCGGGTCAGTGGCCGAGCTCCTTGCGCGAGACGCGGCGCAGCCTGCGCCGCTGTCCGGGGTCGAGGGACAGATAGGCCGCTGCCGGGACCCCGAGCACGATCAAGAGGGCGGCCCACCAGGGCAGCCAGATCAACAGGATGAGGCCGGCCGCCACACCTCCTGCGGCGATCTTCGCGTTCTTCGACATGTGTGTGTCGCCTCCTTCGCGGCTGCTGCCGCTCTCTGTCTTGAGAAACGGGCTCGGACCGCCCACGGTTCCAGATGCTCCCCTGATAGATCCCTGAGGGGCGACCCTGACGTAACCCTGAGGCACGCGGCGCGTCCGTGCGGCTACTCGACCCTCAGCGGCTCGCCGACCTCGTACATGTGGCGCAGTACCTGTCGGTAGGAGTCGATGAATCCGGCCTCGGTGTACGGCATGCCCAGCTCGGCGCAGTGGGCGCGGACCAGGGGCTGGGCGCGCCGCAGGCTGGGGCGGGGCATGCTCGGGAACAGGTGGTGCTCGATTTGGTAGTTGAGTCCGCCCAGGAACCAGTCGGTCAGCGCGCTGCCACGGATGTTGCGCGAGGTGAGGACCTGGCGGCTGAGGTGACCCCATCGTTCCCCGTCGGGGTCGGGCATCTCCATGCCCTTGTGGTTGGGCGCGAAGGCCAGGCCGAGGTGCAGGCCGAAGAGCGCCTGATGGATGGCGGCGAAGGCGAGGGCGTGACCCACCGGCATGGTGACGAGCAGGAGCGTCAGGTATCCGACGAGGTGCGCCACCAGGAGGAAGCCCTCAACGACGCGTTCGCGCGGTGCCTGGCGCCGCAGGTCCTGGAAACCGTAGATCTTCATGGCGATGCCCTGGAGCAGCGTCAGCGGGAAGAACAGCCAGGCCTGGTTGCGGGTGAGCCAGCGCTGGAAGCCCACGCGGACCTTGGCCTGCTTGCTGGTCCAGACGAGGACGTTCGCTGCGACGTCGGGGTCCTTGTCGAGGTGATTGGGGTTGGCGTGGTGGCGGTTGTGCTTGTCGTTCCACCACGCCGAGCTCATGCCGAGCAGGAGGTTTCCATGGATGAGCCCGATGGCGCGGCTCACGCCGCGGTCGCCGGTGATCTGGGAATGGCCCGCGTCATGGCCTATGAACGCCGTGCGGGCGCACAGGACGGCCAGGACGGGCGCGAGGAGCAGTACCCACCAGGTGCCGCCGATGAGGAACATGCCCGTCACCACGGCGGCCAGTGCCATGGTGTTGATCGCGATGGTGCGTGCGTACCAGCCGGTGCGGCGACCCAGGAGCCCCTGCTGCTTGACGGTGCGCAGGAGAGGCGCGAAGTCGCTCCCGGCGGGCTGCCGTGTGGTGGTGCCTGGGGAACGCTCCGCGACTGCTGCGGCGGCCTGGGACATGGTGAGGTCTCCGGTCTCTGACTGGATCGGGCTGACGTGGCACAACGTATGAGCCCGTGACCTGGGGCAACCATGGCGCCTTCACCCCTCTTGGGAGGGGGCCAGCACCGCCCGGGAGGGGGGTTAGCTACACCCCCGCCCGCGAGTGAGGTGGATCACTTGGCAATCGCTCACGTCTTGGGGGCGACGTGCTGTACTCTCGGCCGCTCCAGACCCAGTAGTCAAGTTTGAGGAATGCGCCATCGCCGTGCCCAGGCCCCCTGCCGCGTCATCTTCCGAGATCTCTGAACTCTCCCGCTGCTCCGTCCTGTTCGTATCCGCCGACCCGGCACGCACCGGCCGGGTCGCCTTCTGGCGTCCTGAAGGTGAAGCGCCGCCCTCTTGCTTCGCGGGCACCGTCGAAGAGCTGACCGTCGCGCTGCCCGCCGACGACGGCGCCCGGCTCAGCGAGGTATCCGCAGTGGTCCTTCCGATGCGCGCGGCTCTGCCGGTCCTGACACGCGCGCGTGCGGCGGAGGGCGTTCACCCGACGGTTGCGTTCTGGGGTACGGCAGGCCTGCTGGCACTGCAACTCGCGGCGCGCGGGCTGCTGTTGCCCGGACTGACGCCGAGTGATCACGACGCATGGCGGTCGGGTCCGCTGGGCGCCGACGATCTACGACGCCTGCGCGACCTCGCCGCCGCGATGCCCCCCGCCGCGCATGCCCTTCCTTTGGAGGGCGGCTCCGGGCCTCTGCGGCTGCCGGAACCCGAGCGACTGCTGCGCCAGTTCCTGGACGCGGTGGCCGACACGCTGCCGCGCTCCCCCGCCGCATCGCTGGCCGCGGGCGCTCCCGCCTTCGCCTCTCCGAAGCCCCAGCACATCCCCGAGCAACGCCCCTGGGCCACCGATGTCGCCGCCGGGCACGACGCCGGCGTACGGATCTCGCTGCGCGTCGAAGTGCCCGGCCTGGTGTCGGACACCTCCGACGGGGCCCGGCTGCCGTTCCGTGCCGTGCTGCAGATGCATAGCGTCAGCGACCCCTCGCTCGTCGCCGATGCGGCCGAGGCGTGGGCCGGTGCCGGCGCCTCGGGACAGGCCTTCGGGTCACGGTCGCGGATGGACGCCCTGCTCGCACTGCGACGCGCCACGCGCGCGTGGCCGCCGCTCGCCCCGCTGCTCTCGGCCACCGTCCCCGATGCGATCGAGCTCGCCGACGAGGAAGTCACCTCGCTCCTGGGCGAGGGCGCCCGCCTGCTCGCCACCGCGGGTGTCGACGTGCACTGGCCCAGGGAGCTGGCACGCAATCTCACCGCCCGCGCGGTCATCGGCCCGCCCGACGACGAGACCAAGGAGCCCGACAAGGCGTCGTCGGACACGCCGTCGTACCTCTCCGCCGACGCGTTGCTCACCTTCAACTGGCGGTTCGCGCTGGGCGGTCAGCAGCTGTCCCGCGCAGAGCTCGACCGTCTCGCCGAAGCCAACCGTCCCGTGGTGCGCCTGCGCGACCAGTGGGTGCTCATCGACCCCGAAGAGGCACGGCGCGCTCGCGACCACCAGGACCACAAGGTCACGCCGATCGACGCTCTGAGCGCCGTCCTGACGGGCACCACCGAAGTGGCCGGGCGGCAAGTGGACGTCCAGCCGACGGGTTGGCTCGCCACCCTGCGCGAACGCCTTGCGGACCCCGAGGGCATGGAGCCCGTCGGCCAGCCCGAAGCGCTCGCCGCGGACCTGCGCGACTACCAACTGCGCGGCCTGAACTGGCTGGCCCGGATGACCTCTCTCGGCCTGGGCGGCTGCCTCGCGGACGACATGGGCCTCGGCAAGACGATCACGCTCATCTCCCTGCACCTGCACCGGCAGACCGACAGCGAGTCCGCCGGACCCACCCTCGTCGTCTGTCCCACGTCCCTCATGGGCAACTGGCAGCGCGAGATCGAGAAGTTCGCCCCCGGCACCCCCGTACGCCGCTTCCACGGCGCTCAGCGCAGCCTGGAGGACCTCACCGACGGGGAGTTCGTGCTCACCACGTACGGCACGATGCGACTCGACGCGAAAAGCCTGGCGCACGCCCCTTGGGGCATGGTCGTCGCCGACGAGGCCCAGCACGTCAAGAACCCGTACTCGGCCACGGCCAAACAGCTGCGCACCATCGGCGCACGCGCGCGCGTGGCGCTCACCGGTACCCCCGTGGAGAACAACCTCTCCGAGCTGTGGGCCATCCTCGACTGGACGACCCCCGGCCTGCTCGGCAAGCTCGGCACCTTCCGCACCCGCTATGCCCAGGCCGTCGAAAGCGGCAAGGACCCGGCGGCGGCCGAGCGGCTCGGCCAGCTCGTACGGCCCTTCCTCCTGCGCAGGCGCAAGTCCGACCCGGGCATCGCACCCGAACTGCCGCCCAAGACGGAGACCGACCGCGCCGTGTCTCTCACCACGGAACAGACAGGTCTCTACGAAGCCGTGGTGCGGGAGACGCTCGCCGAGATCTCCGGCGCCGATGGCTTCACCCGACGCGGTCTGATCGTCAAGCTGCTCACCGGTCTCAAGCAGATCTGCAATCACCCCGCGCAGTACCTCAAGGAGGACAAGCCGCGGATCGAGGGCCGTTCCGGCAAGCTGGAACTCCTCGACGAGCTGCTCGACACGATCCTCTCCGAAGACGCGAGCGTGCTCATCTTCACCCAGTACGTCCAGATGGCGCGCCTCATCGAACAGCACCTGGCAGCCCGTGGCACCCCGACCCAGTTCCTGCACGGCGGTACACCCATCGCGGCGCGCGAGGCAATGGTGGAGCGCTTCCAGGACGGCGAAGTCCCGGTCTTCCTGCTGTCGTTGAAGGCGGCGGGAACCGGTCTGAATCTGACGCGGGCCGAGCACGTCGTGCACTACGACCGCTGGTGGAACCCCGCCGTCGAAGCACAGGCCACCGACCGGGCGTACCGCATCGGGCAGACGCAGCCGGTGCAGGTGCACCGGCTGATCGCGGAGGGGACGATCGAGGATCGCATCGCCGACATGCTGCTGCGCAAGCGGGAGCTGGCCGACTCGGTGCTCGGTTCCGGCGAGGCGGCGCTGACGGAACTCACCGACGCCGAACTGTCCGATCTGGTGGAGTTGCGAGGGGGGACTCGATGAGCGACGACCTGTACGACGAGCCGAACGGCCAGAGCCCTGGGGACGGCCGTCACGAGGAAGGCGTGGGCGAGCACGAGCGCACCTTCGCCGCGCTGCCGGCCACGCACGGTCGTGGGTTCGCGCAGAGCTGGTGGGGCCAGGCCTGGCTGAAGGCGCTTGAAGACACGGCGCTGGACCTCCAGCAGTTGAAGGCCGGACGCAGGCTCGCGCGCGTGGGAGCGGTGGGCGCGGTCTCGGTGCGCCCTGGCCGCATCACCGCGGTCGTCCAGGACCCTGACGGCACCGCGCACCGCTCCGATGTGCTGCTGCAGCGGCTCAGCGAGGACGAATGGGACCGCTTCCTGGGCATGGCCGTCGAGCGAGCCGGACACATCGCTGCGCTGCTCGACCGTGAGATGCCGCCGCACCTGGTGGAGGACGCGGCGGCAGCGGGTGTCGAACTCCTGCCCGGCATCGGCGACCTGGAGCCGGAGTGCGACTGCGACGCATGGGACCACTGCGGGCACACCGCCGCGCTCTGCTACCAGGTGGCCCGGCTGCTTGACCAGGATCCGTTCGTGCTTTTCCTGATGCGTGGCCGTGCGGAGCGCGGGCTACTTGACGAGCTGCAGGTACGCAGCGTGGCGCAAGCGGAGGCCGAGGAGACGCTGGCCGAGGATCAGGAAGGGGCCCAGGAGGGCGTGTACGCCGACGAGGCGTACGCGGAGGGGGACATCCTGACCCCGTTGCCCGACCTGCCGCCGCTGCCGCCTGAGCCGGGTCTGCCGCCTTCCCTCGACACGGAGGCGGAGCCCGCGCCCGGCCTCGACGTGGCGGCCCTCGAGTTCCTTGCGGCGCAGGCAGCCGTGGAGGCGCACCGGATGCTGGCCGAGGCGCTCTCCCCAGGGCACGAACAGCAGCCGATAGGGGACGAATTGACGCCGGACGAGGATGCCGTGCGCCTCGCCGCCACGGCTCCGGCGTCGGTAACCGCCCGCCTCGCGACCGCCGCGGGCCGCGGCAAGGACGGCCTCGCGCTGGCCGTCCGGGCCTGGAGGTACGGAGGTCCTGCCGCACTGTTCGTCCTGGAGGAGGAGTGGACGCCTGAGGCGGACGCGCTGGCGCGCGCGCGTGCGGCGCTGGACGCGGCCTGGGACGACGGGGAGCGTCCGCAGCTGCGGGCTGCCCGTAATCGCTGGACCGTGGTCGGTGGCGACGCCCAGCTGCGGCACGGCGCCGATGGCCGCTGGTGGCCGTACCGCAAGGAGCGCGGCCGCTGGACCCCGGCGGGCCCCGCGGCCCACGACCCCGCGACGGCCCTGGCCGTGGTGACCGGCGGCGAGTAGTGCGGGCAGGTCCGGTGCGAGCGGCCACACGCCCGCACCGGGCACGGGCCACAGGCTCAGCCTCCCCACCCCGGCCACCCGAAGCCGCTCGCTCCCCGACGCGTGAACGCCCCCTTCCACACGGCCGGAATGCGCGCGGCGGTCACCGGCGTATCCACGCCGCACACGCACGCGCCGGGAACACCGGCGCGTGCACTCCCCCTGCCCAGCGATTGAGCGCGGGCATGACACCCGGGAGGGTGGATCACACCGGTTCCGGGGGATCCGACCGCGACTGGCATCCCCCGTCCCGCAGGGCCCCGGAGTGATGGAGTACGTCAGCGCGATCCAGCCGAAGGGGGACGACAGGGCCAGGTGCCCAACTGCCGCTGACCGGCCCGTGGGTGCCGGCGGCGCCTCCTGTCCCCTCGCGGGAGGCGCCGTCAGCACGCCCCCTCACGTTCACCTTCCTGCCTCCCTGTGTTCGCGGCGACGGCGAAGTCTGATCGCTGTCACCGAACACTTGCGCCCCTGGAGGCACCATGTCCCCGCACGCCGCCCGTAAGCGTCGCGTCCGCCGATCCGTTGCCGCGGGTGTGCCGATCGCCGTGCTCGCCGCGATCGCGGTGACCGGAACCGCCATGGGCGCCCAGACCGGCGGCAAGGAGAAGGCGCCTCGGATCACCTCGACGGCGACGCTTGGCGACGTACCTCTGGGGACGTTCAGCAACTCCTTGCTGCCCGGCACGGTGAGCGACGACCGCAGTGTGGATCTCGGCGGTATCGGCAGTGACATCTACCCTGCGGGCCGCAAGGGCGAGTTCTGGACGGTCACCGACCGTGGGCCCAACGGCCAGATCAAGGTGGACGGCAAGAAGCGGCGCACCTTCCCCGTCCCCGGCTTCGATCCGGCGATCGTGAAGATCCGCGTCTCCGGTGACACGGTGAAGGTCATCGACGCGCTCCCGCTGACGACTTCCTCCGGCAAGCCCGTGACGGGACTGCCCAACCAGAAGGGACGCGATGAGGCGCCGTACACCTGCGACGCCAAGACGGCGCTGACCTATGACCCGAACGGCCTCGACACCGAGGGCATCGTGCGGGCGCACGACGGCAGTTTCTGGCTGGTCGACGAGTACGGCCCCTCACTCGTCCACGTCTCCGCGCGCGGGAAGGTGCTCAAGCGCTACGTCCCCGACGGCCTGAAGCTGTCGGGCGCCGACTATCCGGTCGTCGAGGCGCTTCCGGGCGTCCTGCTGCACCGCAAGGGGAACCGCGGCTTCGAGGGGCTCGCCCAACTCCCGGGCGGGGATCTGGTGATGGCAGTCCAGAGCCCGCTGTCCTTGCCGGACGAGGACGCGGGTGAGGCATCGCGCACGACGCGGCTGCTGCGCTTCTCGCCGAAGAAGCAGGCAGTCACCGCCGAGTACGCGTACCGCTTCGACGCGGTGGACGTCGTCGACCCGGGCGAGGACGACACGTCCGAGCTGAAGATCTCCTCCGTGGTGGCCGTGGGGCGTGACCGGCTCCTGGTGGAGGAGCGAACCGACAAGGCCGCGCGACTGCAGACGGTGAAGCTGGACCGCCGAGCCGACATCCTCGGCGACCAGTGGGACGACGCGGCCACGAAGCCTTCCCTGGAGCAGCTCGACGACCCGGCGGCCTCCGGAGTGCCCGTCCTGAAGAAGCGCCTGCTGGTCGACCTGGGCGGTATCGACGGTATACCCGACAAGATCGAGGGCGTGGCCCGCGTGAACGGTCACGCCCTCGCCCTGATCAATGACAACGACTTCGGGATGACGGACGGGGCGGAGGCGTTCGACAAGGAGGGCCGACTCGTGGACAGCGGCGTGGAGACCACGGTGACGTACGTGCGGCTGCCGAAGGGCATCTGAGTGCACGCCCACTCCCCGTGCAACGCGCCGATCACGACTCCGGGTTGATGACGTCCGCCCTCAGGAAGTAGTAGGGCGCTTCACCGCCCGCAGTGTCCGCGCGTGAAGGGACCAGCGAGTCGAGGCCGCTCGGCAGTTCGCTCGGCAGATTGCTGGGCACGTCCGACGGCAGGCCGCTGGGCAGATTCGAGGGCGCCTCCGTCGGCAGCTCAGAAGGGATCTTCGACGGGATGCTCAGCGAGGGGGTGGGCTTGCCGTCCGAGCTCTTGCTGCTCTCGGAGGGGCCCTTCTTGTCCCCGGAGCCGTCGCCACTGGTGACCACCAGGATCACGGCGACGACGGCTCCGATCGCGAGGAGCACCGCTAGCAGGATGAACGGCCCGCCCCGCCGCCCTGACGGCCCACCTCGGGGCGGAGTGGGCGGGAATCCGCCCCCGTCAGGGGGCACACCGCCGCCTCCCGCAGGAGGCCACCCCCGCCGCCCGGTGGTGGCCCGTACCCTCCGCCGGGTGGTCCGTAACCACCACCCCCGGGTGGTCCGTAGCCGCCGTCGCCCGGAGGGGGCGAGTCACCCGGCGGAGGGGGAGGCGGTGGCGGTACGAGTGGCATGGCCATACCGTCAAGAGTCGCCTCGAAAGGGTCAGGATGCGACCCCTGTGCGGAAGTTGCTCCCCCCGGAGTCGAGGCGGACTCGGAGTCTCCGGTCAGCCCCGCGCCCCCAGAAGATGGTCCATGGCCAGCTGGTCGAGGTGTTCGAAGGCCATGCCACGGTCCGCGGCCGCCGTCACGTCGAAGTCCTCGAAGGCACCACGGTCGGCGAGCAGCCCGGCGAGGCCATCCTCGGCGGTCGGCAGGGACAGCTCGTCCAGGCGGGATGCCCGCAGGGCCTCCTGGACCTCCGGGTCGGCGCGGAAGGCGGCCGCACGCTCCCGAAGGATCAGGTAGTTGCGCATGCAGCCGGCGGCCGAGGCCCACACACCCGCGTAGTCCTCCGTGCGCGGCGGCTTGAAGTCGAAGTGCCGCGGCCCTTCGTAACCGCCCCTCTCCAGGAGGTCGACCAACCAGAAGGCGCTGCGCAGATCACCCGCGCCGAAGCGGAGGTCCTGGTCGTACTTGATGCCCGTCTGGCCGTTGAGGTCGATGTGGAAGAGCTTGCCCGCCCAGAGCGCCTGGGCGATGGAGTGCGGGAAGTTGAGGCCGGCCATCTGCTCATGGCCCACTTCGGGGTTGACGCCGAACAGCTCGGAACGCTCCAGGCGCTCGATGAAGGCGAGGGCGTGGCCGACGGTCGGCAGCAGGATGTCGCCGCGCGGCTCGTTCGGCTTGGGTTCGATCGCGAAGCGCAGGTCGTACCCCTGCTCCGTCACGTAGTCGCCGAGCAGGTCGAAGGCCTCCTTCATGCGGTCGAGAGCCACGCGCACGTCCTTCGCCGCACCCGACTCCGCGCCTTCCCTGCCGCCCCACGCGACATAGGTGCTGGCACCGAGCTCCACCGCGAGGTCGATGTTGCGGATGGTCTTGCGCAGCGCGTAGCGGCGCACGTCCCGGTCGTTGGCGGTGAACCCTCCGTCCTTGAATACGGGGTGCGTGAAGAGGTTCGTGGTCGCCATCGGCACGACGAGGCCCGTCGCGTCGAGCGCTTGCCGGAAGCGCTTGATGTGCGACTCGCGCTCGGTGTCCGTGGCCCCGAAGGGGATCAGGTCGTCGTCGTGGAAGGTCACTCCGTAGGCGCCCAGTTCGGCCAGGTGCCGCACGGAGTCGGCCGGGTCGATGGCCGCCCTGGTGGCGTCGCCGAACGGGTCCCTTCCCTGCCAGCCGACGGTCCACAGGCCGAAGGTGAACTTGTCCTCAGGAGTGGGCTGGTACGTCATGTGCGGCTCCCTGGATGACTGGTGCACGGCTGTGTGGCCGAGTCGGGCACGACGGCGTGCCCCATGTACGACTGCCGCGACTATTTCGTCATGGCGCTTAACAAATTAGTATCCGGAAGCATCCCTGGGAAGGTCGGACGGAAAGAAGTCCGGGCGCGCCCGGAAAGAGCCGCGGGAACGGAGACCCCCCGATGTCATCAGCGCCAGCAGCCGACGGACCCCTCGTCGTCGGCGTGGACAGCTCCACGCAGTCCACCAAGGTCCTGGTCGTCGACGCCGCCACCGGCAAGGTGGTGGCCAGCGGTCAGGCCCCGCACAGCGTCAGCTCGGGGGCCGCCCGCGAGAGCGACCCCGAGGAGTGGTGGAACGCGCTGTGCGCGGCCCTGGACCAGTGCGGCGGCGCGGCGCGCGAGGCCGCCGCTGTATCCGTCGGCGGCCAGCAGCACGGGCTCGTGACGTTGGACGCGCATTCCAGGCCGGTACGTCCCGCGATGCTGTGGAACGACGTGCGCTCGGCGGCGCACGCACGCTCTCTGGTGGACAGCCTGGGGGGCCCGAAGGCGTGGGCCGAGCGCATCGGCAGCGTGCCGGGCCCCTCCTTCACGGTGACCAAGTGGGCCTGGCTCAGCGAGCACGAGCCCGAGGCCGCCCGCGCCACAGCGGCCGTTCGGCTCCCCCACGACTACCTCACCGAGCGCCTCACAGGATGCGGCACGACCGACCGGGGCGATGTCTCCGGTACGGGGTGGTGGGCTTCGGCGACAGAGGCGTACGACGAGGAGATCCTGGGGCTCGTGGGTCTGGACCCGGAGCTCCTGCCTCGCGTGGTCCGCCCCGGTGAGGTCGCAGGCACCGTACGCGGGAGCGGCGAACTTCCCTTCTCCAAGGGCACGCTGGTCGCTCCCGGGACCGGCGACAACGCGGCGGCGGCCCTCGGGCTCGGCCTGCGCCCCGGCACCCCGGTGCTCAGCCTGGGAACGTCGGGCACCGTGTACGCGGTCTCCACGCGGCGTCCGGCGGATCCGACGGGCACGGTGGCCGGCTTCGCCGACGCGCGCGGCGACTGGCTCCCGCTGGCCTGCACGCTCAACTGCACCTTGGCCGTGGACCGGGTCGCCGCACTGCTGAGCCTCGACCGTGAGGCGGTGGAGGCGGGCGGCGCCGTCACCCTGCTGCCCTACCTGGACGGCGAGCGCACCCCCGACCTGCCGCACGCCTCAGGGCTGCTGCACGGGCTGCGGCACGACACGACTCCGGGGCAACTGCTGCAGGCGGCCTACGACGGGGCTGTGCACTCACTGCTGGGCGCCCTCGATCTGGTCCTGGACGCGGACGCGGACCGCTCGGCTCCGCTCCTGCTCATCGGCGGCGGAGCACGGGGCACGGCCTGGCAGGACACCGTACGTCGGCTCTCCGGGCGGGCGGTTCAGGTGCCCGAGGCCAGGGAGCTGGTCGCACTCGGTGCCGCGGCGCAAGCCGCCGGCCTTCTCACGGGCGAGGACCCCGCGGCTGTCGCACGGCGCTGGGGTACGGCCGAGGGGCCCGTGCTGCCCCCTGTGGAGCGGGACGAGTCGACGCTGGCGCGGATCGCCGGGGTAGTCTCCGACGCGGCGCCACTGCTCGACGCCAGGGGCCGCGAGGACGTACGGCCGTGAGGACGGAAGAACAGGGACTGACGGGGGCATGACCGCACCACCGCACGACGCGCACCGGAGCACGTCCGGAGTCCCGCTGCCCGACACCCAGCGGGGGATGCGCCGCCGCAACCTCTCGCGCGTCATGCACGCCGTCGCGGCGCACGGGCCGCTGTCCCGTGCCGCCGTGGCCACCCGGATCGGTCTGACACGGGCCGCCGTCTCCACCCTGGTGGACGAGTTGATCCGGTCCGGGCTCCTGGACGAGCTGGGCCCCGAGCGCCCCGGCAAGGTGGGGCGCCCCGGCTCCGCGCTCGCGGTCAGCGGGAGCGGGCCGGTCGGCATCGGAGCCGAAGTGGGCGTCGACCATCTCTCGGTGTGCGCGGTCAACCTGCGCGGAGAGGTACGCGCGCGTGCCGTGCGGCAGGGAGACAATCGGGGGCGCGCCCCCCAACCCGTTCTCAAGGAACTCGTCGCACTGGTGCGGCAGGTGAGCGACGAAGCCCATCTGGCAGGACTGCGCCCGGCGGGACTGGCCGTCGCGGTCCCGGGCCTCGTCGCCCGCGGCTCAGGGGTGGTGGTGCGTGCCCCCAACCTCGACTGGCATGACGTCGACCTCGGCGCCCTGCTGCCCGGCAAGCTTCCGCTGACGGTGGACAACGAGGCCAACTTCGGCGCACTGGCCGAGCTGTGGCTCGGCGACGAGGTGCCCCAGGACTTCCTCCACGTATCCGCGGAGATCGGCATCGGCGCCGCGCTGGTCGTCGACGGGCAGCTTCTGCGCGGGACACGCGGCTTCGCGGGCGAGCTGGGCCACGTGCCGGTGTGGCCGGACGGCCCGGAGTGTCCGTGTGGCGGCCGTGGCTGCCTGGAGCAGTACGCGGGCGAGGAGGCGGTGTTGCGCGCGGCGGGCCTTGATCCCGGTGCGGACCGCGTCGGACTTCTCGCGGAACGCGCCGAGCGGGGCGACGAGGACGTACGAAGGGCACTGCGCGCTGCGGGCGCCGCACTGGGCATCGCGCTCACCGGTGCGGTGAATCTGCTGGACCCGCGTTCGGTGGTGCTCGGCGGAGCACTCTCAAGGCTCGCGCCATGGTTGCTGCCGTCGCTGGAGGGCGAGTTGGGGCGCCGCACGGCGGGCACAGCGTGTGCTGTCGCTGTGTCCGGTCTTGGCCCGGACGGTCCGTTGCTGGGGGCGGCGCACTCGGTCGTACGGGCTGTGCTCGATGATCCGGCGGGGGCGGCGGCTTAGCCTGCGGGAGCGGCGGCCTAGGGGCGGCTGTCCACTCGGAGAGCGTGGGGTGGCTCGACGGGCCGCTTCCCTCTTGCCTCCCGCCTCCTTGTCAGCGCCACTGCGGCCCCCCGACGAAGTGCACGTCATACCTGTCATGCAGCCCATCCATGCTGTCCCACTTCGCCTCGCCTCGCGCGATGCGCCCCAGCTGCCGGAAGTATCCGAACCGTTCGATGCCTGGGGTGAGCACGGCGAAGAACTCCGCAGGGCCGTCGTCCGCCGCTCCGAAGGCGTGCACCGTGCCGGGCGGCACCACGATCAGACCGCCCTCGTCCACGGCCGTCAGGGCGCCGTCGATCAGGAACTCCATGGTGCCGTCGAGCACATGGAAGAGCTCGGTGGACAAGCGGTGGTGATGCGGGCGCGTGCCGTCGGCGCCGGCCGGCAGAACGAGCCGGTTGGCCCCCAGGAGCCCACCGGTCGCCCGGCTGTCCTCCAGCAACCGGAACCGGCCGCCTCCGGGCAGGGGGACTTCCTCCGCGTCTCGTGCGTGGACGATCAAGGGCTGTGGGTTGCGGGGCACGTCGTACTCCTCGGGCGCGGTGGGTGGTCGTGAGCACCAGTCCATCGCGGGAACACAGCGCGTCCAAGAAGCCGTTCATGAAGGCAGTGATCACCTGAGCCGATGAATGCGCTCGGGTGGACCGGATACGGGAGGGGCGACGACGGCTGTGGAGCTTCGGCAGCTCGAGTACTTCGTGGCGGTCGCGGACGAGGGCGGCTTCGGCCGGGCGGCGGTGCGGCTGCACGTCGTACAGGCCTCGGTGAGCCAGCAGGTTGCCCGTCTCGAGCGGGGGTTGGGTCTGCGCCTCTTCGACCGGACCACCCGTCGAGTGGGGCTGACAGCGGCCGGGGAGCGGCTGCTTCCGGAGGCGCGGGCCGCGCTCGCGGCCGATGCCCGTGTGGGGCACGTGGCTGCCGAGATGGTCTCCGGAGGGGAGGGGATACTGCGGCTCGGCACCACCAGGGCGTTCGCGGAGCGCGTGTATCCGGCCCTCGACGTGCTGGCGGAACGGGTTCCGAGGCTTCGGGTCCGTTTGGTGCAGGAGGCTCGTGAGCGGCGTATCGGGGCACTACGGAGAGGGGAGTTGGATGCCGCACTCGTCCGGGGCGGCGGACCGCTGCCGGGCCTTGAGGTGCTGGCGGTCTGGGACGATCCGCTGATCGTCGCACTGCCCGCGACCCATCCACTGGCAGCCTTGCCCCGTCTCGAACCGACCGATCTCGCGGGCCTGCCGCTGCGGTTGGCTCCACGGGAACACAACCCTGCGTTTCACGACCTGGTGACGGGCTTACTGCGGGCATCCGGCACCGACGTGCCGGCCGGCCCGCACTTCACCACCTTGCAGGAGACGCTGACTGCGATCGCCACGGACGCAGACTGTTCGGCTAGCGGGGTGGCCTCCTGGACCGTCTTCGACCTGGTGGGCGATCTTCCATCAGCCCGCCGTATCGCCTTCCGGCCGCTTCTCGGCGCGCGCTCGCCCGTCAGCCTTGCCACGCGACCGGGCCCGCTGTCCCCCGCGATCGGCCACCTGCTCGACGCCCTGGGGGCCACGCGTGCGCGTGCTCGGTAAGAGCCGCAGTAAGTACTGGGCTTCATCCCGGTGGGCGACGCGGCTTGAGTCTCCCGTAGGGGGAGACATGAAGGTGGGGTCATGAACGGCGACACGCTCTACTCGATCGGTGATCTGGCACGGCGGACCGGCCTGACGGTCAAGACCGTCCGGTTCTACTCCGACGCGGGGATCGTGCCGCCCGCCGACCGCAGCCCGGCCGGCTACCGCCTGTACGGCACCGACGCCGTCGCCCGCCTCGACCTCGTACGCACCCTGCGCGAGCTGGGTCTTGACCTTCCCACCATCCGGAAGGTGGTGGACCGGGAGGTCTCGCTCCCCGAGGTTGCCGCAGCACACGCGGACGCTCTTGAGGTGCAGATCCGTGTGCTGCGCCTGCGGCGAGCGGTCCTGACGGCGGTGGCCAAGCGCGGGTCCACCCCTGAGGAGTTGGATCTCATGCACAAGCTGGCCAAGCTCTCCGAAGACGAGCGTCAACGTCTGATCGACGACTTCTTGGACACCGTGTTCGACGGCCTGTACGACCACCCCGCCTTCGCGGCGGTCACCCGCTCCTTCACGCCCGAGCTACCGGACGACCCCGAGGCCGAACAGGTCGAGGCTTGGGTGGAGCTGGCCGAGCTGTTCCAGGATCCGGGGTTCCGCTCCACCATGCAGGGCATGGCCAGGGATCTGGCGGCCGACCGCGCCCCGGACGACAGCACCGGCCTGCCACGCGTCCTCGCCGAGGCCCTACGCGCCCAGGTCGCCCCGGCCCTGGCGGCAGGCATCGATCCGGCCTCGCCCGAGGCAGAACCGGTGGTCACGGCGCTCGCGGCCCACTACGCGCACATTCTCGCCCTCCCCGATGACACCACCCTCCGCCGGCGCCTGGTGTCCCGCCTGGAAACCATGGACGACCCCCGGCGGGACCGCTACTTGACGCTGCTCGCGGTCGTCAACGGGTGGCCCGCGCCCGAGAGTCTGGCGCCTGTACTCGACTGGGCCATCGCGGCCCTGCGCGCACGACTGCCTCAGTAGTGGGCCGGGAAAGCGCGGTCCGCGCCGACGGCCTCACCGAGCCGACGGAGCAGACCGAGCCACCGCCCCGGCGATTTCTCGCCGCCTACCGGCGCCTGATGGACGTACCCGGCTTCTGGCGGCTCGCGTCGACCGGCATGGCGTCGAAACTGCCGTCCAGCATGGTCGGCCTCAGTCTGCTGCTCCTGGTCGCCCGGGATCACACGTACGGAACCGCAGGCTTGGCGGTGAGCGCCTTGGCCGTAGGCCAAGGAGTCACCGCTCCCCTGCGCGGCCGTCTCGTCGACCGGCTTGCATCGTGCCCGGTCCTGCTGGGTTTTCTGGCCGCGTACTTGGTGGCCGCAGCCCTGCTGGTCCTGGTGGTCAGCGGCGGCGGGCCCGTCGGCGCGATCCTCGCACTCGCCACGATCATGGGCGCGAGCGCGCCTCCCGTAGGCGTCATGATGCGCTCGGTCTGGCACCGCTCGATGAGCAGTTCCTCGGACGCCGGGTTGCTGGCGACGGCGATGGCTCTCGACTCGTCGATGATGGGTACCGCGCTGATCAGCGGCCCCGTGCTCGCCAGTTGGCTCAGCCTGTCGCTCTCGCCGGTCGCGCCGTTCGCTGTCGTGGGGCTGCTGACGGCCGCTTCAGTGGGCCTCCTGATCAACTCGCCGGGCCCGCAGTCACGTTCCGCTCAGCCCACTCGGCCCACTCGGTCCACTCGGTCCGGGCATTGGCTCGGCCCCCTGGCGTCCGCTCCCCTGCGGCGCCTGCTGGCCGCGGACGCGCTCTTCGTCATGGCGGTGACCGCGGTGGACGTGGTGCTGCCGATCTACGCACGGGAGTACCACGCGGCCGGGTTCACCGGCCTGTACCTGGGGATCTTGTCCATCGGCAGCGTGCTGGGCAGCCTCGCTCTGGGCGCCGTTCCGACTCTCCTGTCCCACGGCCCCAAGGTCTCCGTACTCCTCTGCGTCTTCGCAGCCGGGGCCGGAGCGCTGACGCTCGCTTCAGGGATGTCGCCTCTCGTGGTGCTCCTGGCCTGCCCGCTGGCGGGGCTGGTGATCGGATGTACGTTCGCGGCGCTGCGCACGGCCGGCGGCGACCTCGCCCCCGGGGGACGCATCACCGAGGCGATGTCCTGGTTGAGCAGCCTCGACATGGTCGGCGGTGCGGTGGGCGCGGCGTTGTTCGCGCACATCGCGGCGGACCAGGGAAGCCGAGCCGCCCTGCTGCTGATTCCAGCGGCCGCCCTGCTCGCCGCGGCGATCGGGTGGAACACGCGTGGTCGGCAACCGTGACGGTCCGGGGCACCGAACCGCCGTAGCGTGCCCGGCAGTATGTCGTTCTGGTGAACCGAGCGTCGTCCTCGTGTCCCACGGGCAGAAATCGCGAGACTGGTCTGACTGTACTGACTGAACTAGCTGCACTGAGTGGACTGAGTGCACAGCGTGAACCGGAATCGGATGCTCCCGGGAGACCGGACAGATCTGCGGGAGAGGGACAGCAATGGAAATGGATCGGCATGCCCACGTCCTGAGTGGCACCAGCGACGAAGCCGCGCGTCACTACGAACGAGCGCTCAGCGCGCTGCTGTTCTTCCGTGGCGAGGTTGCCGACGAGGCGCAGGCCATGGTGGCGGCCTCTCCGGATTCCGCGATGGCGCACGTCTTGGGCGCCTACCTCGGCCTTCTCGGCACTGAGGAGAAGGACGCAGCCGCCGCCCGTCGTTCCTTCAGCGCTTTCCGAGGCGCAGTCGATCCTGCCGGGCTCTCGCCTCGCGAGCAGATGCACGCGGCCGCTGCCGAGACGTGGTTGGAGGGGAACATGCTGCGGGCCGGGGAGATCCTCGGCGAGATCAGCACCGAGTTCCCCCGCGACGCCCTCGCCCTGGCCGTCGGTCACCAGATCGACTTCTTCACCGGGGACGCGCAGCGGTTGCGTGACCGGATCGGTGGCGCACTCTCCTCGTGGGAGGGCGATGACCCGCACTTCGGTCCACTGCTGGGGATGTACGCCTTCGGGCTCGAAGAGGCCGGGCACTACGGCCACGCGGAGGAGGTAGGACTACAGGCGGTCGAACGTCACCCACGGGATGTGTGGGGCATCCACGCGGTCGTCCACACCTACGAGATGCGAGGGCTGTTCGGCGAGGGGATCCGCTATATGGACGCGCGGACCGAGGACTGGACCGACGGCAACTACCTTTCCGTGCACAATGCGTGGCACTACGCCCTGTACGCGCTCGAGGCGGGCAGCGTCGAACGCGTCCTCAGCGTCTACGACAACACTCTCCACAACGAGGCGTCGCAGGCCATCGCCATGGAACTCCTGGATGCCTCCGCCCTGCTGTGGCGGCTTCTCCTGGTCGACATCGATGTCGAGTCCCGTTGGACTGCCCTCGCCCAGGCTTGGGCCGGGCGTGGGGACGGCGCCTACTACGCCTTCAACGATGTCCACGCCGTGATGGCGTACGCGGGGGCGGGACGGCTCTCTGATGCCGAACGGCTGGTCAAAGACCGCGAGCAGTGGCTTGCCCGGACCGACGTCTCCGTGTCGAATCACGCGATGACACGCAACATCGGCATCCCGGTGTGCCGTGCCCTCATCGCCTACCGGCAGCGGCAGTACGCCCGCGTGGTCGAGTTGCTCGCCCCCATTCGCTACCACCTCAATTCCTTCGGCGGCAGCCACGCACAGCGCGACGCCATCCAGCGGACGCTCGTGGAGGCGGCCATCCGTTCCGGCCGACACGACCTGGCGCGCACTCTGCTGAGTGAACGCATCAATTTGCGCCCCATCTGCCCCTACAACTGGCGGGCACGTGCCCGACTGGCCGACCGGCTCGGAGACACGGCTCAGGCCGCGTCCGCCCGCGCCCGTGCGGAGGAGCAGGCCGCTGTGGGCGCGGCTGCCTTGGGCTGAGTACGACCCGGACATCCCTCAACACCATCGGGCCCCCTCGGCACCCTCAGATTTCTCGTCCTCGCGGCACTCTCAAGGGTGACAGCGTTATCCACAATCACGGTGCTGTACACAGATTCGTCCGGAGCTCTTCCGGCTCAACCATCCCTCGCCGTAGCGTAATTGACGCGGGACACCATCGCCCTGACGGCGTTTCATGTCCTCGCGGATCGGGGGATTCAGGTGTCGGGAGCAAGCCGTCCTGGGCTGCGTCGCGGGGCCATCGGGCCGCACAGGGTCCAAGTCCCCCACGGAACGACAGAGGAGAGCAGTCCGCCATGAACCAGCCTCGTATCCTGACCGTCCGGCCCGAACCGGGCGAGTTCGCCTGGACGTTCGGCGGTGCGCCACCCGTGGCGCGGATCGCTCCGGGTACGGTGCTCGACCTGTACACGGAGGACTGTTTCGCGGGGAGCGTGCGCTCCGAGAAAGACCTGGTGTCCGAGGTCTGCCAGTTTCCGTTCCTGAATCCGCAGACCGGCCCCTTCCACGTCGAGGGCGCGGAACCGGGCGACACCGTCGCCGTGCACTTCGTGTCGATCGAACCGGCCCGCGACTGGGCGGCGTCCACCACAGTCCCCCTCTTCGGGGCGCTTACCTCTACCCACGCCACCGCGTCGCTCCAACCTCCGCTGCCCGAGACCGTATGGATATGGCAGCTCGACCGGGACCGGCGCACCGCACATTTCAGCGCACGTGACAGCGACTTCGAGATCGCGCTGCCAATGGACCCGATGCACGGCACGGTCAGCGTCGCACCGGCCAATCTGGAGGTGCGCTCGGCTCTCGTGCCCGACGCGCACGGCGGCAACATGGACACTCCCGAGATGCGGGCCGGCGTCACCTGCTGCTACCTCGGGGTGAACGTGGAGGGCGCGCTCCTGAGCCTGGGTGACGGACACGCCCGGCAGGGCGAGGGAGAGACCTGCGGAGTCGCCGTCGAGTGCGCGATGAACACAGTCGTGATCGTCGAACTCCTGAAGGAGATCACCACACCCTGGCCGCGCCTGGAGTCCGATACCCACATCATCTCCACCGGCTCGGCACGTCCGCTCGAAGACGCCTTCCGAATATCCCAACTCGACCTGGTGCAGTGGCTGGTGCGGGACTACGGCTTCAGCGAGCTCGACGCCTACCAGTTCGCGACCCAGACCGTCGAGTCGCCGCTCGCCAATGTCTGCGACACCAACTACACGTGCGTGGCCAAGATCCGCAAGGAGTGGCTGCCCGCGCGCGAAACTCACCAGGGGCTGCACGCCCGGCTGCGCGAGGCGGCCGCGCTGTTGCCCCACTGAGAATCCAGCTGTTCCCCCCACCGAGAGGCAGGCCAGCCATGGATCGAGCAAGACGTTTCCCCAGCAGGCGCAGGCTGTTGCAGGGAGCGGCCCTGGCCGCCGTCCCCGCCGCGCTCCTCCCCGCCACCCGCGCCGTGGCCCGACCTCATGCGGTCGACTATCCGCTCGCCGAGTGGGTTCCGGCAAGCAGCTCCAACTACACGGCCGCCAACCGTCCCAGCACCTACCCCATCGACTACGTGATCGTCCACGTCACACAGGAGACCTACGCCGACACGCTCGCCATCTTCCAGAACTCGGCGAAGAAGGTTTCGTCCCACTACGTGGTGCGCTCCAAGGACGGCCACATCGCCCAGTGCGTCCGCGAACGCAATGTCGCCTGGCATGCGGGCAACTGGAACTACAACACCCGAAGCATCGGCATCGAACACGAGGGGTGGGTGGATCAGCCCGAGTACTTCACCGACGCGATGTACGAGCAGTCCGCGCTGCTGACCTCGGCCATCTGCGATACGTACGACATCCCCAAGGACCGCAAGCACATCATCGGGCACGTGGAAGTGCCCGGCACCGACCACACCGATCCAGGGCCGCACTGGGACTGGACGCGCTATATCCGCTTGGTCAACTCTGCGTGACGTCAGTCGGCTCGAACAGGGGCGATCACTGAGGCACTTGTTCGACCCTCGTCGGGGCACTTGCCGCAGCGCTTGTCGGAGCACGCTCACGGGGCGACGATGGCTGCACCCCATCGCCGTCCCGGGAGGCCGAGTTGACCGAAGCATGGGTGGCGCTGGAAGCCGGTGCCGATCCTGCCGAGCGGGTGCGGGTGCTGCGGCGCGCCCACGAGAGGTTCACCGAGGCGGGGACGCTCACGCGACCGGTGCGTTCCGTGGTGGCCGAGTCGTGGCGGCGCTCGGCCAGAGCGAGGGTCAGCCCGGAGGACACCGGCGCGGCGGTCGAGCTCACCGACGGGGATCTCGGTTCGTATCGGGCCGAACATCCGCTGGCCGGGGTGATGCCGCTGTTCCGTGAGCTGATGGGCACGTTCGCGATGGACGGTGAGCATCTTCTCGCGGTGTGCGACGCGCACGGCAGGCTGCTCTGGGTCGAGGGACACTCCGCGACCCGGCAGAAGGCGGGGCGGATGAACTTCGTGCCGGGTGCGCGATGGGCGGAGTCCGCGATGGGGACGAATGCTCCGGGGACGGCGGTGGCGGTCGATCGGCCGGTGCAGGTGTTCGCGGCCGAGCACTTCATCCGGCGCGTCCAGCCGTGGACGTGCGCGGCGGCCCCGGTGCACGATCCGCGGACCGGGCGGCTCCTCGGAGCCGTGGACATCACCGGGGGCGACGGACTGGCGCATCCGCACAGCCTCGCCTTCGTGCAGGCGGTCGCTCGGGCGGCGGAGTCTCAACTGGCGCTGCTGTCACCTCCGATGGCGAACACGGAGACCGTGGGTCTCACCGCGCTCGGCCGTGACGAGGCGCTGCTGCTGACCAGTGGTCGCAAGGTGCGGCTGAGCCGCAGGCACAGCGAGATTCTCGTCCTGCTCGCCAGCCACCCGGACGGCCTGACCGGCGATGAGCTGCTGTGCGCGCTGTACGAGGACGAGTCGGTGACGCCGGTGACGCTTCGGGCCGAGCTGGCGCGGCTACGGCGGCTTCTGGGGCCAGAGCTGCTGGGGTCACGCCCCTACAGGATCTCGTTGCCGGTCGAGTCTGATGTCGACGCCGTCGAGCGACGGCTCGGTTCGGGGGCGGTCACCGCGGCCGCCGCCGCGTACGCGGGTCCACTCCTGCCCGCTTCGCAGGCGCCTGCCGTGGCCCGGCTGCGGCGCAGGCTCGCCGATCAGCTTCGAGCTGCCCTCATCGCACGCCGCGACCCGGATCTCCTGGCGGACTGGGTGCACTCCCCGTGGGGTGAGGACGACCTTCCGGTCTGGCGAGCGCTGGCGCAGATCCGGGCGACGCCACCGGTGCTGGCGCGGCTCCGGGAGCTGGATGCGGAGCTCAAGGGCGTGAGGCAGGTGGTGGGGAGCGCACCTGCCGGGCGCATGCCTGCCGGTCCGAGGCCTGCCTGAGGGGCGGGGGCGCAGTGTGTGGGTGCGGGGTTGCCTGGCAATCGAACCGACGGCCAGCTTCCGCAACGTACCTGCAACGTCCGCGCTCCTACTCTCCGGGGCGAGAGCTGCCCAACGGCGGGCAGCCTTCCCCGGGAGGCCAGCAAGATGACCCGTTACGCAGCGCCCGGCACCGATGGCGCAGTTGTCTCCTACCAGGCCCGCTACGACCACTTCATCGGCGGCGAGTACGTCGCGCCCGCCCGAGGCCAGTACTTCGAGAACCCGAGTCCGGTCAACGGAGAGCCCTTCACCGAGATCGCCCGCGGCACGGCAGAGGACGTCGAGCGGGCCCTGGACGCGGCGCACGCCGCCGCGCCCGCGTGGGGCCGCACCTCCGCGACCGAACGCTCGGACATCCTGCGGAAGATCGCCGACCGCATGGAGGCGAACCTCGAGCAGCTCGCGGTGGCCGAGAGCTGGGAGAACGGCAAGCCGGTACGCGAGACGCTGGCCGCCGACATCCCGCTCGCCATCGACCACTTCCGCTACTTCGCGGGGGTCATCCGCGCGCAGGAGGGTTCGCTGAGCGAGGTGGACGAGGACACCGTCGCGTACCACTTCCATGAGCCGCTCGGTGTTGTCGCGCAGATCATTCCGTGGAACTTCCCGATTCTGATGGCGGCATGGAAGCTCGCACCCGCCCTCGCGGCGGGCAACGCGGTCGTCCTCAAGCCCGCGGAGCAGACTCCGGCCTCCATCCACTACTGGATGAGCCTCGTCGCCGATCTGCTGCCGCCCGGTGTCGTCAACATCCTCAACGGCTTCGGCGTCGAGGCGGGCAAGCCCCTCGCCTCCAGCCCACGCGTCGCGAAGGTCGCCTTCACCGGTGAGACCACGACGGGGCGCCTGATCATGCAGTACGCCTCGGAGAACATCAAGCCGGTGACGCTGGAGCTGGGCGGGAAGTCGCCCAACATCTTCTTCGACGACGTGTGGGACCACAACGACGACTTCCGTGACAAGGCGCTCGAGGGCTTCACGATGTTCGCCCTCAACAACGGAGAGGTGTGTACCTGTCCGTCGCGCGCCCTTGTCCAGCGGGGTCACTACAGCGAGTTCATGGAGGCGGCGGTCGCCCGTACCGAGCAGATCGTGCCGGGGCACCCGCTGGACACCGACACGATGATCGGAGCCCAGGCCTCCAACGACCAGTTGGAGAAGATCCTCTCCTACCTGGACATCGGCCAGCAGGAGGGCGCCAAGGTACTGACGGGCGGTCAGCGAGTGACGTACGACGGCGAGTTGGCCGGTGGCTACTACGTCCAGCCGACCATCTTCGAGGGTGACAACCGCATGCGGATCTTCCAGGAGGAGATCTTCGGCCCGGTCGTCTCCGTCGCGTCGTTCAACGACTTCGACGACGCCATCAAGACCGCCAACGACACGTTGTACGGCCTCGGCGCCGGGGTGTGGACGCGCGACATGAACACCGCCTACCGGGCGGGCCGTGCGATCCAGGCGGGCCGCGTCTGGACGAACTGCTACCACGCCTACCCCGCACACGCGGCGTTCGGCGGCTACAAGCAGTCCGGCATCGGCCGCGAGACGCACAAGATGATGCTGGAGCACTACCAGCAGACGAAGAACGTTTTGGTTTCATACAGCCCGAAGAAACTTGGGTTCTTCTAGAGTCTCAAGTCGGTTGCCTGGAGGCACCGATGCGCTCCAGGCAACCCGACACGATAGCTACCCAATGCAATCAGTCGGGTTCTTCTAGTTACTCTCTGGCGCCCAGTGGAGTTCCACTCGGACCAGTCACGGACCAAATTTGTGCTGGAGAACGTCACCCCGCGAGCCGCACCCGGCGTGAACAAGGCCGTTGTCAGTGCCATGGTCGACAATAGAGGGCATGCGAGGACTTCCACTCAGTAGCGAACCTTCCTGCTGCCCGTCGACATCCAGGTTGAGCCGATGAACACCGATGTCGCACACCGCATCGCGCAGTTGGGCAGTCGTCTGGGACTCGGCGTCGTCGCCGTCGTCGGGGCCGGACTGTTTCTCTCCGCCCGGTACCCGACCAGCGCCGGTCTCGCCGCACTGCTGTGGGACGCCGTCGACGCCGACCCTGCTGCCCGAGCGGACCTCGCTGCCGAACTCGGCAAGGCAGACATGCCAACGAAACTGCTGGATGTTGCATTGTGCTCTGACCTGCTTACATAGCGCGTTCATTCCCTTTCGGAGCCCGGCCCCGCCATCGCTGCCCTGCTGGCTCGCTGTTCCTTAATTGGCGCTCGTACGCGGGGTGTTGAGAAAAACCGAAGCTACTGGTCACCGGATGCGATGATCGGTTGGTGATGAGGTGGAGGGGGGCTCCTCTGGCTGCGCGCCACAGGCGGCAGGCGGATGAGGCGATACGGAAGCTGCGTGAAGACGCCGAGGTGCTCAGGATCGGTCCTGTGCCGGGTCCGGTTCGGGTGGCCCTGCGGCGCTATCACCAACGTCGAGTACGAACGTGGGTGTTGTATGGCCTGTTCACCTACATCTGTCTCCGCGTCATCGGCGAGGGGCTGTCGAACTATGTGAAGCAAGCAGACGAACACGCCGAGCGGATTCCGTACTACGGCGACGCGAAGGCTCTGGCCGTTTGGTTCGTCGGCGACGTTGGCGCAGGTGCTATTGCCTTGCTGCTGCTGACATACCCTTTGTGGTCGCTTCTGGCTTCTGTCGCCCGGATGTGCGGTGCAGGTGGCTACACTTTCGAGCGCGTGAACGTCTGGACGCATTTGATCGGGCAGTGCGCGGACATCGTGCGCTCTCCCGGAAGTCGTGATGCTCACCTCCGAGCACTGTCCCTTCGGCTTCCAGTGATGCGCGTACGAGGTGCTCGGATGTCCCGAGGGTCCGTCCCCTTCTTCTCACGGCGTAACGGACCGTTGAAGAGCCACGCGGCCCAGGTTGTGGGGGCGTTGCGTGCCGCTGAGGCCGAACTGGACAAGGACCCGCAGAAGGCAGCGCGCGGCCTTGCGCGCATGGCGTTGACGATCAGCGAACGGTACGCCTCGGGGCGGCTCGGAGCGCTCTTGGACGAACGGGACCTCAAAGGGCCGCATCGGATGGGTGATGCGGTGCGCCTGTCGCTCACGGTCGTCCTGGTCGCAGCGATTGTCATAGCGGCAGCACGGCAGGGGGTGCCCGAGCCAGCCGCGATGGCTGCCGCTGTGGTTGTGGTGGCGATCATCTATCGGAACGCGGCTGCTGGTGGAATCGCGGGTGTCGGCTTGATCGTCCTGGAGCTGCTGCTGGGCTCCTTCTTCCCCGGCAAGTAGTGACCCCCGGGGGACGCAAGCTGGCACGTCCCAGCCCGTCTAAGGTCGCTGTCCCCGAGGGAGAGGGCAGAACCGACTGCCCCCTTCAACTACAAGAGTTTTCCCGGGGGCGATCTCGGTCTCACCGGCGTCACCCGATCAGTGGCCTCGTTGAAAACGCTCACTGATCCCCCCCCCCCGAACGGCCGAACTCGGGGCCC
>NZ_JBEZVL010000015.1:254114-291938 GCF_040636975.1 Streptomyces sp. NPDC032198 | reverse complement strand
TCGGTGATCAGACCGGCCTTGATACGGACCGCGAGGCGCGCCGCGATCTCCTTGCCCTCGGCGGACGACGGCACCAGCACCGCGGCCGGGGACACCGCCTCGTAGGCGGCCTGCAGCGCGTCCACCTTCGGCACGACGAGGTAGTCGGCGAACTCGGCGGCATCGGCGGTGAGTACCTTCACCGCGCCGTGCTCGGCGAGCGCGGCGGCGGTGTCGGCAGCGCCGTTGCCCAGCGCCAGCGCGACGGGCTCACCGATCCGGCGGGCCAGCGTCAGCAGCTCAAGGGTGGGCTTGCGGACGGCACCGTCCACGTGGTCGACGTAGACCAGAACTTCAGCCATGGGACTTCAATCTCCTGCGGTTACGAAGAAGTTGGGCGGATTTCAGCGGTGGCTGAAGCTCAGATGAACTTCTGGCCCGCGAGGAACTCGGCGAGCTGCTTGCCGCCCTCGCCCTCGTCCTTGACGATCGTGCCCGCGGTGCGCGCGGGACGCTCGGTGGCCGAGTCGACCTTCGTCCAGGCACCCTCCAGGCCCACGTCCTCGGCCTCCAGGTCGAGGTCGGAGAGGTCCCAGGCCTGAACCGGCTTCTTCTTGGCGGCCATGATGCCCTTGAAGGACGGGTAACGCGCCTCGCCCGACTGGTCGGTGACCGACACGACGGCGGGCAGCGAGGCCTCGAGCTGCTCGGACGCGGCGTCGCCGTCGCGGCGGCCCTTGACGACGCCGTCCTCGACGGAGACCTCGGAGAGCAGCGTGACCTGCGGGACGCCCAGGCGCTCGGCGAGGAGCGCGGGGACCACACCGGCGGTGCCGTCCGTGGACGCCATGCCCGAGATCACCAGGTCGTAGCCGGCCTTCTCGATCGCCTTCGCCAGCACCAGCGACGTACCGATGATGTCCGTGCCGTGCAGGTCGTCGTCCTCGACGTGGATGGCCTTGTCCGCACCCATGGACAGCGCCTTGCGCAGGGCGTCCTTGGCGTCCTCGGGGCCCACCGTCAGCACGGTGATCTCCGCGTCGTCCGCCTCGTCCGCGATCTGCAACGCCTGCTCGACCGCGTACTCGTCCAGCTCCGACAGCAGGCCGTCCACGTCATCACGGTCGACGGTCAGGTCATCGGCGAAGTGCCGGTCGCCGGTGGCGTCCGGCACGTACTTCACGGTGACAACGATCCTCAAGCTCACGCCGGCTCTCCTACTGCATCGTCTTTACTGGGCTGCTGCCTTGCTCTGGCCACTGCCTTCCTGCAGGCAGCATAGGCGCCCGCAGGGGCGGATCCCGGTCGGGGCGGCCCGCGCTCCGACCAGAATATTACTCGCCAGTACACCTATGTCATTCCCACTAAGCAAGCGCTTTGAACTGTGACCTTCCCAACGCTCTGTAATCGGCTTCGGGAAGGCCACCCGGGAACTTTCAGTCGCGCAGAGCGTTGAAGCGACCCTGGTGATAGAGCAGCGGCCGACCGGCACCCGCGGGGTCGCCCACCACGGCCTCCGCGAGGACGATCCGGTGGTCACCGGCAGGCACCCGCGCAGCGACCCTGCACACCAGCCAGGCCAGCGTGCCGTCGAGCACGGGGACCCCCTCGGGACCCTCGTACCAGCGGGTGTCCGCGCCGAAGCGGTCGGCGCCGCTGCGCGCGAAGGTCGTGGCGAGGTCGAGCTGATGCTCGCCGAGTATGTGGACGCCGACGTGTTCGGCCTCGGAGACCGCGGGCCAGCTGGAGGCCCCCGTACCGATGCCGAACGAGAGCATCGGGGGCTCGGCGGAGACCGAGACGAGCGAGGTGGCGGTGAAGCCGACCGGCCCCGAGGGACCCTGGGCGGTGATCACGGCGACCCCCGCCGCGTGCTGCCGGAAGACAGAGCGCAGGAGGTCGGGGGAGGCGAGCTGGGGAGTGCGGAGATCGGGCGTGGCCGTCATGGACTTGTCCTTCTGCAGGAGGTACGAGCGGTTCCGTGGCTGCTCAGCAGCCCGGACAGCGCGCACTTGCATGACGGGCGAGGTCCACGTGGACGCGCTCGTAGAGAAGGAGCTCCGGAGGCATGGGAGCAGGCTGGCGATAGGTGCGGGGTGCAGTCAAGTCCGTTCCGCGATGTGAAAGGCGCCCCTGGGTCATGCCCCTCCTCCCCCGCAACCGCGGACTCACACGCCCCCGCGGCCTCACACGGCCTCGCCGAGGGCGGCGATCACATCGATCCTGCGCGGCTGCCCGGTCGCGCGCCGCACGACCTGTCCGTCCGCGTCGAGCACCAGCACCGTCGGCGTCTTGAGGATGCCCAGTTCCCGTACGAGATCGAGTTCGGCCTCGGCGTCGATCTCCACGTGTGCGACGCCGGGGACCATTTCGGCCACCTCGGCGAGCACCCGGCGCGTTGCGCGACACGGCTGGCAGAAGGCGCTGGAGAACTGCACGAGCGTCGCGCGCTCACCCAGCCCGTGTCCCGCCCACGTGCCCGCCGCCGGAGCGTCGGGCCGGTCCCCCGCCTCGCGTATCCGCACGTCAGCCTCCCGCCCCTGCGTCATGATCCATCCATCCCCGACTTCAGCGTCCGGGTGCCCGCGAACATTCCCAACGTGACGAGAATCTCGCGCTCCCCGGGCACGATGGGTGGTCAGCGGTCCGTTCTTGGGGCACGATCTGCGCAACGCCGAAAAACCTACGGCTGCGTAACTTCCCGCCGGGAACCCCCTCCCCAGGCAGAAACGAAGGGTCATCCCCACCCATGGCAGAGCTTGTCTACCGTCCGGTCATCGGTGCCGCGAAAACCCTGTTCAAGGCATGGGACCTGAAGATCGACTGCAAGGGGTCGGAGAACATCCCTCGCACCGGTGGAGCGGTGCTGGTCAGCAACCACATCAGCTATCTCGACTTCATCTTCGACGGCCTCGCGGCGCTGCCGCAGAAGCGTCTCGTGCGTTTCATGGCCAAGGAGTCGGTGTTCCGCCACAGGATCTCCGGTCCGCTGATGCGCGGGATGAAGCACATCCCCGTCGACCGCAAGCAGGGTGAGACGGCTTACCAGCACGCGCTCGACTCGCTGCGTTCCGGGGAGATCATCGGCGTCTTCCCCGAGGCGACGATCTCGCCTTCGTTCACGCTGAAGTCCTTCAAGTCGGGCGCCGCGCGCATGGCGCAGGAGGCCGGCGTCCCGCTGATCCCGATGGCGCTGTGGGGCACCCAGCGTCTGTGGACCAAGGGCCAGCCGCGCAACTTCAAGCGCAGCCACATCCCGATCACGATCCGGGTCGGCGAGCCCCTCGAGGCTCCGAAGGACCAGTTCGCGGGCGCGATCACCCGCCGCCTGCGCGAGCGCTGCCAGGAGCTCCTCGAGGCCGCGCAGCGCGCCTATCCCGTACGCCCCAAGGGCCCGGACGACACGTGGTGGATGCCGGCGCACCTCGGCGGCACCGCGCCGACTCCGGCCGAGGTGAAGGCCGCCGAGGCGAGCTGAATCGATTACTCCGCGCGGTCGGACGGGCTCCCGGACGGCCGCACCGGCGCGTGGACGGTGAGCTGCGCGCCGGGGCTGAACTTCGCGAGCAGTTCGGCCAGTTCCGCGCCCGCTTCCTCGACGCCGGAGTCCGGCCCCATCCCCTCCAGCAGGAAGATGGCGTTGACCGACTCCTCCGTGAGGCGGGTGCGCGGCCCCTGGCGCCAGTTCCAGCGGCGGCAGGTGACGCCCTCGTCGTCGCACCAGACGACCTCGCCCGCGTCCGGATGCTCGACGGCCTGCTCTCCCGCGGCCATGGTGACGAAGTCCTCGGTGCCGTCGGCCCGCACCAGGCGCATGCCGCCCTTGATCTGGTCCAGGTCCTCGCCGCCGACCGGGATCAGGTGGGCGACGCTGATCGCGTTGTAGACGTCGACGAGGGCGTTGATCCGCGGCAGGCCGCCGTCGGCGAGGGCACGCTTGGCCAGCGCCTCGGCGGAGTTGCGGGTACGGGACGGCTTCGCGCCGAAGGCGCTGTACGCCGCGCGCCAGGCCACCATGTGCGGGTCCTCGTGCGGGGCACGGCCGTCGAGCCGCTCGGCGAGGCGGCGCGCGGCGTCGTCGAGGAGGGCCGAGGTCCCGTCGGTACTCGGCCCATTGACGAGCCCGTGGGCCTCGATGGCGACGTGGGTGAAGCCGGGCGCGATGGCGCCCACTTCGTCGGTCACGGTGATCTGGAAGGTCATCGTCTGCCTTGCGTTCAGAGTGTGTCGGGGAGGTGCTCCCACAGGTACGGCCGGTCCGGGGCGTCTTGCAGGGCGCGCAGGACCGCCGGGTGCGGTACATCAAACAGTACCGGATAGTCCATCTCACTGGACTCGACGTCCGCCATGAAGGCAAGGCGCTCCCCGTCGAGGGAGAAGCGGGCGTCGACGCCGGGCTTGTTCCCGCGGGGGTCCTGCCGGTGCCAAGCACCCCGGAAGCGGACGGCGACGAGACCGTGCAGGCAGTGCCCGGTGCCCGCGTCGTGCGTCAGCCGCTGGTAGCAGAGGGCGGTCGGGATGTCCTCGGCACGCAGCAGCGCGGCCAGAGCGTGGGACTTGGCGTGGCAGATGCCGGTGCGCTGCTCCAGGACGTCGGAGGCGCGCCACGTCACCTGCGGATCGCCGCTGTCGGCGGAGTGCGGGATGGCGTCCCGCACGAACTCGTAGGCCGCGCGGGCGTATGTGTATGAATCCGTGGCCTGCCCCGCGAGACGGGCGGCCGTCTCGCGTACGAGCGGATGTTGATGGTCGATGACCTCGTCGGCGGCCAAGTAGGCGGACAGGTCGGGGTTCTGCTGGATCAGCTGCATGGCACGGGAGCATAGAAATGCGATCGACCGCACGTCAATGCTTTTACGGTCGATCGCATACCTATGCAGCGAGGGAGAGCGTGGTGGCTAGCGCGCCATCTCTTCCTTGAGGGCCGCGACGAAGCCGTCCACGTCCTCCTCGCGCGTGTCGAACGCACACATCCAGCGGACGTCGCCCGCGGCCTCGTCCCAGAAGTAGAAGCGGTACTGCTTCTGCAGGCGCTCGCTCACGTCGTGCGGCAGCCGCGCGAAGACGGCGTTGGCCTGCACCGGGTAGAGGATCTCCACGCCGTGGACGGCGCGCACGCCTTCGGCCAGGCGCTGCGCCATCTCGTTCGCGTGCCGGGCGTTGCGCAGCCAGAGGTCCTTGGCTAGCAGCGCCTCCAACTGCACCGACACGAAACGCATCTTGGAGGCGAGCTGCATGGACATCTTGCGCAGGTGCTTCATGTGGCTGACGGCGTCCTGGTTGAGGACGACGACGGCCTCCCCGAAGAGCGCGCCGTTCTTCGTGCCGCCCAGGGACAGGATGTCCACGCCGACCGCGTTCGTGAACGTCCGCATGGGGACGTCGAGGGACGCGGCGGCGTTCGATATGCGCGAGCCGTCGAGGTGCACCTTCATGCCGAGCTGGTGCGCGTGGTCGCAGATGGCGCGGATCTCGTCGGGCGTGTAGAGCGTGCCCAGTTCGGTGTTCTGCGCGATCGAGACGACCTGCGGCATCGCCCGGTGCTCGTCGTCCCAGCCGAATGCCTGCTTGTCGATCAGCTCGGGCGTCAGCTTGCCGTCGGGCGTCGGGACCGTGAGCAGCTTCAGGCCGCCCATGCGCTCGGGAGCGCCGCCCTCGTCCACGTTGATGTGCGCGGACTCGGCGCAGATCACCGCGCCCCAGCGGTCGGTGATCGCCTGGAGCGCGACGACGTTGGCCCCCGTGCCGTTGAAGACCGGGAACGCCTCGGCCGTGGGGCCGAAGTGGCCGCGGATGACCTGCTGGAGGTTGGCCGTGTAGTCGTCCTCGCCGTACGCGATCTGGTGACCGCCGTTGGCGAGGGCTAGGGCGGCGAGCACCTCCGGGTGGGCGCCCGCGTAGTTGTCGCTCGCGAACCCCCGGACGTCCGGGTCGTGGTGGCGGCGCGCGTCGGTCTTCGGAGGGTTCACGGGCTCTCTGTCACGGGTGTCGCGAGCGGTCACGGCTTCTCGGTCAGCCACAGGCGGGTTCCGTTCACTTCTCCGGCGGGCCGCTCCCAGACTCCGGCGATGGCCTCGGCCAGCTCCTTGACGTCCGTGAAGCCCGCGAACTTCGCGTTGGGCCGCTCCGCGCGCATCGCGTCGTGCACCAGCGCCTTGACCACCAGGATGGCAGCCGCCGACGTCGGGCCCTGCTCGCCCCCCGCCTTGCGGAAGGCGTCGCCGAGGGCCAGGGTCCAGGCCTCGGCCGCGGCCTTCGATGCGGAGTACGCCGCGTTGCCCGCCGTGGGCTTGGAGGCGCCGGCCGCGCTGATCAGGAGATAGCGGCCGCGGTCGCTGCGCTGCAGGCCCTCCTGGAAGGCGAGCGTGGTGTGCTGCACGGTGCGGATCAGGAGCTTTTCGAGCAGGTCCCAGTCGGCGAGGTCGGTCTCGGCGAAGGTGGCGCTGCCGCGCCAGCCGCCGACGAGGTGGACCAGGCCGTCGATCCGCCCGAACTCCTTCTCGGTGCGGGCGGCCCACCCCTTGGTCGCTTCGAGGTCCAGGAGGTCGACCGTGTCGCCTATGACGGTGGCGCCGCCGTGCGCGTACCGGGCGGCGTCCACGGCCTCCGCGAGGCGTGCCGCGTCGGCGTCGGACGCCACGACCGTGGCACCGGCCTCGGCGAGCCGCAGCAGCGTGGCACGGCCTGCCGGACCGCCTGCCCCCGCGACCGCGATCACGGCTCCTTCGAGTGCGGACATGGTCCTCGCCTCCTTGGTGCGGTCGCTCATGCGGCGACCCGCTCGGCACCCGCCGCGGTGATCCCCTTGGTGGAGGCGATCACGTGCTTGAGTTTCTTGGAGAGCGCCTCATAGAACATGCTGAGCGGAAACTCGTCAGGAAGCACGTCGTCGACGAGTTTCCGGGGCGGAAGCTGCACATCCAGGGCGTCGGGGCCCTTGGCCCAGCGCGATCCGGGGTGCGGGGCGAGGTACTGGGACACCAAGTCGTACGCGGCGAACCAGTGCACCAGCTTCGGGCGGTCGATGCCCGCGCGGTAGAGCTCCTCGATCTCGGCACACAGCTGGTTGGTGACCTGCGGCGCGCGCTTCCAGTCGATCTTGAGCTTGTTGTCGGTCCAGCGGACGACGTCGTGCTTGTGGAGGTACGCGAAGAGCAGCTGGCCGCCGAGCCCGTCGTAGTTCTTGACGCGGTCGCCCGTGACCGGGAAGCGGAACATCCGGTCGAAGAGGACGGCGTACTGCACGTCACGGGCCTGCGGGACGCCCTCGGCCTCCAGCTTCACGGCCTCCTTGAAGGCGGTGAGGTCGCAGCGCAGCTCCTCCAGGCCGTACATCCAGAACGGCTGGCGCTGCTTGATCATGAAGGGGTCGAAGGGCAGGTCGCCGTGGCTGTGGGTGCGGTCGTGGACCATGTCCCACAGCACGAACGCCTGCTGGCAGCGGTCCTGGTCGCCGATCATCTCGCGGATGTCGTCCGGGAGTTCGAGGCCCAGGATGTCGACGGAGGCCTCGGTGACGCGGCGGAAGCGGGCCGCCTCGCGGTCACAGAAGATGCCGCCCCAGCTGAAGCGCTCGGGGGCCTCGCGCACGGCGATGGTCTCCGGGAAGAGCACGGCCGAGTTCGTGTCGTACCCGGCGGTGAAGTCCTCGAAGGTGATGCCGCAGAACAGCGGGTTGTCGTAGCGCGTGCGCTCCAGCTCGGCCAGCCACTCCGGCCAGACCATGCGCAGCACGACCGCCTCGAGATTGCGGTCCGGGTTGCCGTTCTGCGTGTACATGGGGAAGACCACGAGGTGCTGCAGGCCGTCCTCGCGGTGCGCCGCGGGCTGGAAGGCAAGGAGCGAGTCCAGGAAGTCCGGCACCTCGAAGCCGCCGTCGGCCCAGCGCCGCAGGTCCGCGCCGAGCGCCTGGTGGTACGCGGCGTCGTGCGGCAGGAGCGGGGCGAGCTGGTCGACCGCGGATATCACGCGGTCGACGGCGAGTTCGGCCACGGCCTTCGCCGGGGCGCCCTCCGCGTCGAAGTCGATCGAGCCGTCCGCGGACTGCCACGGGCGGATCTCTTCCACGGCGTCCTTGAGCATCGGCCAAGCCGGGTGCTCCACGACCCTTCCCATGGGGGCACCCCCACTCACGGGAGGAACCGACCCTTCCGTAACCCTCTGCACAAGAATTTCCGTCACTTGTCAACCTCCACGGGAGAACCTCGCGTTAGAACACCGTATGCGTGCGAGGTTCTCCACCACAAGAGGGGGCTCGGGAAATTATCCTGTGGTACCCCCAACATCACCGCTGATTTTCCTGCTGGATACCGTTGAGGCGACTGCTTCTGCCACTTCTGCCACCGCTGCCCGCGCATCGTCCAGGAGCAGCGGGAAGCCCAGGAACCCGTGGAACATCTCCGGATGGTGCCCCCGCGTCACCGGAACCCCCGCCAGCCGCAGGGTGACCGCGTACGCGATGCCCTCGTCGCACAGCGGATCGCAGCCCGCCGTGATGATGTGCGCGGGCGGCAGCGCGGTGACGTCCGCGCCCAGCGGGGAGGCGTAGGGGTGGGTGGCGTCGCCGTCCGGGCCGATGTACTGCTGCCAGAACCAGCGCATGTGCGTGGCCGTGAGGAAGTAGCCGGTCGCGTTCGACGTATACGAGCCGCTGCTCTGCCCCGCGTCGAGCACGGGGTAGATCAGCACCTGGAGCGCCACGGCGGGCCCTCCCCGGTCCCGTGCCATCAGGGCCGCCACGGTGGCGAGGCCGCCCCCGCTGCTGTCCCCGGCCGTCACCACGGCGCCGGGATCACCGCCGAGCGCGCCCGCCCGGGTCTCGGCCGCGGCCCAGCACAGGGCCGCGTACGCGTCCTCGGTGGCCGCGGGGAAGCGGTGCTCGGGGGCGAGGCGGTAGGCGACGGAGACCACGACGGCCCCTGACTCGGCGCAGAGGGTGTGGGCCGTGGCGTCGTGGCTGTCGAGTCCGCAGAGGGTGTAGCCACCGCCGTGGAAGAAGACGACCGTGGGGCGGGGGCCGCTCTCCACCTCGGGGCGATAGATCCGTACGGCCAGGTCGGGGGCGCCGGCAGGTCCGGGTACGGCCCGCTCCTCCACCCCGCCCACCGGCACCGCGGCCTTCTCCGCGGAGGGCGCCGCGGAGAGGATACGGCGGGCCTCCGCCGCGTCGGTCACGGTGCCGCCGAGGTCGGGAAAGGCGGCGCTCAGCGCGTCGACGAGGGGCCGCGCCGCCGGGGCGAGGCGGTCGCCGTCCACGTCCCTCGCCGTCACCCCGCCTCCTGGGCGCGGAAGTACGGGATGACCTTCTCGCCCCACTGCCGCAGGGTCTCCATGCACGCCTCCTGCGGGACGGTGCCCATCTGGATGAGGCACATGATCTCGTCGGCGCCCGCGTCGCGGAGCCGTTCCACGTACGCGATGGCGTCGTCGGCGGTCCCATAGGCGTGATCGGCGTTGAAAGTGGCCGTGGACGTGGGCCGTACCGGAATGTTGTGCTCGTGCAGCCGCGCGACGACCTGCTCGGCGGCCTCACGCATCGCGGCCGCCTCGTCGGCCCCTTCGACCACGGCCTCGTCGGGAATGCCGGCGCCGCCGTACCAGTGCCCGATGGACTGCGCGAAGAACCGCTGCCCGCGGATGCCGACGCGCTGGGCCGTCTCCCGGTCGTCGAGCACGATGGTCGGACACAGCACGGAGAAGTGGTCGTTGACGACGCCGGACACGAAGCGCGCGTCACTGCGGCCCGCGATCGCCGCGTCGTACGCCGCACGCATCCCGGCGATCGAATCGGGCCCCGCGAAGCCCATCACCAGTGCGCCGATGCCGAGTTCGGCGGCCTGCTTCAGGGTCTCGGTCCTGCTGCAGGCGAGGAAGAGCGGAGGGTGGGGGGTCTGCCGCGGCCGGGGCAGGATGGGGTGCGGATCGATGTCGAGCAACGCGCCGTGATGCTCCAGCTCCTCGCTCGCCCAGGCCTTCCCGATGATCTGCAGTGCCTCTTCGACCTCCTGCGTCGTACGTTCCTTGTCGACGCCGCAGAGTGAGGTCTCCTGGAGCGTCCCGCCGCGCCCCGCCCCGAGGTCGAGCCGTCCGCCGGACAGCAGGTCGAGCATGGCGGCGCGTTCGGCGACGCGCGCCGGGTGGTTGAACCGGAACGGCATGCACACCACACCGTGGCCGATGCGGATGGTGCTGGTGCGTGCGGCCACCCAGGTCAGGAAGATCTCCGGGGCGCTCATGTGGGCGTACCACTTCAGGGAGTGGTGCTCGACCGCCCAGATGCGGTCGAAGCCCATCTCCTCGGCGAGGACGGCCTGTTCGACGCTGTCGTGGATGAGTTGGTGCTCACGCTCGACGGTGGGGTCGGCGAGCTGCGCTTCGAATATGACGGAGAACTTCACGTGCCCTCCAGGGAGTTGGGCCACTGAGCCACTCAGCCGCTGCGGTGCGGGCGGCACTGTTTCGATTAGCCATATGACTAGTCGTCAGGTGCTGAAGTAGCAAGGGCTTCCGCGGAGGCTCTTCGAGGGCTCTTCGGGGGCTCTTCGGGGGCTCTTCACAACAGAGCCGGGGCCCGCACCATGAGGTACGGGCCCCGGCTCGCGCGCCACTTCGCGCGCCGATGTCGCCTGTGATCAGAGGCCGAACTCCTGCGGGGAGAGGTTGAGCGCCGCGCACGCCTCGCGCAGGACCTGCTCCTCGGCCGGGGCGATGTACCCGTCCGCTCCGGCGACGACGAACCCGGTCTGCACGACCGCCTTGGCCTCCACCGGCTTCTTCGCCGCCTTGGCGATCTCCTGCATGACCTCCGTCTTGCCCTGCTGGAAGTTGAACGTCAGCTGGTCGACGTGCTTGTTGAACCGCTGCTGGAGCTGCTCGGGCGGGAAGTTCTTCAGGACGTCGTTCTGCAGGATCAGTGACTCCACGTGCTGCCGCTCGGCCGGGTCGACCGAGCCGTCGGCGGCAGCGACCAGGGCGCACATGGCCATGCTCGCGTCACGGTACGAACCGCTCTTGAGCTCCGTCTTGAGGGAGGCGAGCTGGGACTTGAGCACGCCCACGAGCTGCGCCTTCGACCCCCCTCCCGACCGTGACCCCGATCCCTGACCCGGCCGTCCCTGACCGCCGGAGCTGCGTGCCCCCTGCGACTGCTGCAGACCCTTGGCCTGGTCCTTGATCCGGTCCCACATCGCCATCCGTGCCACCTCGACTGCCTGTTAGCTCGTCCGCGCGCTTTTCCGCGCGTCCTCCTGCCAACGCCTCCCCGCCCCTCGAAGTTCCGTCGCCGACTGCGGCAGGAACGGCGCCAGGAGAGGAACCGATCAGGAATGGAGAAGCACCGGAGGCCGTGCCGTATCTAGCGTGATGGACATGGCAAACATCGCATCCGTCACCCTCGGCGTGGCCGACCCCACGGCCGCCCACCGCTTCTACGGCACGGCCTTCGGCCTGGACTCGCAGATACGTCTGCGCGCCTCGGACGAGCCCACCACCGGCTTCCGCGGCTTCACGCTGTCGCTCACGGTGTCCCAGCCCGCCGACGTCAACAGCCTCGTCGATTCCGCCCTCGACGCGGGCGCCACCTCCCTGAAGCCCGTCACGAAGTCGCTGTGGGGCTACGGCGGAGTCGTACGGGCCCCGGACGGGACGATCTGGAAGGTCGCGACCTCGGCGAAGAAGGACACCGGACCCGCCACCCGGCAGATCGACCAGATGGTGCTCCTGCTCGGAGTCGCGGACGTGACCGCGAGCAAGCGCTTCTACGTCGAGCAGGGCCTCGCCGTGGCGAAGAGCTTCGGCCGCGTCTACGTCGAGTTCGAGGGCGGGACGGGCCCCCTCAAGCTGGCCCTCTACCGGCGTCGCGCCCTGGCCAAGGACGCCGGTGTCACGCCCGACGGCACCGGATCGCATCGCCTCATGATCGGCGGCGACGCCGGCCCCTTCACCGACCTGGACGGGTTCGCCTGGGAGGCCGCGACTCCGGCAGCCTTGTCCTGACTCGACGCGTGCACGACCGCGCCCACCCGGAGAGAATCAGGGACACGTCCGATCCCGTCCGCCGGCAGGAGTCACTCATGTCCATTCGCCGGGCCATGCCCGATGTCCGGTCCGAAGCCATGGAGGAAAGCCGGGACTTCTACGGCCTCCTTGGGTTCGAGGAGGTCATGAACCTCGGCTGGGTCATGACGCTCGGCTCCCCCTCCAACCCCACGGCCCAGGTCACCTTCATGAGCCACGACAGGACGGCGCCCGTCGTGCCCGACATGAGTGTCGAAGTGGACGACGTGGACGCGGTGCACGCGGCGGTGCTCAAGAGCGGCGCGGAGATCGTGCATCCCTTGCAGGACGAGGAGTGGGGGGTGCGGCGGTTCTTCGTACGTGATCCCAATGGCCGGGTCATCAATGTGGTGAGCCACCGGTGATCCCACCTCGTCGTCACGCGTCGTCGTTCACGCGTCCAGGCCTCCCCGCTTGACCAACTGGCTCGCGATCACGTTGCGCTGGATCTCGTTGGTGCCTTCGCCGACGATCATCAGTGGGGCGTCGCGGAAGTAGCGCTCCACGTCGAACTCGGTGGAGTAGCCGTAACCGCCGTGGATGCGCACCGCGTTGAGGGTGATCTGCATGGCCGTCTCGGAGGCGAAGAGCTTGGCCATGCCGGCCTCCATGTCCACACGGCGGCCCGCGTCCGCCTCCCGGGCCGCGTACAGGGTGAGTTGGCGCGCGGCGGTCAGCGATGTGGCCATGTCGGCCAGGTAGTTGCCGATCGACTGGTGCTTCCAGATCGGCTCGCCGAAGGTCTCGCGCTCCTGGGCGTAGGCGAGGGAGTCCTCGAAGGCGGCCCGGCCGACCCCCAGTGCGCGCGCCGCGACCTGCAGCCTTCCGGTCTCCAGGCCCTTCATCATCTGCGCGAAGCCCTTGCCCTCGACTCCGCCGAGTACGGCATCGGACGGCGCCCGGTAGTCGTCGAACGACAGCTCGCAGCTCTCCACACCCTTGTAGCCGAGCTTGGGCAGATCGCGCGAGACGGTCAGGCCGGGGCCGTGCTCGACGAGCAGGATGGAGATGCCCTGGTGGGCGGGGCTCGCGGCCGGGTCGGTCTTGCACAGCAGGGCGATGAGCCCGGAGCGGCGGGAGTTGGTGATCCAGGTCTTCGCCCCGTTGACGACGTATCCGCCCGAGTCTGTGGCCTTGTCCCCGCCCTCGCCCCCGCCCTCACCCTGCTCCTTGCGGGCGGAAGTCCGCATGGCCTGGAGGTCCGAGCCGCCGCCCGGCTCGGTGAGCGCCATGGTCGCCCGGATCTCGCCGGTGGCCATCTTCGGCAGGTACCGGCGCCGCTGTTCCTCCGTACCGAAGTGGAGCAGCAGCTTCGCCACCACGGTGTGGCCGCCCATCGCCCCGGCCAGGCTCATCCAGCCGCGGGCGAGCTCCTCGGTGACGAGGATGTAGCAGGGCGTGGAGACCGGGGTGCCGCCGAATTCCCCGGGGACGGCGAGGCCGAAGACGCCGAGGTGCTTCATCCGCTCGATCAGGGCCTCGGGATAGGTGTCGGAGTGCTCCAACTCCCGCACCACCGGCTTCACTTCATTGTCGACGAAGTCCCGCACCGTGCTCACGACGAGCTGCTCGTCCTCGGACAGGATGTCCAGAGTGCTCATGCTGTGACGCTCCTCGGCGGCTCTCGAAGTGCCTCTGCAAGTGCGTCCATGGCCGCTCACGACAAAGGCAAGGAGCGTCCGCACTCCTTGCCTTTCTCAACTTATAGCTGATGGGGGGCCTTGCGGCAAGGCCCGGGTGCTGCCGCAGAATCATCGGCCTGAGCCGGAATCCAGCGGAATGAGAACGATGATTGACGTGATCGTGGTCGGCGGCGGACCGACCGGTTTGATGCTGGCGAGCGAGCTTCGGCTGCACGGTGTGCACACCGTCGTCCTGGAGAAGGCGGCCGAGCCCACCGCGCAGTCGCGCGGGCAGGGTCTGCACGCGCGCAGCGTCGAGGTGATGGCCCAGCGCGGGCTCCTTGACCGGTTCCTCGCGGTCAATGAGAAGTTCCAGGTCGGCGGCCTGTTCGGCGGCATCGTGAAGCCGTGGCCGGACACGCTGGACACGGCCCACCCGTACGGGATCGCCACCCCGCAGCCGGTCACCGAGCGGCTGCTGTACGAGCGCGCGGTCGAACTCGGCACCGACATCCGGCGCGGCTGCGAAGTGGCCGGGCTGAGCCAGGACGAGGACGGGGTGACCGTCGAGCTGATGGACGGCACGCACCTGCGCTCGCGTTACGCGGTCGGGTGCGACGGCGGCCGCAGTGCCGTGCGCAAGCTGCTCGGCGTCGAGTTCCCGGGCGAGGCCGCCAAGGTCGAGACCCTCCTCGGCGAGATGGAGGCGACCGAGGACCCCGCGACGATCGCCGCCGCCGTCGAGGAAGTCCGCAAGACGCACCTGCGGTTCGGCATCAGCCCGGGCGAGGGCGGGACGTACCGCGTCGTCGTCCCCGCCGACGGGGTGGCCGAGGACCGTGCCACCGAGCCGACCCTCGACGACTTCAAGCGGCAGTTGCGGGCTCATGCGGGCACCGACTTCGGCGTGCACGCGCCGCGCTGGCTCTCCCGGTTCGGCGACGCGACGCGTCAGGCCGAGCGCTACCGGGTGGGCCGGGTGCTGCTGGCGGGCGACGCGGCGCACATCCACCCGCCGACCGGCGGGCAGGGGCTCAACCTCGGCGTGCAGGACGCGTTCAACCTCGGCTGGAAGCTGGCCGCGGCGGTCGACGGCTGGGCGCCGGAGGGGCTCCTCGACAGCTACCACGACGAACGGCACCCGGTGGGCGCCCGTGTCCTCGACAACACCCGCGCGCAGATCACGATGCTCGGGACCGATCCGGGTGCGACGGCGCTGCGGGAGCTGTTCGCCAAGCTCATGGACTTCAAGGAGGTGAACCGGTACGTGACCGGGATGATCACCGCGGTGGACGTCCGCTACGACTTCGGCGAGGGCCACGAGCTGCTCGGCAGGCGGCTGCGGGACGTGGAGTTGAAGCAGGGGCGTCTCTACGAGCTGATGCACGACGGCCGGGGGCTGCTGCTCGACCGGACCGGGAGGCTCTCGGTCGCCGGGTGGGCCGACCGGGTCGATCACGTCGTCGACGTCAGCGAGGAACTGGACGTGCCCGCCGTGCTCCTGCGGCCCGACGGCCACGTGGCGTGGGTGGGCGAGGACCAGGAGGATCTGCTGGGCCGGCTGCCGACGTGGTTCGGCGCACCGGGCCACGGTGCCGCGGCGACCGGCACGCGGCCTTCCGTGGCGTAGACGGTTGAGCCTCCCGGGCCTCAGCCGACCTGCATGTGGAACTGCACGAGGCGTTGCTGGACGAGGTTCGCCGTGCCGCGCTGACGGCCCGGCACGCGGCGCCGCAACGCGACCAGGGCCGGGCCGAGTTCGCGGACGGTGTCCGGGTCGCGGACCTGCTCCCACTGGTGGTGGGCCAGGTCCGCGGCTGCCTCGACCTCGGGGGCGTCGGGGGCCTGGCCCGCCGTGATCCGGGTGGAGACCACGGCCAGCCAGATCTCGCAGCTGCGCCCCGGATCCTTGGCGAAGATCGCCAGATGTCCGCGGACCTCCATCCAGTGCACCACCTCGGGCGAGGAGGGCCCGTAGGTACGCAGTGCCTCCTGCTCCCAGACCGCCGCCATGGCCGCGGCCTCGCCGTGCCGCCCCTCCTCCACGGCCTTGGTGATCGCGGCATGCGGGTCCGCGCCGGCCGCCCGCGGCGCCGTCGAAGGGGGCGCGACGGGGGCGGGGGCCTGCTGCTGGGCGGGCACCGGCGTTCCGTTGCGGTTGGCTCCAGGGAAGGGGGTCACGGCCGGTCCTGCGGAGAGCAGCATGTCGTCGGCGCCGCCCTCCTCCACCGTCTGGGCCGCGACGTGCTGGTGCAGGTCCGGGAGCGGCGGCCGGTGCCCGCTCCGCAGGACCGTCGCGAGCGCCTTCATGTACGAGGGTGCGGCGACGGCACGCCGGCGGGGCGGCGGAGCGATCCGCCCGTACAGCGCCACGCCCGGCCCCACGTCCAGGGGGCGCTGCGCGAGTTGCTGCCAGCTGTCCGTGTCCGCGTGCAGGTCGGCGATGACGGTCGTGCTGCCCGGCGGGCGCAGCCGCAGCTCCTGGGCGATCCAGTGCCAGGGGAAACCGGTGTAGCGCACCGTCGCCGCCGTGGTCCGCGCCAGCGCCACATGCTGCAGCCGCTGACGGCGGTCGAGATGCAGCTGTCCGACCAGGTACACCGTCAACGGCCCCGGCGTCAGCGCGGCCGCACGCAGCCGAGTGAGCACGGTCTGCGGGTCGAGCGGGTCCGCGAGCTCCACGACACTCGCGGTCGCGGTCCCGGCGAGCACCGCCGGCGACACCGCCGCGAGTACGGGCAGCACGGAGGCCGCATCCACCATTCGGGCCTTGCCGACCGGCGCCGCCGCAATCAGCAGCGCGGTCCCAGGCACCGTCCCCTCCCCAACAGTCACCAGAGCACCGTATCCGCTGCTCACCTCGGGGGCGGCAGCGGCGGTCCCTCTTTCACCCCGACCACCCGCTCAACAGCACGGTTCTCACGGTCCGGTGCCGTCAACTTCCTCTCAAGTGCCCATCAGGCGGCGGGGACGAGCGCGCAGGGCCCGCTTCTTCTGTGGCCGCGGGGGTGTCGGGTCGCGGGGGTATCGGGCCGTCGAGGGCGGGTACGCGGGTGGGGTCCGGGCAGTGGTCGGTGTTGCCGGAGCCTGCGGCCGCCACCGGGTTCAGCGGCGGCGGCCGAGGCGCTCCCGGGGGCAGGCTCCCCCTGGATCCCCAGGAGCGGGTGTCCGCACCGGTCGGCGACAGGGGTCCGCGGGAGTGGTCCCCTGACGCGACAGCCGGCGGGACGGGCCGGTGTCCATGCGTCCGCTGCAAGGAAGTATGGACCCGGCAGCCTTGGTCGCCGATATGCCTGCCGCGCGGTCGGGCCGACCGGGGGCTGGGGCGGGCCTCGGCGTCAGGGTAGAACGAGCGGGCGGAAGCGGACAATGCCTTCCGGCCTCCTGGTGGCCGCCGCTTCATGGGCGGAGGATGACCGATTACTTTCCGCGTGGACCGCGGTCAGTACCTCCGAAACCGTGAAGATGAGCGGCGACGCAACAGCACACGACCAGGAGATGTTCAGATGCGTACATTGATCAGCACCGCTTTCGTCTCGCTCGACGGTGTCGTGGAGGCTCCGGGCGGCGAGCCCGGTTACCGGAACTCCGGCTGGACCTTCAAGGACGTGGAGTTCCTCCCGGAGGCGTTCGAGATCAAGGGCCGTGAGCAGCAGGAGGCCGCGGCGATGCTGCTCGGCCGGGTCAGCTACGAGGCGTTCAGCCCCGTGTGGCCGGGCATGGAGGACTTCGCCGACTACAAGGAGATGCCGAAGTACGTCGTCTCCACCAGCCTCACCGAGGGCGACCTGGTGTCGGACTGGGGCGAGACCACGATCCTGCGCTCCCTGGACGACGTGGCCGCCCTGAAGAAGACCGAGGGCGGCCCGATCATCATGCACGGCAGCGCCACCCTGAACCGGAACCTCTCCGACGCCGGTCTGATCGACCGCTACCACCTGCTCGTCTTCCCGTTGCTGCTCGGCGCGGGCAAGCGCCTGTTCAGCGACACGGACAAGGACGCCCAGAAGCTGCGGCTCGTCGAGCACGAGGCCTACGCCAACGGTCTGCAGAAGAACGTCTTCGACGTCGTCCGCTGAGGCCCCACCGGTTTTCGCTAGCCGCCCCGTACGACGCAGTCCTCCGGCTGCGGCTTTCCGGTGGGCCAGGCCAGGGCCACGTAGTCCAGCGTGCCCGGCCCCGCCTTGGTGCCGGGTTTGAGGGCGACGACCGCGAGCGGCTTGTCGTACGGGTTGCCCGCCTTGGTGAGGCAGATGCGGCCGCTCGTGCCGTTCACGCGGTTCTTGGACTGCATCGTGGCCCAGCGATTGCCCACCTGCTCGGCGGAGGGGACCGCCTCTCCGGTGGGCTTCGCACCCCGGATCGCCTCGACCGCGGTGTGCACCCCGTCGTGCACCATCATGGTGCGGGAGTCACCCAGTTGCACGTCGCCGATGTCGCGGCCCGCCGATTTCAGCGCGGTGATCGTGGCATCGAGCCGGTTCAGCTCGGCCAGCGGATCACGCAGTGAACCGGGAGCCTTCGACGCGGGCGGCCTCTTGCCGGTGCCGTCCTCCTCGTCGTCCTGCCAGCGCCGTATCTCGGTGCGCCAGGAGTCGGGGTGGGCCGGTGCGGCGTACTGCACGGTCATACGCGGTTTGCCGGAGCTGTCGCGGAGCTCGGCCCAGTCCTCGTCGGTCATACGGTTGTTCAGCGAGGCCGCGTCCGAGCCGGACACCACGGTGAACTTCCGGTCCTCGCACGCCTCTTGGGCCAGGCGCTTCAGGAAGAGACGCAGGTGCGTCGAACGGCCCGCGAAGTAGATGGTGTCCGCGCCCGAGTTGCAGATCGTGTTGACCGTCGGCCTGAACTGGTTGTCGACATCGCCGGGGTCGGCCACGCCGGGGGACGTGAAGGTCATGTCGTCGGGACCCGGCGGGCCGTCCTCCGGGAGCCCCTGGAAGGCGCGCGCGAGGGAGCGGACGTACGGGTCGGGGCGGGTGTCGCGGACCAGGACGGTCTGGCGGTCCTTGCGGCTGCCGTTGAAGGCGGCGAGCGCCCGGGCCTGTTCCTCGTTGGTGGGGATGATGCGGGCGAGACCCTTGAAGTCGTACGTCCCGTCCTTGCTCTCCTCGTTGGCCAGGGAACTCGCCGAGGCCCGCGCCACGAGGACCGGCACCTGCTGCCGGGTGAGGCTGCGCACCGCGTCCTTGGTGGCGTCCAGGGAGAGGTTGAAGCCGGTCACCGCTCGCAGGTTGTCGCTCCCGGAGCGCGCCATCCGCACCAGGTCCGGCACGACATCGGCCTGCCGGAGGTAGTCCTTGCCGGGGTTGGCGAGCACCAGCCGTACCACCGGCTTGCCCGCCTCCCGGTTGGCCCGGTACTGCGCCAGGAAGGCGCCCTGCAGTTCGCTGCGCAGCTGCCGCCGCTCGGCCTTGGAGTCCGGCTGCAGCGGGAGCATCATCGCCACGGTGACGTGCGGCCGTTTGTCGATGCGGCGGTTCTCCTCGGCGATGCGGGCCGCGACCGGCGCGATCAGGGGCTCCCCGAAGTCATAACCGGAGCCGTTGACGCCGATGCACTCGCCGCCGGACTCGGTGACGCCCTGGGCACAGTTGTCCGCCTCGTCGGTCAGCTTCGCGACGAGGCCGTACGCCCCGACGGCGAGGGCGGCCGCCACGGCACAGGTGATGATCTTCCTCAGGAGTGTGTTCCACAGGTGCTCGTGCAGCCAGTCGGCGGTGGTCCGGAACATCAGCTCAGCTCCCCTCTCCGATGTGGGCCGTGCAGGAACAGGACTGCAGGGGCTGCCGGTTGCGGGCCCTGCGGTCCCACACCCCGGCCCGTGCGGCGAGCACCGGCGCGGCGCCCGCGTACTCCCGGGCGAGCTCCCGCAGCAGTTGCGCCATGCGGTCCGCGGCGGCGATGTCCGGCGGCCGGGTGCGCTCCTCGCAGAGCCACACGGCGTGCAGCAGCTCGTCCAGTTGGCGTTCGAGCCTGGTGCCGTCGACCCGGGCCACCGTCATCCGGGCGTGCCGTTCGTCGTGGCCGCCGGGTGCGGGGGCCTGGGCGAGCGCGAGGAGCTGGTCGCACCACTCCTCGGCGCCCGCGCCGTCCGCCGGGAACCGGGCGGCGAGGTGGTGCACGGCGCGCTCGGGGCCGTTGGCGACCAGGTCGTGGTTGAGGCCGTGGGCCGCGGTGGTGCCGAAGGCACGGTCGGGCGCCTCGGCCCTGCTGCGGTAGTGCGTGTGCAGGAGGCTGTGGTTGCGGCGCCATTCGGCACCCGCTTCGGGCGGTCCGTGCAGCCTGCTCATCAGGAGCTGCCGGAGGCCGAAGTCGCCGATGAAGTGCCGCTCGCAGGGGAGCCAGCCGCTCTCCAGGAGGTACCGCCCCACGTCGTCCGCGCTGAGCCCGCCGGCCAGCTGTTCCAGCTCGGGGCTGCGCAACAGGGCGCGGGCGCAGTCGCCGGTGTGCGCGACCGAGAGCTGCGTCAGCAGGTCGAGCCAGCGGTCGGTGTGCTCGACGGGCAGCCGCTCGGGGAGCTGCCTCAGCACCAACTCGGCCAGCAGGACGTCCCGTACGGCGCGGGGCTCCCCGTCGAGGCCCGCGGGCTGGTCGAGGAGTTCCCGGTCGTTGTCCAGCTCCGGCAGCTCCCCGGCCGCCTCGACCAGCCGCTGTACCGTCCGGGGACGGTGGCCCGAGAGGCGGTGCACCGCACTCTGCGCCCGGCGCAGCCGGGCCGCTTCCGGGGCGCCGCCGGTGTGCTGCTGCAGCTCCTTGTGGATGTGTTCCGTGGTGAGCAGCGGCATCCGCAGGAGCAGCACGCCCTGCCCCAGCCGGCCACGGGCGGGGAGCCGTTGCCAGCCGGGCGGCTCTTCCTGGTCCGGCCGGTAGTCGGCGGGGTCCTCGGTGCGTGGCTCGTCGGCCAGGAACAGCGGCTCCGCCATCCGCTCGCTCGCCACGATCACCGTACGCTCGCGGTGGCCGTCGGCCCGGTCGCCGAGCGCGGCCGCCAGGAGCACCCGGCCCACCGGCCAGTTGGCGTGTTGCAGCAGTACGGCGGGGCGGCCGACGCGGGTGAGTGCGGCGCCGATGCCGGTGTAGGCGGCGTCCAGGTCCTCGCGCAGGGCGCGGAAGAGGAAGCCCTCCGCGAACCTCCTTTCCTCACCGCCCTGTTGGAAGTCGTGGGCGAGCAGCCGCAGTCCGGTTCCCGCGCTTCCCGCGGCGCCGGGGTAGTCGCCGTAGGTGGCGCGCACCGGTTCGGCACCGGTGCGCGCCAGCTTCTCCAGGAACTCCGTCAGCGCGGCGCCCACGAGTGGCGCCGCCGCGGGGGCGACGACCCCGGCGAGCGCGGACAGATAGCCGGTCAGCACGTTGCGGACGAACCGGCCGAGTCCCTTCTTCGTCTGCAACAGCGCGCGGTAGCGCTCCAGTTCCTGTTCCAGTTCGCGCCGCCGCAGCCGCGCGCCCGCCGCCACCGCCGCCATCCCGGCGAAGAAGCGGGGTGTGGGGAGCGCTCCCCCCGGGCCCTCCCACTCGCTCATCCGCAGGGCGACGTCGTACATCGCCTCCGTCGCCTCCGAGCGACAGGAGGGGCGCCGGGCGGCCTCTTCCGCGAACCGCGTGTCCGCACAGTCCACGTGCGCCACCGGCACCTTGCGCCCCAGCCGGTCCCGCAGCAGCTCGAGGAGCCGCTGCTTGCCCATGCCCGGCCCGCCGGTGAGCAGCACGACGGGCAGGTCGGGCCCGTACAGCAGCTTCTCGTCGCGGCCTCTGGCGTTCCGGCCCAGCAGCCTGGGAAAGAAGCCTTCGTCCTCGATGAGCCCCTCGAAGCCCAGTTCCCGGCCCATCCGGCTTACCCCCGTGCCGTGCGTGGCCGCTGTGCGGCGAGTGGTCAATGTCGCACGGAGCGTACTGGGCACGCCTTCCGAATACATCAACTTTTCGGCATGAAAGGTCAGTTGGCGTATTCGCTGGACACATCCTGGATACCGGCCCGGGGCGGCCGCTATTTGACCGTGATCCGTCCGACCGGGTCGGGGTCGGCCGTCAGGGCGTCACGCTCCGACTGCCAGGCGGAGTCCCCGGGGTAGAGCTCGCTGCGGAGGTATGCGCTGGTGAGGCGCTGGACCGCGGACACCCGGCCGGGGTTCTCGTCCGTCGTCTCGGCGACGTCGTATCCGGAGATTCCGCCGAGCCCGTGCTCCCCGCCGAACAGGGTGAGCAGGGACTTGGGGCCCGGGGCGAGGACGTAAGGATCGGCGTGCCAGTCCGCGCCCGCGACCGTCATGTGGGCCGACTCGTCCTTGTCGCCCGTGACGACGAACGTCGGCGTCGCCATCGTGGAGAAGTCGGTGGTCGAGAAGAAGGGGTAGTTCTTGGCCACCTCCTCGGTGAGGGCGTCACCGCCCCTGCCGGGTGACGCGAGCAGGACGCCCGCCTTGATACGCGGGTCGGCCAGGTCCACCTCCGTTCCGTCGTCGGGATCGGTGAGCCGGGCGCCGAGGAGCAGGCTCGCGGTGTGCCCGCCCATCGAGTGCCCGGCCACGGCGACCTTGCCGCGGTCCAAGCGCCCGCCGAGATGCGGGACGGCGGACTCGATGACGTCGAGATGATCGAGGATGTGCCTCATGTCCTCGACCCGCGACCGCCAGCACAGGGGCGCCCCGGGCGTGTCGGGGGCCAGGCTCAGCGTCCGCGAGCTCAGATGGGTGGGCTGGATCACGACGAAGCCATGTGCCGCCCAGTAGTGGGCGAGGGGGGCGTAGCCGTTCAGCGAGGAGAGGTGGTTCGAGAAGCCCTGGCCGTGCGAGACGAGGATGACCGGCAGGTCGCTGCCGGTGACGGGCGCGGAGACGCGCATCTCCAGGTCCACGGCACGGTCGGGGGTCGGCAGGACCACGGGACCGACCGATACGAAGGGACTGGGCGAGGGGACGGGGCCGGGCGAGCCGGAGATGTCGGGGGCGGAAGTCGATGCATTCACGATGCGCATTCCCCTTCGATGGCCTCCGCTGCCGGTCTCGCGCGATCGGCAGCCAAGGAGGCGGGACGGTGTGGGAGGCAGAGCAGTGTGAAACGTGGCGCCTCAGATATGCTGCAAGCGGAACGCTGTTCCGATTACGATACGGAACCGTGTTCCGCTTTGTCAACGACCGTTGGAAGGAGAGCGTGATGCCCGCCGCAAGCAACTCCGGAGAGGCGCCGGCCCGCAGCAAGCGGGCCGACGCGCAGCGCAATGAACAGACGCTGCTCACCGCCGCCGCCGCGGTGTTCGTCACCTCCGGTGTCGACGCACCGATCCGCGAGATCGCGGCCACGGCGGGTGTCGGGGTGGGAACGATCTACCGCCACTTCCCCACCCGGGCGGATCTCGTCGCCGCCGTCTACCGGCACCAGGTCGAGGCGTGCGCCGAGGCCGGCCCGGCCCTGTTGGCGGACACCGGCTCTCCCCTGGCGGCGCTTCATCGATGGGTCGACCTCTTCGTCGATTTCCTGGTCACGAAGCACGGCCTCGCCAACGCGATGCAGTCGGACAACAGCGGCTTCGAAGCGCTGCACACGTACTTCCTCGACCGGCTCGTGCCCGTCTGCGAGCAGTTGCTCGACGCCGCGGTCGACGCGGGCGAGATCGAGCCCGGCACGCGCGCCTATGAACTGATGCGCGGCATCGGCAACCTCTGCATCGGGCATGACAGCGACCCCGGCCGCTACGACTCCCGCCGCTTGATCGAGCTGCTCCTGCGCGGCCTGCGGCAGCAGCAGTCACACTGACTGACCACTACGCCCGCACCTCTCCCGCACCCCTCACCCACCCCAACCCCTGTTCAGGAAGGGAATCCTGTGCCGGTCATCGACGCGTGGATGCAGCACCCGACGCTCCGCCACTCCAACCACGAGATGTTCGAGTCGTTGCGCCGGTGGACGGGGATGGAGCTGCTGGACGAGCCGTTGCCGGTCGCGGCCACCGTGGCCGCGATGGCCGCGGCCGATGTCGAGATCGGCCTCTCGGCGGCGTGGTACGGACCCCAGGGCCCGCTGATCAGCAACGACGAGGTCGCCGATTTCGTCGCCAGGTCCGACGGTCGGCTGCGCGGAGTCGCCGGGGTGGACCTCACCCGGCCGGTCCGGGCCGTGCGGGAACTGCGCCGCGCGGTGGACGAACTCGGCTTCGTGGCCCTGCGGATCGTGCCCTGGCTCTGGCAACTGCCGCCCACCGACCGGCTGTACTACCCCTTGTACGCCGCCTGCGTCGAACTCGGCGTCCCGTTCTGCACCCAGGTCGGGCACACCGGTCCGCTGCGTCCCTCCGAGACCGGTCGGCCCATCCCGTACATCGATCAGGTCGCGCTCGACTTCCCCGAACTGTCCATCGTGTGCGGCCACATCGGCTACCCGTGGACCACGGAGATGATCGCGGTGGCCGACAAGCACGCCAACGTCTCCATCGACACCAGCGCCTATACCGCCCGCCGTTACCCGCGCGAACTGGTCGACTATCTGCGCGGCCGGGGCCGCCGGAAGGTGCTCTTCGGCACGAACTACCCCATGATCACCCCGGCCAGGGCGCTGGAGCACCTGGCCGAACTGGACCTGGACGAGGAGACCACCGAGCTGTTCCTGTCCGGCAACGCACGACGGATCTTCCGCCTCTGATGCCTCCGCCCGCCCGAAGGGGGTGGGGCTGGCACCACCCGCCGACCGGTGGCTGTCCGGCTGCTTCTGGAAGACGACACCGTCGAGGTAACGCCTCGGGGTCGTGCGCCCGGCGCCCGCGTTGGGTGACGCCCGGATCAGATGTTGCGGCCGTGTTCACTCACCGCGATGCGGGCCAGTTTCGTCAGCATCATGCCGTTGCGGACCGCGACTACGTAGTCCACGGGGAGGCCGTGCATGCGGGTGCCGGGGCCGCGGAGCGGGTGCCAGTCGAGGGTGAGGAGGGTGTGCTCGCCCCAGGGGATCAGGTTCATGGCGATGCGGGCCGCTCCGAAGGGGCCCGCCTTCGCCTCCAGTTGGAGGCGGCTCTCCGGTTCGCTGATCCGTACGACGCAGATGTCGTCCAGGAGCAGCGGGCCGACGCCGACCCGGACCTTCAGGCGGGCGCCCACCGCCGGCCAGTGCGGGTCCGCGGCGAGCACCTCCTGGGTTCCCGTCACCCACTCCCCGTACCGGTGGCCGTCGGACAGCAGGCTCCAGACCTCGGCAGGCGAGGCCAGGATCAGACGGCGGTTCCGGGACACGCTGCCCACACTCCTCCTGGGGGGGTATGGCACGATTTTTGCACCTTGCCACCTCAGGCGCCTTCCGAGGCGTCGCTGCCGGGTGCCACGCCCTGTGCGAGGGTGACGGGGAGGGTGATCTCCGCCCCCGTATGCCCTGAATGCAAGGAGCCGCATGCCTACCGCAGCGAGCCTGGCCCTGGACCTCACCTCCGGGGTGAAGACGCGTGACATCGAGGCGCTCTACCAGGACCTGCATCGCCACCCGGAGCTCTCCTTCCAGGAGCACCGCACGGCCGGGGTCCTCGCCGAACGGCTGCGGGGCGCCGGGTACGCGGTGACCACCGGAGTCGGGCGCACCGGCGTCGTGGGCGTCCTGGAGAACGGCGACGGACCCGTGGTGTGGCTGCGCGGCGACATGGACGCGCTGCCGGTCACGGAGACCACGGGGCTCGCGTACGCCTCCACCGTGGACGGCGTGATGCACGCCTGCGGCCACGACATGCACATCACCTGGCTGACGTTCGCCGCCGAGGCGCTCGCGGCCGCCCGGGAGACGTGGACCGGCACCGTCGTGGTGATCGGGCAGCCCGCCGAGGAAGGGGGCGGCGGAGCGGAGGCGATGGTCGCCGACGGGCTGCAAGAGCGGTTCCCCCGCCCCGACGCGGTCTTCGGCCAGCATGTCGCCCCCGGCCCCGCGGGCTTCGTCTCGCACACGCCGGGGCTGATCATGTCGGCCGCCGACGACCTGCATATCGTGGTGCCGGGGGTCGGCGGCCACGGTTCACGGCCCGAGGCGACCGTCGATCCGGTGGTGACCGCCGCGTACATCGTCACGCGGCTGCAGACCATCGTCTCCCGCGAGGTGTCAGCGGCGGAAGCGGCGGTGCTGACCACGGGACAGTTCAACGCCGGGCAGCGGCCCAACATCATCCCCTCGGAGGCCCGGCTCGGCCTGAACCTCCGTACGCAGGACGCGAAGGTGCGCGAGCGGGTCCTGGCCGCCGTCCGCCGCATCGTCGAGGGCGAGTGCCAGGCCGCCGGGTGCCCGACGCCGCCCGAGGTGAACGCCGGTGCGAGCTTCCCCGCCACGGTCAACGACGCGGCGCTTGACGCGGAGATCGCGGCCCTGCACGGCGAACTGTTCGGCACGGACCGCGTGGTCGACTTCGGGCCCGCGATGGGCAGCGAGGACTTCTCCCTCCTCGTGCCCGCCGGGGTGCCCTACGACTTCTGGTTCGTGGCCTCGACACCGGAGGCCTCCTGGCATGAAGCCCCGGGGCAGGGGCTCGGCGAGAAGATCACCGGGGTGCCGGGCAACCACAGCTCGCTGTTCGCCCCGGACCTCGCGGTCCTGCTGCCGGGCGTACGGACGCTGGTGGGCGCCGCGCTGCACCGGCTGGGCACCTGAGACGGCACCTGAGACCCCGCGGAGACGTCAGGGTTCCTGCGGAGGGGCGAGCAAGCGGTCGATGTCCGCTTCGTCGTAGCCGAGTTCGGCGAGTACGTCCCGGCTGTGCAGGCCGAGCGTGGGAGGCGCGGTGCGCACGGCGGGGCGTTCGCCGCGGAAACTGACGGGGAAGGCGACCTGCCGGAGCGGGCCCACATCGGGGTGGTCGACCTTCTGGACCATGCCGAGCGCCGCGGTCTGCGGGCAGTCGTAGACCTCGTCGAGAGTGCGGATCGGGGCGACGGGCACGCCGCGCGGCTTGAGCAGCGCGCACCAGTGGGCCACCGTCTCATCGACGAGTACCGCCTCCAGCTTGGCGTTGAGAGCCCTGCGGTGGGTGACGCGGGCGCGGTTGGTGGCGAAGCGCGGGTCGTCGGCCCACTCGGGGTGGCCGAGTGACTCGCTCAGCCGCCGGAACAGTCCGTCGCTGCCGACGGCGATCACGAAGTACCCGTCCGCTGCCGCATAGGCCTGGTACGGGACGAGGCTGGGGTGGCCCGAGCCTAGGCGGGTGGGCCGTTCCCCGGTGGCGAAGTAGCCCGTGGCCCAGTTGATGTGCAGGGCGAGCTGCGACTCGTAGAGGGAGGTCGTGACGTACTGGCCGCGTCCCGTGCGCTCACGCTCGACGAGGGCCGAGGTGACGCCGATGAGGCCGAAGAGGGCCGCGCCGAGGTCGCCCATCGCGTAACCGGCCTTGACGGGCGGTCCTTCCGGCTCGCCGGTGAGCGACATCAGACCGGCGCTCGCCTGCGCGACCATGTCGTACCCGGGCTCGTCGCGCAGCGGTCCCGTGTCGCCGAACGCCGAGATGTGGAGCAGGACCAGACGGGGGTAGCGCTCGCTGAGCGCGCGGTAGTCGAAGACGTCGGCCAGGGAGCTGCCGGGGCGGAAGTTCTCCACCATCACGTCCGCGTCGGCGAGCATCCGGTGCACGGCGTCCTGCCCCTCGGGGGACTTGAGGTCCAGGGTCACCGAGCGCTTGTTGCGGTTGGCCGCCAGGTAGTAGGTGGCGTCGGGGCCGTTGAAGGGCGGGCCCCAGGCGCGGGTCGGGTCGCCGCCGCGGGGGTGCTCGACCTTGATGACGTCCGCGCCCAGGTCGGCGAGGGACATGGTGACGTACGGGCCGGCGAGGATCTTCGAGAGGTCCACGACCTTCAGGCCGGCCAGGGGTGACGCGGGGCGGGGTTCGTCGGGCATGTACGGCGGCCTCCTTGGCCGTGGCGAACGCGGGCCCGTCCATCGTCGGCCAGGGCCGGGGCCCGCTGCCGGGCAGGGGTGCTCCGGGGCGGTGGCCGGACGGCCTTCGCCGGCCCGGTGGCCATGTCTACACCGTTAATTCGCCTGATCGTCTTCCTCTGTCCGCGCCGGTATGGGAGAACGCTCTGATGTGCGATGACGAACTGATACCGCCCCGGGCGGACTTGACCGAGAAGCAGTGGCTGCGGGCCGACGCGCCGCTCGCCCGGGACCTCGCCGACACGTGGGGGCCGCAGGCCGTCGCGCTCGGCCGGCGCACGCTGCTCGGCGGTGCCGCCGCCGGGGCCGCGCTCGCCGTGCTGCCGTTCGGCGCGCCGCAGGCCACGGCGCAGGCCACGGCGGCCCGGGGCGTCACGAAGTTCCCCTTCCCCGACGCGCCGAACCGGAAGGGGGAGTTCGCCGTCCTGGTGACCGGGGACTCCGGCACCGGCGGCGAGGAGCAGCTCGCCGTGACCGAGGCCGCCCGGCGGGTATGCCGTGACGAGGGCATCTCGCTGGCCGTCGGGCTCGGCGACAACATCTACGAGAACGGGCCGGAGTCCGACCACGACTCCGAGTTCCGGGACAAGTTCGAGACGCCCAACACCGGCATCGACGTCCCCTGGCTCATGGTCCTCGGCAACCACGACTGCTCCGGCCTGATCCCGGGCAGCGGCGGTGACCCCTCGCGCGGCGACCGCGAGGTCTCCTACGCGGCCACCTCACCCCGCTGGTACATGCCGAGCCGCTACTACAACGTCGCCCTGCCGCCGTCCGGGGACGCGGGGCACGGCGACCCGGTGGTGGAGTTCTTCGCCCTCGACACCAACCCCGTGGCCTCGACCGTCGCCCAGACCTCGGCCCAGTACAAGTGGGACGGCCCCTACATGCGCGCCCAGCGCCAGTGGCTCGACGCCTCGCTGGCCGCGTCCCGGGCCCGCTGGAAGGTGGTGCTCGGCCACCACCCCTACCTGAACAACGGGAAGCACGGCAGCGCCGGTTCGTACGACGGATTCCTCATCGGCCACTACACGCGCGGGATCCACCTCAAGGAGCTGTACGAGCAGGTGGTGTGCGGCAGGGCCGACCTGATCCTGTCCGGGCACGACCACACCCTCCAGGTCCTGGAGCCCACGACCCGCACGGCCGGCACCCGCCAGATCGTCTGCGGGGCCGCCGCCAAGTCCGGTGACGGCAAGGCCCACTTCGACCACCCCGCCGCCTGGCAGAACTTCTCCGACGTGGGGTTCATGGTCCTGAAGGTCTCCGAGCGGGCCATGACCGTGGACACGTACACGGTCGACGTCTCCACCCGGACCGCGCGTCTGGCCCACACCACGACGACCTCCACCGCGGTCGCGGGCCGGAACAGCCCCGTGGGCTAGCGGGCCTGACTCAGCCGCGCCGTGACTCCGCCTGCCCCGCCACGTTCCTCGCCCACAGCACGAGCGGGACCTGGAGCGGCAGGCGGCCGAGCGCCGCGGCCCTGAGCGGGGCGGGGCGGCGCCGCCAGTCCACCGCCATCCGCACGTTGGCGGGGAACACCCCCACGAAGAACGCCGCCGTGGCCAGCGCGGCGGTGCGCCGGGTGCGGGGCACCGCCACTCCGGCCGCGAGGGCCAGCTCGACCACACCGCTCGCGTACGTCCAGGTGCGCGGCGCTCCGGGCAGGACGCGCGGCACGGTGGCGTCGAACTGCTTCGGCGCGGCGAGATGAGCGACCCCGGCCCCGGCCAGCAGGCCGGCCAGGAGCAGCGGGGAACGGGGCGCCAGCGGCATGCGGTCTCCTCGGGTGGGGACGGGAGGCAGACCTTACTCGACAGTAACCCTGAGGTCAGCGGTGTCAGCGGGTCCCGTGCGTCAGGCCGTCCAGCAGGAGGTCCAGGAGGCGTTCGGCCTGCTCGCGCTGTTCGGGCCTGGCCGACGTGAGCGCGATGCCGGCCAGCGCGGCGAACAGGTCGGCCGGCCGGAGGTCGGAGCGGATGACACCGGCGGTGACCCCCGCCTCCAGGAGCGAGGAGAGCGCCCCCTGGATCATCTCGCGACTGTCGGCATAGGGGTCGCCCCCCGAGGCGACGACGGCCCGCAGCGCTTCGGCCATGCCGAGCTTGGCGGTCGCGTAGTCGATGAAGCGGCGCATCCAGGCGCGCAGGGCATCCCGCGGCGGCAGCGTCGCCAGCAGATCGGGGACGGCGTCGCACAACCGGGCCACTTCGTTGCGGTAGGCCGCCTCGATCAGCGCCTCCCGCGTCGGGAAGTTCCGGTAGAGGGTGCCGGTTCCCACGCCCGCCTCCCGGGCGATGTGCTCGAAGTGCGCGTCGAGCCCCTGCTCGGTGAACATCCGCACCGCGGCGGCCAGGATCTTGTCCCGGTTGCGCTGCGCGTCCGCCCTCAGCGGGCGGCCTGCCTCTCGGCCCATCAGTGGCTCTCTCCTGCCCTACGCCGTCGGCTGCCGTCCGCCGCCGTCTCCTCCCCCATCTTCTCCTGCCTCCGCACGCCTTCACTCACCCCCTGCTTGCTATGTGGAGGCGCCTCCACATAACGTGAAGCCGCGAAGTGGAGGAGCCTCCACTTTATCTCCCGGGGTACGGGGCTGCCCTCCACCCCAGGGAGGACCTCTTCTGAAAGGACTGCCGATCATGTCGGGAATCGCGGGAATCGCGGGAAAGGTCGTCGCGATCACGGGTGCCAGCAGCGGCATCGGCGAGGCGACCGCTCTCCTCCTCGCCGAGCGCGGCGCGAAGGTCGTGCTCGGCGCACGTCGCCCGGAACGCCTCCGGGCGCTCGCCGCCCGCATCGAGCAGGCGGGCGGCGAAGCCGCCTGGGTGCGCACGGACGTGACACGGAGCGCGGACCTGAACGGCCTCGTCGAGCTCGCGCGCGACCGCTTCGGCAGGCTCGACGTCCTCGTCAGCAACGCCGGGGTCGGTCTGATCTCGCCCCTCGACGACCTCCGCGTCGCCGACTGGGAACAGATGATCGACGTGAACCTCAAGGGCGTCCTCTACGGCATCGCCGCCGCCCTGCCCGTCTTCCGTGAACAGGGCTCAGGACACTTCGTCAACACCGTCTCCACCGCCGGACTGCGCATCGTTCCGCTCCAGTCGGTGTACGCCGCCACGAAGAACGCCGTCCGCACCCTCTCGGAGGGCCTGCGCCAGGAGGCCGGTGACAGCCTGCGCGTCACCGTCGTCTCCCCCGGCTACGTCCGTACGGAGTTCGCAAACCACATCGACTCCGAGGTGAAGGCCAAGATCCTCGACTCCATGGACGCGTTCGGCCTCTCACCGGACGCGGTGGCCCGCGCGATCGCCTTCGCCGTCGAGCAGCCGGACGGTGTCGACGTGGGCGACATCGTCGTCCGCCCCACCGCGCAGGCCTGAGCCGCCGCCCCTCACCTCACAGCAGCCGTGCGCCGCGCTTCGCGAGATACCTGACCGGATTGATGTCCGACCCGTAGCCGCGCCGTGACCGGATCTCCAGGTGGAGGTGGGGCCCGGTGGCCCGGCCCGTCGCCCCACTGCTGCCGAGCCGGTCGCCGGTGCCGATGCGGGCCCCCTGGCGCACGGAGATGCGGGAGAGGTGTCCGTACACGGCGTAGTGCCCGTCCCGCAGCCGCACCGTCACCGCCTTGCCGTACGCACCCGACCAGCGGGCCAGGACCACGGTGCCCGCGCCGACGGCGTGCACCGGGGTCCCCGTGGGGACGGCGAGGTCGATGCCGGTGTGGTGCCCGGCGATCCAGTTGCCGCGCACGCCGTAGCGGGCGGATACGCGGAAGCCCCGGCGCAGCGGCAGGGCGAACTTGCGGCGAGGTTTTTCCGGGGCGAGCGCGCGGCTCTCCGGGGTCGCCTCGTCCGCCTCGGCGAGGGCTTCCTCGAACTCCTCGTCGTAGCCGAGTCCGCAGCCGCCGTCGGACTCCGCGGCGGCGTGCGCCGCCGGGGCCGCGGGGGCCGCCACCGTGAAGGCGCCGCCGGCCAGAAGGACCGCGGCGACGCTCAGTACGTCGCGTCGTGTGGTGCCCGCTTCACGCGGGCTGTCTATGTCGTAGCCCATGAGGGCCAGCACACTGGCGACGGCCGCCACGCGCACTCCGAGTGCTCCGCTTGGCGTAATACCTCCGGTGACCGCGTCGCGGTCAGTCGAAGGTCGGCCGGTACACCGTGAGCGCTTCGGGGAGCTTGTCGAGGATCAGCGCGGCGGGCGCGGGGGCGAGTTCGCCGTCGTACGCCATCTGGGTGCCCTCGGGCAGGTCCGAGATGACCAGCCGCTGGGCCTTGGCGGACGCGTACAGGCGGGTCTTGGTGAGCTGGCCGACGATCGCCGCGGCCAGCAGGCGGCTGCGCGCGAAGCGCCCGCCGTGCGCGATACGGACGTCGAGCAGCCCGTCGGCCAGGTCGTGCCTGCGCACCGGTGCGATGCCGGAGCTGCGGTAGGCGCCGTTGCCCGCGAAGAGCAGCCACATCGAGCGGGCCTTGCCGTTCACCACCGCGCTCAGCGGCCGCCCCGTGTGCACGATCTGGGCGACGCCGAGCAGGGCGGCGGGCGGACCGCCGACCTTCGGGGACCATTCCTCCCTGATGCGTACGAGCTCGGGGTAGGCGCCGAGGCTGAACGTGTTCAGGAAATACACCGGCTCGGAGTACGTCGTGCCCTCAGGACCGGTTCCGGCCAGGGGCTTGATCCGGCCGACGTCGGCCCGTACGGCGCTGCCCTCGGCGAGGGCGACGCAGGCGTCCGCGACCGTGTCGACGCCCAGGTCCGCGGCGAAGTGGTTGAACGTTCCGCCGGGCAGCACCATCAGCGGCACGTCGAAGCGCAGGGCCGCGCTCACGGCGGCGTTCACCGTGCCGTCTCCCCCGCACACGCCGAAGACGCCGCCGCGCCGGGACGCGTCCCTGGCCGCTTCCTCCAGGACCTTGGGCAGCGGCCCCGCTTCCTGCTCGTACAGGATCACCTCCGCACGCGGCAGGGCCGTCTTCAACTGCCGGACGGGGTCCATGAGTTGCGGCTGGGCCCCGGACGAGGGGTTCACCACCACGACGAGGCCCTCACCGTCAGGGAGCGCGGGCGCGTCCGTACGGGGCCGGGCGGGCGGCGGCAGCTGCGCCCTGGAGGGCACCATGCCGCGCACCGCGTAGGCGGCGCCCACGCCGAGGGCCGCGCCGACCAGGACGTCGCTGGGGTAGTGCACGCCGGTGTAGACACGGGAGAAGGCCACCGACGCCGCCACGGGGGCCACGACCGCGCCCATCCCCCGCGACTCCAGGGCCACACCCGTGGCGAAGGCCGCCGCCGACGCCGAGTGCCCGGAGGGGAAGGAGCTGGTGATCGGCTGGCGGGACAGGTGCCGTATCACCGGCACCGTGTCGAGCACCGGGCGCTCGCGGCGCACCGCGCTCTTGCCCAGGGTGTTGACCGTGGCCGACGCGAGGGCCAGCGAGGCGACGCCGCGCACGGCGGCACGCCTGCCCCGCGCGCCGCCGAACGCCCACATCCCCGCCGCGATGCCGAACCACAGCAGCCCGTGGTCGGCGCTCCGGCTCAGTCGTGGCAGGACGGGCTGCGCCGCCGGCCAGGAGCGGGCAGCCACGCGGCGGAACGCCAGGCGGTCGGTGGCACCGAGCAGTCTGCGGATGTGCGGCGTCGGAAGATCACTCATGAACCCCCTATACCCCAGTACGTCCTTCGCACCGCACACATCTTGCGCCGGCGCTGTGACGTTCACTTCAATCAGTCATATGGCAGCCCCTGGTCCCCCTTCACCGCAGCGCCCCAGCTCACCGCGGGGGCCGCTGCCGCCGACCGCCTGGGCCGTGCTCGGTCTGCTCTCCTTCCCCGGGGAGCGGACGGGGTACGAACTGAAGAAGTGGGCGGACGCCTCGCTGCGCCACTTCTACTGGTCGCCCGCCATCAGCCAGATCTACGCCGAGCTGCGCCGTCTCGAAGCGCTCGGGTACGCGTCGTCGCGGCGCTCGGGACCCGAGGAGCCCCGCGCGAAGCGGTCGTACTCCATCACCGCGGAGGGCCGTGCGGCCTTGATCGGATGGGCCGGGGGCACCCAGGACGCGGGGCCGGCCGTTCTGAAGCACCCGCTGCTCCTGCGGGTCTGGCTCGGGCATCTCGCGTCGCCGGAGCATCTGCGGGCCCTGGTGACCGAGCACATCGCGCACACGCGGGGCGAGCTGAAGGAGGTGCACGACGCGCTCGCCCGCGCGGACGGGGAGGCGGCCTGGACGCATCCGCAGATCGCGCTCCGCTGGAGCGGGCGCCGGCTCGAGGCGGAGATCGGGCTGGCGGAGGCGATGCTCGCGGATCTCACGGAATTGGCCGCGCCGACGCCCGTACCGCCCGCCCGGACAGCCGCCCCGGCACCCGCCGAGCGCACCGAAACGGACGCCTCCGCCCTCCCCGGTCAACCCCCCGGGAACTCGCCCACCCACGGGTGACGTGGCTCGCGGCGCGGGGGCCCCAGCCGGTAGGACGGGCGGGGTCAGCCGACCCCGCCGTTTGGAGCAGTGCGCCTGTGACCACCCGTGCCGTCCTTGTCGCCGCCGTCATCACCGGGCTCCTGCTCGGGATCGTGGGAAGCAGAACGGACGACTCCGATCGCTCGGGGCACCCGCGTACGGGCGGTTCCATCGCGGAGGCGGGCCGTTAGGCTGCGACATTGCCGCGTGGCACCGCCGTCCTCGCCGCGTGGCTCCGAGCCGCCGTCGACGGAAGCGAGTGAACCTTGAACTTCCTCACCATCGGTCATCGCGGGGTCATGGGTGTCGAACCCGAGAACACCCTCCGGTCCTTCATCGCCGCGCAAGCCGCGGGCCTCGATCTCATCGAGCTCGATCTGCATCTGAGCAAGGACGGCGCCCTCGTCGTCATGCACGACGCCGACGTGGCCCGTACGACCGACGGCAAGGGGCCGATCGCCGAGAAGACCCTGGCCGAGCTGCGTGAGCTGGACGCGGGGCGCGGCGAGCGCATCCCCGTCTTCGAAGAGGTCCTGGACGCGGTGAAGGCGCCGCTGCAGGCCGAGATCAAGGACGTGGCCGCCGCCCGCGCCCTCGCCGACGTGATGCACCGGCGCGATCTGGTGGGCCGGGTCGAGGTGATCTCCTTCCACGACGAGGCGATCGCCGAGATCGCCCGCCTCGTCCCCGGCGTGCGCACCGCGCTCGTCGCGAGCCGCTTCGGCACGGACGTCGTGGAGCGCGCCACGGCGGTCGGGGCCACCACCCTCGTCCTGAACATCCGGCGGCTGACGCTGGAGATCGTCGAGCGGGCCAAGAAGGCCGACCTGCGGATCATCGGCTGGGTCGTGAACACGCAGGACGACCTCCGGCTCGTCCGCGCGCTGCAGTTGGACGGGGCGACCACGGACTACCCCGAGATCAAGCGGACGGGCCGGTTCACGGCCTGACCCGGCGGGCGCCCCGACCGCGTCGGGGCTCAGCCGAGGGGCTTGACCAGCAGCTCGAACTGCAGGTCGTCCCGCTGCGGAATGCCGAACCGCTCGTCGCCGTACGGGAAGGGAGTCATCTTTCCCGTACGGCGGTAGCCGCGCCGCTCGTACCAGGCGATGAGGTCGTCGCGTACGGAGATCACGGTCATGTGCATCTCCCGGACGCCCCACGCCTGGTGGACGGTCCGCTCGGCCTCCGTCATGATCACCTTGCCGAGGCCCGCGCCCTGGAGGGCCGGGCTCACCGCGAACATCCCGAAGTAGGCGTGCTCCCCGCGGTGTTCGAGCTGGCAGCAGGCGATGATCTCGCCGTCGCGCTCGACCGTGAGCAGCTTACTGGCAGGCGCCTTGATGACGTCGACGACTCCCTGCGGGTCGGTCCGCTGGCCCTCCAGGATGTCCGCCTCCGTGGTCCAGCCGGTCCGGCTGGAGTCACCGCGGTACGCCGACTGGATCAGCGTGACGAGCGCGTCGACGTCCGCTTCGGTGGCGTCCCGGAAGGTGAGGTCGCTCGTGCTGGGGCGCGGTGCGGTGTCCATGGGGCGGGTTCTCCGATCTCTCTGGCCCACCGCTGTCGGGCGCGGCGTGGGCGAGGCACCGTCGAGCGTATCCCCCCACTAAGGTGCGGCTGCATGGTGCATGTTCTGAGCAGCAGAATCCTTCTCCGCCCCAGCGACCCCGAGCGTTCACGCGCGTTCTACGGCGACGCGCTGGGCCTCGCCGTCTACCGCGAGTTCGGTACGGGCCCCGAGCGCGGCACGGTCTACTTCCTGGGCGGCGGCTTCCTCGAGGTGTCCGGCCGCTCGGAGGCCCCGCCCGCGCCCGGCCTCCAGCTGTGGCTCCAGGTGGCGGACGCGCGGGCGGCGCACGCGGAGTTCGTGGCGCGGGGGGTGGAGGTGGTGCGGGAGCCGGTGAAGGAGCCCTGGGGTCTCGTCGAGATGTGGATCGAGGATCCGGACGGCGTCAAGATCGTCGTCGTCGAGGTTCCGGAGGACCATCCCATCCGGTACCGGCCGGGGATCTGACGGCTCTCCCGCGCGTCCGGGAAGAGGGCGTGAAGCGGACGGACTAACTCCAGCCCGCCGGGGCAGGCGGCTGGTTCGACGGTTCGGGAGTATTCGTCCGACGGTCCGGGGTACTCGGGTTCCTCGCCCGGCGCACCCGAGGTGCGCCGGGCGGCCCCTCGTCGGAGGATTGACCGGACCCCTCGCCCAACCCTGGAGCGATCTCGTATGCAACGTCCCCGGATTCTGATCATCGGCGGTGGCTTCGCCGGTATGGAGTGCGCGCACAAGCTGGAGCGGACGCTCAAGGCGCAGGACGCCGAACTGCGGCTCATCAGCCCGCAGGACCACCAGCTGTATCTGCCCCTGCTTCCCCATGTCGCGTCGGGTGTGCTGACCCCGCAGTCGGTCGCGGTGCCGCTGCGCCGCATGCTGCGCCGTACGGCGATCGTGCCGGGCGGGGCCATCGGCGTGGACCCGGCCGCGAAGGCCGTGATCGTACGGAAGATCAACGGCGAGGAGGTCGTGGAGCGCTACGACTACCTCGTCCTGACCCCGGGCAGTGTGACCCGGCAGTTCGACATTCCCGGGGTCGACCAGCATGCCGTGGGCGTGAAGACGCTGGCCGAGGCCGCCTGGATCCGCGACCACGTGATCTCCCAGCTCGACCTGGCGTCGGCGAGCTCGGACCGGGCCGAGCGTGAGTCCCGGCTGCAGTTCGTGGTCGTGGGCGGCGGGTACGCGGGCACGGAGACGGCGGCGTATCTGCACCGTCTGACGAGTGCCGCGGCCAAGCGGTATCCCGGCCTCGATCCCTCGCAGATCAAGTGGCACCTGGTCGATGTGGCACCGAAGCTGATGCCCGAACTGGGCGACCGGCTCGGCGAGAAGGCCCTGGACATCATGCGGCGGCGTGGGGTCGAGGTGTCGCTCGGGGTGACGGTGGACAAGGCGACCGAGGACACCGTCACCCTCACCGACGGGCGCGCGCTGCCCTGCCGGACGCTGATCTGGACCGCCGGTGTCGCGCCGAGCCCGCTCATCGCCACGCTGGGCGCCGAGACCAACAAGGGCCGCCTGGTCGTCGACCCGGAGCTGACGGTGCCGGGCATGGACGGCGTGTTCGCGCTCGGCGACGCGGCGGCCGTTCCCGACCTCGTCAAGGGCGGCTGCGCGATCTGCCCGCCGACCGCGCAGCACGCGATGCGCCAGGGATGGGCCGCCGCGAAGAACGTCACCGCAGCGCTACGGGGCGCGGCCCTCACCCCCTACCGGCACAAGGACATGGGCCTGGTCGTGGACCTGGGCGGCATCCAGGCCGTGTCGAAGCCGATGGGTGTGCAGTTGACCGGGTTGCCCGCCCAAGTCGTCGCGCGTGGCTACCACTTGGGGGCGCTGCGTACCGTCACCGCACGTTTCCGCACGGCGGCGAACTGGGGGCTGAACGCGCTGGCGGGCGACGACTTCGTCCGCACCGGCTTCCAGTCCCAACGGCCCGCCACCCTGGCGGACTTCGAGAAGACGGACGTCTATCTCTCGCCGGAGGAGATCCACGCGCGGATGACGTCGGATGTGGCGGCACGTTCGATGGCCCCGGAGAAGCCGCTGTTCCCGTAACAGGGTTTCCGCGGAGGCCGGTGCTCGCAGCCGGCGGGCGCCGGCCTTCGCGCGGGAGCACCACCGGATGGTGCGCGCACGCCGGGGCAGCCGATACCCCTGCGCGGACACGGTGCCACGCGGCGATCAGCTCGCGGACGGGCTGGTCCCGGCGACAGCTCGCCGACGGGCTGGTCCCGGCGACAGCTCGCCGACGGGCTGG
>NZ_JBEZVL010000015.1:68419-254015 GCF_040636975.1 Streptomyces sp. NPDC032198 | reverse complement strand
CCCCCGGCGACAGCTCGCCGACGGGCTGGCCCCGGCGACAACTCGCCGACGGGCTGGCCCCGGCGACAACTCGCCGACGGGCTGGCCCCGGCGACAACTCGCCGACGGGCTGGCCCCGGCGACAGCTCGCCGACGGGCTGGCCCCGGCGACGCTGACGCTTGCCGGGCGGCTCGGCACGGTGGTGCGCGAGGCGCGCGTCGCGCACGGCGATCCGGTGGCGGCGGGGGCGATGCTGGACGGCATCCTCCTCCTGACGGGCAAGGTGGCCGACGTGATCCGCACGGAGGGCGGCTTCGCGCGCGGCCACGCCCGTGTCGACGGCACGGGCGGCGACGCGGGCCGGGTGCTCGAACTCGGCCTCCAGAAGGAGCACTTGATGGCTACGCGCGACGGGGTGGCCGTGGCGGCCACGCCCGCCCTGATCTGCGTCCTGGACAGCGAGACCGGCGCCCCGGTGACGTGACCACCGAGGGCCTGCGCTACGGCCTGCGTGTCAGCGTCATCGCCGCCCGCTGCGACCCAGGCTGGATCACGCCGGGCGGCCTCGCGCTCGCCGGTCCCCGCTACTTCGGGTACGAGGTGGACTACCTGCCCTTCGGATCGGCCGCCTGAGCCCGCCCGGCGGACGGTCGCAGCGTGATCGTCCGTCGCGTGTGCTTCTCCACCGCGTCCCGGGAGTAGAGGAGCGGGAAGGAACCGTCGGCGGCCCAGCTCGCGAACAGGTCGTCGTAGTGCGGGCTGCCCGGAACGCCGGACTGCCCCGGCGAGTTCATCGCCACGGAGTCGTCCCAGGAGCCGACGTCGACGACGATCCTGAAGGTGGCCCCCGCGGTCTGCCGGAACCCGGGCCCGTAGGCGGCGGCGCCCACGGTGTCCCCGCTGCCGCCGCGCGGGACGGGGCCCACGGAGGCCCACCCCGGGGCGGGCCCGTCCAGCAGGGCGGCGATGGGGTGGTGCGGGTGGGCGTGGTGCAGGGCGCCCCAGGACCAGGCGGCCGGGTCGGGCCCCAGGAGCCCGGTGAGTTCACCGACGGCGGCGGAGAGCGTGCCGAGGAGCAATTGCGGGTCCGGGTCTCCGTCCAGGAGCTCCAGGTCGACACGGGCGTCCGCCGCGGCGTCCTCGGCGGGCAGGATCCGCGCCAGGGCCCGGTCGCGCTGCTCTTCGCCCACGATCCCTTCGAGGGCCCGGGTCAGCAGGGCGGGGCGCAGGTGGCGCCGGTACCAGACCTCGAAGAGGGCGGCGGCCGGTGAGCCGGCGGTGAGACGGGTGTCCCAGTCGCGGAGGAGGGCGAGGGCGGTGGTGAGGGGGTCGGCGAGGACGGTGGGGCGACCGGATTCGGCCGCGCCGGTCGCTGTGCCGACACCGTCACCCGTCGCTGCGTCGGCACCGGCACCGGCACCGGCACCCGTCGCAGCGGGCGCGGACGAGCCGTCGCCGATCAGGCCGTCCTCGACGGTGCCCTCACCGGGCGCGCTATGGCCGAGCGCGGAGGCGTCCGCCGCCGCGTCGCCGGGCGCGCGAGCCCCGGCCACCGCGCCCTCGCCCCGCAACCCCGCGAGCAGCGCCTGCACGCGGCGCCCCGGCAGGCTCACGTAGTCCGTCTGCAGGCGTACGCAGTCCTCGACGGTCCAGGCCGTGTGCGCGCCGAGTTCCTCCGTGATGCGGTCGTGGCGGGTCGGCGCGTACCAGTCGTACGTCACCGTCTTCTCCGCGTTCGGGTACGTGGGCGGCAGGTTCAGCTGGTTGGCCGTGGCGAACCAGCCCTGGGCCGGGTCGCGGACGGAGGGGAGTTCCTCCACGTCCAGGAAGCCGTCCCATTCGTAGCGGCCGTCGCCCGGCACCGGGAGGGTGCCGTCCCAGTTGGAGCGCACGGGCACGCGGCCTGCGGGCCGCCAGCCGATCGTGCCGTCGGGGGCCGCGTAGACCTGGTTCTCGCCGGGTGCGCCCCAGCGGCGCATCGCCGCCACGAAGGCGTCAGGGGTCGCCGCCCGCAGGTAGTCCATGCTGCCCAAGTAGGGGGCCATGCCGGGGCCGAGCCAGGCCGCACGGACCGCGAACGCGGCGTTCCGCTCCGGGAGTTCACGGATGACCGGGCCGTGCCGGGTGAACCACAGGTCGGCCGTGACCGTCTCGCCGCCGCGCACAGGGATCGACTCCCGGACGTGCGTCATCGGCTCCCAGCCGTCCTGGTACCAGTACTCGTGCGGGTTGGCCGGGTTCGTGCGGTAGACGTACAGGTCCTCCTGGTCGATCGGGAAGATCGTCAGGCCGAAGGCGACCTGTCCGTTGTGGCCGATGGAGATGCCGGGCAGGGCCGGTTCGCCCGCTCCGACGACGTCGATGCCCGGCGCCGAGAGGTGTGCGAGGTAACGCAGCGCGGGCAGGGCGATCCCGCGGTGCGGGTCGTTGGCCAGGAGGGGGCGGCCGGTGGCCGTACGAGGCGGGGCGATGACCCAGTTGTTGGAGCCGTCGAGGCCCTGCCGGGGCGCCGCGCCCGCCGCCCAGGGAGGCATGGTGGCCATCTCGTACACGCGCAGGACGTCGGCCGGGATGACGGACAGGTCGAGGCCTTCGGGGACACGCAGCCGGTGCGGGGCGGGCTCGCGTCGGCGGCGCAGGTCCTCCGCCCCGGGGCCGTGGTCGCGCAGGGTGAGGGCGCGGGCGACCTCGTCGTGGAGGTTGTACTGCAGGCCATGGCTGCGGACGCGTGCCACGTCGGAGGGGTGCCAGTACGCCGGTTCGTAGTCAAGCAGGGCGAATTCGGGAGGCAGTTGGGATGCGTCGGCACGGCAGAGGGACACGTACGCGTTGATGCCGTCGACGAAGGCCGTCGTCACCCGTTCCGTGTCGTCGCCGTACGCGCGCCACTCCTCGGCCATGTCGCCGCGGTAGAGGAACAGCCGTGCCGCGCGGTCGTGTTCGGCGTACCGCTCCCCCAGCACCTCGGCGAGCAGGCCGAGTCCACGGCGCCGCCACAGGTCGAGCTGGAAGAGGCGGTCGCGGGCGGCGTTGAAGCCCTGGGCCAGGAAGAGGTCGTCCTGGGAGGCGGCGTACAGGTGCGGGACGCCCCACTGGTCGATCCGGATCTCCACGGGCTCCTGGAGGCCCGGCACCTCGAAGGCATCCCTGTCACCCATCAGCGGGCCTCCTTCACGGCGGTGGACCCCGCTGAACTCTCGTCCGGTACAGCCGGGTTGGTGGGCCCGACGGCGGCAGGCCCGGGCCCCGGGGCCAGCCGGACGACCGCGAGCAGCACGACGAGGTTGGCGGCGAGCGCGATGATGCCGCCGTTCACCCCGTGGTACGGGTCGTTGTCGGTGGCCCACAGCGCGGTCATCACCGCGAGCCCGGTGAGCATTCCGGCGACGGCGGCCCGCGCGGTCAGCCGCCGCCAGAACAAGGCGAGGAGTACGACGGGCACGAGCTGCGCGAGGCCCTCGTACGACAGGACGGAGAGCTCGACGAGGGTGTTGGGGTAGAAGAGGCTGCCCGCGAGGGCGATCAATCCCGCGATGACGCAGACCAGTTGGGAGAGCCGCTTGGCCCGCATGTCATGCGCGTCGCCGGACGCCCCCTGCACACGGCGGCGGGCCCGTGGATCGGCGCCGTTGCCACCGCCGAGGACCGTGCGGCCCCACAGCGTGCCGATGGACAGCATGAAGACGCTCATCGGCACGATCGCCGAGAGCGCGCCCGCGACACCGATCAGCGCGACGACGGGTGAGGGCAGCGAATCGGTGACGAGGCTAAAGAGGGCCAGGTCGGGATTGCCCAGGGTCGGCATCACGAACAGGGCCGTCGCGCCGACCACCATCGGGACGAACAGGAGCAGTTGGTACCAGGGCAGGAGCAGCGCGTTGCGGCGCAGCGCGTTCGGGCTCTTCGCGCTGAGGTAACCGGCGACGGTGGTCGGGAAGATGGTGATCGTCACGGCGTTCAGGACCACGGTGCTCAGGAACCACATGGCGTTGCGGCCGCCGGACTCGTGCCCGGGGAAGGTCAGCCACTCGGGCTTCTCGGTCACCATGCGCTGCATGAAGTCGCCGAAGCCGCCGAGGTAGTGCATCGGGATGTAGACGGCGAGGAACACGACGGCGACGATCACCAGCATGTCCTTGAGGGCGCTGACCCACGCCGAGCCGCGCAGGCCCGACACGAGGATGAACACCTCGGCCACGACGAAGGAGATGACGGCGGCGACCTTGAGGTCGACGCCGCCGTACGTCATCGCGTTCACGACGACGCCCATGCCCTGAATCTGCACCTGGATGTAGGGGACGATGAAGACCGTCGCGACGACGGCGACGAGAATCCCCACCGGCCGCGACCGGAAGCGGAATTCGGCGATGTCCGCGATGGAGATGAGGCCGTGCCGGGACGCGTACGTCCACAGGGCGGGCCCGACGATGTACGCGACGGCGAAGCCGACGGTCAGATAGGCGACCAGGTAGAGGATCGGCGCGCCGAAGGAGTACGACCATCCCGCGGTGCCGAGGAACGAGAAGCTCGTGTACGTCTCGCCGGCCATGAGCAGCCAGATGAACAGGACGCCGAGTCCGCGGCTGGAGACGGACCATTCGGCGAGGCCCTTGGACCGGCCTCGGGCGCTCCATACGCCGATCCCGATGGTGGCGACCATGGCGAGCCCGAAGACGGTGGTGGCGACGGCTGCTGAGCCGTTCATCGGCTGCCCCCTTCGGTGTCGGTACCCATGAGGTCGTCGGCCGGGAGGGGTTCGACGGCGTTCGTGCGGTACGCCGGGTCGAGCCGGGCGGCGAGCCAGATGACCAGGGGGCTGATCACCGTGGCGGCGATGACCCAGGCCAGGAGGAAGGGGATGCCCAGGACGCGCGGCTCGATGCGGTTGGCGACGAGCGGGGCGAGGCCGTAGAGCACGACGGGGACGAGGAGCAGCCAGAGGGAGGGACGGGCCACGCCGCGGACGGAGGGGAGGCCGTCCAGCGGCGAGGCCGCGGGGTCCGGTGGACCCTGCTCGCCGCTGTCTTCGGCTGTGGGGGGCATGAGGGGGCTCCTTGGGGAAGGGCGGGGAGGGTCACGCGGTCAGACCGGTCTGACCGGCCAGACGAGTCACACGGTTCGGACGGAGGGGTTGTAGCGGTTCAGACGGAGGGGTCGTAGCGGCCGTCGACCGCCGTCCAGCCGCCGTCGACGCTCAGCACCGTGCCGGTGACAAAGGTGGACGCGTCCGACACGAGATAGGCGACGGCGCCGGCGAGTTCGTCGGCGCGGGCCCACCGCTTGAGCGCGGAGGCCTGGGCGTAGGCATCGAACCATGCGGGGTCGGCGGCGATCTGGTCGGTGAGCGGGGTACGGACGACGCCGGGCGCGACAGCGTTGAACCGCACGCCCTGCGGCCCCCATTCTGCGGCCGCCGTCCGCAGCAATTGGATCAGCCCCGCCTTGGACGCGGCGTACGGCCCCTGCCCCGGCTCCACCTGGAAGGCCCGCATCGACGCGAACCCGACCACGCTCCCCCGGCCGCGCTCGGCCATGCCGGGGGCGACGGCCTGGACGAGCGTGAGGTAGGAGCGCAGGTTCAGCGCGATGACGCGGTCGAACTCGTCGAGGCTGTAGTCGGCGAGGCGCTTGCGCACGTTGGCCCCGACGGTGACGACGAGCCCGTCGAGCGGCCCCCAGGCGGCGACGGCGGCACGGACGGCGTCGGGGTCGAGGACGTCCAGGGGGTGGGCGACGGCGGTGCCGACGCGTCCCGGCGTCGTCTCGCTCTCCTCCACGGCGAGCGCCGCCGTCCGGGCCGCCCCCTCCGTGTCGCGGTCGGCGACGATGACGTGTGCGCCCTGAGCGGCCAGCGCGCGGGCGGCCTCGCGGCCGATGCCACTGGCGCCGCCCACGACCGCGACGCGGCGGCCGTCGAGCCGGAACAGATTGGCGTAATCCATGGTGGTGCTGCCTCTCTTGCCGGGGGCCCCGGCTTCTCGGGACCCCGAGTGGGGCGACAGGTCCTACGGCCGGGGCGACGGTTCCTACGGCCGGATGACGACCATGCGGGTCACCGTCAGCTCCTCGATCGCGAACCTGGGGCCCTCGCGGCCGATGCCCGAGTCCCTGACTCCGCCGTAGGGGGCGATGTCGCTGCGGTAGCCGGGGACTTCGTTCACCACGACACCGCCTGCCTCGATGCGGTCCGCGGCCCCCAGCGCGGCCCGCAGGTCACGGGTGAAGACGGCCGCGTGCAGGCCGTAGCGGCTCGCGTTGACGAGGTCGTACGCGGTGTCCAGGTCCGGCGCCGTGCGCAGGCAGACGACCGGGCCGAAGATCTCCTCGTCCCAGGCGGGTTCGCCGTCGGGGACCTCCGCGAGGAGGGTCGGCGCGATGCACCGGCCGCCCGCGGCACGGGCTCCCCCGGCCACCAGCCGTGCACCCGCCGCTCGCGCCCTGCCGACCCAGTCGAGCACCCGCTCCGTGGCCGTCTCGTCGATGAGCGCCGAGACGCGGGTCCCGGGGTCCCGGGGGTCTCCGACCGCCACGTCCGGCAGCCGCTCCGCGAGCCGCTTCTCGAACTCCTCCGCGACGTCGGCCACCACGATGACCCGCTGTACGGAGATGCAGGCCTGCCCCGACGCGTAGAGCCCACCCCGCACCACCGCGTCGGCGGCGGCGTCGAGATCGGCGTCCGCGGCCACGACGAGCGCCGCGTTGGAGCCGAGTTCGAGGACCACTTTGCGGGGCGCCGCATCGCGCGCGATGCGGTGGCCGACGGCGGCGGACCCGGTGAAGGAGACCGCGGCGACCTCCGGATGCGTGGTGAGCGTACGGCCGACCTCGGCGTCGCCCGTGACGAGTTGCACCGCTCCGGCGGGCGCGCCCGCCGCCACGAGCTGCTCCCGTACGAGATGGACGAGCCGCAGGGTGGCGAGCGGTGTCGCCGGTGCGGGCTTGACGATCACCGGGCAGCCCGCGGCCAGCGCCGGTGCGATCTTGTGGGAGGCGAGCAGGACCGGGTAGTTGAAGCCCGCGATGCCGACGACCACGCCGACGGGCCGCCGTGTCCAGTAGCCGAAGAGGCCTTCCCCGGACGGCTGGAGGTCCAGCGGCACGGTCTCGCCGTGCAGATGGGCCACCTCGTCGGCGGCGGACTGCCAGGTCGCCACGGACCGCCGCATCTCGACCTCGCAGTCGACCCGCGGCTTCCCGGTCTCCAGGACCAGCAGGTCCACCAGCTCCGGCACCGCTTCGGCCAGCGTCGCGGCGACCCCGGTGAGCACCTGCCGCCGCACCCCGGCGGTCAGCCTGCCGACCCTCACCCGCACCGCGGCGGCGTGTTCGACCGCGCGCCTCGCGAGGTCTTCGTCACCGATCGGCGCCGTGCCGATCTCGCTCCCGTCGTACGGGAAGCGGACGGGGCCGGTGGCGGGCGCGGACACCCAGCCGTCCCCTACGGGCAGCCCTTCGGGGCACGTCATCGCGCACCTCCTGCGCCGCCGTCGGTCCCGGTGCCGTCGGTTCCGGTGGCTCCGTTCAGGAAGGCGTGCGCCGCGGCGGCGTACACCCGGGTGTACTCGACGATCTCGCGCACCTCCACGAACTCGTCCTTCTGGTGGGCGATCCACTTCCCGCCGGGTCCGTAGACGACCGTCGGCAGACCGGCGTCGCGGGTGAGGATCGTCCCGTCCGTGGTGCCGGGCACGGCCCCGAACGGCGGTGCGTCTCCGTGCACTTGACGGTGCCCGTCGACGAGGGCGGTGACCACCGGATGGTCCTCGGGGAGCTCGATGGCGGGCCGGTCGTCGACGACGGTGAGCCCGACGCCCACTCCCACGCTCCCGGCCGCCTCGACCGCGACCTTCCGTACGCGTTCGATGAGTTCGGCGTGGTCGGTGCCGGGAATCGTGCGAACGTCGACGCCGACGAACCCATGGGCGGGGATGACGTTGAGCTGATCAGGGTCGCCGCCGTGCAGGACGGTCGGCGTGACCGTCACGCTCCCGGCGTGCGGGTGGGTGCCGAACCGCACCTCGGCCCAGGTCTGGGCGCGGTCGAGCGCCTCGACGATGCGGGCGCCCGCCACGATCGGGCTCTTGGCCTCCTGCGGCATGGCGCCGTGGGCCATCACCCCATCGAGGTCGAGCCGGAGGCGGATGCCGCCACGGGCGGAGGTGCACACCTCGTACCCCTCGGGCTCGCAGACGATGACGCCGTCCACCTCACGCGCGAGCGGGGTGGCGGCGAACGCCTTCGCGCCGAGCATCAGCCCTTCCTCGTCGCAGAGCACGCCGAGGACGATGCGGCCGGGGAAGGGCCCGGCGAGCTGCAGGGCACGCACTCCGTAGATCATCGCCGCGACACCGGACTTCATGTCGGCGGAGCCGCGCCCCCACAGCTTGCCGTCGCGGATCTCGGCCCCGTAGGGATCGACGCTCCAGTCCGCCGGGTCCCCCTCGGTGACGACGTCGATGTGCCCTTCGAACATCAGGGTCGGCCCGGCACCGCCGCCGCCCTCGATGACGGCGACGGTGTTGGGCCGCCCGGGAGCGACCTCGACCACGTCGTACGTCCAGCCGAACTCGGTGAACAGCCGGGCGACGAGTTCGGCGGCCGGCCGCTCGACCTCGGTGGCTCCGGCCGCGTTGACGGTGCGCAGCCGGACCAGGTCCTGGGTGAAGGCGACGACGGCGTCGGGGTCGATGTCCGGGACGGCGGCGGCCGCGCTTGAGCTGGTGTGCATGGAACCTCCAAGTCGGCCGAGCATGAGGCCAGTCGACTGGTCAGACCAGTTGAGTTCCCGTACTCTGCCTCCACGTTCACGGCCGGGTCAACCATCAGATCTTGGTTTTCCCGCGCCGGCATCGCATGTCAGTCACCTACCTGTGTCAGTCACATCCCCGTGTCAGTCACCTACCGTGGAGGGGGCGGGCCGATGGCCGCCGACGACGCCGACCTGTTCCGGCCTGTCACACCGGTCCGCGCCTATCAGCGGGTGGCCGAGCAGATCGAGGAGCGCATCCTCAGCGGCGATCTGCCGCCCGGCTCCCGGCTGCCCGGCGAGCGCGAGCTGGTCAGCCGCTTCGGCGTGGGGCGCTCCACGGTCCGCGAGGCGCTGCGCGTGCTGCAGTCGGCGGGTCTGATCCGCTCCCGCCCCGGCGACCCGCTGGGCGCCGAGGTGCTCGGCGTCTCGCCCGACAACCTCAGCCGGGCCCTGGGCCGCCTGACCCGCTCCAGCGTGGCGACGCTCGGCGAACTGGTGCAGTTCCGCATGGTGTTGGACGCCGAGAGCAACAGTCTGGCGGCGCGTCTGCACGGAGCGGACGACCTCGCCCGGATGCGCGAACAGATCACCCGCATGGAAGCGCTCAGCCGTGGCGGCCCGGCCTCGCTGCACGCGTTCAGCGAGGCGGACGCGCTCTTCCATCGCGCGATCGCCGAGGCGAGCGGCAATTCCCTCCTGGGTCTGTGCGCACGCGCCGTGCACGAGGCGGTGGTGGAGGTCATCGAGAAGAAGATCGCGGGCGTCACGGACACCACGGCCTGGATGGAGCGCTCCATAGCCCATCACCGTGAGGTCCTGGCGGCGATCGAGGCGGGCGACGGGCCACTGGCCGCACGCCTGGGCCGCACGGCCCTGCACGAGTACTACGCGGATCATGTGGAGCCCGAGACACGGGAGTTGCTCGCGGCGTCGGTCGAGGGTCACTGAGCGCCCGCGGCGCCCGTCACCCCAAAAACCCCGGTGAAAGACCGAGCCGCCCCTCCAGCTGCCGCAGCAAGTCCCCCAGCAGTGCGCTGAGTTGGGCCTGCCCGTCCTGGTCGACGCCCGCGAGGACCACCGTCTCGTAGGCGAGCTGATCGGGCAGGAGCGAGTCGACCAGGTCGCGGCCCGCCCCGGTCAGGCCGACGTGCGAGACCCGGCGGTCACGGGTGTCCGCGCGCCGGTCGACCAGGCCGCGCTCCTGGAGCTGCTTGAGCCGCTTGGTGACGGCGGCGCCCGAGGAGAAGGTCTCGCGGGCCAGTTCGCCGGGGGTCAGTTCGTGGCCGGTGCGGCGCAGCGCGCCGAGGAGGTCGAACTCGGGGCGGGTCAGGCCGACCCGGCGCAGCGGGGCGTCCTCGGCCTGTTGCAGGAGGGCCGCGCAGCGGTTGATGCGGCCGATGACCTCCATCGGCCCGGTGTCGATGTCCGGCCGCACCGCCTGCCACTGCCGCACGACGGCGGCGACGGTGTCGCGGGGCGCGCCCGGGGCAGTGCCCGTCGCGCCCGCGGCACCACTCGCGCCGCCGTCTCCCGCACGGGCCACGGCGTCCTCCGCCGCACCCCGTTCGTTCCCGTTGCTCATGCGCCCCTGTCCTCGACCTTCCGCTCGGCCCGGCTCGTCACACCCGTACGCGCTCGCCGTGCTCCGTGCCGCGTACCGTCGCCGCGAGCGTACGGTGTCCGGCCTGCTCGGCGACCAGCACCCGCTCCTCGGGCAGGGCGCGCTGCCACCACTCGCCGGCCGCCGCGTCGTGGGCGGTGCGCAGGTCGACCAGTGCGGCGGTCAGGCCGCGGCGCGCCGGGCGCAGGGTGCCGGGTGTGGCGCGCGGGGCCGCCAGTGCCTGCTCGGCGCGGGCGCGGGCCCGGTCCGTGGCGTCGATGGCGAGCTCGATGTGGTCGGCGGCGCGCCGGTTGGTGACGGCGATCGCCGCGACGATGCCGAGCAGCGCGCCGACGAGTGTGTCCACGACCCGGTCGAGGATCAGCTCTCCGGGCTGCTGGAACCGTGCGAACTCGGTGACGAGGAGCGCCATCGGCGTGACGCACACGCTGCCCAGCCAGTAGTTGCGGCCCATCAGCGCCTCCGCCCCGAAGGCGAGCGCCAGGCAGCAGAGGATCAGCGCGGCGTGGCTGAGATGGGCGAGCGGGGCGATCGCGGCGAACGCGAGCACGCCGACGAGGTTGCCCACCACGCGCTGCACTCCCCTGTTCCAGGTGAGCGTGACGTTGGCCTGGTAGAGGGATGCCGCCGTGACCAGCGCCCAGTAGGGGCGGCCCACGCCGAGGGCCAGCGACGCGTATCCCGCGAGCGCGCAGCCGACGGCCGTGCGCAGCGCGATGGGCAGCAGCGGCGATCCGGGGCCGAGGCGCCGCCACAGCGGGTTGTTCGCCGGGGTGGCGGCCGACTCGGCCTCCACGCCGACGAGTTCGTCGTCCGCCTCGGACCGTACGCCGCTGGGGCGGGGCACGGCACTCGTGCCGCGCAGGCCCGTCGCCCAGGAGCGCAGCTGGGCGGGGTCCGCCGCCGACGGTGCCGCCAGGGCTTCCTCGGCGCGGATGACCAGGCGCTCCAGGGCGCGGCGCGCCGCCGTGCGGGAGCCCGTGGCGAACAGTGACTGCCAAGCAGCGTGGACGGCGGCTGCCGCTGCCGGGCGGGCGCGCTCACGGCCGGGGCCCGAGGCCTCGGCGTACGCGGCTGCCGCGCGCAGGGCCCGTGCGGTGGCGCGGCGCTCGGGGCCGTGCGGTCGCACCAGGGCGGGGGCCATGCCGACGAGCCAGGCCACGGCGCCCGCGCCGAGCGTCAGGGCGAGGTGGCCGGGGACCTGCCCGATGGCCTGCGGCGCGAACAGCGTGGCGGAGCTGATGAACGTGAAGATGAGGTGGCCGGGCGGGCCGATGCGGGTCGCGTCGCAGAGCGTCTTCTGCGCGGCGGCGAGCAGCGCCCCCACCGCCACGAGAACCGCCGCCGACGTGGTGAGCGAGGCGGCGACCATCGCGATCCCGACACTGGCGAGCATGCCGAGCACGACCCCGGCGAGGGCTCGGGCCCGCGCGGCGTACGGGAGGTTGTGGGCGTAGAGGGCACAGAAGGATCCGGCCATCGTGTACATGACCAGATCGAGGCGGCCGAGCGCGAGGAGCGTCAGATTCGGTATCGCGGTGGCGACGACCACGCTCGACGCGGGCTTGAACCAGATGTCGGCCGGCCTGCCCGTACGCAGCACACCGGCGAGCGGGAGTCGACGGACACGGGAAGGGGCGGAGGGGCCGGGCGGGGGTGGTGGTGTGCTGCTCATACCCAGAAGGTTAGCAAGTGTTTTACTCGAAAACGATTTAGTCCGGCGCCACCCGCTCCCCCTCCGCGCTCCCCGCGTACACCCACGCGCTCGCGTACGACGCCCCGCGCGAGGGCATCGACCCGACGACACCGTCGATCGGGGAGGTGTGCGGTGCACGGACCGGCGCAGGCCGGCTGGCTGCTCGTCGCGCTGTGCGCGGCGACCGGGTCCTACTGTCTGCTGCGGATGCGCAGCAGGCTCGAGGCACAGCGCCGCACGGCGGGCGAAGAGGCGCTCATGGGGTTCGGGATGGCGCTGATGGCGCTGCCCGCGGCCGTTCTCGCCCCACCCCGGTGGGCGTGGCTGGGATACGCGGCCGTGTTCGGTGCGGCGGCGCTCCGCACGCTCTGGGCGGCCCGCCGGAATCGGCACCACCTGCATCACCTGGTCGGCGCCTGCGCCATGGTCTACATGGCGGCGGCCATGGCGGCGACGCCCACCGCGCACGCGGAACACGGGGGCGGGGGCACCCCGGCGCTCACCGGAGCCCTGTTGCTGTACTTCGCCGGGTACGTGCTGGTGTCGGGCGTCCGCCTGCTGCCCGCACCGGTGCTCGCGACGGCGGAAGGGGGCGGGACGGTCACGGGGTGGGCCGACCGCACGGAACTGGCGATGGCGTGCCGCCTCTCCATGGGGATCGCCATGATCGCGATGCTGCTGACGCTGTAGGACGACGGGGGGGCGACTCGCGGGGCGGCGGGGCCGTAAGGGGTGATATCCCGCGATCGGCCGTGGCGTGCGTCACTTGAGGCGATAGGCCATACCCTCCGACAGCGCCGCCCTCATAGTCTTGACGCATGTTGCTCCCCGTTGCGCTGTTGCTGCTGGGCGCCCTCACCGCCGTCGTCGCCCCGCGCCTCCTCGCACGCGCCGACTGGCCGGAGCGCGAACCGGTGGTCGCGCTGTGGGCGTGGCAGTGCGTCGTGGCGGGTGTGCTCATGTGCTGCGCCCTGTCGATGACCGTGAGCGCCGCCGCCGCGTGGCAGGCCGTGCGCGGCCATGTCTTCGCCCCCGCGCCGCACGACGTGGTCGAGGCGTACGCGCTCGGGGCCGGCGGTTCCTGGGCACCCGCGACCGCCGTGGCGCTGGCCCTGGGCGGCGTGTGGACCGCCGCGATGCTGACCCGGGAGATCGTCCGGGCCCGGGCCAGGCGCCGCAAGGGGCGCAGCGAACTCCTGCTGCGCGCGCCGCTGTTGCCCGGCGAGGAGCCCGGCGCCGACCGTCTCGTCGTCCTCGAGGGCGAGCGTCCGGACGCCTGGTGGCTGCCGGGTTCCGCTCCCCAACTGGTCATCACCACCGCCGCGTTGCGCCGACTGAAGGGCCGTCAGCTGGATGCCGTGCTCGCTCATGAGCAGGGGCACGCGCAGGCACGGCACGACTGGCTCCTGCACTGCTCTGGTGCGCTGGCCACGGGGTTCCCGCAGGTGCCGGTCTTCGCCGCGTTCCGGGACGAGATGCACCGCCTGGTCGAGCTGGCCGCCGACGATGTGGCCTCGCGGCGCTTCGGGCGGCTGACGATCGCCCTCGCGCTGGTCGAGCTCAACGAGGACCGGGGAGTGTTCGGCCCCTGCCCGACCCCGCAGGCACACGTGCCGCAGCGGGTGCACCGGCTGCTGGCCGCGCGGCCGCGGCTGACCGCGGGCCGGCGGCTGCGGCTGACGGCAGCGGCGGCGCTGGTGCCGGTGGTCCCGCTCCTGGTGACCTTCGTTCCGGGCCTGCGCGCACTGGGATAGCCGCCCGCCCCGGAACGCGCGGCCACACGCCACGGGCCGCGCCCCGGGATGGCCCCGGACCCTGTCCGTCGGCGAGGATCTGTCCATGCACCCCGCCGCACCCATCGACTCACCGCCCGGCCCGCCCCGTCCGCGCAAGCCCCGCGCGCCGCTCGTCGCCGCCCTCCTGGCCGCCCTCTCGTTCGTGCTGATCCTCCTGGTCGAGCTGGAGTGGGGGCCGCTCGGCACCGTCGACGGCGCCATCGCGCGCACCACGCATCGCTGGGCCGTCGCGCACGACGGCCTCACCCACGCCAGCCGCATTCTGACCGACTGGGTGTGGGACCCGTGGACGATGCGCGCGCTGATCACCGTGGCCGTGGTGTGGCTCGTCTTCCGCGGGGAGCGCCGGCTGGCCCTCTGGCTCGCCGCCACCTGCCTGGTGGGCACACTGCTGCAACAGGGGCTGAAGGCAGCGGTCGACAAGCCCCGCCCCGTCTGGCCGGACCCGGTGGACTCCGCCCACTTCGCGGCGTTCCCCTCGGGCCACGCCATGACGGCAGCGGTCGTCTGCGGCCTCCTCCTCTGGCTGCTGCGGGTGTACGGCGTGGGCCCGGCCGTATGGCGCGCGGGCGTGACCATCGCCGCGGTCTCCGTCATCGGGGTCGGCGCGACCCGCATCTGGAACGGCGTGCACTGGCCCTCGGACGTCGTCGGCGGCTGGCTCCTTGGCGCCCTGATGGTCGCCCTCGCCATCGCCACGTACGACTACCGCCCGAGCGCCCGACCGCCGGAGACGCCGGAGACGCCGGAGACCACCTGACGCCCACCGTCCCGGCACACCCACCGGCCGGACCCCGCACGGACGTAGCCACCGCTGTCGTCCGCGCCGCCGAGATCGGCACGCAAGCCATCAGGCGCCCCGCAACCCGATTGTTCGATGCGCCGACGGTCGCGACGCCCGCCTGCGGGCCGAACACCGCGCACCGCGTGCCGCCCAACCCGCCCCCGGCCAAGCCCCCTTGACCGCCCCTCCGCCGGCCCCGGAGGATTCCCTTCATGACGATCAAGGGCGCGCTCTTCGACTTCTCCGGGACCCTGTTCCGCATCGAGTCCGCCGGGGAGTGGCTGCGGGCGGTGCTCCTGGAGGCCGGACTCCCGCTCCCCGAGGCCGAGTTCGAGCGGCTGGCGGCCGGGCTCGAGCGGGCCGGTGCCCTGCCGGGCGGGGCGCGGCCCGAAGTCGTTCCCGAGCGGCTCGCCGAGCTGTGGGCCCAGCGCGACCGCAGCGCCGCACAGCACCGCGCCGCGTTCACCGGGCTCTCGCGCGAGGTCCCGCTGCCCGATCCGCTCCTGCACGACGCCCTGTACGACCGCCACATGCGGCCGGAGGCCTGGCATCCCTACGCCGACGCGGGCGAGGTGCTCGCCGGGCTCCGGGAACGGGGCGTCCGCGTCGCGGTGGTCAGCAACATCGGCTGGGATCTGCGCCCCGTGTTCCGCGCCCACGGCCTCGACCCGTACGTCGACGCGTACGCCCTGTCGTACGAGCACGAGATCCAGAAGCCGGACCCACGCCTGTTCGCGCACGCCTGCGAGGCGCTCGGCGTCGGCCCTGTGGACACGCTGATGGTCGGCGACGACCGGCACGCGGACAGCGGCGCCACCGCACTCGGCTGCACCGTCCACTTCGTGGACCACCTGCCCGTGGACCAGCGCCCGGACGCTCTCCGCCCCGTCCTCGACCTCATCGACCGGACCTGATCCAGGACATCGGACGCCGCCGGACACCCGGCCCGGCTACTCCACGGGCCGAGGTGCGCCACCGTTCATGAGCGGTAGCCCTCGACCTCGGCGGCGGGACGCGCCCGTGCCTCGTCCGGGTTCTCGCCGAACTCCGCCTTCGCGCGCCGCTGGCGCAGCAGGTCCCAGCACTGGTCGAGTTCACGTTCCAGCACGCCGAGCCGCGCGCGCTCCGTGGCCTCGTCGATCGCTCCCGACGCCAGTGATTCCCGCAGGGTCCGCTCGTCGTCGACCATCGACGAGATCCGGGACAGAATCTGCTCTTGGTCCATCTCAGTACGCCTCCTCGGCCCCCCGGCCCACTGTAAGGAGGGTTCGGCCGATCGGCACCCGTGAGCAGGCAACACTCCCCCGCGGTGTTGCCTGCCCCAGGTCGCGCCGGGCCGTGAGACGACCACCGAGGGTCCTCGCCCGAGACACTCTGAGTATACTGGCTCTGAGCCAGTCAACGCAGGAGTTACAGGATGTCCCCGCGTAGCGCATCGGTCAATGAAGAGTTGCGAAGGCGTTCCAGGGAACGGCTCCTGCAGGCCACGGTCGAGCTCGTGAGCGAGCGCGGCTACGAGGCGACGACTCTCGGCGACATCGCGGACCGCGCGGGCTCGGCCCGCGGCCTGGTGTCGTATTACTTCCCCGGAAAGCGCCAACTCCTGCAGTCGGCGGTGCACCGGCTCATGCACCTCACCCTGGAGGAAGCACTCGAACGGGAGCCGCGCAGCTCGGACGGGCAGGAGCGCCTGGCCCGCGCCATCGACGCGATCCTCGGCCTGGCGAGGGAGCAGCCCCTCCTCATGCGCACCCACATGGCGGGAATCCTCCAGGCGGACGGATTCGTGCGCTGCCCGGAGCAGCAGCACCTCGCCGAAGTGCTCCGCGACACCGTCGTACACCACGGGTCGCCCGACGTGGACACCGATTACCCCCTGCTGCGCGCCCTCCTGATGGGCGCGGTCTTCGCGGTGCTGCTTCCGGGGGCGCCGATGCCTGAGGGCGCGCTGCGGGCCGAGCTGTTCCAGCGGTACGGGCTCGCGTGGGAGCTCGGGGTCCCGCCGGGCGACGAGCCGCCCGGCGGGACACATGGGCGAGCCGACGAGCAGGGCGCGCAGGAGACGCGGCCCGCTCAGGGGTTCGCACCGGGGTCCGCTCAGTCGAAGTAGTCCGGCTGGGTCTGGACGTTGAGCTCACGGACGCGGACCCGCTCGGCGGGATCCGTCCGCTTGTCGTCGATCTTCAGGACGTCGAAGCCCTTGGCGATGTCGTTCGAGTAGATGTATCCGTTGTAGTAGTACGCCGACCAGGAGCCGCCGACCTGGAGCGTGTCGGCGGACAGCGGGCCGCGCTCGAAGTAGCCGATCTCCTTCGGCTTCGAGGAGTTGGTGAAGTCCCAGACGGAGACGCCGCCCTGGTACCACGCCTGGACCATCAGGTCCTTGCCCTTGACCGGGATCAGCGAGCCGTTGTGGGCCACGCAGTTCTCGGTCGCGGCCTGGTGGCGCGGGATCTTGTAGTAGCTCTTGAAGACGAGCTTGCGGTGATCGCCCTTGCCCGTGATGTCGTAGATGCCGTTGGCGCCGCGCTCCGGGCCGGTGGCCTCGTCGCAGGTGGCGCCGCCACCGCCGCCCAGCTCATCGGTGAAGACGACCTTGTTGGCCCGCTGGTTGAAGGTCGCCGAGTGCCAGAATGCGAAGTTCTTGTTGTCCTGGACCTGGTCGATGACCTTGGGCTTCTCGGGGTTCTTGATGGAGAAGAGGATGCCGTCACCCATGCAGGCGCCGGCCGCGAGGTCCTCGGAGGGCAGCACGGTGATGTCGTGGCAGCCGGTGGTCTTGGAGACGCCGGGGTTGGTGGGCCCGCCCGGGTTGCCGCCGCCGTCGGGGCCCTCACCCGGGAAGAGCACGGGGAAGTCGATGACCGCCGCCTTCTGCGGGGCCTTGCGCGGCACCTTGATGACGGAGATGCCGTCATGCGGCGGCTGGCAGTCCGGGAACGTCGCACTCGGGGAGTACGAGGAGACGTACACGTAGACGTTCTTCTTCTCCGGCACCAGCGTGTGGGTGTGCGAGCCGCAGGCGGTCTCGACGGCGGAGACGTACTTCGGGTTGGCCTTGTCGCTGATGTCGAAGACCTTCATGCCCTCCCACGACGACTTCTCGGTCGCGGGCTGCGTGGTGCTGTTGCAGGAGCTGTCGCTGCGCGAGGAGTCGGTGGAGAGGAAGAGCAGGTTCCCCGAGACGGAGACGTCGTTCTGCGAGCCGGGGCACAGGACCTGGGAGACGGTCCGCGGCTTCTTCGGGTTGCTGATGTCGTAGATGCGGAAGCCGTCGTAATTGCCCGCGAAGGCGTACTTCCCCTGGAAGGCGAGGTCGGTGTTGAACCCCGGCAGCGCGTCCTTGGGGATGTTCGCGAGGTGTTTGATGTTGTCCGAATGCACGATCTCGTCGGGCGCGGGTATCTCGCCGTTCTTGATGGCCGCCCTCGCGTCGGCGGCGTCACTCTTCGACACGCTCTTGGGCGCGGCCGGCGAGTCGCCCGGATCGGGCGTCGCCCCGGCGGGCGCCGCGCTGAACAGGGCCGCGATCAGACCGAGCGCTGCCGCGCCGACGCCGAAGCGTCTGCGCCGAGTTCGGGGGTTGTCCAACAGGGTCACTGCGTCCTCCCTAGTCGCCGTAGTCACCGTTCATGGTCGAACGGTTCACGGACACCCGCAGTATCGTGCTCATCATGCACAGATCAACAGATGGCAACGCATCTGTAATGAAAGTTTTTGATCACCACCGCGCGCAAGCGTGCTAGGACGGTCCTCAACTCCCCCGCGCGCCACAGGAGGCAGCCGTGCTCCACCGTCGTACGCCCGCCGTCACCGTGTTCCTCACGGCTGCCGTTCTCGCGCTCGGCGCCTGTGATTCAGGTGGTTCCGACGCCGGTTCGGAGCCGGGCAAGAAGGCCGCGCCTGGCCCGTCGGTGATCGCTCCCGGCAAGCCGGGCGAGACGGCCGCGACCCTGTCCGCCGAGGACGCGGCCAAGAAGAGAACCGACGACGACTCCCCCAACTCGGCGGACTTCAGCTACACCCAGATGATGATCACGCACCACGGCCAGGCCCTGACGATGACCGAACTCGCCCCGAAGCGCGCCGATTCCGAGAAGGTCAAGCGTCTCGCCGACCGCATCGCGGCCGCGCAGCGCCCCGAAATCGGCGCCATGAAGGGCTGGTTGAAGAGCCACGGCGGCGCGAAGAAGCAACCCGGCCATGACCACGGGACGATGCCGGGCATGGCGACCGAGGGGCAGCTCAAGCAGTTGCGTGCCGCCAAGGGCAAGACGTTCGACGAGCTCTTCCTGAAGCTGATGATCACGCACCACAACGGCGCGGTCACGATGGCCACGGACGTGCTCTCCGACGGCAACAACATCCAGGTCGAGGAGATGGCCAACGACGTGATCGCGCAGCAGACGGCGGAGATCACGCGGATGCGCAAGATGTGAGGCGCGCGGCGCGGGGCCTCAGCCGCCGGCCCGGGCGGTGGCGTCCCGCCCGTCGTGCGGCTCGAGCGGCTCGTGCTCGCGTCGTGGCAGCAGCAGCGGAGTGGCGAGGATGAGGACCCCTGCGATCCCGACCGCGGTGCGCGGTCCCGTGACGCCGGCCAGCAGCCCCCACAGGCCGGTCATGGCGGCGATGGAGAGCTTGCTGGTGACCGACCAGGCAGACAGGGTACGGGCGACGCGGTCGGCCGGGGTGTGGTCGAGCCGGTAGGTGGCGAACACCGGGTTGAACACGCCGGAGCAGGTGATCAGGCCGAACTCGACGACCATGACGAGTACGAGCCCGGCGACACCGGGGCCGATGAAGGCGAGGCCGATGAGCCAGCACGCCCGCAGCGTCCCGGCGGTGAGCAGGACCCGGTGCCGCCCGCACCGTTCGACGAGCGGCCGGGCGAGCCGCGAGCCGATCAGGCCGCCGAGGCAGGGCACGGCGAAGGCCAGTCCGTACTGCCAGGGCGCGAAGCCGAGCTCGCCGACCATCAGGACGATCAGGAGCGGCGAAGTGGCCATGATCAGGCCGTTGTTCAGCAGCGTGTTGAAGAACAGCGGGCGCAGCGCCGGGCCCGCCAGGATGAAACGCCACCCGTCGAGCAGGTCACCCGCCCGGAAGCGGGCCGACGGCCCGGTGCGCACGGGGTGCGGCTCCTTGCCGCCGATCGCGCGGAGCCCCAGGGCCGAGAGCAGGTAGCTGACCGCGTCGGCCACCACCGTCATCACCGGGCCGAAGGCGCCGATCACGGCCCCGCCCAGCGGCGGTCCGAGCATCAGGGCGGTCCAACTCGTCGACTCCAGGCGGCCGTTCGCGACGAGCAGGTCGTCGGGCCGTACGAGCGCCTTGAGACTCGCACCGCTCGCGGCGCCGAAGGCGATGTCGGCCGCGCCGACGACGACCGCCACGAGCAGGAGCTGCCCGAACCCGAGCAGACCAAGGGCGTACGCGGCGGGGATGCTGAGCAGCGCCGCGCACCGGACCAGGTCCATCGTGATCATCACTGGCCGCTTGCGGCGGAACTCCACCCACGGCCCGAGCGGCACCGCCACCACCGCGCCCACCGCGAAGCCCGCCGCCGCGAGGAGCGACACCTCCGCGGGACCGGCGTCCAGGGCCAGGATCGCGATCAGGGGGAACGCGTCGAACGCGAGCCGCGTGCCGAACGTGCTGACCGTGTAGGCCGCCCACAGCCATCCGAACGGCCGCCCGAGGGACCTCCTGGCCTCCATGCCCGGTGCCACCCCTCGCCTCGTGCTCGAACCGTCCCGATCGACCTGCGGCATCCAAACCGGCGGCGGGTCCGCAGGTCAAACAACCGCGGCGGCCGGGCGGCCACAACCATCGGTTGTGCTCCTAGGATGACCTGCGTGGATCTTCATGCCGTGCGCACCTTCGCCGCCGTCGCGGACGCCGGGCAGTTCCAGGCGGCCGCCGGTGCGCTCGGGGTGACCCAGCAGGCCGTCTCCAAGCGTGTCGCCGCGCTGGAGAAGGATCTCGGGGTGCGGCTGTTCACCCGTGGCGCGCGCGGCGTCCGGCTCACCGTCGACGGGCAGGCGTTCCTGCCGCACGCCCGTGATCTCCTGCGCGCCGAGGAGCGGGCGGCGGCGTCGGTGCGGCGCGGCCGCCGGGCGCTGCGTGTCGACGTGATCGGGCGGCGGCTCGCGCCCGCGGGGCTGCTGAGCGGCTTCCGCCGGGCGCATCCGGGGACCGAGCTCGACGTCGTGACGCTCTTCGACGCCGACGCGGCCCTGACCGCCGTCCGCTCGGGCACGGTCGACGCCTCCTTCCGCGCCCTCACCCTGCCCGCGCGGGAGCTGCCCGAGGGCATCGAGGCCGCCCGGGTCTTCGACGAGCGCGTGCAGCTCCTCACCGGGCCCGCCCACCCGTTCGCGGCCGCCCCCGAGGTGACCCCCGCGCAGCTCGCCGGGCACCGGATCTGGATGCCCGGCCTCGTCGCCGGTACCGAGTGGGCCGCCTACTACGAGGCGCTCGCCGCCGCCTTCGGGATCAGCATCGAGGCGACCGGGCCGGACTTCGGGACGGAGCCGCTCCTCGACACGATCGCCGGGTCCCCCGTCCTCGCGACCTTCGTCGGCGAACGGACCCGCCTCAACTGGCCCGCCGAAGACGACCTGCGGCGCGTCGCGGTGCACGGCCCGACGCCGGTCTACCCGCACTCGCTGATCTGGCACCGGGACAACCCGCACCCCGCGCTCACCGCCCTGCGCGACCACCTCGCCGCCACGCGGCCCGGCCATGCCGGGACGTGGACGCCGGCCTGGGCGTGGTGAGCGGCACGGCGGCCGGGATGCCCTAGCGGCGGTTGTGGCGTGCGGGCAGCGCGCCCGCGTCCCGGGCGGACGCGATGAGCTTCAGGGACCTGCGGCGGCTGCGGCCGGTCGCCTGCATCACCGCGAGCACGGGATCCCGTCCCTCGGCCTGAGCCGCGCGGTACTCCTGGGCCACCATCAGCCGCCCCTCGCGCCCGCGCGGCCATGCCGGGCGTGCGCGTCGTACGGGAGGCGGGTTCTGCGGGAGCGGATCCAGCCGCGGGGGCGTGTACGTCTGCTCGGCGCGGGCCGGCCGGGCGTGCAGGCCCTCCAGGGTGATCCGCCCTTCGGACACCACGGCCCTCGCGTCGACGGCGGCTCCGTCACCGAAGGTCAGCCGTACATGGAACGAGGGCGAGGACAGGGACGAGGGCGGGGGTGAGACCGGTGGTGAGAATGAGGGCGAGCCAGCAGCATTCGGTCGATAGTGATCAGAAACGCCAAGAAAGGGGCTCTCAAGCACAATCAAAAGGTAGCCGTGCGATCGCATTAGGTCACGAACGGCACGCAGGACCCGCGCGGCGCCCGGCCCTGGAGCGGGACACCCGGGTCAACGCGCCCCTCACGGCGTCTCCCCCTTCACGCACGGGGGTGCCATGCTGAAGGCATCCCCCGAGGCCGCCTCGCGGAAGGAGCACCGCCGTGCTGCAGGTCGCCGTCGTCGGATCGGGCCCGAGCGGGGTCTACACCGCGCAGTCCCTCGTCCAGCAGGATCAGGTGCCGGGGGTGCGCGTCGACGTCATCGACCGGTTGCCCTGCCCCTACGGCCTCGTCCGTTACGGCGTTGCACCCGACCACGAGAAGATCAAGTCCCTGCAGAACAACCTGCGTACGGTCCTCGAACACGACCGTGTCCGCTTCCTCGGCGGCATCGAGATCGGCCCCGGCGGCTTGCCCACCGCGCGACTGCTCGACCTCTACCACGCGGTGGTCTACTGCGTGGGCGCGGCGGCGGACCGCAAGCTGGGCGTGCCGGGCGAGGATCTGCCGGGCAGCTATTCGGCCACGGAGTTCGTGTCCTGGTACAGCGCGCACCCGGACACGACGGCCGACGGATTCATCGGCGGCGTGGAGTCAGCCGTGGTCATCGGCGTCGGGAACGTCGCGGTGGACGTCGCCCGGATGCTGGCACGCGGCGCGGCCGAGCTGCGGCCCACCGACATGCCGCAGGCGGCGCTCGGCGTGCTGGCCGGCAGCCGGGTGCGCGAGGTCCACATGGTGGGGCGGCGCGGCCCTTCGCAGGCCCGCTTCACCACGAAGGAGCTGCGCGAGCTCGGCTCGCTCCCGGACACCGAAGTGATCGTGGATCCAGCCGAGTTGGCGCTCGATCCCGCGTACACCGACCCCTCCGGCCTGCCTGCGGCGGGCCGCCGCAACATCGAGGTGATGCGCGGCTGGGCCGAGCGCTCGCCGCTGCGTCTGCCGCGCAGCATCCGGCTCCGCTTCTTCCTGCGACCGGTGGCCGTGATGGAGGCGTCGGGACGCGTCGGCGGGGTGCGGTTCGAGCGGACGCTGCCGGACGGCCTCGGCGGGGTGACGGGTTCCGGGCGGTACGAGGACGTCGCGGGGCAGCTGGTCCTGCGCTCGGTCGGCTATCGCGGGGTGCCCATCGACGGACTGCCGTTCGACCCCGCGCTCGGCACGGTGCCGCATGCGGCGGGGCGGGTGCTGCGGGAGGGCGCCGCGTCCCTGGGCGAGTACGTGGCGGGCTGGATCAAGCGGGGGCCGACGGGCGTCATCGGGACCAACCGCCCGTGCGCCAAGGAGACGGCGCTTTCTCTGCTGGAGGATGCCCCCGCCCTCGTACGGAAGGGGGTGCCCGAGGATCCGCTGCCCGCTTTGCGCGACGCCGGGCTGCATCCCGTCGAGTGGCGGGGCTGGCAGGCGATCGAGCGTGCGGAGACGGCGCTCGGCGTGTCCCTGGGCCGAGGACTGGTGAAGATCCCGGACTGGCCGGGGCTGCTTGCCGCCGCGCGGGGCGGTGAGCAGTGACCTGGGACGTGCTTCGTCTGCGGGTCCGTGGGGGCTTGGCGCGCAGTTCCCCGCGCCCCTGACGGGCCGTCCTACGGGGCGCTCGTTCGCTCGGCCTGTGCGGTGGCCGCCGCGAGGACGCTGTCCATAAGCCCCGGGAACAGTGCGTCCAGGTCCTCCCGGCGCAAGCCGTTCAGTTTGGCCGTGCCTCGGTAGATCTGCTGGATCACGCCGCTCTCCCGCAGCACCCTGAAGTGGTGGGTGCTCGTGGACTTCGTGACGGGCAGGTCGATCTGCGAGCAGGAGAGCCCGTCGAGGCCGGGCTCGCACATGGCCAACTGCCGCACGACGCGCAGGCGCATCGGGTCCGACAGCGCGTGGAGCACACCCTCCAGCCGGATCTCCGTACGCGCCGGATGGTCGAGCGCACGGCTGCTGATCGGTGCGGCGGTCGTCATGACGGCTCCACTTCGTCCGGCTTCACGTCTGGGCCCCGGGTCCGGGCTTCACGTCTTCTCGAAGACCTCCATAGTACGAGAGTCATCGTAGTTTGACATCTGCCGTACTACGAGGTCTATCGTACGAGCCGTACCGAAGCCCATGACGAATGGAGCCCGCCGTGAGCGCGCTGTTCGAGCCCTACACCCTGCGATCGCTGACCGTCCCCAACCGGGTGTGGATGGCGCCGATGTGCCAGTACTCGGCCGAGGTGTTCGGGCCGAACGCGGGTGTGGCCAACGACTGGCACTTCGCCCACTACGGGGCGCGCGCCACGGGCGGCACCGGCCTGATCCTCGTCGAGGCGACGGCCGTGAGCCCTGAGGGCCGCATCAGCCCCGCGGACCTCGGGATATGGAACGACACGCAGGTCGAGGCGTTCCGCCGCATCACCGGCTTCCTGAAGACCCAGGGCACCACTCCGGGCATCCAGATCGCCCACGCGGGCCGCAAGGCGTCCACCGAGCGCCCCTGGAAGGGCGGCGGACCCGTCGGCCAGGAGGAAGGCGGCTGGCAGCCGCTGGCGCCCAGCGCGCTCCCCTTCGACGAGGGCCACCACCTGCCGCACGAGCTCAGCACGGAGGAGATCCGCGACGTCGTCGGCCAGTTCGCCGACGCGGCCCGGCGCGCGCTGGACGCCGGCTTCCAGGTGGTCGAGATCCACGGCGCCCACGGCTACCTCATCGGCGAGTTCCTCTCGCCGTTCTCCAACCACCGCACGGACGAGTACGGCGGCTCCTTCGAGAACCGCACCCGGCTCGCCCTTGAAGTCGTCGACGCCGTCCGCGCCGTGTGGCCCGAGGAACTGCCCCTCTTCTTCCGGATCTCCGCGACCGACTGGCTGACGGAGAACCCCGAGGACGACCGGGAGGGCTGGACGGCCGACGACACGGTCCGGCTCGCGAAGGAACTGCACGCTCACGGCGTGGACCTCCTGGACGTCTCCACCGGCGGCAACGCCCCGCGGGCGCGCATCGAGGCGGGCCCCGGCTACCAGGTCCCGTTCGCCGCGCGGGTGAAGGCGGAGACGTTGCTCCCCGTGGCGGCCGTCGGCATGATCACGGACCCCGAGCAGGCCACCAAGATCCTCGCCAACGGCGAGGCCGACGCCGTACTCCTGGGCCGCGAGCTCCTGCGCAACCCCTCGTGGGCCCGCCACGCCGCGAACGACCTCGGCGGCGATGTCGCCACGCCCCAGCAGTACCACCGGATGGTCTGAACCCCACGGCCCAGGCCCACTTCGCCGCAGCAGCCTTGGCCAAGGGTCGGGGACTGGGGTCATCCCTAGGTGGCTCCCCGAAGCGACGGCCGGGCCGGGGTTCGTACCGTGGCGCTGTCGCGATGTGTCACGGTTCGGGGCCCGTACCGGCCCTCGGGAGGGCGTTGTGCGCTACGTCATCGAGGTGTTCCGCTCCCCCGGGGGCGTGCACGGCAGTGTGCTGGGTGAGGGCTGCGCGGAAGCGGACGGGGGCCCGGGCCACCGGACGCCGTTTCATGGCTGGCTCGAACTTCTCTCGCTGCTCGAACCGCCTCCGGACCCCGCGTCCACGGAGCCCGGAGAACGCGCTTGCGCGGCGGGGGACGACTCCTGTGACGCGTGATGCCGTCTCGCGCGAACCGACTCCCCGGGTGTGGGGAATCGGCTTGTACCGAGAGCGGTTTCGGCATCATTGTGGACGTTCAGGGCCATGCGCCCGGCACGGGTCACGGGCACAGTCGTGGGACCCGTACCGGGTGCCGACACGTGGGGGCGGTGATGACGTCCGGCGACATTCTGAACGGCGATGTCCACGCACCGGCGCCCCATGAGGCGTTCTCCGGTCGTACGCGCGAACTCGCGGCGCTCCAGGAGGAGTTCCGCCAAGCGCGCGAGGGTGCGCCGCGCCTCGTCCTGATCGACGGGCCCGGCGGCATCGGCAAGTCGGCACTGGTGCGCAGGTTCCTGGACACCGCGGGCGACGCCTGCGTGCTCCAGGCGAGCGGCGACGAGAACGAGAGCGCGCTGCCCTGCGGGGTGCTCGCCCAGTTCGTCGGTCAGAGCCCGATCCCGCTGCCGGACTGCCTGGGCTCCCTGGTCCGCACGCCACGCTCGGCGCCCGGCACCCTGCCGCCGCTCGCGGCCGGCTTCGGGCTGCTCGACCTGCTGAGCGAGCTGCAGGACAAGGGGCCGGTCATCCTGGTGCTCGACGACGCCCACTGGGCCGACTCCGCATCGCTGAACGCGCTGACGTTCGCGCTGCGGCGGCTGCGCGTCGACAAGGTCCTCGCGATCGTGACCGCGAGGGACCCGCAGGCGCCCCAGCTGCCCGAGGGTATCCGCAGGCTGCTGGCCGACGTCCGCACCCGGCGCATCCCGCTGCACGGGCTCACCCCGGACGAACTGGGCTCCCTCAGCGCGCAGATGGGCGGCAACCGCCTCCCGCGCTCCGCGTCCGTACGTCTGCGGGACCACACGCACGGCAATCCGCTGCACGCCCGCGCGCTCATCGACCAGGTGCCCGGGCACGTCCTGCGAGACGTCACCACACCGCTGCCCGCGCCGCGTTCGTACGCCATGCTGGTGCTCGCCAACCTCGCGGAGTGCGGGCCCCAGGCGCTGCGGCTCGTCCAGGCGGTCAGCGTGCTCGGGCTCTCCTGCCCGCTGAGCGTGGCGGCCTCTCTCGCGCGTGTCCCCGCGCCACTGCCGGCGCTCGAACGCGCCGTCAAGGCAGGGCTGTTGAAGGAGACGCATCCGGGCGCCGCGCCCGAGATCGCCTTCCCGCACCCCCTCGTCCATGCCGCGGTCTACCAGGACATCGGCCCCGCGCACCGGGCCGATCTGCACACCCGGGCCGCCGCCCTGGTCGAGGACGACTACGCGAGCCTGCGCCACCGCGTGCTGGCCGCCACGGGCCCCGACGAGCATCTCGCCGCCGCCCTCGCCGCCTGCGCGCGGCGCGAGGCGACCACCGGGCAGTGGGCGGTGGCCGGCACCCACCTGCGGCACGCCTCGCGGGTGGCGACGACCGGTCTGGAGCGCGACCGGCTCGCCGTCGAGGCGGTCGAGGCCTTGCTGCTCGACGGCCGTGTGCACGAGTCGGCCGAGCTCGCGGCGGGTCTTCCGGCCGGCGCCGACCCCGCCCTGCGCGGCTACGTACGCGGCTATGTGGCGCGTGTCCAGGGCCGCATGGAGCAGGCGCAGACGCTGCTCCTCGACGCGTGGAACCAGTGCGACCACGAGAGCGATCCCTCGCTGGCGGCGCGGGCGGCCGAGCAGCTGAGCTATGCCGCCGTGATGCGGGGGCGCTCCTCAGATGCCACCCAGTGGGCGGAGCGCGCCCAGCGGCTCTCCACCCTCCAGGGGCCGAGCCGGATGCTGCGCTTCAACCATCTCCTCGCGCTGGGTCTGAGCGGGTTCGCCAAGAAGGGCATCGAACTCGCCGGTGACCTTCCCGATCCGCTGCTCGTCCCGCCCGCGAGCATCGATCTGCTGCTTGCGCGCGGTCAGTTGAGGCTCTGGTCGGACGATCTCCTTGGCGCGCGTGCCGACTTGCAGGGTGCGGTGGCCAACTGCCGCAAGGGAACGGTTCCGTTGCGGCTGCTCTCGGCGTCCGCGCTCGCCCAGACCCTGCACCGGCTCGGCGACTGGGACGAGGCGCTGATCCACGCCGAGGCGTCCGCCTCGATAGCCGACGACACCGAGCAGTCGTGGCTGAAGCCCGTCACGCACGCCATCGCGAGCTGGATCCTCTCGGCCCGCGGCACCTGGGACCGCGCGTCGGCGCACCTGCGGCTGGCCCTGGACGCCCCGGGCTGCGACGAGACCGCCCTCGCGTACGCGTACGCGGCGTCGGCGCACGGGGCCTACGCCGAGGCCCGCGCCGAGCCGGAGCGGGTCGTCGAAGCGCTGCGGCCGCTCCTGGACTTCGCCACGCACGACGGGGTGAACGAACCGGGCGTGGTGTCCTGGCGTGAGCTCCTGGTCGACGCGCTGATCCAGCTCGGCGAGCTGGCCGAGGCCGAGGCCGTCCTGCTGCCCTTCGAGGAGCGGGCGCAGGCCCGCGGGCAGCACGGGGCGCTGTCCACCGCGGCACGGGTGCGCGGCAATCTGCACGCGGCGCACCGGGAGACGGACCGCGCCCAGGCGTCGTACCTGCGCGCGCACGACCAGGCGGCGCAGCTCCCCTCCCCGTTCGGCCGCGCCCGCGTCCAGCTCGACCACGGGGCCTTCCTGCGCAGGATCGGCCGCCGCTCGGTCGCCGTGGCCCAGCTGCAGGCGGCGTACACGACGATGAGCCAACTGGACGCCGCGCCCTATCTCGCCCGGTGTGAAAGGGAGTTGGACGCCTGTGGGCGTGCGGCGCCGCCGCGGCCGGCGCACGACGCGGCGGACGCCGACTCCGCCGCCGAAGGGCTCACCCCGCAGGAGCTGGCCGTCGCGCGTCTCGCGTCGCAGGGCTTCACCAACCGGCAGATCGCCACCGCGCTCGCGCTGAGCGTCAAGACCATCGAGTACCACCTGGGCCACACGTACACGAAGCTCGGCATCACCTCGCGGATCGGGCTCGTGCACCACTTCGCCCCCCAGGACCGGCGCACGTCCTCCTAGCCCTCCCCTGGCCGGAGCCCCGGCACACCGGGGTTATCCCTGGGCGGTTCCCTGAGGCACCCCTGCCGCACCCGGCGTAGTTTCTTGCCTGGTCAGGGGATGGGACGCACGACTGGGGGTGCACAGATGGCTGTCACGGACCGTCCGGGGGTACGCGGCGACGCGCCACCGGCCCTGCGTATGCGTCTCCTTGGGGGATTTCGCCTCAGCCGCGACGAGGGCGACGGCGGCGGGCAGGTCGACGTGTCCGCCAGCGGGCAGCAGCTGCTCGCACTCCTCGGGCTCCGCGGCCCCGTGACCCGGTCGGCGCTCGCGGGGACCTTGTGGCCCGACGTCACCGAGGAGCGTGCGCGGGCCTGCCTGCGTACCGCCATCTGGCGTCTGAACGACGCGAGTTCGGCCGTCGGCACCCCTCGGCCCGGGGTGCTCGCGCTCAGCCGGTGCGTCCGGCTCGACATCCAGGACTTCACCGCCACGGCACACCACATACTCGCGGCCCCGGCCGAGGGAACCGGGGCCGCGTGCTCCGCGCTGATGGGCATGGGTGAGCTGCTGCCCGGCTGGCACCAGGACTGGGTGGTGTTCGAGCGCGAGCGACTGCACCAGCTGCGGCTGCACGCGCTGGAGGCCCTCTCGGCGCGGCTCGTCGTGCGCGAGCAGTACGCCCCCGCCCTGGAGGCCGCGCTGGAGAGCACCCGGATCGATCCGCTGCGCGAGAGCGCGCACCGTGCGGTCGTGACGGTGCACCTCGCCGAGAACAACCTGGCGGAGGCGGTGCGGCACTTCAAGGCGTTCCGCGGGCTGCTCCGCACGGAGCTCGGCATCGAACCCTCGGAGCAGTTCCGCACGATGGTGCGCCGCGCGCTGACCTGACGGGCACGACGGGGAGGCGGGGCAGCCATGGTGAACGGGACCGCGGGGGTTCCTCGAGAACGGGTGACGCACCACCACGTCACCGTCGGCCTGTCCGTCCGTGCGCGCTCGGGGGTGCACGGGCCGCAGGTCGTTCCACCCACCCCTGCCGGCCGTGTTGGGGGACGCGGCCGGCAGGCCACCGACGTTCCGCCACGCACGGTCACGGGGGTGCCGAGCGCGGCAACGGGGGCAGGGACGTCGGACCCGGCGGCGGCCGGGAGGCACTGTGCCTCCCGGCCGTCGCCGTTCCCCCCGCTCATTCCCCCTGCGGGCGCGCGGGCCCGTCCTGTGGGCGCCCGGCCCCGCCCTGCGGACTCACTCCTGAGCACCTTGATGGCCTTGTCGACCGCCTTGTGCGGCAGCCCGGCCCTGCGGGACCGGTCCTTCGGCTCCATGCTGCTCAGCACGTCGTCGACGCTCTTGTCCTCGACGCTCGCGATCTCCCGCACGTAGCGCCGCACCCGGTCGACCGGATCGACGGCCCGGGACCGCCCCGCCACCGGCCGCCTGTCATTACCTCGAAGACGTCCTCCACGTCCCGGGCGAAGACCATCGGGGCGCTCCCCTTGACGAACCGGGGCTGCTGCGGGACCAGCAGGTGTCTGGTGCGGTCCTCGACATGCCGTACGACGTAGCGAGCCAGTCCCGGAACCGGACCGCATCACCCCGCGCGGCCTGCAGGACACTGATGGCCGGATAGCGGTTGATGCCGACGACCACGGCGTAGTGCAGGTCGTTCATCGGACTTCTCCCCCCTACGTTCCGTCCTCGTGCCGTCAGTCCGCGAGCATCGCCGCCACGCTCGCGAGGACCTGCGGGTCGGCGTCGAACGCGATGTGGCTCCGCGCCCCCGAGCGCAGGCCGGGGCCGCCGTCACCGGGCGACCACACCGTGCGCGCGGGGTCCGCCCGCAGGAAGCCGCGCAGGTCGTCGGAGTCGGGTCCCGTGGCGGCGGGGTCGAGGTACCAGTGCTGCATGCCCGCGATCGGTGTGACGGCGGTCCGCAAGGACGGCCCGCGTTCCAGGACCCCGGAGATGAAGTAGAGCAGCGACCTCGGATACAGGAACGGCACCAGGTGGTCGGCCTGCTCCGCCCTGTCGGTCATGGTGAACATCCGCAGCCGGTCGAAGAGTTCGGACTGACGGCGGACCACGGGTGCGAGCTGAGCCACCGTGCAGGCCGGCGCGAGGAGCACCACGTCCCGCAGCCGGAAGTCGGCCGGAAGGGGATCGTCGGCGGCGGCGCGCCTGCGCACGAGGTCGTCGAGAAGGTTGCCGATGAACACGGCGCCCGCGCTGTGGCCGACCACGGTCACCTGGGGGCGGGTGCCCGTGGAGAGCAGCTCGGCGAACCGGTCCAGGAAGTAGCGTCCGGCGCGGACCTCGTCGCCGTCGGCGGCGAAGGTGTCCGCGGTCTGCTGCTTCATCGCGTCCCAGATCGCGGCGCCCACGTTGGCGAGGTAGAACTCGCGGAGGATCTCCTCGACGACCGTCGGGTAGAGCCCGTGGTCGTTGCGCTGCCGGTAACGGCCGACGACGGCCGCCACGACGCGCACGGTCTTGCGCACCATCAACGCGGTGCTCACCAGGGCCCGTTCCCCCGTGCCGGCCCTGGCCGCGAGGTCGGCCACGACCTCCGGTGACATCAGTGTGGTCGCCGCGGCACGCCCCCCGATGACGTCTCGCGCCGCGGCGACCGGCTCTGTGGTGCTGCTCCCGGCCTGCGGCAGCACCGAGTTCACGATCTCCCGGGTGCGCTCGGCCAGTTCGGTGTCCGCCGAGAGTTCGACGGCGATCTGCCGCTCCTCGGACTCCGTCAGTGGCGGTACGTCCGGCGGTGCGCTCAGCCGGGCGTAGGGCTCCTGGCCCGCCCGCACCTGGGCGAGTTCCGCTTGGACGGCCCTCGGGGTGGGAGTGGCCACCGCCCCGAGAGCACGCTGCCCCGGCTCCTTGAAGACCAGGCCCGTGGCGTATCGAGTGACCCTGTTGAGCAGCGTCCGGAAGACGCTCTCGTTCAGGATCTGCGGCAGGTTGCCCCGCAGGGTCTCCAGGAGGCCGCTGCTCCACACGAAGAAGACGGGGTCGGCGCCCGCCGCCTCGTACACCGGCGTGAGCCGGTGGGCGGTGGCGAAGCCCAGGGTGTCGTCGATAAGTCCGCCGTGGAAGTGGAGCACCACGCGCGGCCGGTCCTTGAGCCCGGCCACGAGCTTGTCGATGTCGGCGGTGGTGGTCGAGGCGAGCCGACCACCCTGCCGGGTGTGGATGCACCGCTCACGGAAGGAAGCCATGCCCAGGAAGGTAGGGCGGCGCCCGCCGCCCCGGCATCGGGGGCCACCTCAGGGAAATCCCTGACTAGGAACCCGAGGGGGCACCCATCCACTCGGCCTCGTACCCCGCGTACGTCCCGTCGTGCGTCGCGAGGTGCGTGAACTGGTCGACGTACTCCTTGAACGGCTCGTCCCCGCGCGGCAGCGCGTAGGCCTTCTCCGAGAAGGTGAAGGGCTTGTCGGGGTGGAGCGAGCAGAGCTCGGGGTGGATCTTGGACTGGTAGCGGGTCTCGCTGGCGTCCGTCATCATCACGTCGGCGCGGCCCGCGACGATCTCCTGGAAGATCGTGGTGTTCTCGGGGTGCAGCTTGATGGTGGCCCGCTTGATGTTCTCGCGCGCGAACTGCTCGTTCGTTCCGCCGGGGTTGACGATGACGGTGGTGCCCGGCTTGTCGATGTCCTTGAGCGTGCCCTGGCCGAACTCGTCCTTGTCGGCGCAGCGCACGATCGGCGTCTTGCCGTCCTCGCGGGTCGGCTCGCTGAAGTAGACCTGGCGGGCGCGGGGCAGGGTGATGGAGACGCCGCCGACCGCGATGTCGCAGCGGCCTGCCGCGACGTCCTTGGTCAGGTTCGCCCAGGTCGTCGCCACGTACGCGGGCTTCGCGTCGAGGCTCTTCGCCAGGTCCTCGGCCATCTTGATGTCCACGCCGCTGTACGTTCCGTCGGCGGGGTCGAGGTGGGTGAAGGGGCGGTAGTCGCCGGTCGTGCACACCTTCAGGACGCCCGACTTCGGCACGGAGTCAAGGAGGCTGCCGTGGTGGCGGTCCTTGCCGCGCCCGGTGTCGGGTGACGCGGGCGCGGCAGCCGTGACGGCGAGCAGACAGACCAGGGCGGACAGGGTGGCGGCACGCTTCACGGGGGCTCCTCCGGATGGGTTCGCGGCTCGAAGGGATCACCTTCGCAGAAGCGATCTGAGCGGTGAAGCCCCTTCTCATCAGGCGAGCGGCGCCAGTTGGGTCGCCGTCAGGTCCGGGCCCGCCCCGGTGTCGTACGCGTCCTCGTCGAACGGGTAGAGCGGGCGCTCCACCCGGTGGTGGCCGAGTCGCAGCAGGTCCTGGTCGACGCCGCCCGGGGTGAGGGCGAGGAGCCAGTCGGCTGCCATGTCGTAGAGCTCGGGCTCCAGGTAGCCGATCTTGACGACCACGAGGTCGAAGGTGCGCGGGTCGATGCCCAGGCCGCCGTCGGCCGGGCCCATGAAGTCCGCGAGGGTGTGGAAGGGCTTGCGCCGCTCGACGAGGATCACGGTCACTCCGCCGGTGCGCACCGCAGCCATGTCGACGCCCCGGTCGTACGCGCCGCCCTCCGCGCGGTCCTTCTGCTCGGTCGCGCGCTGCAACGCCACGACGGTGCCGGTGAGTTCGTACGGCCCCCCATGGTTCGCGTCGACCTTGCCGCCCACGCTCAGGGTGACCTCGGCGCCCACTCCGGCCTCGAAGCAGCGGGCGACGGCGACCGGGTCGGTGATGCCGGGGTGGACGGCGGTGACCTTCCCGGAGCGGATGGCGTCGTTCTCCAGGAGCGTGCCCAGCATGTACGCGAGGTCGCCCGCGCCGCCCGCCGTGGGGTTGTCGCCGGAGTCGCTGATCAGGAAAGGCCGCTTCTGCGAGGCCACCGCCTTCGCGACGCACTCCTCGGCGCCGCCGGTCGGGCCGACGAAGACGAAGTCGCGACGCGCGTCCCAGTAGCGGCGGGCCAGCTTCCCGGCCTGCGCGGCGGCCAGTTCGGCGTCGTCGCCGGTCACGACGATCGCGGCCTTGCAGCGCGGTTCGTCCGCCCAGGCGTAGCCGACCCACATCGCGGCGTCGAGGATGCCGGGCAGCTTCTCGATGTCGGCGAGCGAGGCGTAGAGGGACCTGGCGGGCTCCAGGCGGGTGCTGGTCTTCTCGCCGGGCAGCAGCACGGGCACCTGCACCCAGGCGCGGTGCGGCCTGACTCCCTCGCGCAGGCAGCGCACGAGGTTGCGTGCGGCGCGCTCGCGGGTCTCCCAGGCGTCCTCGTGCGGGGCGAGGCGGTGGGCGGTGAGCAGGTCGATGGGCTCGGCGAACCGGCGCGAGACGTTGCCGTGCAGGTCCATGGCGGTCGACATCATGGGGCGGCCGCCCTCGGGGGTGCCGACGGCGTCGAGCGCGGCGCGGACGGCTTCCGTCAGGTCGGCCTCGGCATCGGTCAGGCCGACGACGCTCATCGCGCCGTGGATGTCGTAGACGAGACCGTCCAGGGGGCCCGACTCCCGTATGCGGGTGACCAGTTCGTCCTTGAGGGTCAGGTACGACTCGGCCTCGACCGGGCCGCCGGGCAGCGAGGTCGCGTGCAGGAGCGGCACCCATTCGACCGTGTTCGCGAGGTCCGATTCGGGCCGGGTCCAGGTGTAGCGGTCCAGGAGGTCCTGGCCGCGGGTCTGGCGGAAGTCGTCCGTGGTGGAGCGGTGCGGGCAGAAGGTGGAGGACTCGATGCCGATGCCGCCGATGCCGATGCGGAGGCGGCGCTGGTTCGATGCGGGGATGGTCATGCGTGGACGCTCTCTTCCTGGGACGGCGGGTCCTGTGGGGCCGGGGTGGTCGGCAGGTTCTGGCGCAGGGCGGTGAGTCCGGCGCCGAGGAGGCCCGCGTCGCGCCCGGTCACGGTGGTGGTGATCTCCAGGTCCGCGGTGGCCAGGGGCAGGCAGCGCTCGTAGAGGACGCCGCGTACGGCGGCGACGAGCGGTTCGGCGGTGGCGAGGACGCCGCCGAGGGCGACGGCCTGGGGGTTGAAGAAGTTCACGACGACGGAGAGGACCGTGCCGATGTGCCGCCCCGCGGTGCGGACGAGGGTGGTGGCCTGCGGGTCGCCGTCGGCGACGAGCCGCAGGAGCTCGGTGGTGTCCGCCACCTCGACGCCCTGCTGAGCGAGTTCGCGGATGAGGGCGGCGCCGCTCGCCACGGTCTCCAGGCAGCCGATGTTGCCGCAGCTGCACGGACGGTCGCCCGCCGCCTCGATGCGCACGTGGCTGATGTCGCCCGCGGAGCCGCCCGCGCCGTCGTGCGGGCGGCCCGCCACGATGACGCCGCTGCCGATGCCGCGGCCCGCCTTGACGACGACCATGTGGTCGAGTCCGGGGCGCGCGGTGCGGTGTTCGCCGACGGCCATCATCGTGGCGTCGTTGTCGACGGTGACGGGGATGCCGAGGCGGTCGGCGAGGACGTCGCGCAGTGGGTAGCGGTGCCAGCCGGGCATGCGGGACGGGCTCAGGACGCGGCCCTCGACGGGCTGCACCGGTCCGGGAAAGGCGACACCCAGGGCGCGGACGGTGCGGCCCGCCTCGCGCTGCCGGGCGCCCAGTTCGGCGACCTGCCCGCAGAGCCAGTCGACGGCTGACTCGGGCCCCGCGGTGATGTCGTGCGGCAGGTCGACGGCGTCCAGGACGGTGCCGCCGAGGTCGACGACGCCGATGCGCGCGTGGTGACTGCCCAGGTCGGCGGCGAGGGCGACGCCGCCCTGCGCGTGGACGCGCAGGAGGCGGGGGCGGCGGCCACCGCGTGACGCTCCCTCGCCGGATTCGGTGAGCACGCCGGCGGCGACGAGTTCCTGCACGCGCAGCGACACGGTGGAGGGGGCGAGCCCCAGCTCCCGTACGAGATCGGCCCGGGAGGAGGCGGCGCCCGAGGAGACCAGCTGCAGGATGTGCTGGGCCGACCCCGGTTCGCCGTGCGGTGTTCCGGCCATGCCGCCCCCAGTTGCTTCGATCAGTTCTTTCGACATCGGGACGAACACTAAGTCCCTTCAAACCAAGTTGGCCAGACCCTCCCGATTTTGAGACTTCTTGCCGAACGAAGCTCTTGACTTGATTTTGTCGCCAGATCTAGCGTTCAGGCGCCGCCCGTCGATCTCCGGCACGGTCCGGCTCTCGCATCCTTGGAGGCCCTTCGCCATGCGCTCTAGGCGATCACGTCCCCGCGCTCGGCGCCGCGCGCTCATAACCGCGGCGGCAACCGTTGCCGCCCTCGCCCTCACGGCAGTGACCGGCTGCACGCAGGAGGGCGGCCGCGTCGACATGGGCCCCACCGGCGGCACTCCGGTCGAGGGCGGCACCGCCACGATGGCCCTGCCGCCCGCCGCTACGCCAAACTGGATCTTCCCGATCGGCGCCCCCGGCTACGGCGCCTCGTACAACTACGGGATCCAGTCACTGCTCTTCATGCCCGTGTACGACGCCGTGCAGGAGAAGGGCGCGCTGACCACACACGGCCCGAGCACGCTGGGCCGGGAGCCGAAGTTCAGCGACGGCAACAAGACGGTCACCGTGCCGCTGCGCGAGGGCGTGAAGTGGTCCGACGGAAAGCCGGTCACCTCACGCGACATCGAGTTCTGGTTCAACCTCGTCAAGGCCAACAAGACGAGCTGGGGCAACTACTCGGTCGGCACGATGCCCGACAACGTCAAGCGGTTCGAGACCGTCGACGACCACACCGTGCGCCTGCACCTGAGCCGCGCGTACAACCCCGACTGGTTCACCGCCAACCAGCTCACGCTGCTGCGGGCCCTGCCCCAGCACGCCTGGGACGCCACGACAGAGGGCGGAAAGGTCGGCGACTGGGACCGCACGAAGGATGGCGCCAAGACCGTCTTCGCGCGGCTCACGCGGCACGCCAAGAGCCTTGGATCGTACGGCTCCGATCCGCTGTGGAAGACGGTCAACGGGCCCTGGAAACTGGCGGGCTGGCGCGACAGCGGCCAGGTCACCATCGTGCCCAACGAGAAGTACACCGGCCCGAAGTCGCAGCGCCCGCACCTGGACAAGGTCGTCTTCAAGCCCTTCACCACCGCCGACTCCGAGTACAACGTCCTGCGTTCGGGAGGCGTCGACTACGGCTACATCCCGCCGTCGGTGATGGCGCAGAAGGAGAAGTTCCAGGAGAAGGGCTACCGCGTCGATCCGTGGGAGGGCTGGGCTGCGACGTACATCGTCTACAACTTCAACTCCACGCACGCGGGCCCGATGATGGACCAGCTCTACATCCGCCGGGCGATGCAGCATCTCGTCGACCAGAAGGCGATGAGCGACGTCATCTGGCAGGGCAGCGCCACGCCGACGCTCGGTCCGGTGCCGGTGACGCCGAAGAGCCAGTACTTGTCCAGGGCGATGGAGAAGAACCAGTACCCCTTCGACGTGCGCGAGGCCCGGCGGCTCCTCACCGCGCACGGCTGGCGGACCGAGGACGGCACCGCCCGCTGCGTGCGCCCGGGGACGGGCGCCGACGAGTGCGGCAAGGGCATCGCGAGGAACGCCCCGCTCGAACTGACCCTGCTCTCCCAGTCCGGCTCCACCGAGACCACGAACATGATGCAGGAGCTCAAGTCCTCGCTCTCCAAGGCGGGGATCGATCTCACCGTGCGCCAGCAGCCGCTGAACTCAGTGCTCGGCAACTCCGTCCCCTGCAAGGCGAAGGACCCCGGCTGCGACTGGGACATGTCGTTCTTCGGCACGGCCGGCAGCTGGTACTACCCGCTCAACCCGAGCGGTGAGCAGCTCTTCTCCACCGGCGCCTCGGCCAACTTCGGGAACTACAGCGACAAGCGGGCCGACCGGATCATCCGCGGCGTGCAGTACTCCCCCGACATGAAGGCCGTGCACGAGTACGGCGAGTACCTGGCCGAGCAGCTGCCGGTGATGTGGATGCCCAACCCCGCCTATCAGGTCTCCGTGATCCGCAACGACTTGCGGGGCATCAGCCAGAACCCGACGGTCACCTTCGCGCCGCAGGACTGGTACTACGTCAAGAAGAAGGGAGCCGACAAGTGACCGGCTTTCTGGTCAAGCGCTTCCTTCAGGCGCTGGTCGTGCTGTTCCTGGTCTCCGTCATCGTCTTCACGCTGCTGCACATGCTGCCCGGCGGCCCCGCGCGCGCCATCCTCGGCCCGAAGGGCACCCCGCAGCAGATCGAGACCTTCAACCACCAGCAGGGGTACGACCGTTCCCTGCCCGCGCAGTACATGATGTACCTGAAGCGGCTGTTCACCGGCGACCTGGGCGAGTCCTTCAAGCTCAACTCCCCGGTCTTCGACCTGCTCAAGCAGCGGCTGCCGAAGACCCTGCTCCTGACGGTCCTTTCCACCGCGCTCGCCGTGGTCATCGCCGTCCCGCTCGGCCTGCTGCAGGCCGTGCGCCGCGGCAAGGCGTCGGACTACGCGATGACGGGCATCGCCTTCCTCCTCTACGCGACGCCGGTGTTCTTCCTCGGCCTCATCATGATCATCCTGTTCGCGCAGGTGATGCCGATCCTTCCGGCGGAGGCACCTCAGGGCGAAAGCGTCGGCGAACTCCTCGGAGACTTCACGGGGTTGGTGCTTCCCGTCGTCACCATGGCGTTCGGCATCGTGGCGATGTTCAGCCGCTACATGCGCTCGGCGGTCCTCGACAACCTCACCGAGGAGTACGTCCGTACGGCGATGGCCAAGGGCCAGTCGAGCCGCCGGATCATGGTCCGGCACGTCCTGCGCAACGCCCTGATCCCGCTCGCCACACTGCTCGGCCTGTATCTGCCGACGCTCTTCAGCGGTGCGCTCGTCGTCGAGTCGATGTTCAACTACCCCGGCATGGGGCTGCTGTTCTGGAACGCGGCGCAGGGCTCCGACTTCCCGGTGCTGCTCGGCGTGACGCTCGTCGTCGGCATCGCCACCGTCGTCGGCTCGCTGCTCACCGACATCCTGTACGCCGTCCTCGACCCCCGGATCCGGAGCGTGGCATGAGTACCGCGACCGCACCTGCCAGCCCGGAGGCCGCTCCGGGCAACGAGGCGGCGGCCCAGGCCACGCCCTCCCTCGCCCGCCGTACGCTCCAGGTCTTCACCGGCAACAAGCTCGCCCTGACCGGCGTGGTGGTCCTGGTGCTTCTCCTTGCCTTCAGCTACCTCGGACCGCTCCTCCACCCCACGGAGCAGGTGCACACCGACCTCGCCCAGGCGAACCTCGCTCCGGGCAGCTCCGGCCACCTCCTGGGCACCACCGACCTCGGCTACGACATGGTCGGGCGGCTGATGGTCGCCGGGCAGACGTCCCTCGAAATCGGCCTGGCGGCTGGGCTGTTGGCGACACTCTTCGGGACCGTGTACGGCGCCGTCGCCGGGTACTTCGGCGGCTGGGTGGACGCGGCCATGATGCGGATCACGGACGCCGCGCTCGCCATCCCCGCGATGTTCCTGCTCGTCGTGGTCGCCGCGATCATCACGCCCAGCAAGGGCGTCCTCATCGTCATCATCGCGTCGGTCGCCTGGCTCTCCCCCGCCCGCCTGGTGCGCGGCGAGGCGCTCTCGCTGCGCGACCGCGAGTACGTACAGGCGATGCGGATGATGGGCGGCGGCGGTGCGCGGGCCGTGTTCAAGCACATCGTGCCGAACGCGATCGGCACGGTCATCGTCAACTGCACCTTCCAGATCGCCGACGCCATCCTCTACGTCAGCTATCTGGCCTTCCTGGGCCTGAGCATCCCGCCGCCGTCGGCCGACTGGGGATCGATGCTCTCGGCCGGCATCACCTACACCCAGAACGGCTACTGGTGGCTGATCTTCCCGCCGGGCATCGCGATCGTCCTGGTCGTCGCCGCGTTCAACTTCATCGGTGACGGGTTGCGGGACGCGTTCGAAGTACGGCTGCGGAAGTAAGGGAGAACCGACAAGATGACCGAGCCTTCGCTCAAGACCGAGCCCCTGCTCAAGATCGACGATCTGCGGGTCGACATCACCTCGCGCGAGCGCACCGTCCACGCCCTCGACGGCATCTCCCTCGAACTCGACCCGGGTGAGGCCCTGGGCATCGTGGGCGAGTCGGGCTGCGGCAAGACGATGACCGCGCTCAGCGTCCTCGGGCTGCTGCCGCCCGGCGGCGAAGTCACCGGCGGACGCGTCCTGTTCGACGGCCGGGACCTGGCCGCGGCCCCCGCGCCGGTCCTCCAGGACGTACGGGGCAACACCATCGGCATGGTCTTCCAGGACCCGCTCACCTCGCTGAACCCGACGATGACGATCGGGGCGCAGGTGGCCGAGCCGCTCGTCCTGCACCGCCCCGAGCTGAGCAGGAAAGACGCGTGGGCGCGGGCCGAGGAGATGCTGCGCCTGGTCGGCATGCCGCAGCCCGCCGAGCGCATGAAGGCGTATCCGCACCAGCTTTCGGGCGGGATGCGCCAGCGCGTGGCGATCGCCATGGCGCTTGTCTGCGAGCCGAAGCTGCTCATCGCGGACGAGCCGACCACCGCCCTCGACGTGACGACCCAGCACCAGATCCTGGAGCTGATCGACGGCCTGCGCGAACGCCTCGGCATGGCGATGATCCTGGTCACGCACGACCTGGGCGTCATCGCCAACCGGGTCGACCGGGTCGCGGTGATGTACGCGGGCAAGGTCGCCGAACAGGCCGATGTGCGCGGCCTGTTCGCGAGACCCCGGCACCGCTATACGGAGGCCCTGTTCGCCTCGCTCCCCGAGCGGGCCGCGGACAGCGGCACCGCGCTGCACACGATCCCGGGCCTTCCGCCGAACCTGGCGGTGCGCCCGACCGCATGCCGCTTCGCGCCGCGCTGCACCTTCGCCACGGACGAGTGCCGTACGACGGAGCCGCCGCTCACGGACGACGAAGTGCGGGGCGGCGAGCACCGGTTCGCCTGCTTCCACCCCGTGCCGGACAACGCTTCGGAGGAGGAGGTCGTGGTCCCGCCGGCCGTGCCCGCCCCACGCGCGCCCGGTGACGTACTCCTCGAACTCGACGGCCTGGTCAAGGATTTCCCCCTCAAGGGCGGCGCCTTTTCGCGCAGCCGGGGCACGGTGAGCGCGGTCGGCGGGGTGTCCCTGACGGTCCGCAAGGGTGAGACGTTCGGCATGGTCGGCGAGTCCGGCTGCGGCAAGACGACCCTCGGGCGGATCGTCGCGGGCCTGGAGGAGCCGACCGCCGGGCAGGTGATGTTCGAGGGTCACGACCCGGCGCGGATGTCACGGGCCGAGCGGCGGGCACACCGGCGGCGCGTGCAGCTGATGTTCCAGGACTCCACGGCCGCCATGGATCCTCGGATGCGGGTGGGCGAGATCCTGCGGGAGCCCCTCGTTATCCAGGGGGTCGGCAGCCGCGCCGACCAGGAGAAGCTGATCGCCGAGCTCCTGGACGCGGTCGGCCTGCCGCGCGGCGCCGTGCACCGCTACCCGCACGAGTTCTCCGGCGGTCAGCGTCAACGCCTGGGCCTGGCACGGGCGTTGACGCTCTCGCCGGATCTGGTGGTCGCGGACGAGCCGGTCTCCGCGCTGGACGTCTCCGTGCAGGCGCAGATCCTGAACCTGATGCGGGAGCTGCAGCGGGAGCGCGGCCTGACGTATCTGTTCATCTCGCACGACCTGGCGGTGGTGCGCCACCTCGCGGACACCGTGGGCGTGATGTACCTGGGCAAGCTGGTCGAGTCGGGCCCCGCCGAGCAGGTGTACGCCCAGCCGCTGCACCCGTACACGCGGGGGCTCCTGGACACGGTCAACCTGCCCGACCCGCAGGCGGCGGACGGCCTGGACCGGGCTCCCCTGGAGGGCGAGACGCCGTCGGCGGCGAAGCCCCCGTCGGGCTGCCGCTTCCGCACCCGCTGCCCGGCGGCCCAGGACGTCTGCGCCACCACGGAACCGCGGGTGAGCACGCCGAACGGCCCGGGACACCAGGTCGCGTGCCACTTCCCCCTGTCCGCGCCTCGGCTAGCGTCGGCGGTGTGAAACTCGCGGAAGCACTGACCCGCCGCCCGCTCGTGCTCGACGGCGGCCTCTCCAACCAGTTGGAGGCCGCCGGGCACGACCTGAGCGATGCCCTGTGGTCGGCGAGGCTGCTGGCCGACGAGCCGGAGGCGATCGCGGCGGCGCACCGCGCTTACTACGAGGCAGGCGCGGACATCGCCACCACGGCGAGCTATCAGGCGACGTTCGAGGGCTTCGCGCAGCACGGCATCGACGCGCTGAGCACCGCCGAACTGCTGCGCCTGAGCGTGGAGCTGGCCCGCGACGCGGGAGCGGACGCGGGCCGCGAGGTGTGGGTGGCCGCGTCGGCGGGCCCGTACGGGGCGATGCTCGCGGACGGCTCCGAGTACCGGGGCCGGTACGGCCTGACGGTGGCCGAGCTCGAACGTTTCCACCGCCCGCGCCTGGAGGTCCTGGCCGCCGCGGAGCCGGACGTGCTCGCCCTGGAGACGGTGCCGGACACGGACGAGGCGCGGGCCCTGCTGCGGGCGGTGCGCGGCCTGGGGGTGCCCGCCTGGCTCTCGTACACCGTCTCCGGCGGTTACACACGGGCGGGCCAGCCCTTGACGGAGGCCTTCGCGCTGGCCGCCGACGCCGAGGAGATCCTCGCGGTCGGCGTCAACTGCTGCGACCCCCAGGACGCGGACGCGGCGGTGCGCCTGGCCGCGCGGATCACGGGGAAGCCGGTGGTGGCGTACCCGAACAGCGGCGAGACGTGGGACGCGGCCGCCAGGGCGTGGCGGGGTCCTGCCCACTTCACCGCGGGCCGGGTCGCCGGCTGGCGGGACGCGGGGGCGCGGCTGGTCGGGGGGTGCTGCCGGGTGGGGCCGGAAATGATCGCGCGGGTGGCCGCGGAGCTGTCCGGCAACGGCTGATCCGGGAGTGCCGCGAGGGACCTGCGCCATCTCCGCCACACCCGTACCGACCTGCGGGAACGCCCTGTCCGGGGGTGACTGTCAGTGCCGAGGTGCAGACTGAGCCATACCTGAGACAACGACGTCCCGGAGGTGGCCGTGATGGCCGAGATCATCCTGACCGTAGGCACCCGCAAGGGCCTGTTCATCGGCCGCAGGCGCGGCGGCTCGAACACCTGGCGGTTCGACGACAGCCCGTACTTCAACGCCCAGGCCATCTATTCGGTGGGCATCGACACCCGCGGCAGTACGCCCCGCCTCCTGGTGGGCGGCGACAGTTCCCATTTCGGCCCGTCCGTCTTCCACTCCGACGACCTCGGCGAGACCTGGACGGAGCCGCCCAAGGCGGCCGTCAAGTTCCCGAAGGACACCGGGGCGTCCCTGGAGCGGGTCTGGCAACTGCACCCGGCCGCCGCCGAACCGGACGTCGTGTACGCGGGCACGGAACCGGCGGCCCTGTACAAGTCGCGGGACCGGGGCGAGACCTTCGAGCTCGTGCGGCCCCTGTGGGAGCACCCCACGCGCGACCGGTGGGTGCCGGGAGGCGGCGGCGAGGGCCTGCACACCATCCTGACCGACCCCCGCGACCCCGACGCGGTGACGGTCGCCGTCTCCACCGCCGGGGTCTTCCGCACGCTGGACGGCGGCCGGAGCTGGGCGCCGTCGAACAACGGCGTCTCCGCGGCCTTCCTGCCGGACCCGAACCCGGAGTTCGGCCAGTGCGTGCACAAGGTCGCGCGGGACGCCGTCGACCCGGACCGCCTGTATCTGCAGAACCACTGGGGCGTGTTCCGCAGCGACGACTCGGGCGCGCACTGGACGGACATCGGCGAGGGCCTGCCCTCCGACTTCGGCTTCACGGCCGTCGCCCACCCGCACCGCGCGGACACGGCCTATGTCTTCCCGATCAACGCCGACATGGACCGCGTCCCCGCCGACCACCGGTGCCGCGTCTACCGCACGTCCGACGCGGGCAAGAGCTGGGAGCCGCTCAGCGCGGGCCTCCCGGCCGACGACCACTACGGCACGGTGCTGCGCGACGCGATGTGCAGCGACGGCCAGGATCCCGCGGGCATCTACTTCGGCAATCGCAACGGCGAGGTGTACGCGTCGGCGGACGACGGGGACAGCTGGCGGGAGTTGGCGTCCCACCTGCCCGACGTACTGTGCGTCAGGGCGGCGGCCATCGGTTGATCGACGCCCCCGTTACGGCAGTAGGGTGACGCCGTGGCATCACGACCTTTGCATGAAATCGTCGAGGCGGGCTGGGCGAAGGCCCTCGAACCCGTCGCCGGGAAGATCTCCGAGATGGGCGACTTCCTGCGCGCGGAGATCGCCGCGGGACGCACCTACCTCCCGTCCGGGCCGAACGTCCTGCGCGCGTTCCAGCAGCCCTTCGACGAGGTGCGGGTGCTGATCGTCGGCCAGGACCCCTATCCGACCCCCGGGCACGCGGTGGGACTGTCGTTCTCGGTCGCGCCCGAGGTGCGCCCACTGCCCGGCAGCCTCATCAACATCTACCGCGAGATGGGCTCCGACCTGGGCGTCCCGCAGCCGTCGAACGGCGACCTGACGCCCTGGACGCAGCAGGGCGTCCTGCTGCTCAACAAGGCGCTCACCACGGCCCCGGGGCGCCCCGCCGCGCACCGGGGCAAGGGCTGGGAGGAGGTCACCGAGCAGGCCATCAAGGCGCTCGCCGCCCGCGGCCGGCCCCTCGTCTCCATCCTGTGGGGGCGTGACGCCCGCAATCTGCGGCCGCTGCTCGGCCCGCTGCCGTCGGTCGAGTCCTCGCACCCGTCGCCGATGTCGGCGGACCGCGGCTTCTTCGGCTCGCGCCCCTTCAGCCGGGCCAATGACCTCCTCGTCCAGCAGGGCGGGCAGCCGGTGGACTGGCGGCTTCCGTGACGGACGCCCCGTGCGTCCTCGGCGTCGACTCGGGCGGCTCCGGGATGCGGGTCGCCCTCGGCCTCCCGGACAAGGCCGACCGCCCGGCCGCGGTGAGCTCGAACGAGCCCGTGCGTACGGGGGCGCGCGGGATCGACGCCGGGCACTTCATCGAGCAACTCCTGCCCATGGCACGGGGTTTGCTCGCCCAGGCGGGCGCCGGGCGGGTCACCGCTGTCGCCGTCGGCGCGGCGGGCATGGCGACCCTCGGCGACGACCTGCGCGCGCAACTGCCGGGCGCCCTCCACGAAGCCCTGGGCGTACGGCGCCTCGCGCTCGCCGCGGACGCCGTCACCGCGTACGCGGGCGCGCTCGGCGACCGCCCCGGCGCGGTCGTCGCCGCGGGCACCGGCATGATCGCGATCGGCACGGACCTGGCGGCCTGGCAGCGCGCCGACGGCTGGGGGCATCTGCTCGGCGACTGCGGCGGCGGCGCCTGGATCGGCCGTGCGGGCCTCGAAGCGGCGATGCGGGCGTTCGACGGAAGGCGCGGCGGCTCGAAGGCGCTGCTCGCCCGCGCCGAGGAGCTCTTCGGTCCGGCGCCGGGACTGCCCGGCGAGCTCTATCCCCGTACGGACCGGCCCGCGATGCTCGCCTCGTTCGCACCCGAAGTGGCGCACTGCGTCCCCGACGACCCCGTGGCCGAAGCGATCCTGCGGGAGGCCGCCCGGCACATCGCCGAAGCGGCGGCGGCCGTCTGCCCGGCGTCCGACGCGGCCGGTCAGGGGGAACAGCCCGAAGTCGCCCTGACCGGAGGCCTGTTCAAGATGGGCGACGCACTGCTGGGCCCGGTGCGCGCGGAGCTGAAGGGTCTCCTGCGGCATGTGCGACTGGTCACGGCCGCCGGTGATCCGCTGGACGGCGCCCTGCGCATCGCCGCCGACACCGGCGCGGACCGGCTGCGTCTGCCGCTCGATGCCCGCATGCTCACCTTGCACACCGAATACGACAGTTGACCACCCAGGATGACCACTCCGTAATGTGACAGTCGTCCTCTACGTAACTCATAAGACAAAAGCGGACTTATACCGCCCACCTGTACCCTCCCCGAACAGCGAAGCCCCCGAAACCAGTAGCATGCGGCGCCATGAGCTCCTCCACTGGGCCCGCATCAGGCCTGCCCGTACGAATGCCGCGACCCCGCCAGCCCGGGCGGCACCGCCGCCCGGAGCCCGTGGCGGCTCCCGAGAACGCGCCCGCGCTCGTTCTCGCCGTACCGGGCGTACCCAGCAGCGCCACGCGCAGCCTCGCCGAAGAGGTCGTGAGCATCGCCCGCTCCGAGCTCCCCGGCCTCGACGCCCGCATCGGGTACCTCGACGGGACCGAGGACGCCACGGTCACCTCGTTCCCGGAGTTCCCCTCGCTGCACTCCGTGCTCGCGCACGCCGCCAACGAACGCACCGCCCGCTTCGAGCAGGCGCGCGCCGCGGGTGCGGACGTCGCCGAGCCCGACGGCCCCGTGGCCGTCGTGGTCCCCCTCCTCGCCGGTCCCGACAACGCGCTGATGCGACGCGTGCGCCAGGCCGTGATGGACAGTCGCGCCCCCGCCGAGCTGACGGACGTCCTCGGCCCGCACCCGCTGCTCGCCGAGGGACTGCACGTGCGCCTGTCGGAGGCCGGTCTGGCCCGCGCCGACCGCGCCCGGCTGTTCACGGTGGCCACCGCGGCGGACGGCATCGTCCTCGCCACGGTCGGCGGCGAGGAGGCCGTGCAGGCCGCCGGGATCACCGGCATGCTGCTCGCGGCCCGCCTCGCGGTGCCGGTGATGGCCGCCGCGCTCGACCAGGAGGGCGCCATCGCGAACACCGCCGAGGAGCTGCGCGGCTCCGGCTCCACGCAGCTGGCGCTCGCCCCGTACCTGATCGGTCCCGAGATCGACGGCAGCCTCCTCGACGCGGCCGCCAAGGAGGCCGGCTGCGCGGTCGCCGAGTCGCTCGGTGCCTACCCGGCGATCGGCAAGCTCGCCCTCTCCAAGTACACGTCGGCGCTCGGGATCGCCCCGCAGCAGCCGTCGGGCGCGCCGGTCCACTGACCGCACCGCGCCGGCAGACCTGATGCCGTCACGCCGATGGGCCCGCCCCCTGATGCAGGGGGCGGGCCCATCGGCGTACGCGGGCCCGGTGGCTCAGTTGAAGATCACGCAGGAGGCGGCGGGAGCTTCGACCGAGCCCGCGCGCCGGGGGATGCCCGTCTCCGGGTCCACGGCGAACCAGGTCACGTCGCCGGAGCGCTCGTTGGCCGCGTACAGGAACCGGCCCGAGGGGTCGATGGCCAGGTCACGCGGCCAGTGGCCGCCGCACGGCACGGTGGCGGTGAGTCGCGGCCGGTCGCCCGCCGCGTCGAGGGCGAGCACCGAGATGACGTCCTGACCGCGGGTCGCGGTCCACAGGAAGCGGCCGTCGGGCGCGATGACGGCCTCGGAGGGGAACGCTTCGCCGTCGCCGTCCGCGGGGCCCGGCAGGACGGCCGCCTCGCCGAGCGGCCTGAGCGCCCCCTCGGAGGCGTCCCAGGCGCAGATCGTGAGGGTGGGGGCAAGCTCGTTCAGGACGTACGCGCGATCGCCGCGCGGGTGGAACACGAGATGCCGGGGGCCCGAGCCGGGCCGCAGCGCGATCTCCCGGTGCAGGATCGGCTCGCCCGCCGCCGAGAGCTCACAGACGCGTACGGAATCGGTGCCGAGGTCGACGCTCACCACCCAGCGGCCGCTCGGATCGGGCAGCACCTGATGGGCGTGCGGCCGCTGCTGGCGCTGCGGATGGGGTCCCGCGCCGGTGTGCGCGAGGACGCCCGACGGTGCGGGTGCGAGGCTCCCGTCGGAGCGCACGGGCACGGCGGTGACGCTGCCGGAGCCGTAGTTGGCGGTGAGGACGTGCCCGGCGTGCAGGGCGAGATGCGTGGGCGCGTCCCCGCCGACCGCGACCGGCGCCCCGGCCGGTTCGGGCTTGTCGCCGTTCAGGCGGTACGCGGCGACGGCCCCGTCGGACGTCTCACTGACCGCGTAGAGCGTGTCGCCCGCCGCCGACAGGGCGAGGTACGAGGGGTCGGCGAGGCTGTCCGTCCCGCCGAGCACGGTCAGCGCACCGCTGTCCGGGTCGACGGCAGCGGTGAGGATCCCGGCCCCGCCCGCCGCGGTGAAGGACCCGATGTACGCCCGTTGACTGTCGCCGTGCCTGCCGACCACTGCGTTCCCCTCTCGACTCTGGACCGAGCACCGTGTCCAGGGGGCACTCGTGCGGCAGACGCTAGCAGGGGGTCTAGACCAAGGCGCCGCAGACCGGGAGCGGGGTCGGGCCGTCCAGCCGTCAAGGAGAGGTCGCCGCGGCCGTGGGCCGCGCGGTGTCCTTGATCGCGGGGAGGGCGAGGGCGCCGGCCAGTTCGGCCAGTTCCTCGTCGGTCGGGCGGACGGGCCCCTCGGCGCCGTCCTGCGCGAAGGCCCGGATGCGTGGGGTGCGGATCCCGGTCTTGTCAGCGATCGCCTGCGGTGTCAGATGACGGCGGCGCATGGTCTGTTGGAGTAGCTGAGACAGGTCGTCCATTGGTGCCTCCTGCCCCGCCCGCGCGCTCTCATGCCGTACGCCTGTCACGCGGCGTCCGCCGCACGGCACCGCGGGCAGCTGCGTCACCGGGGCAGTACGGCCCGGATGGTCTTGCCGTTCGGTCCCCTGGTCACGGTGACCGTCTTCGCCATGTGCTGGACCATGGGCCAGCCGAATCCACCGGTGCCGCCCGCCAGATCGGGCGCCCGCTCCTGCGGCGGTCGCGGGTCGGCGTCACCGACCGTCACCGCGATGCCGTCCGGCTGCGCCTGCAGACGCAGGGAACACGAGGTCCCGCGCGCGTGCCGTACGACGTTGGTGACGAGTTCGGACACCGTGAGTTCGACACTCACGACGTCCTGGGAGCCCACGGGCGGGTGGAGCCCGTCCACGAAGGCGCGGGCGAAGTCCCGCGCGTGGGCGACGGCCTCCGGCCGCTTGTCGAAAACCGCTCCGTCCGACGCTCCGGTGTCCAGCTCGGCCGGTCCGGTGTCCAGTCGCGTCCTTTGCGTCCTCATGAGCCCTCCTCGTTCAGGGTGGCCTCTGTCCGAATAGGGGATGGCCGCTGTCCAAGCTGACCACTTGCCCGGAATGCGGGTCCTGTAACGCCGCGGCGGACAACGGATCTTGTTGCGGATTGACACGCATGAAGCGCCGCCGTGCGGGTACGTGCGCTTCACCGGCCGGTCGGGGGACGACGGAGGGCCGGCGGACTGGGGAGGGACATCATGACAGCGGCCACCGGTACATCCACGGACACACGCCTCGCGGAACTGCCGGAGATCGCCTCTCCCCAGGAGATCGGGCCGCAGGACGCCCGTGACCTGTCGAAGCTGTTCTTCACCCGGCTCGCCACGCTCGAAGAGGGCACGCCCGAGTACCAGTACGCCCGCAACACCCTCGTCGAGATGAACATGTCGCTGGTCCGGTACGCCGCCGGGCGCTTCCGCCACCGCAGCGACGACATGGAGGACATCGTCCAGGTCGGCACGATCGGCCTGATCAAGGCGATCGACCGCTTCGAGCTCTCGCGCGAGGTCCAGTTCGCCACGTTCGCCGTGCCGTACATCGTCGGCGAGATCAAACGTTTCTTCCGCGACACCTCCTGGGCCGTGCACGTTCCGCGCCGCCTCCAGGAGGCCCGCGTCGAACTCGCCAAGGCCACCGACGAGCTCAGCACCCGCCTCGGCCGCTCCCCCAAGGTCAGCGAACTGGCCGAGCTGATGGACCTCACCGAGGACGAGGTCATCGAGGCCCGTATGGCCGCCAACGGCTACAACTCCACCTCGCTGGACGCGACCGTCCACGGCGACCGCGACGACAGCGAGGCCGCCCTCGCGGACTTCATCGGCGCGGAGGACCCCGCCATGGAGCTCGTGGAGGATTTCCACGCCCTGTCCCCGCTGCTCGCCCAACTCGGCGAGCGCGACCGGCAGATCCTGCGGCTGCGGTTCGTCGACGAACTCACCCAGTCACAGATCGGCGAACGCCTCGGCGTCTCCCAGATGCACGTCTCGCGCCTGCTCTCCCGCACCCTGGCCCGGCTGCGCGAGGGCATGCTCACCGCGCACTGAGGCCCCGGCCGGGCAACGCGGTGGAAGGCGGGATTCCGTCCGCTCGCGGGCGTTAGCATCAGTGCACCGCTGATGTCCGATCGAGAAGGCGACTCCCCCACGATGGCCAACGACGCATACCTCTTCCTCCTGACCGACCGGCACCCCCGCCTCGGGACGGCGCTGGCCGCCGTCGGCGCACTGGAGTGCGCGCAGACCCCCGCCGTCCACGGCTGGCTGCAGGCCCACGACGTGTCGGCCTCGTCCGAACTGGTCCGGATCCTGCCCGCCGAGGCGGAGTCGCTGATCCCCGAGGACGCCGAGCGCCTGCCCGTCCCGCTGAGCGAGGAAGAGGCCCTGCGGGTCCAGCAGGAGTGCGCACCCCAGTCCGTCACGGACATGGAGGGCGAGCTGCTGGACTTCCGGGAGACGACCCAGGACTGGGAGGCCCTGGTGCACCGGGCGCTGGCCGCGGGCATCCCCGCGCCGCGCATCGCCCGGCTGACCGGCCTCGACCCGCAGGACATCGGCCGCCTCACGGTGTGAGCGGTGACTAGTCGGCGGCGGTGGACCGCTTCGTGAAGCGGTGCCACCAGTGCCGGCGGCGAGGGTGCACGGCGCGGCCCATCCTGCGGCCGATCAGCAGGTAACCGACCACGGCACCCGTGGTGTTGAGCAGCACGTCGTCGACGTCGAAGGCCCGTCCGGTGACGAGGAAGCCCTGGGCCAGCTCGACCAGCAGCATCACCAGTGCCGTGACGGCCGTGACGCGTATGAGCCCCCGGGCGCGAGGTACGAGCACCGGTAGCAGCATGCCGAACGGCAGGCCCAGCACGATGTTGCCGCCGAGCTGCTTGACGGTGTCGCGGAACGCGGGCTGGGCGAGATAGTCGCGGATCGAGTCGCCGGGCCGGAGATTGCTGTGTGTCAAGGACTCGGACGCGGCGGAGGGTTCCAGCGTCAGCCGGGCAAGCAGCACCGCGAAGACCACCGTCCCCGCGAAGGCGAGCAGCATGGCCATCGCCCGCGCCCACCCGGAGAGCGGAGGCGAGCCGGGAGCGCTCCGGCTCCCGGCTGCCTTCGAGGTCCTCGGGGTCTTCGAGGCCCCGGTGGTCCTGGCTGTCCTGCTGGTCCTTGCGGTCCTGCTGGTCTTGCCCTGCGGAACTGTCCGTGCCATCACGAGCCTCCACTTCAGGGGGTGTTGTGTCTCCGTCTGCCCTCGCCCGCGCGATGGATCCGCTTCCGCTTCGGGCGGTTCACGTGGGGTCCGTACGGCCGAACAGACCGGCGTGGCCCGGCGGAAGCTGCGTGAGGATGCGGCGCAGCAGGGCGTCGTCGGCGACCTCCGCGACGGTGGCGAGGACGGCGGTGACGGCGCGGCGGGCCTGCGCCGTGTCGAGGCCGACGCGTGCGCCCACCGCCGCGACGAAGGCCGCGGGTGTCAGGGGCTCGCTGGCCGGTGAGCCGTCGGTGAGCAGCGGACCGCACGGGCGGGGCAGCAGCCGGGCGAGGTCGGTGCGGTCGTCCCCCACCAGGTGCTCCCCCAGGATCTCCAGGACGCTCTGCACCGCTCCGGCGGCCTCCTGCCGCTCCGCGTAACCCCCGCGTTCCCGGACGCGGTCAAGCAGCACTTCCACGGGCTCGTTCATGGCCGCTCCTCCCTTCGGACTCGTCGTCGTGGTGGGCGAGGGACGGCTGCAGGACGGTGTCGGCCACGTCGAGCAGCGAGACACCGTCGCGCGCGCTCACCTCCTGGAGCCACGCAAGACCCTCGGCGACGGCGCACTCCTGACGGGTGGCCACGTAGTCGGCCGCCTGGTGGATGCGCTCCCAGCGCGCCGCGCGCGTACTGGTCGTCCACACCGGTCGGCGGCAGCCGGTGCCCGCGTCGTGCACGGGCCGCCAGCGCAGCAGCGCGTCGAGCGCGAGGGAGGCGGCACGTTGCGCGTGGGTGATGTGTTCGGGCGTCACGTCGGTGCACTCGGTGTAGTAGAGACACAGCACGCCGACCGGGGTGTGACCGTCGTGCAGCGGGAGCGCCAGCACGCGCCGGGTGCCCGGCAGTTCCTCGGACAGGGGCGGCCCCGTCCGGCACGGGTAGTCGCGCAGGTCCGGCACGAACACGGGCCGCATGCCCAGGGCCGCGCTGACCGAGGGCCCGTCGGCGCGGGTGAACTGTGCGGCCTCGGCCTGCAGGGCGGGTTCGTCGGTGGCGTGCAGCAGTTGCCAGTGTTCGAGCCGGGGCAGCCAGGAAAGGGCAGCGCGCTGTGCGCCCGTCGACTGCGTGAACGCGGTGCAGAGCCGGTTCGGCAGCGCGCGCCGCCCGACCGCTGCCGCGACCGACACGTCATGCACGATCGACGGTGATTCCTCCGTCATGGTCAGCATCCCTCTCTGTCGCGCGCCTCACGGTCCGGCAGCACCCTCCGAGTGGAGGCGCACGCCTTGGCCCGGCGCCCGGAGGAGCGGGAGTTCGTCTACCACGCGATGAACCACCTCATGTGTCATCGGCCGGAGTCATCGATTCATGTGACCGGTCCGGCTTTGCTCCACCGAGGGAATCGGGCCTGCTCAGGCCCCGATCAGAGGCGTACGAGTCGGGCTGCGCAGCGGCACCGCAAGCTCGACGAGGGCCTTCTCCAGGCCGTGCAGATGGGCCAGTACGGGTTCGAGGGTGGCGGGATGCGGCAGGGCGAGGGTGTCGGTGGCCGGGCCGTGCGCGGCCTCCGGCGCGGTGAGCGCCTCCACGGCGGCCTCCACGCGCCAGCAGGCGGCGGCGAGCCGGTCGTCGTGCGAGGCCTCGGGGTCCGCGGCGATCGAGGCGAGCCCGCGCACCTCCCGGGCGCAGGCGTCGAGCAGCGCGAGCACCTGACCGGCGCGCTCCTTGCGGGCCCGCAGCGGGCTGAACGGGTGCACCAGCGGAGCGAGCGAGAACCGCACCTTGCCCAGGAGCTGCTCCAGTTCGGCGACGCGCGGCGCGGGGTCGGCGCTCGCGGAGCCGGCGAGCCGGGCGGCTGCCTCCTCCGTGCAGGCGTGCACGCACCGCAGGGCGCGCTCGATCCAGGCGTTCGTCGTGGCGTGCGTGGTGACGGGCAGGACGAGGAGCACGGCGATGACGGCACCGAGCGCCCCGACGCCGGTCTCCGCGACCCGCAGGGCGAGCAGCCCCGGGTTCAGCACCCCGAGCAGTCCGTAGAGCACCCCGGCCATCACGGTGACCGCGAGCATCATCCAGGTGTAGGAGACCGCCGCGGTGTAGAAGATCCCGAAGACGCTGACGGCGACGACGATCGCCGAGGGCACCGGCGCACCGTGCAGCGGGACAGCGAGGACGAAGCCCGCGCCGATGCCGATGACCGTGCCGAGCACCCGCCGGAAGCTGCGCACCAGCGTCTCCCCGCGCGACGCGGTGTTCACGAACACCCACCAGGTGGCGCCCACGGCCCAGTACCAGCGCTCGTGCGAGAGGACCTGCCCCGCCGCGAGGGCGAAGGCGCCGCCGAGCATCGCCTGGACCGCCTGCCGGGTGGTCGTCCTGGCCAGGCCCCTGCCTGCGGGCGGTGCGGGCACGACCGCGGGCGGCAGGCGGCGCTCGTAGCACCAGAGCCCGAACCGTACGGCCGACGAGGCGCACAGCGACAGCAGGATGGCGGCGAACAGCTCGGGCAGCTGTCCCGGCACCGTGTGCAGGAACTGCGTCGCGAAGAACATCATGAACGCGAACACCCCGAGCGAGTGCCCGCGCGGCCCCCACCGCCGCGCGTACACGCCCGCGCCCATCACGGCGAGGAAGGCGACGTCCCGCGCCACGGGCACGTCGTGCAGCACCGCGGCGAGTGCGAGCACGGGAAAGCCCACGGCGGGCAGCAGGGCCGTGGTGACGGCCTGCCCCTTCACCGTCGTGTCGCCCACGGTGAAGAGAGCGAGCAGCGCCGCGAGCCCACCGGTGATCGCCGCGACGAGCGAGTGCCCGGCCAGACCGCACACGGTCACCGCGAGCGCGATGCCGATGACGGCCCGCGCGGCGAACCGCAACCGCACCCGCCCCGGATCCGGCGCCACGAACACCCTCTTCAGCACGGCTTCCCCGCCCCTTTCCCCGACATCTCGACCTGCCCGCATGAAAAAGGCGCCGCGGGGATCCGCAGCGCCATCGACGGACACATCGAACCATCCGAAGCCCTGCTGGCTCAACCCGCACCCGATTCACTGAGCCATTGGCCCACCTCGCCGCCCTCATGCCGTACCACCAGAGGGCCAACGGATCATTCCGGAGGGTGTGGCGCGCGCGGCAGGGTCCGCGGCTCCCGGCGTAAGTGCCGTCGACCGGGGTACGCCCCGAGAACCCCGTCATAGGCTGGCAGTTCTCACGACTAAGGAGTCGGCATGCCCGGAGTCATCAACCGCATAAAGCAGTTCGTCCGGAGCCCCGAGGGAAAGCGCACGATCCGGCAGGTCCGCCGCGCCTCGGCCGACCCCAAGAACCGGGCCCAGGCCAAGCGGGTGCTCGGCAAGTTCCGAGGGCGCCGCTGAGGCCGCTCAGGCCTCCGCGCTCCGGCCTCCCGGTGCGATCAGTCCGGTCTCGTAGGCGAGCACGACGGCCTGGACACGGTCGCGGAGGTCCAGTTTCGACAGGATGCGGCCGATGTGCGTCTTGACCGTGGTCGGGCTGAGGAACAGGCGGTCCGCGAGCTCGGCGTTGCTGAGTCCCGTCGCGAGCAGGCGGAGCACCTCCAGCTCGCGGGGCGTCAGGCCGGACAGGTCGCGGTGGAGCGTGGGCACCGCGCTCTCCTCACGGGTGGCGAAGCGCTCGATGAGGCGGCGGGTGATCGTGGGCGCGAGCAGGGCGTCCCCGGACTGCACCAGGCGTACGGCGGCCACCAGATGCTCGGGGGTGACGTCCTTGAGCAGGAAACCGCTGGCGCCCGCGGTGAGCGCCGCGTAAACGTAGTGGTCCAGGTCGTACGTCGTGAGGATGATGACCCGGGTCTCGTGCGGGCCCTCGCCGCCCAGGATGCGCCGGGTGGCCTCGATGCCGTCCATCTGCGGCATGCGGATGTCCATGAGCACGACGTCGGGCCGGGTGCGCCGGACGGCGGCCACCGCCTCGGCACCGTCGGCCGCCTCGGCCGTCACCTCGATGCCGTCGGCGGCCAGGATCATCCCGAAACCGGTGCGCACGAGGGCCTGGTCATCGGCGATGACGATACGGAGCGGTGGCCAGGTCATGCGGTGCGCCAGGGGATGAGGGCCATGATCCGGAAGCCGCCCGCGAGCGTGGGCCCGGCGGTGAGTTCGCCGCCGTAGACCGCGAGGCGCTCGCGCAGTCCCATCAGGCCGCGGCCGTTGCCGTCCGCGGGCGGTGTGTCCCGCGCGGCGCCGGTGTCGGTGACTTCTATCTCCAGGTGGCCGTCCGCGCAGCCGATGGTGACGGAGGCGTCGGCGCCGGGCGCGTGCTTGATCGTGTTGGTCAGCGCTTCCTGGACGACGCGGTACGCCGCGAGGTCCACGCCGGGCGACAGCGGCTCCGGCGGCAGGTCCACCATGATGTCGACCGGTGTCCCCGCGGCACGTACCCGTTCGATCAGGGCATCGAGCTGACCGAGGCCCGGCTGCGGCTCCAGGCCGTCCGCCGGGGTGTCGTTCCTGCCGGTGTCCGGAGCCGCCAACAGGCCCATCACATGCCGGAGTTCGGCCATCGCCGCCCGCCCCCCGGCCTCGACCGCCAGGAGTGCCTCCTTCGACCGCTCCGGCGCCGCGTCCATCACTTTGCGTGCCGCGCCCGCCTGGATCACCATCACGCTCACATTGTGGGTCACCACGTCGTGCAGTTCGGCGGCTATGCGGGATCTCTCCTCGTCCACCGCCCGGCGCATGGCCTCGCCCTGCGTCTGCTGCAGCTCCGCGTACCGGTCCCGGCTCACCGTCAACTGCCGTCGCCAGAACCGGACCAGAGCGGCGAGGACCCCCGCGACGAGGAGGACGACCGCCGGGCTCGACCAGCCGGGAAGGACGGGTTCCGTGCCCCGGAACGCGATGCCCGCAAAAACGGCGGCGCACAGCAGCGCCACCATCGCCCCCATCCGGTAACGGCTGTACATGACGGCGGTGTAGGCGCCGATGACGCAGGTCAGCACGTTGATCCAGGAGGTCCGGTGCTCGCCGATGGCGAGCGCCGCGAACAGCACCACGGTGAACGCGGCCAGCGGGTACCACCGCCGGACCGCCAGCGGCAGCGCCGAGAGCACGACGAGCGGCCAGGGCGCCGCGTAGATCTCGGGGTCCCGTATCCCGGGCCCCGGAGGCGGCGGCGCGGGCCTGGCCGGGGGCTCCGGCCCGTACGTGACCGGCCCGCTGTCGGGGTAACGCGCCGCCACGATCAGGGCGACGACGGTCAGCAGAACCGCGAGGGCCACGTCGCCGCGCACCGCGCGACGCGACAGCGGAGCGGGCCTCGGCTCCGGCCGGAACGCGTCACGCAGTTGCTGCCGCGGTCCGCGCCGCTCTCCCTTGTCCACCGGCTCATTGTGCGACCCGCCCGCCGCGTCCCGCATCAGCCTGAACGGCCGGGGTGCCGTCCCGAAGGAGTACGCCGCGGTGATGACCCCGTGGCGGGGTCCTTCGCGGGGAGGGCCGGATGTCGGTGCCGCGGCCGACGCGCCCCGACCACGCCCGCTCCTAGGTTCGCAGGGCCAGGCACCGCAGGAGCCATCGACCGACGGGACGGAACCTCTCATGACTCACGTGATCGAGCTGGAGGGCGTGGCCAAGCGCTACGACAGTGCGGGCGCGCCAGCACTGGGACCGCTGGACCTCGGCGTCGCCCAGGGCGAGGCCCTGGCGGTGACGGGCCCGTCCGGCAGCGGCAAGTCCACGCTCCTGAATCTCGTCGCGGGTCTTGACAAGCCGACGGAGGGCGCGGTCACGGTGGCCGGGCGTCGGATCGACCGGCTGAGCGAGCACGCGCTCGCCCGCTTCCGCCGCGAACAGGTGGGCATGGTCTTCCAGTTCTTCAATCTGCTCGACGACCTCACCGTCGCCGACAACATCCAACTCCCTGCCCAGCTCACCGGGACGGCACGGAAGAAGGCGGCTGCCCGCACCGCCGAGCTCATGGAGATCCTCCGCATCCAGAAGCACGCCCGCGCCTACCCGGGCCGTCTCTCCGGCGGCGAACGCCAGCGCGTCGCGGTCGCCAGGGCGCTGGTCAACCGCCCCGCGCTGCTCCTCGCCGACGAGCCGACCGGTGCGCTCGACACCGCGTCGGGCCACGACGTACGGGAGCTGCTCGTGGACCTGCATCGCGGCGGGCAGACGATCGTGCTCGTCACGCATGACCTGGCGCTCGCCGAGGCCTGCGCGAGCCGCACCATTCACCTGGTCGACGGCCAGGTCGCCCTCGACAGCCGTGCGCAGGTGCTCCGATGAGCCGCATCGGCGCCGGCGCGCTCGGCCGGGTCGTGCGCTCCGGAGTGGGCAGGCGGCGGGTGCAGACCCTGGTGATCGCCGTGGCCACGATGATGGCCGTGGCCTCGGCCGTGGTCGCCGGGTCCCTCATGGTCGCAGCGAACGCCCCCTTCGACCACGCCTTCACGCAGCAGCACGGGGCGCACATCACCGCCCAGTTCGACCCGGCCGGTGCGAGCACGGCGCGGATCAAGGCCACCGGGCGGCTGGACGGCGTCACGGCGAGCGCGGGACCGTACCCGCTCACGACGATCCACCCGGTGGGCCGGGACGGCGGTCATGTGCCCGCCACGACGCTGGCCGGGCGGTCCGGCCCGGACGCCGCCGTGGACGACCTGAACCTGAAGTCCGGCCGGTGGGCGGCGAAACCGGGCGAGGTCGTCCTCGACTCGTCGTTCACCGGGCCGGCGTTCAGGCTCGGCTCCACCCTGAAGACGTCGGACGCGGCGGACGCCGCGACCCTCACGGTCGTCGGCCTCGCCACGTCGGCGAGCAAGACGGCCGCCGCCTGGGCGACGCCCGCGCAGGTCAGGGCGCTGGCATCGAAGGACACCCCGGTCACGAGCCAGATGCTCTACCGCCTGGAACCGGCGGGCACGAAAGAGCAGATCGCCGAGGGCCGCAAGAAGCTCGCCGCCGCGGTGCCGTCCGGCGCGCTGCTCGGCACCGAGTCCTACCTGGACGCCAAGCGCGCCGCCGATCAGGGCGCGGCACCGACCGTCCCGTTCCTGATCGCGTTCGGTGTGCTCGGCATCGCGATGTCGGTGATCATCGTCGGCAGCGTGGTCAGCGGCGCGGTCGGCACGAGCCTGCGCAGGATCGGCATCCTCAAGGCCGTGGGCTTCACGCCGCGCGAGGTCGTGCGCGCCTATGTGGCCCAGGCGCTGATCCCGGCGGGCATCGGCATCGCGCTGGGGGTCGTGCTCGGAAACCTGCTGGCTGTGCCGCTCCTCGACGACACCGAGCAGGCGTACGGCACCGCCTCGCTCTCGGTGGCCTGGTGGGTGGATGTCGTGGTGCCCCTCGCCGCGCTGCTCGTCGTCGGTGTCGCGGCGCTGGTCCCCGCACTGCGGGCGGGGCGGCTGCGTACGGTCGAGGCCATCGCGGTGGGCCGGGCGCCGCGCACGGGACGCGGCCGGTGGGCGCACCGGGCCGCGGGGCGGCTGCCGTTGCCGCGGGCGGTGACCTACGGTCTCGCGAGTCCCTTCGCGCACCCGGTCCGCGCGGTCGCGATGCTGCTCGCGGTGGCCTTCGGCACGGTCGCGGCGACCTTCGCGATGGGTCTCACCGCCTCGCTGGACGCGGTCGGTGCCGCCTCGGACCCCGAGGAGCGCGCCGCTGTGACCGTGGTCGCCGGCGGGCGGGCCGCGGGCCCGGGACAGCCTCCCCCCGCGACGGACGGCTCTGCGGACGGCACGGCCGCCGACACGGCGAAGGTGCGCGCCGCCGTCGAGGCCCAGGCGGGCACCGCCTCGTCCTACGGCCTGACGCAGAGCGAGGTCACCGTGGGCGGGATCTCCGGCACGGTCCGGGCCAGCCTCTACCAGGGCGCCACGGGGTCGGGCGGCTACGAGATGATCGCCGGGCACTGGATCGACGGTGCGGGCCAGCTCGTGGTGTCCACGCGCTTCCTGGAGCGGACCGGCTCCGAGATCGGTGACACCGTGCGGGTGACCCTCAAGCAGCAGAAGCGGACCCTGCGGATCGTCGGCGAGGCCTTCGACACCTCGGACGACGGCCTGCATCTGCACGCGGACATGGGCACCTTCCCCGGGACGGCGCCCCAGACGTTCCTCGTCGACGTGAAGGCGGGCGTCTCCCCCACCGCGTACGCCGAGAAGCTCTCCGCGACGCTCGAACCGCTGGGCGGCGACGCCATGGCGAACGACCCGTCCGACCAGGAGGGCATGATCCTCATCCTGAACACGATGGCGGCGCTGCTCACCCTGATGCTGGTCTCCGTGGCGGGCCTCGGCGTGCTCAACTCCGTCGTCCTGGACACCCGGGAGCGCGTCCACGACCTGGGCGTCTGCAAGGCGATCGGCATGTCACCGCGGCAGATCGTGGGGCTCGTGCTGGCTTCGGTGGCGGGGATCGGCGTGGTCGGGGGCCTCGTGGGCGTGCCGGCCGGGTTCGCGCTGCACGGCTTCGTGCTGCCGGTGATGGGGCACGCGGCGGGCACCGGCCTGCCGCCGTCGGTCATGGACGTGTACGGGGCGCCGCAGCTGGTCCTGCTGGGCTTCGCCGGGGTCGTCATCGCGCTGCTCGGCGCGCTGCTCCCCGCGGGCTGGGCGGCCAGGGCCCGTACGGCCACGGCACTGCGCACGGAGTAGTGCCGTGTGGTGCGGCCGGCGGGGGCCTATGCCTCCGTCGGCGGCCACAGGGGGCGCTGGTCGTCCGGAAGGGTCTGCAGGGCCTGGCCGACCGTGCGGTATCCGGGGAGCAGTTCCGTGCTGCCGGTCAGGGTCAGCATCTCCGAGAGGCGGCGCCCCGCCCCCGCGAGCAGCAGTTTTCCCTCACGGCGTGCGAGCAGCCAGCGCACGGCGAGCAGGCAGTTCAGGCCGCGCGAGTCGCAGAACATCAGCGCCGTCACGTCCAGGACCAGATGCCGGTGCCCGGCCTCGACGGAAGCGCCGAGGGTACGCAGGAAGAACTCCTCGCACGACTGGTCCAGCTCGCCGCTGACCCGCAGCACCGCGGAGTCGGAGCAACTCGCGAGCTCGGTGATGGTCAGGCGATGGGTCTCAGTGGACATCACACCCCCATGAGCCATCGTACCGAGATCAACCCAGTGGCCTCTCCCGGAACAGCTCCGCGCGGCGTGCGCCCCGCTGCCGCTACCTCTTGTCGAGGAGCTTGACCCGCAGCCGTCCGAGCGTCCTGCTGAGGATGCGCGAGACGTGCATCTGGGAAATGCCCAGCTCCGCACCGATCTCACTCTGCGTCATGTCGGCGGCGAAGCGCATCCCGAGGATCTGGCGTTCGCGTTCCGGCAGCGCGGCGATGAGCGGCTTCAGGGAGTGCAGGTCCTCGACCTTGTCCAGCTCAGGATCGCGGTAGCCGACGTGGTCGGCCAGCGTGTCGTCGGAGTCGACGCCGTCGGCGGGGAAGTCCAGGGAGGCCGTGGTGTAGCCGTTGGCCGCGGTGAGACCTTCGCTGATCTCGGCCTCGTCCAGGTCCAGGTGCTCGGCGAGTTCGGCCGTGGTCGGGGTGTGCCCGTTCGTCTGCTCGAGATCGGTGGTGGCCTTCACCAGGTCGATGCGGAGCTCCTGCAGCCGGCGGGGAACGCGCACGGCCCAGGTGGTGTCGCGGAAGAAGCGCTTGATCTCGCCCATGATCGTCGGCAGCGCGAACGTGGTGAACTCCACGCCCCGCTCGAGCTCGAAGCGGTTGATCGCCTTGATCAGACCGATCGTGCCCACCTGGACGACGTCTTCGTACGATTCGTCGCGCGGGCGCATCCGGTGCGCCGCGTACCGCACGAGGTTGAGGTTCAGCTCCACCAGCGAGTTGCGTACGTAGGAGTGCTCGGGCGTTCCTTCCTCCACGGCGTCCAGCCGGGCGAAGAGCGTCTTGGAGAGGGCCCGGAGGTCGGCCGTGCGGCGGCTGATGTCGGGGTCGGCGGTATGTCGTTCGGCGCACGACATCGTGGGTGCTGGGCTGCTGGTCGTCGTGGCCACCGTCGTCACTCCCGAAACACATGGCACCCTCCGGGCGAGAGCGCGCTGTGCACGGGCTCTTACCCACCATCTCCCGTTACATTCCCGTGACTTGACTCTCCGTATAGAAAGCTCCTCCCGGGGAACTCGGGTCAACCGCGGGATGACACGGGAGGTGGACGGCTGTGATCTGGTGGATGTGGCTGGCCGTGGTACTGGTCGCACTGCTCCTGCTGGCCGGTGCGGTCCTCGGGACCCAGGCACGGCGCCGTGGCGGCGGCGCGATCGTGGTCCGGCGGGGGCGCCGCACGGGCGGCGGGAGGATCCGGTGAGCACGCTGATGCTCGCCGCCGAACTGACCAAGCGGCCCGTGGTCACACTCGGCGGGGAAGCGGTGGCCCAGGTGAAGGACACCGTCTTCGACGCGGCGGGCGGACGGATCACCGGTTTCACGCTTGCGGGCCGCGGGCTGCTGTCCGGTCCGCTCAAGCAGAGCCTGCCCTGGTCCGGGGTCCACGCGCTGGGGCCGGACGCGGTGATGATCCCGTCCATCGAGGTCCTGCAGGCCAGGGACGCGGTGGTGGACAGGGGCGAGGCCGATACGGGACAGGTGCGTGGCGCCCGGGTACTGAGCGACGCGGGTCTTGAACTGGGCGCGGTACTGGACGCGGTGGTCGAGGGCGGCACGAGCGGCCGGGTGGTCGGCTTCGAGATCACGACCACCGAGGCGATGGGCCGGCACGAGCGCCGGGCTTTCCTGCCCGCGCACGGTCAACTGGCCATGACCGGGGACACGTTGGTGATCCCGGCGGAGCTGGCCGGGCAGGCGGTGGACGACCTCGACGCGCTGGCCGCGGCCCGGGAGCGGACGCGGACCGCGGGTGAGACGGGATTCCGGAAGGGGAACGGCCGATGATGCTGCTCAGCCAGGTCCTGGGCCATCCGGTCATCAGCGCCGATGACGCGCGCCCCGCCGGGGAGGTCGCGGGACTCGGCATCGATCCGCTGACCCGCCGGATCACTGAGCTGTACCTGCGGGATGCCAAGACCGGCGGCGACAGCGTCCCTTGGGCGCGGGTGCGCGGCATGGGGCCGGACGCCGTGATCATCGACACCGGCGGCGCGGACGCGACGGAGACGGGTCACGGCGGCTCGCACTCCCGCGCGCACAAGAGGCTGCTGGGCAAGCGGGTCCTCACCGAGTACGGCGAGGACATCGGCACGCTCACCGAGGTCACCTTCGACCCGGACACCGGCAGCGTGGGCGATCTGCACATCGGTCGCGAGCAGGTCCCCGGCAGCCGCCTCATCGGCATCGGCGCGTACGCCCTGGTCGTCGGGGCGGGGCAGCATCCCATGCCCGCCGGCTGACGCGTCCCCGCCCCACCGGAGCGGCCACCCGTTCGGGGGAGTGTGGGGCCGCGGGCGCCGGGCAGCGGGAGCTCCATGCGAGTCATCAGCCTGATCGAACACACCATGGAGCGTTGGACGACCGCCGTGTGGACCCTGCTGCTTCCGCCCAGACAGCAGCGCGGGGAAGTGGTCGCCATACTGCGCAGGCAGTGCGATGACAGCGCGTTGATCCTCGGGCGCGAGCGCGTCCTCGTACCCAATTCGTTCGTCATCGACCTGCCGCCGGAGAGCCACCGCCGGCTCACCACCACCAGCACCGAGCTGAGCCGCTATCTCGCCGCCCAGGTGCACCGCCACGCCGCCGAGCAGGGATATACGTTCGCGGGTCCGGTGGCGGTCAGCCTGCGGTCGGCCGGTGGTGAAGCGGTCGGCAGGTTCCGGATTCACGGCCATATCGCCCCGCAGAACAGGGGGTGACCCCCGGGGCCCGCCCCCGGCCGCAGAAACGCTGCGTTTCGGGCGAACCAATATGTGTGTCGGCCGTGAGAGAAATCAGTTCCAGGCCCTCTGAGGGTTTCTTGTGCGACGCCCGGAAGGGACTTTTTCCCCACCCGGAGCAGGCCACACCGTGCTACTGTCGATCTCAGTTGCAGTTGTGGTTCCCAAGAAACTTCAAGTGCCCTCACCGACTTTTCGGCCGGTGGGAGCACTTTTGTATTTCCGGTCATTTCCGGCGGGGAAATCATCGCGGCGACACGGAGTCTGCACAATGCGGCTCCGGGCACTGCACCCGAAGGAGATATGACATGGCTATTGGCACCGTGAAGTGGTTCAACTCGGAAAAGGGCTTCGGCTTCATCGAGCAGGACGGCGGCGGCCCCGACGTCTTCGCCCACTACTCGAACATCGCCGCCCAGGGTTTCCGTGAGCTCCAGGAAGGCCAGAAGGTGAACTTCGACATCGCCCAGGGCCAGAAGGGCCCGACGGCCGAGAACATCGTTCCCGCCTGACGCTCACGCGTACTTCGTAGCTGGGGCCCGCACCTTGGGGTGCGGGCCCCAGCTCGTGCATTTCCGCATCATCCAGGGGCATGAATTCCTGCGCACATATCCCTTCGAATTTCTTTTCGTCGGTCCAGCGCTCGCCGTGTCCCTGTCCGGAACGTCACTCGTTCCCGCGCATCCGCCGCCCGCAGAACATCGCCGCCGGCCGGATTCGCTTCACGCATTTCATCCGGCCCGTTCTCGCGATTCTCCGCGCTGCGCTCTTCGCTGCGGAATTTCCTTGGTACGTGCCGCATCGAGGAAGGTTCCCCATTGAACCGCGCACGCACGAACGACCGCTCTTCCCGCAGCCGCTCGGGCTCCGGCGGCTACGGCTCCGGCTCGGGCTCCAGCAGGAGCGGGGGCAGCCGCTACGGCGCCCCGTCCTCCGGCCGCTCGGGTGGTTCCGGCCGTTCCGGTGGCTACGGCCGCCGACCCTCCGCTCCCCAGGGCGAGTTCGCCCTGCCGGTCACGGTCACCCCCGCGCTCCCGGCCGTCGAGGCCTTCGCCGATCTCGCGATGCCGGCGCCGCTGCTCGCCGCGCTCGGCCGTGAAGGCATGAGCGTGCCGTTCCCGATCCAGGGCGCGACGCTCCCCAACTCGCTCGCGGGCCGTGACGTCCTGGGCCGTGGCCGCACCGGCTCGGGCAAGACCCTCGCCTTCGGCCTCGCGCTGCTTGCCCGTACGGACGGCCAGCGCGCCGAGCCGCGCCAGCCGCTCGCCCTGGTCCTCGTCCCCACCCGTGAGCTGGCCCAGCAGGTCACCGACGCGCTCACGCCGTACGCCCGCGCCCTGCGGCTGAAGCTCGCCACGGTGGTCGGCGGCATGTCGATCGGCAAGCAGGCCGGTGCGCTGCGCGCCGGCGCCGAGGTCGTCGTCGCCACGCCCGGCCGGCTCAAGGACCTCATCGACCGCGGCGACTGCCGGCTGAACCAGGTCGGCATCACCGTCCTCGACGAGGCCGACCAGATGGCCGACATGGGCTTCATGCCCCAGGTCACCGCGCTGCTCGACCAGGTGCGCCCCGAGGGCCAGCGGATGCTGTTCTCGGCCACCCTGGACCGCAACGTCGACCTGCTCGTCCGCCGCTACCTCTCCGACCCGGTGGTCCACTCCGTCGACCCGTCCGCGGGCGCGGTCACCACGATGGAGCACCACGTCCTGCACGTGCACGGCGCGGACAAGCACCAGGCCACCACCGAGATCGCGGCGCGCGACGGCCGGGTGATCATGTTCCTGGACACCAAGCACGCCGTCGACCGGCTGACCGAGCACCTCCTGAACAGCGGCGTCCGCGCCGCGGCCCTGCACGGCGGCAAGTCCCAGCCGCAGCGCACGCGGACCCTGTCCCAGTTCAAGACCGGCCATGTGACGGTGCTCGTGGCGACCAACGTCGCCGCACGCGGGATCCACGTCGACAACCTCGACCTCGTCGTGAACGTCGACCCGCCCACCGACCACAAGGACTACCTCCACCGCGGCGGCCGTACGGCCCGCGCAGGTGAGTCCGGCAGCGTCGTCACCCTGGTGACGCCCAACCAGCGCCGCGACATGAGCCGTCTGATGGCCGCCGCGGGCATCACCCCGCAGACCGCCCAGATCCGCTCCGGCGACGAGGAGCTGAGCCGCATCACCGGCGCCCAGGCTCCTTCGGGCATCCCGGTCACCATCACCATGCCCGCGTCGGAGCGCCCGCGGCGCGGCAGTGCCGCCTCCTCCCGGGGCCGCCGCAGCCGCAGCGCCCAGGACCGGCGCACCGACCGCGCTCCGCGCCGCTCCGCTCAGGGGCCGTCGTCGGCCTCGAGCTCGGCGGCCTAGTACCAGGGCCTTCGCGACCGCCAGGCTCACCCATCCCTGCAGGAGGCACCTTTGACACCGGTTCAGACACAGCCACGCCCGGCGGCTTCCGCCATCGTCTCCATGCCCGACAGCGCCGGATCCGCCGAGTGCGCCGGTAGTCTGGACGTGGGACCGCAGGTCCGTGACGACATGACCGTCGAGCTGGCCCTGTCGGTCATGGCCGGCGCGGGCGCCGGCCATCTGTTCCTGTGCGACGAGGACGACCAGTGCACGGGCCTGATCACCCGGGCCCGGCTCATCGAGGTCCGCGAAAGCCATGCCTACACGGACCAGATCCGTCTACGGGACGTTCTCGCCCTCACCCGCTGAACGCCCCACCTCTTCCAGCCGCCCCATCTCCTCACCTGTGAGGCATCATGCGCTGCGTCATCGCCCGTTTCCCGTTCGACCTCACCAAGGCCGGGGTGCTGGACACGATGAAGGGGGTCAAGCCCGAGCCCATCTCGGGTGACTCCGTCATCATCGGCCGCCGCCACTACCCCATCAAGCAGGTGGGCGCGGTGATCACCCGGCAGGACCGGCGTGACTTCAGCGCCGGGGAGGTCACCCGCGCCATGAGGGCTCTCGGCTTCACCTGCCGCACCCCGTCCGAGGACGCCGCCCCGAGCGACCTCACCCCGCTCCAGACGGCGTCGGCCCTGCTCGGCGCCCCCACTCCCGTATAGCGGGACACGCGGGACACGCGGGACGACACCAGAACACCGAAGAGGGCCCTGCCGGCACACGCCGGCAGGGCCCTCTTTTTGCGTTGTCCGCTCGCCCGCGCCCATGGATTCATGCGGCAGCGCACAAAATCTATGCTGGCCAGGGTAGACATTGGGTGACCGCATGATTAGGATTTCTCTCGTAGCTGCAGACTCAGAGGAAGAACGGAGGGAGCAGACGCCATCAGGATCGCCCGGCCCGAGATCGATTCGGCCCGGGTACCGCAAGACCCCGGAACGGAAGGTGGTCCTCGGTCACGCATCAGCGATCCCCGCGATCCCGCCCTCTCGCAGGGCCGGACAGCGGAAACAAGAGGTCGGCGCAGCGATAAGGCCGGCAGATGGTGTTGAATTTCCTTCGGGGCCCTGGTGCCGTACGGCACCAGGGCCCCTCGACGCGTTCGCATAACGAGGTGACATGACAGCAGATACCCCGCTCAGTGGTCGTCTGGACGATGACGACTACCCCGCCTACACCATGGGGCGGGCCGCCGAGATGCTCGGCACCACTCCCGGTTTCCTGCGGGCCATCGGTGAGGCCCGACTGATCACACCGCTCCGCTCGGAAGGCGGGCACCGGCGGTACTCCCGCTACCAGCTGCGGATCGCGGCTCGCGCCCGCGAACTGGTGGACCAGGGAACCCCGGTCGAGGCGGCGTGCCGCATCGTCATCCTGGAGGATCAGCTCGAGGAGGCACAGCGCATAAACGCCGAGTACCGCCGCACGTCGGCGGAGTCGAGCGACCGCCCGAGCTGAGCCCCGCCCCTCCCGGGAGGGGCCGTGCGCCGACAGGCCCGGTTCACGCGACCGGAGGCCATACTCCCGGAGTGAGAACCCCCAGCGCGTACGCCCGCGCCACCAGTTCCGTCCGGTTCGCCGCGCCCCACCGCTCGGTCAGGCGGCGCAGATGGTAGGTGACGCCGTCCGTGGTGAGGCCCGTCCCACGGGCGGCCTGAGCCGTGGTGGCGCCACCGGCCAGCAGCGCCAGGATGCGGGTCTCGGCCGGCGTGGCGGCCTCGACGGGTTCCGGGGCGAGGGCGTGTTCCTCGCCCAGGACGCGCAGCAGCACCAGCAGGCCGGGCACCTCGTCGGCCGTGTCGCTCACCGGCTCCGCCGTCAGCTCGCCGTGCCGCCGCGTCCCGTCGGCCGCCTCCCAGTGCACGGCGACCGGATAGCGCGAGCGGCGCCCCAGCCGCACCGCCTCGGCGATCCGGAGGACCTGTGTCTCCTCGTCGGGCCGGAACAGCTCCAGCACGTTGCGCCCCCGCAGGGTGCCGGAGGTCTCGCCCCACTCCGCCGTCATGGCCGGGTTGGCGAGGATGATCGCCCCGCTCGCGTCGCACACCGCGATCGGCATGGGAATGCGGGCGAACAGGTTCATGGCGCGGTTGCGCCAGATCACGGTGTCCGTGGAGTCGGCGAATTCCACGGGGTGACTCCTTCCGGCCGGCGCAGTCGAGAGCGCCGCAGTCAAGGGTGAGGTGGCGTTCGCCACTACACAATCATGTAGTGGTGCGGCACGGACCCGTGGGGGCCGAGGACCAAGCTGGTGAGCAGTGACTTCCGTACGGCGAAAGGCAGTTGTCACGCCATGCCCTCCACCACCACCGCACCGCTCCCCCAGGACGCCGGCTCCGGCGTCGACGGCGTACCGCTGATCGACATTTCCGCCACCGGGCCCAGGCCCGCCCCCGTGCAGCAGGTCATGGAACTGCTCCGCCGCCACGGGCCCGTGGTGCGGCGGCGGCTGCACGACCGCGAGGCGCTGTTCGTGAGCGATCTCGATCTCGTCACCGAGCTCGCCGACGAGACCCGGTTCGCCAAGTACGTCGGTCCCGCCCTGCAGAACGTGCGCGAGTTCACCGCCGACGGGCTGTTCACCGCGTACAACGACGAGCCCAACTGGGCCCGCGCCCACGACATCCTGATGCCCGCGTTCGCGATGGGTTCGATGCGTACGTACCACCCGATGATGCTGCGCGTCGCGCACCGGCTCATCGAATCGTGGGACCGGGGCGCGCGGGACGGGCGCCCCGTGGACGTTCCGGGGGACATGACCCGGATGACCCTGGACACGATCGGGCTCGCCGGGTTCGGCTACGACTTCGGTTCGTTCGAGCGGGCCGAGCCGCATCCCTTCATCGGCTCCATGGTCCGCTGTCTGGAGTGGAGCATGACGCGGCTGAGCCGTACGCCGGGCAGTGACCACTCGGCGGCGGACGCGGCCTTCCGGGCCGACGCCGATTATCTGGCGCAGGTGGTCGACGAGGTCATCGCCGCGCGGTCGGGCGGCGCGCCCGGCGCGGGGCCCGCCGAGGACCTGCTGGGGCTCATGCTCAGCGCAGCGCACCCGGGCGACGGCACGAAGCTGGACGCCGCGAACATCCGCAACCAGGTCATCACCTTCCTGATCGCGGGGCACGAGACGACGTCCGGCGCGATGTCGTTCGCGATGTACTACCTGGCCAAGCACCCCGCCGTCCTCGACCTCGTACGGCGTGAGGTCGATGCCCTGTGGGGCGACACGGCCGACCCCGAGCCGACGTTCGACGAGGTCGGGCGGCTCACGTACACCCGGCAGGTCCTCAACGAGGCGCTGCGGCTGTGGCCGACGGCCGCCGCGTTCGGCAGGCACGCCCGCGAGGACACGCTCCTCGGCGGCCGTATCCCGCTGCGTGCGGGGCAGGGCGTCACCGTCATCGCGCCGATGCTGCACCGGCAGCCCGTGTGGGGCGACAATCCGGAGCTCTTCGACCCGGAGCGGTTCACCGCCGAGGCGGAGGCCGCACGTTCCCCGCACGCGTTCAAGCCGTTCGGGACCGGTGAACGGGCCTGTATCGGGCGGCAGTTCGCGCTGCACGAGGCGACCATGCTGCTCGGGATGCTGGTCCACCGCTACCGGCTGCACGACCACGCCGACTACCGGCTCACCGTCAAGGAGACGCTCACCCTCAAGCCCGACGGCTTCACGCTCACGCTGACGCCGCGCACCGCCGCCGACCGCGTGCACGGCGCGCTGCCGGGCGTGGCAGCGGCCCCGGCAGCGGCGGAAGCCGACGCCACTCCCCTGCCCGCGCGTGTCGTGCCCGGCACCCGCGCGCTCTTCCTGCACGGCAGCAACTACGGAACCTGCCGGGACTTCGCCGCTCAACTCGCGGACGAGGCGGCGTCGGTGGGCTGCGACACCGAGGTCGCGCCGCTGGACGAGTACGCGGGGGCGCTGCCCGCCGACCGCCCGGTCGTCATCACCGCCGCCTCCTACAACGGCCGGCCCACCGATGACGCCACCGTGTTCGCCACCTGGCTGGACGGAGCCCCGGCGGCCACCGCCGAGAACGTCACGTACGCGGTCCTCGGTGTGGGCGACCGCAACTGGGCCGCCACCTATCAGCACGTTCCGACGCGCTTCGACGAGCGGCTCGCGGAGCTCGGCGGCACCCGGCTCCTGGCGCGTACGGCGGCCGACGCCTCGGGCGATCTCGGCGGCACCGTAAGGGAGTTCACGGCCCGGCTGCGGACGGCCCTTCTGGAGCGGTACGGCGATCCCGACGCGCTGGAGGGGCCGGGCTCCGCCACTCCCGCGGACGCGTACGAGGTCCGCGAGGTGACCGGTGGCCCGCTGGACGCACTCGCCGCGCGGCACGGCCTCGTGCCGATGAAGGTCAGCGAGGCGTACGACCTCACCGCGCCCGGCCATCCCCGCACGAAGCGTTTCGTGCGGCTCGCCCTGCCCGACGGCATGACCTATCGCACCGGCGACCATCTCGCCGTGCTGCCCGTCAACGACCCGGCGCTCGTCGACCGGGCCGCCGCCGCGCTCGGCGTGGACCCGGACGCCGTGCTCGACATCCGCGCGAGCCGTCCCCGACGCGACACTCTCGCCGTGGACCGCCCGCTGAGCGTGCGCCAACTGCTCACTCATCACGTCGAGTTGCAGGACAGGCCCACCGCGGGTCAGCTTGCCGTGCTCGCCGCGGCCAATCCCTGCCCGCCGGAGCGGGCCGAACTCGACGCCCTCGCGTCCGATGCCGAGGCGCGCGCGGCCGACGGGCGCACGCTGCTCGAACTGGTCGAGGCCTGCCCTGCCCTGCGCGGGGCCCTGGAGTGGCCGCGGCTGCTCGACGTGCTGGCGCCTCTGCGGCCCCGCCACTACTCGGTGTCCTCCTCGCCGGGCGTGCACCCCGGACACGCCGATCTGATGGTGTCCCTCCTGGAGGCCCCGGCCCGCTCGGGCAACGGGCGGCTGTACCGTGGGACGGGCTCCGGGCACCTCAACGGGGTACGGCCGGGCGACACCGTCCTGGCACGGGTCCAGCCGTGCCGCGAGGTGTTCCGCATCGACCACGCGGACACCGCGCCCGTCATCATGGTCGCCGCGGGCACCGGCCTCGCCCCGTTCCGCGGCACCATCGCGGACCGTGCGGCGTTGGTGGCCACGGGAGCCCAACTCCCGCCTGCTCTCTGCTACTTCGGCTGCGATGCGCCGGAGGCCGACTTCCTGCACGCCGAGGAACTGCGCGCCGCGGAGTCCGCGGGAGCGGTCTCGCTGCGCCCCGCCTTCAGCGCCGCCCCCGTCGACGGGGCGGCATTCGTCCAGCACCGCATCGCGGCGGAGGGCGACGAGGTGTGGGAACTGCTGGCCGCCGGGGCCAGAGTGTACGTGTGCGGCGACGGCTCACGCATGGCACCGGGCGTACGGGACGCCCTGCGCACGCTCCACCAGGACCGCACGCCGGGGGCCACGGTCGCCGAATCCGAGCGGTGGCTGGACGGGCTGACCGCCGAGGGGCGTTACGTGGAGGACGTGTACGCGGCCGGGTGAGGAAGGCGAGCGGCTCACGCCGGGCCGGGCGCACCGGGCCCGGCGAGCGAGCCGACGCCGAACAACTGGCCAAGGGCGCGCACCGTTTCGCCACTGTGCAGGTGGTGCATGCCTCGGATGCCAAGCCGGGCCGCGCCGCGCAGATTGTGTTCCAGGTCGTCGATCATGACGCAGTCGGACGGTTCGACGCCGAGGCGGTCGCAGGCCGTCCGGTAGATGCGGCGGCCCGGCTTGCGGGAGCCGATCCGGCTGGAGATCACGACGGTGTCCGCGAGGGCGTCCAGGTCGTATCCCTGGTAGCAGTCGTCGCCGAGCGCGTTCGACACGATGGCCACCGGGATGCCCTGGGCGCGCAGCTCGCGCAGGGCCGCGAGCATCGTCTCGTCCGGGCGCATCCCCGCGCCGATCGCGGCGACGAGGCCCGCGGGTTCCACGACCACGCCCTGCTCGCGCAGCCGCCCCGCGATGCCCCGCTCGAAGCCGGCCTCGCTCAGGCGCCCGCACTCGTGCTCCACAAGGAGCGCCGATGCCTCCGTGTCCTCCCGGAACAGCCGCTCCAGCAGCAGCGGGTCATCGCCGGCCCCCGTGGACCAGGCGCGGAACGAGTCGAGCACGCTGGTGGTCAGCACCCCGCCGAAGTCGGTGAGCACCGCACGCGGTGACCCGTCCGGCCGTGCCTCGATCGCTTCAGGCGCGTCGCCCACTGCTGCCTCCTCATGTCCCGCCCTTGCCGGCGTAGTTCAGTCGTCGGTCGAGGATCTCGAGGACCTGCTCGCCCCAGCGCAGGTTCGACTCCTCCAGGGACCTGCCCGCCATCAGCGTGAGGTAGGGGCCGATGCGCTCGGCGTCGCGCAGGTAGGCCTCTTCCTCCCGGTCACCCAGGAGGTGGCGGCGCAGCCGTTCGTACCGGGCCAGCTTGCCGCGCGACCAGGCCATGCGCTCCTCGATCAGGGCGCGGGTGGCTGCCGGGTCGCCGCCGTCCATGGCCTGCACCTTGACCATCAGCTCGTCCCGGATGGCGATGGGCCGGGGCGGCTCGGCGGCGAAGGCGTGCAGCTCCCGCAGGCCCGTGCCGGTGAGCGTGAACATCCGCTTGTTCGGCCTGCGTTCCTGCTGCACCACGCGTGCCTCGATCAGACCGTCGGCGGCCAGTCGCTCCAGCTCGCGGTAGAGCTGCTGGGGAGTCGCGGACCAGAAGTTCGACACGGAGACGTCGAAGATCTTGGCCAGGTCGTAGCCGGACGACTCGCCCTCCAGGAGCGCCGCGAGCACCGCGTACTTGAGAGACATCTGGACACCGTACACCGATGTGATTACTCTCCATCGCACCTACTCAATAAATTGACTATCAACATCAAGCGAGGTGAGGGCATGCAGGCTTTCCGCAAGGCCGTCGAGGCCAACGATCACGCGGCGATGGAGGCGCTCCTGGCGGAGGACGTCGTCTTCTCCAGCCCGGTCGTGTTCCGCCCGTACCCGGGCAAGGCGACGACCGCCGCGATCCTGCGCGGCGTCACGCGGGTCTTCGAGGATTTCCGGTACGTACGCGAGATCAACGATGCCGCCGGGCGGGATTCCGCGCTCGTCTTCGAGGCACGGGTCGGCGACCGGCAGATCACCGGCTGCGACTTCATCCACGTCGATGAGGAGGGACTCATCGACGAGCTCATGGTGATGGTCCGCCCCCTCTCTGCCGCGCAGGCACTCGCGGCGGCCATGGGCGCCCAGTGGGACGAGATCACGCGGGAGGCGGCGGGCGCCTAGAAAGGGCGCGGCTACCAGGCGCGAGCCGACCGGATCAGGTGGTCGCGCACGAGGGCGACGTGCGGGTTGTCCGCGGACCCGGGGCGCTGCACCAGGAAACCCGTGTTGATCGGGGCGTCCTCCGGGTCGTGGAGGAGGGTCAGGGTGCCCGCTGCCAGGGCGTCGCGGCAGAGGTAGCGGGGCAGCACGGAGAATCCGGCGCCCGCGACGACCGCGGAGAGCACGCCCCGCAGGTCGGGGACCGTGACGGAGGCCTCGCAGGTCAGCCGCTTGCCGAAGACGTGCCGCCAGTAGCGGCGGGCGATCGGCAGATCCTCGGCGTAGGTCACCAGCGGGACGCCGAGCAGCACCCCCGGGCCGTCCGCGGCGATCCGCGCGTCGCCGCCGATGCGCTCGGCCCACGAGGGGGCCGCGACCAGGACGAACTCCTCGTCCGCGAGGGGCACCGAGCTCAGGGAGCGCCCGCGGGGGCGGGCCGTGGCGATCACCAGGTCGTGCCGGCCGGCGCGCAGCCCGTCGAGGAGCCGGTCGGTCAGGCCTGTCGTCACGCGTAGCCTGACGCCCTTCTCGACCAGCGGTGCGAGTGCGGGCAGCGCGCAGTGGCAGAGCATCTCCGCCGGGCCCGCCAGCTGGACGGGCTCCGCGGGGGCGCCGTCGAGGGGGCCGCCGTGTCCGGTGACCGCGGCGAGGGCGTCGAGCGGGTCGACGACACGGGCGGCGAGCGCGTCCGCGTACGGCGCGGGGGCCACGCCTCGCGGCAGCCGCTCGAACAGCTCCCGGTCGACCTGCCGCTCCAGAGCCCGGATCTGCGTGGTGACGGTGGGCTGCGAGAGGCCGAGGAGACGGGCCGCGGCCGTGAAGGAACCCGACCGGTACACGGCCAGGAACGTACGCAGCAGATTCAGGTCGAGCGGACCGGCCGCCGCGGCCCCCGCGCCTATTCCCGCCGACCCATCGGAATTCCTATCTTCCACATGGAGCATCCTATTGGATTTCGTTGGGTTCGCCCACCTACCTTCGAGGACAGCACCACCTGACGTTCTGAGCACAGAACGTCAGAGCTTCCACCCTCGGAGAGACACCATGGCCAAGATTCTGTTCGTCGTGACCGGCGCCGATCACTGGACGCTGGCCGACGGCACCCAGCACCCGACCGGCTTCTGGGCCGAGGAGGCCGTCGCGCCGTACGAGGCGTTCAAGGCCGCCGGACACGAGGTCGTCGTCGCGACACCGGGCGGCGTCGTGCCGACCGTCGACCAGGCGAGCCTGGCGCCCGAGTTCAACGGCGGCCAGGAAGGCGCCGAGAAGGTCGCCACGACCCTCGCGGAGATCAGCGAGTTCCTGCGCCCCCTCAAGCTGGCGGAGGTCGACCTCGCCGACTACGCCGCGGTCTTCTACCCCGGTGGCCACGGCCCCATGGAGGACCTCGCCGTCGACGCCGAATCCGGCAGGCTCCTCACCGCCGCCCTGGAGTCCGGCAAGCCGCTCGGCGTCGTCTGCCACGGTCCGGCCGCGCTGCTCGCCGCCACCAAGGAGGACGGCTCCAACGCCTTCGCGGGGTACGAGCTGACCGGCTTCACCAATGTCGAGGAGACCCAGTCCGGTTTCGCGGAGAAGGCCAAGTGGCTGCTCCAGGACCGGCTCGTCGCGGCGGGCGCCGACTTCAAGGAGGGCGAGCCCTGGGCCCCCAAGGTGGTTGTCGACCGCAACCTGATCACCGGTCAGAACCCGGCGTCCGCAGCTCCGCTGGCCGACGAGCTGCTCGGGAAGCTGGCCTGACCCTGATGGGCACCGACCGGCTCGACGAGGTCCTCGACGCCACCTACGACTCCCTCACGCGGTACGGCGTACGGCGCACCACGATGGACGACATCGCCTCCACGATGGGCGTGTCCCGGTCCGCGGTCTACCAGTACGTACGCAACAAGGACGACGCCTTCCGCAAGCTCGCCGAGCGCCTGCACTCCGAGGCGCTCGCGCGGGCCCGGCAGGCGGCGGCCGAGGACATCTCCGCCGCCGAGCGCATCCGGGGCGTCCTCGCCGCCAAGCTCGACCTGGTGCTGCGCCTGGCCGGGGACTCGCCGCACTCCGCCGAGCTCCTCGACGCGAAGGCCCGCATCTTCGGCGACATCTGCCACGGCTTCACCGGCTCGCTGCGGAGCCTGCTCATCGAGCTGTTCACCGAGGCGGGGACCCCGGCCTCGGTGGAGCCCGCCGAGGCCGCCGACATCTGCGTCGCCCTGGTCATAGGCCTGGAGTCCGCGCCCGACGGCCGCCGGCTCTTCGGCCCCGCCACCGACGCGCTCCTCACCGGGCTGCTCGGATCGCCGGTCACCACGCCGACGCCCCGCTGACCCACCCGTCACTCACCCCCACCCCCTCCCCCCATGCCCAGCCGCACCTGAGAACTCCCGAGGAGACCCCTCATGCGCCACCCTGAAGCGCCCGCCCCCGAGGCACTCGACCCCGAAGCCCTCGTCGCCGGGCTCCGTGCCACGTTCGCCACCGGCCGCACCCGGCCCCTGGCCTGGCGCGAGGAGCAGCTAACCCAGCTGCGCTCCCTGTTCACCGAGCACCGCGAGGACATCGCGGACGCCCTCCACGCCGATCTGCACAAGCCGCGCACCGAGGCGTACACCGCCGAAGTCGACTTCCCCGTACGGGAGATCGACCACACGCTGGCGCATCTGGAGGAGTGGCTGAGCCCGCATCCGCTCGCGCCCGGCGCCCTCGCGGGGCTGCCCGAGGGGTCCACCGCCGGTACGCAGTACGAGCCGCTCGGCACCGTCCTGATCATCGCGCCGTGGAACTACCCCGTGCAGCTGCTGCTCGTCCCCCTGGTAGGCGCCCTGGCGGCGGGCAACACGGCCGTCCTGAAGCCGAGCGAAGTCACCCCGGCCACCTCGGAGCTGATCGCCCGGCTCATCCCCCAGTACCTGGACACGGACGCGGTCGCCGTCGTCGAGGGCGGCGTGCCGGAGACCACCGCGCTGCTCGCCCAGCGGTACGACCACATCTTCTACACGGGCAACGGCGCCGTCGGCCGCATCGTGATGCGCGCCGCCGCCGAGCACCTCACCCCGGTCACCCTCGAACTCGGCGGCAAGTCACCGGTGTTCGTGGACCGGGGGGTCGATCTGGCCGCCGTGGCCACCCGCCTGGCCGAATCCAAGTTCCGCAACGCGGGCCAGACCTGCGTCGCCCCCGACTACGTCCTGACCGACCCGGAGACCGCGCCCGCGCTGGCCCGGGAGCTGCGCACGGCCGTGGAGCGGGTGTTCGGCACGGACCCCAGGTCCTCGGAGACGTACGGCCGCATGGTCAACGAGCGGCACTTCGACCGCGTCTCGGCCCTCCTCGGCTCCGGGACGACGGCGTTCGGCGGGCAGAGCGACCGCGACGACGTCTACATCGCGCCGACCGTGCTCACCGACGTGAAGCCCGACGAGCCGGTGATGCGGGAGGAGATCTTCGGTCCCGTACTGCCGATCGTGAACGTCGACGGGCTCGACGAGGCGATCGCGTTCATCAACGACCGCGACAAGCCGCTCGCCCTCTACGGCTTCACCGAGAGCGAGACGACTCGGCAGCGGCTCGCCGCGGAGACGTCGTCGGGCGGCCTGGGCTTCGGCCTTCCGATGGCTCATCTCCGGGTTCCCGAGCTGCCGTTCGGCGGAGTCGGCGAGAGCGGTGTCGGGAATTACCACGGCCCGCACTCCATCGCGACGTTCAGCCACCGCAAGGCCCGGCTCGACGTTCCCCTGGGCTGATGCCCGGCCGATCCCCGCGGTGGCTGACGTACTCCCGGATCCGCAGGGCCGTCAGGGCCGGGGTGAAACGGATGTGAACTCCCTTGCGTCCAGCGCGGGTTCCGGTGCCCCGGTGGCGCCGGAGCCCGCTGCCGCGCGCCGGGCGGCGAATCCGTGCCGGGGGCGGCGGTCACCACGACGCCGCCCCGGCCGAGCCCCCACAGGGTCACGGCGAGGTAGCCGAGGGCGGGGCTGTCGGCGCGGACCGCGAGGAGGGCGGCGGCCACGGCCACCAGGAGGGCAGCGGCGGTCGGAGCGCACCGGGAGACCCCGGCGACTGCTGTGCTACTACGAGGAGCGGGGCCTCATCATGGCCGAGCGCGCGGCGAACGGCTACCGCGAGTACGACGAGCGGTTCGTGGACCGGGTCGCGCAGATCAGGGGGCTGCTCGACGCGGGCCCGCCCGCCCGCATCATCAAGCAGATCCTGCCGTGCCTCGACAAGCCGCGGACGATCTACTTCCCGGACGCGACACGGGAGATGATCGCCACGCTCGAGGAGCAGCGGGACTGCATGTCCGAGCGCGTCGAGTGCCTGACCCGCAACCGGGACGCCATCGCGGAGTACTTCGACGCGGTGCGCGACGGAAATCCTCCGGACCGGGTCCCGCTGGAGCCCGCGGGGTCATGATCCGAGCAACGCGTCAAGGCCCGCGGCCAGTGGCTCCTGCCCGCCCTGCCCGTCCAGGGCGATGGCCGTGGCCCGCAGCCTCGGGAACTCCTGCGCGGGCATGCGGTGCAGACCGAGCCGGAAGGCCGAGTCCGGTTCGCCGGGCTCGTCGTCCATGGCCCGCAGTTCGACTAGGAGATAGCCGAGCAGCCACGCCGTGAAGGCGCGGTGCACCTCCACCGTGCGGCGGTCGCCCAGACCGGCGCCATGCAGCAGGGCCAGCACACGCTCGTCGCTGCGCAGCACGGCGGCGGGGCGGCGGGCCAGCGGGGTCGACAGCAGGCGGGTGGCGAGCAGCGGGACCATGTTCGGGTGCCGCAGGGCGACTCCATGGGTGGCGAGCGCGATGTGCTTCAACTCCTGCCGCCAGTCGTCGCCTTGAGGGTGCTGCTCCTCCTGGCGCTTCGCCGTCAGGTCTTCCTCCAGCTCCTGGTAGAACGCCTCGACCAGGCCGTCGAGGAGAGCACCCTTGCCCGCCGCGTAGCGGTAGAGGGCCATCGCCTCCACGCCCAGTTCCCCGCCGAGCTTGCGCATGCTCAGGCCGGAGAGCCCGTCGCGGTCGACGACCTCCAGGGCCGTGGCCAGGACGCGCTCCCTGGTGAGCCGCCCATAGCGCCCACGGTCACTGGCACGCCGCCCCTCACCCGGGTCCGTCTCTTTCCCCTTCGGCATGTCCGCCACCTCCGCCTCACTGGCCCCCTTGACCTCAGAGAGCATTGGGTGCAAAGTCGTACATATACGACGTAAACGTACGTAGTCAGCGTACAGCGTCAGACCCCTCAGGAGCGTCGCGCCATGACGCACAGCGAGCCGATGTCGGCGGATCTGGTCCAGGTGGAGCTCGACCTCGCACGGATGTCGGACGGCAACGTCGTCCGCGTCACCGCGGGCGGCCCCGTCTTCGGACATCCGTTCCCGGTGCGCACCGTCCGGCCGACGACCTTCCTGCCCGCACTCCCCCGGCGCGACAGGGCAGCCCTCATGGCCATCGCCGCCGGCTGGGCGCTGAGCTTCCTGTGGTTCTGGTCCTGGTGGCTCCAGCCGGAGCACCGGGTCGGCTGGGCGGGGCTGATCGTCAACAGCGCCCTGCTGCTCTACCTCACCGGACTCCCCTGCTACTTCTTCGTCACCGCCCTCCGGCTGCGCCGCGTCAACCCTGAGCTGCCCGTCCCCGCGCTCCCGGTCGCCTTCGCCGTGACCCGCGCCCCGTCGGAGCCGTGGCCCACCGCCCGGCAGACGCTCGAGGCGATGCTGGCCCAGGACTTTCCGCACCCGTACGACGTGTGGCTGTGCGACGAGGACCCGACCGACGAGATCACCACCTGGTGCCGCACGCACCGGGTGCGGATGTCGTGCCGCCGCGGCGTGACCCCGTACCACCGCGGTGACTGGCCGCGCCGCACCCGCTGCAAGGAGGGCAACCTCGCCTATTTCTACGACAGTTGGGGCTATCAGCGGTACGACGTGGTCGCCCAGCTCGACTGCGACCACGTGCCCGCGCCGACCTACCTCGCCGAGATGGTCCGCCCCTTCGACGACCCCGCCATCGGCTATGTCGCCGCCCCCAGCATGTGCGACGCCAACGGCGCGGTGTCCTGGTCGGCCCGGGGGCGCCTGCACCGCGAGGCCGTCTGGCACGGCGCGGTGCAACTGGGGCACAGCGACGGGCTCGCGCCGATGTGTATCGGCTCCCACTACGCCGTGCGCACCCGCGCGCTGCGGGACATCGGGGGCCTGGGCCCCGAACTCGCCGAGGACTTCTCCACCACGTATCTGCTCAACTCGGCTGGCTGGCACGGGGCGTTCGCCATCGACGCCGAGGCGCACGGGGACGGGCCGCTCACCTTCGCCGACATGATCACGCAGGAGTACCAGTGGTCGCGGAGCCTCACCACGATGCTCCTCGGTCTGCTGCCGCGCCATCTGCGCCGGCTGCCCCTGCTGCTGCGGCTGCGCTTCTCGTACGCCCTGGCCTACTACCCGCTCCTCGGCCTGATGATCATCGCGGGCCTCACGCTCCCGCCGGTCGCCGTCCTCACCGGCCTGCCGTGGATGAACATCGACTACGTCGACTTCCTGATCCACTTCTGGTCCATGCCCGTGTGGCTGCTCCTGACCCTGTTCCTGATGCGCCGCCGCGGGATGCTGCGCCCGCGCAACGCCCCGGTGATCAGCTGGGAGACGTGGCTGTTCGCGCTCGCCCGCTGGCCGTTCGTCATCCTGGGCCTGTTCGGCGCCGTCGCGCAGAAGCTGAGCCCACGGCCGGTGACCTTCAAGGTCACGCCCAAGGACACCGGCGGACCCCGGCCGCTGCCCGCCCGGCTCACCCTGCCGTTCGTCGCGCTGGCCGCCGTCCTGTCCTCCGTCGCTCTGGTGGGCGAGCTGACGAGCCCGTCGGCCGGCTATGTCTTCCTCTGTCTCCTCGCCGCCACGACCTACGCGGCCGTCGCCGTGGCCGTCCCCCTGCTCCATGTGCGCGAGGCGGCGCGGGCCGCGGACGTCCGCTTCAGCCACGCGCTGTCGACGGCCCGCCTCCCGGTCACCCTCGGCCTTCTGGTGTCACTGCCGGTCGCCACCGCCCTCGTCTTCTACCCGGCGTACGTCGCCGCCGTCCTGAGCTGGTGAACGGCCATGAGCGCACCCTCCACCATCCTCGTCACCGGCGGCGCGGGCTTCATCGGGAGCCATACCTGCGTCGAACTCCTCGACCACGGCTACGAGTTGATCGTGATCGACGACTACTCCCACAGCACCCCGCAGGTCTTCACGCGGGTGGAGCGGATCGCCGACCGCTTCGTCGGCGCCGTATATGAGCTGGACATCCGTGATCGGCGCGCCCTGTCGGCCGTCTTCGGCCGCCACTCCGTGGACGCCGTCGTGCACTTTGCCGCGCACAAGGCCGTGGGCGAGTCGACACGGATGCCCATCGACTACTACGACACCAACGTCGGCGGCACGACCGCGCTGCTGCGGGTCATGCAGGAACACGGCGTGCACCAGCTGGTGTTCTCCTCGTCCTGTTCGATCTACGGCGACGCGGGGCGCGGCCCCCTGGACGAGTCCACGCCCGCCCGGCCGACCAATCCGTACGCGGCATCCAAATGGATCTGCGAGCAGGTGCTCGCCGATGTGTGCGCCCGCCGCCCGGAGTTCACCGTGCTCGCCCTGCGCTACTTCAACCCGGTCGGCGCCCATCCCAGCGGGCTCCTCGGCGAGGACCCGGGCGGCGTCCCCGACAATCTGATGCCGTACGTGGCGCAAGTCGCCGTCGGGCGGCGCGATCGGCTGCCCGTGTTCGGCGACGACTACGCCACGCCCGACGGCACCGCCGTCCGCGACTACCTCCACGTCATGGACACCGCCGAGGCCCACCGCATCGCCCTTGACCACCTCGCCGACGGACCGGGCATGCGCGTGTTCAACCTCGGTGTGGGGAAAGGCCGTTCGGTCCTCGACGTCATCGCCGCGTTCGGCGCGGCCTGCGGCAGGACCATCCCGTACCAGATCATGCCGCGCCGCCCCGGCGACGTGACCGAACTCGTCGCCGACGCGCGCGCGGTGGCCCGCGCGTGGGGCTGGCGGCCCACCCGGGGCCTGCCGGAGATGTGCCGGGACGCCTGGCGCTTCCAGCAGCTCAACCCCCATGGCTACGCCGGTCCCGGCCGGCATCCGAACAACAAGCACAAGGCCCCCTGACCCAGGCATGACCCAGCACGACCCATAAGGAGCGACGTCATGCGGATGACAGTGATCGGCACCGGATACGTGGGAACGGTGCACGCCGCGTGCATGGCCGACATCGGCCACCAGGTCCTCGGCATCGACATCGACGCCGAACGGATCGCCTCCCTGGCGGCGGGCCGGGCGCCCATCCACGAGAGCGGCCTCGACGAACTGCTCGCCAGGACCGTCGCGTCGGGCCGACTGCGCTTCTCCACCTCGCTCGCCGAGGGCGCCGCGTTCGCCCGGACACACTTCGTGTGCGTGGGCACCCCGCAGCGCCCCGACAGCCACGCCGCCGACCTGCGGTACGTGGACGCCGTCGTGGACGGGCTCGCCCCGCATCTGCGGCCCGGCAGCCTGGTCGTGGGCAAGTCGACCGTGCCGGTCGGCACGGCGGCCCGCCTCGCGGAGCGCCTGGCCGCGACGGCGCCGGGCACGGAGGTCGCCTGGAACCCCGAGTTCCTGCGCGAGGGATCCGCGGTCCAGGACACCATGCGGCCCGAGCGGCTCGTGGTGGGCGTGACGTCGCGGCACGCGGAGGGCGTGCTGCGGGCGCTCTACGCGCCGATGATCCTCGCCGGGGTGCCGTTCTTCGGCACCGATCCGGCCACCGCCGAGCTGGTCAAGGTGGCGGCGAACTCGTTCCTCGCCACCAAGATCTCCTTCATCAACGCCATGGCCGAGGTGTGCGACGCCGCGGGCGCCGACGCCTCGCTGCTTGCCAGGGCCATCGGCGCGGACTCGCGGATCGGCCCGCGCTTCCTCGAACCGGGGCTCGGCTTCGGCGGCAGCTGCTTCCCCAAGGACATCCGGGCCTTCGCCGCCCGTGCCGAGGAGATCGGCGCCGGCGAGGCGGTGGTGTTCCTGCACGAGGTCGACCGGATCAACACCCGGCAGCGCTCCCGCGTCGTCGAACAGGCACGCAGACTCCTCGGCGGCTCCTTCTCCGGGCGCAGGATCGGGGTGCTCGGCGCGGCGTTCAAGCCGGGCAGCGACGACGTCCGCGACTCGCCGGCGCTGGTCGTGGCGGCGGCCCTGCACCAGCAGGGCGCCACGGTCCGCGTGCACGACCCGCAGGCCATCGACAACGCGCGCGACGCCCGTCCCGAGCTGGCCTACGCCCTGGACGTCGACAAGGCGTGCGAGGACGCCGACCTGGTCCTGCACCTCACCGACTGGCCCGAGTACCGGGACATCGACCCCGCGGCGCTGGCCGCCCTCGTGCGCTCCCCGGTCCTCCTGGACGCCCGCAACAGACTCGACCCCGAGCGCTGGTCGGCGGCGGGCTGGGCCGTGCACGCCCCGGGCCGCCCGCAGCTGTCCACGGCCGCACCTTCTTCGGCCAACGTGGCCGCGCTCGCCGGAGGTGCGTCATGAGGGTCGTGGTGACGGGCGGCGGCGGATTCGTGGGCTCCCACCTGTGCGAGGCCCTGCTGCGCAGGGGCGACACGGTCTGCTGCCTGGACAATTTCTGCACCGGCGAACCGGAGAACGTCGCCCACCTGCGCGGCACGCCCCGCTTCCGGCTGGTCCACGCCGACGTGACGGCGCCGTTCGACGTGCCGGGCCCTGTGGACGCCGTGGCACATCTCGCGAGCCCCGCGTCACCGCCGGACTACCACCGGCTCGCCGTGGAGACCCTGGCCGTCGGCAGCCGCGGCACCGAGAACGCCCTGCGCCTGGCCCAGCGGCACGGCGCCCGCTTCCTGCTCACCTCCACCAGCGAGGTCTACGGCGACCCGGAGGTCCACCCGCAGCCCGAGGAGTACTGGGGCCACGTCAATCCGGTCGGCCCGCGCAGCGTCTACGACGAGGCCAAGCGGTTCGCGGAGGCGCTCTCCATGGCCTACCGGCGCAGCCACGGCGTCGACGTGGGCATCGTCAGGATCTTCAACACGTACGGTCCGCGGATGCGCCCGCACGACGGACGCGTGGTCTCCACGTTCGTCCGCCAGGCCCTCGCGGGCAAGCCGCTGACCCTCTACGGCGACGGCAGCCAGACCCGCAGTTTCTGCTACGTCGACGACCTCGTCCGCGGCCTGCTCGCGATGCTCGACAGCGACCTCGGCGGTCCGGTGAACCTGGGCAACCCCAGCGAGCGCACCGTCCGTGAACTGGCGGAGCTCGTCCTGCGCCTCACCGGATCGCCCTCCCGGATCGCCTACCGCCCGCTGCCCGTCGACGACCCGGCCCGCCGCCGCCCGGTGATCAACCGGGCCGTGGAGCAGCTCGGCTGGATGCCCCGCGTGCCTCTCGACGAGGGCCTGCGGCACACGATCGCGTTGTTCACCGCACGGTCCGCGTCGCGGCGCGCGCGGGTGCCGGTGGAGGCCTGATCCCCATGATCCCCGTGCGCAGGAACACCGTCCCGGCCGCCGTCAGGCGCTGCACCGCCCCCGGCGTCCTCACCGCCGCGATCGTGCTGCTCGGCGCGAGCGGCTGTGCGGCCACGCCCCACTACGCGCCGTCGGCCAGTACGTACTACGTCAGCTCACGGGGCGACGACCAGAACGACGGTTCTTCGCCCGGTCAGGCCTGGCGTTCCCTCGCCCGCGCCGAACGCGTGGCGCTCGAACCGGGCGACCGGCTGCTCCTGGAGGGCGGCGCACGCTTCACCGGCACCATCACCCTCAACGGCGACGAGGCGGGACGCGCGGACCAACCCGTGGTGGTCGGGTCGTACGGCGAGGGCCGGGCGACGGTCGAGGCCGAGGGCTCCCCCGGCATCTCCGTGCACAACACCGCGGGCGTGGAGATCCGCGACCTCACCGTCAAGGGTGACCGCGCCGCCTACGCCCACGACGGCGGCATCAACCTCTACGCCGACCGTCCGGACGGCGGGAAGCTGGACCGGGTCACCCTCTCCCACGTCCGTGTCTCCGGTTTCCGGACGGGCATCGCGGTCGGAGGAGCGGAGAAGGGCAACGGATTCAAGAACGTGACGATCCGCGAGGCCAAGTTGTACGGCAACAAGGACGTCGGTCTCCTGACGTACGGCCCTGAGTTCAACCCCGGTCAACCGACTTACGCACACGAAGAGTTCAATGTCTCGGACGTCGACGCGTACCGGAACACCGGTGATCCCGGCGCGGACGACCGCCACACCGGTGACGGCATCATCCTCGGCGCCGTGCGGAACGCCACGGTGCGCGGCTCCAGCGCCCACGACAACGGATCCAGGTCGTCCGGCGAGGCACCCTCGGGCCCGGTGGGCATCTGGGCGTACGACGCCAAGAACGTGGTCCTGGAGCACAACACCGCCTACCGCAACCACACGGGTTCCAAGGTCGACGGTGCCGGGTTCGGCTTCGACGAGAACGTCTCGGACTCGACGATCCAGTACAACCTGGCCTTCCACAACGACGGCCCCGGCTTCTACGCGTACACGCGGAAGACGAACGGCGCGCACACCGACAACACGATCCGCTACAACATCACCTCCGACGACGGCCGCAAGCTGCCGCGCTTCGGCGGGCTCGCGGTCTACGGCCACGACGTGCGCAACCTGCGGATCTACCAGAACACCGTGGTGATGACGGCCCTGGAGAACGGGAAGAGCGGCCCCGCCCTGCGCCTGATGGACGGCGAGAAGGGGGTCACCGTCCGCAACAACCTGTTCGTCACCGACGGCTCCCCGCTGGCCCTCGCGGACGGGGGGCTCAGCACCAAGAACGTCCTGCTCCAGGGCAACAACTACCGTGCCCCGCAAGAACAGTGGGCACTGCAGTGGGGCGACCACGCCTTCACCGGCATCGCCACATGGCGCAAGGCGACCGGCCAGGAACGCGTCGACGGACGGCCGTCCGGCCTGACCGCCGACCCCTGCTTCACCGGAGGCACGCTGCCGTCGGTCACATCCGCCGCCGACGCCCGCCTGTTCGCCCCGGACTGCGACGCCCTCGCGGACAAGGGCCTCGACCTGCGCAAGCTGTTCGGCATCGACCCCGGTTCCGTCGACTACTTCGGGCAGAGGGTCGGTACGCCCCCGCCGGTCGGGGCCGCGCTGCCCCAGGGCGACTGACACCGCCTGAAGATGCAGGCGTCCACCGCCCAGGCCTACGATCATTACAGCGAGACCCCAGGTTGACGCGTGATTCGCGGCCGGGTGTCCCTGCCACGCAGGGAGGCGCTTTGCCATTGCTTCGGGCATTCCCCCGGGATCAACCACGGGCACATCGGCTCATGGCCGGCTACGTCCTCCTGGTCGCCGCTCTCACCGCCGTCTACATGACGGTGCCCGGCCTGCGCGCCCCGCTCTGGGCGCTCATCGGCCTCGGTGGCGTCGTGGCCGTCCTCGTCGGTGTGCACGTCCACCGGCCCGCGCACCGCTGGCCGTGGTGGGTGCTGGCGGCCGGGCTGCTCGCGTTCGCCGCGGGCGACACGTACTACAACGTGGTCGAGGAGTACTTCCAGGCGTCGAACCCGTTCCCGTCCCCGGCCGACGCCGCCTACCTCGCGGTGTACCCACTGCTCGCCGCGGGCCTCTTCGGTCTCGTGCGCCACCGCTGGGCGGGCCGCGACCTGCCGAGTCTCCTCGACGCGCTGATCATCACCGCCGGGCTCGCGCTGCCGGTCTGGGTCTACCTCGTCCAGCCGCTGACCGAGGTCGAGGGGCTGACCTGGACGCAGCGCGCCATCAGCATCGCCTACCCGCTGGGCGACGTACTGGTCCTGGCCCTCCTGGCCCGGCTGCTCACCCCGGACTTCGCGACCGGCCACAATCCCGCCGTACGCCTGCTCGTACTCGGCACGTTCACCCTGCTCGCCTTCGACATCGCGTACGGGATCCTGCAACTCAACGGGTTGTGGCAGGCGGGCACGCTCCTGGACACGGGCTGGATCGTCTTCTACACGGCGTGGGGCCTCGCCGCACTGCACCCCTCGATGGCGGAACTGACCGCGTACGCGCACCAGCGCCAGTCCCTGCTTCCGCCGGTGCGCAGACTCGTGCTGCTCGCCGCGGCCACCCTCATCGCTCCTGCGATCCTGCTCATGGAGGGCCTGCTGGGCGGCGCTCATGACGCGGCCGTGATCGCCGCGTTCTCCGGCACCCTGTTCCTCCTGGTGATCCTGCGGCTCGCCGGCATGGTCGTGGCGCACCGCAAGGCCATGGACCGCGAGCTGGCACTGCGCGGGGCGGCCGCCTCGCTGGTGGCGGCGATCACGACGGAGGAGATCACCGCGACCTGCGAGACGACGGTTGCCGCGCTGTCCGGGCCCGGGGCCCTGCCCGCGACCCTGCTCCTGGAGGCGGACGACTCCCCGCCGGTCCCCCACGCGGCCCTCGACCTGCACCGCACGCATCTGGTCCGGGCCGCCGACCTCGGCCCGGAGATCGCCGCCCGGTTCGACGCGTCGCAGAGTGCGCTGGTGTGCCCGATGATCCAGCGTGACCGTCCGGCCGTGGACGAGCCGCCGGGTGTACTGATCGCGACCGGCCCCGAGCGGCGGCTTACGGAGATCTGTGGCTCGCTGGAGATACTCGCCTCGCACGCGGGCCTGGCGAAGGCGCGCATCGCGCTCCGCGAGGAGATCATCCGACGGGAGAGCGAGGCGTACTTCCGTACGTTGGTGCGCAACGCCTCCGACGTCATCCTCATCGTCGACGACGACGACACCGTCCGGTACGCGAGCCCGTCCGCCCAGGCCGTCTTCGGGGACGTCCGGCTGGTCGGGGCGGAGCTGCCGGAGCTGGTGGACCAGCGGGACGGCCACCGGGCGGCCCGGGTGCTCACGGTCATGCGGGCGGGTGGGCAGCGGGAGCCCCACGACTACTGGTGGATTCCGCGGGACGGCGGGCGCATCGAGGTGGAGGTGCGGTGCAGCGACCTGCGCCGGGACCCGACCGTGCGCGGGCTCGTCGTCACCCTGCGGGACGTGACCGAGCAGCGTCAGCTGGAGCACGAGCTCACCCAGCGGGCCTTCCACGACGCGCTGACCGGCCTTCCCAACCGCACGCTGCTCCTGGAGCGCATCGAGCGCGCGCTGCTGCGTGGCCGTCGCGAGTCGACGCTGACCTGCGTGCTCTTCGTCGACCTCGACGACTTCAAGGTCGTCAACGACACGATGGGGCACTCGGTCGGTGACCGGCTCCTCGCCGCCGTCGGCTCCCGCCTCTCGCGGACGCTGCGCCGCAGCGACACCGCGGCCCGCCTCGGCGGCGACGAGTTCGCCGTCCTGATGGAGGACGCGAAGGAGCCCGCCGACGCCGAGATCCTGGCCGCGCAGGTGGTGCAGGCGCTCAGCAGGCCGTTCCAGCTGTCCGGCGACAGCGTGAGCGTCTCCGCGAGCGTCGGCGTGGCCACGGCCGTGGACAGCGCGAGCACCGAGGAACTCCTGGCCCACGCCGACCTGGCGCTGTACGCCGCCAAGGCCGCGGGGAAGCGTCAGTGGCGCCGCTTCCAGCAGCGGCTGCACGTGCGCATGCTGGAGCGGCACGATCTGCAGACGAGTCTGGACCGGGCGATCGCCGACGAGGAATTCGCGCTGCGCTATCAGCCAGTGGTGGACATCAGCGGGAACGGCGGCCTGGTGGGCGGTGGCGCGGCGGGCGGTGGCGCGGCGAACGGTGCGCCGCACGCCGCCGAGATCGTCGGCTTCGAGGCGCTGGCCCGCTGGCCGCACCCCCGGCGCGGTCTGGTGCCGCCGCAGCAGTTCATCCCGCTCGCCGAGGAGACCGGGCACATCACGCCGCTCGGCGCCTGGGTCCTGGGCAGCGCCGCCGCGGACATCGCCGGGCTGCAGGGCGTGGGCGCGCCCTCGGACCGGCGCCCCTACATCAGCGTCAACGTGTCCGCGCGGCAGTTCCGCGACCCGGGCTTCCTCGGCGAGGTGCGCGGCGCCCTGGAGACACCCGGACTCGCCCCGGGGTCACTGCAGTTGGAGCTCACGGAATCGGTGCTGATGCGGCGTGACGGGCAGATCCAGGCGGTCATGCGGGCGTTGAAGGATCTCGGGGTGCGGATCGCGGTCGACGACTTCGGCACGGGATTCTCCTCGCTGCGTTATCTCCGCGAGTTCCCCGTCGACGTACTCAAGATCGACAAGTCGTTCATCGACGACATCGCCGACGACCCCCGGCAGCTCGCCCTCGTCGAGGGCATCGTGCACCTCGCCGACACGATGGGCCTCCAGGTCATCGCCGAGGGCATCGAGGAGCCCGCGCAACGGGATCTGCTGGCCCGGATGGGCTGCGGGTTCGGGCAGGGCTACCTCTTCGCGCGGCCCCTGACGGCCGAGCAGGGGGAGCGGCTCCTCCGCGGGCGCCGGGGACACAACGGCGCCGCGTCTTGCGCCTCTGCCTCCCGTGTCGCCCCTGCCGTCCATGCCGCCCCGCGCGCCGCTGCCGCTGTCGTCACCCCGCCCACCGCGCCTGCCCCGCCCCCTTCGGAGAGGGAGAGCACCATGAGCGAACCGGACACCGGACTCCTGGGGGATCGGCGCGATCCACGCTGGGGCGATCTCGACCACCTGCGGCGCACCAGTCCGATGACCGACTGCGTCCTGGACGAGGTCCGCGGCCGGCACATCCGCAGCGGGGACCACTGGCTCATCGACTTCGCCTCCTGCAACTACCTCGGCTTCGACTGCGATCCCGAGATCATCGACGCCATCGAACCCGCCGTACGCCGCTGGGGAACGCATCCGAGCTGGTCCCGGCTCCTGGGCAGCCCCCGGCTCTACCCCGAGATCGAGGAACGGCTCACCGCGCTGCTCGGGGCGCCGGACACCCTGCTCCTCCCGACGGCCACGCTGATCCATGCCTCGGTGATCCCCGTCCTCGCCGACAAGGGGCACGTCTTCGTCGAGGCCGCGGCGCACCGCACCGTGTACGACGGCTGTGTCTCGGCCCGGGGGCAGGGCGCGACGCTGCGGCGGTTCCACGCCGACCGCCCCGCCGAACTGGCCGCCATGCTGCGGTCGGTGCCGAACGGCTCGGCCCGCCTGGTCTGCCTCGACGGCGTCAACAGCATGAGCGGGAACATCGCCGACGTGCCCGAACTTGCGGGTATCTGCCGCGACGTGGACGCCACGCTGTACATCGACGACACCCACGGGTTCGGCGTCATCGGGGAGCGCGGCGCAGCCGAACCGTGCCCCTACGGCTCCCGCGGCAACAGCGTCGTACGGCACACGGGCGAGACGTACGACAACATCGTCCTGGTCGGCGGCTTCTCCAAGGCCTACTCGTCGCTCCTGGCCTTCCTCGCGCTGCCGTCCTGGCTCAAGGACCACCTGAAGGTCGCCGCCGCCCCCTATCTGTACTCCGGGCCCTCGCCCACGGCCTCGCTCGCCACCGCGCTCGCCGGTCTGGAGGTCAACGACCGGCGCGGCGACGTCATCCGCACCGATCTGCACCGCAAGACCGTCCGGGTGCTCGACCACGTGGCCGGGCTCGGCCTGCGGACGCTCAACTCCGATGAGCTGCCGATCGTGGAGATCCCGCTGGCCGACGCCTCGGACCTGGACGCGGTCGCCGGGTTCCTGTGGGAGCAGGGCATCTATGTGACCCTGGCGGCCTATCCGCTCGTACCGCGCGACCGCGTCGGATTCCGCGTGCAGCTCACCGCCCTGAACTCCGACGACGACATCGACCGTCTCAACGCCGCCCTGACCCGCCTGTCCGAGCGTTTCGCGCTGCGGCCGGGTAGCTGACCGCCATGGCTCCGACCCGCAACGACGACGTCGACTGGGACAGCTGGCCCGTCCAGGCCTATCTCGGCGAGAACTACCGCGAGCTGCATCCGTCCGATGCCGCGGTCATCGCCCACCACTCGGCCTTCTACCGGCGGTTCGGCCGAGGGAGCGCCGCGTGTTCCGTGGAGTTCGGGGCCGGGCCCAACCTCTATCCGCTGATGCTCGCCGCCGCCGCGAGCCGCCGCATCGACGCCGTCGAGGCGAGCGCCGCGGGCGTCGCCTATCTGACCCGGCAGCTCGAACAGGCCCCCGACGACAGCTGGTTGCCGTTCCACGCGCTGTGCCGTCGCCTCAACCCCGATCTGCCGTCCACGCTTCCCGGGGCACTCGCGGGCGTGCGGGTCGTCCACGGCGACGTCCGGGCGCTGGTGCCCGGCACGTACGACATCGCGTCGATGAACTTCGTCGCCGAGGGTGTCACCGAGGACTTCGCGGAGTTCACGGACTTCTGCCACCGCTTCGTGCGCTCCGTCGCCCCGGGCGGCCGTCTCGTCGCGGCGTTCATGGAGAACATGCCGACGTACCGCATCGGGCCCGCCTCGCGGTGGCCCGGCTGCCCGGTGAACCCGGCCGTCGTCACCGAGGTGTTCGCCCCACTCACCGAGCACCTCGCGGTGACCCGGATCGAGGCCGACCCGACGCTGCCGGACTACGGCGACTCCGGGATGGTGCTGCTCACGGCGGCGCGGCGCGGGGAGTGACTGCTCCTGCGGGGCAGCGCTCTCAGGCGCCCGCCTCCTGCAGCGCGAACGCCGTCTCCACCAGCGCGATATGGCTGAACGCCTGCGGTGCGTTGCCCAGTTGGCGGTGGCTTTCCGGGTCCCACTGCTCCGCGAGCAGGCCCACGTCGTTGCGTACGTCCAGGACGCGCTCGAAGGTCTCCTTCGCCTGCCGGAGGCGGCCGGTCGCCGCGAGCGCGTCGGCGTACCAGAGGGAGCAGGCCACGACCGTGCCCTCGGAGCCGCGCATGCCGTCGACGCCGTGCGTGCCCCGGCCGTCGTGGGCGTACCTCCGCACGAATCCGTGGTGGTCCAGGGCGCGCATGGCCCGGACGGTGTCGCGCACGCGGGCGTCGCCGGCGGGCAGGAAGCCGACCTTGGGGATCAGCAGGGCCGACGCGTCCAGGGCGGACGATCCGTAGGACTGCACGAACGCCCGCCGCCCGCCGTCCCACCCCTCGCGGCACACCTCCTGGTGCACCGCGTCCCGCATGGCCCGCCACTCCCCCGCGGACTCGTTCCTGCCGAGCATCTCGCCCATCCGCAGGGCGCGGTCGGCGGCGACCCATGACATGACCTTGGAGTGGACGAACTGCCGCCCGCCGCCCCGGACTTCCCACAGCCCCTGGTCCGGTTCACGCCAGTGGCCGCACAGGTGGCTCATCAGGGATTCGACCAGGCTCCACAGGTGGGGCTGCATCGGGATCCCCGCCCGCAACGACAGATAGAGCGTGTCGAGGACCTCGCCGTACACGTCGAGCTGGAGCTGATGGGCCGCCGCGTTCCCGAAGCGGACGGGCCGCGAACCCTCGTAACCGGGCAGCCAGGGCGCCTCGGCCTCCGGCAGCCGCCGCTGGCCCTCCACTCCGTACACCGCCTGGAGATCGGCCGGGTCGCCCGCCACGGCCCGCACCAGCCAGTCGAGCCAGGCGGTCGCCTCGTCGCGGTAGCCGCTGCGCAGCAGGGCGGACAGGGTGAGTGTGGAGTCGCGCAGCCAGCAGAAGCGGTGGTCCCAGTTGCGTTCGCCGCCGACGCACTCCGGGAGCGAGGTGGTCGGCGCGGCGACGATGCCGCCCGTGGGCGCGTAGGTGAGGGCCTTCAGGGTGATCAGCGAGCGGGTGACGGCCTCACGCCAGGGGCCCTGGTAGCGGCACTTGGCCGTCCAGCGCCGCCAGAAGTCGCCGGTGGCCTTCAGTGCCGTCTCCGCCGGGACCCTCAGGGGCTCGGGCGGTTCCGGCAGGTGCGAGGGTGCCCACACGAGTTGCAGCGTCAGGCGCTGGCCGGCCGAGACGGTGAAGTCCAGGGCGGAGGAGTCGCGGACGGCGGGGTCGTGGGCGGTGGAGTCGTGGATGCCGGTGCGGATCTCCATCGGGCCGTCGGCGCTCAGCCAGAGCGAGTCGGGCCCGGCCACGGCGACCGTGCAGTGCTCCTCGGCGCGCACCCAGGGCATGACGCGGCCCTGGTTGAAGCGCGGGCGCAGTTCGCTGCGCATGGCCACGGCACCGGACAGGCCTTCGACGATGCGCACGATGCAGGGCAGCCCCGCGCGGGGCGGCATGAAGTCCGTGACGCGCACGGCACCGGTCGGGCAGTCCCAGTGGGAGTCCATGACCAGCGTGTCCTGGCGGTAGGCGCGCCGTGCGCACGGTCCCGCGCCGACCGGGGAAACCCGCCAGAAGCCGTTGTCCGCCGTGCCGAGCAGCGCGGCGAAGCAGGCCGGTGAGTCGAAGCGCGGCAGGCAGAGCCAGTCGATCGACCCGTCCCTGCCGAGCATGGCAGCGGTTTCCAGGTCACTGATGAGGGCGTAGTCCTCGATACGAGTGTTCATGATCGAGTCACGCCGTCGTGCACATTGCCGCCCTTTTATTGTACGGCGGACACGCCCTTCGGGCTTGGGCTCGGGCCCCGGGACCTAAGGCCATGGACAGCTCCGGAGCGGCTGTGATCTTATCCGTCCGGGCGGATCGATCGACCTTCGGCGTGGATCGATGGACCTTCCACGCTGATGAGCAGGCGATCCCTGTGTGCAGCATGTGACCGGCCACCACCGTCCTGGCCCGCGCGCCCGTGGGCCGGTCATTGCACGCCTCCGCTCAGGCCCGAAAGACCCCCACACATGCAGAAGACCAAGTCCGCGCTCTGGGAATTCCTCCAGGGCCTCGGCAAGACGTTCATGCTCCCGGTGGCCCTGCTCGCGTTCTGCGGCATCATGCTGGGCATCGGCTCGTCGCTCTCCAGCGAGGCCGTCACCGACAATCTGACCTTCCTCCGGGGCGAGGGCTTCCATCTCGTCTTCACGTGGATGGCGAGCACCGGCCTCGTCGCCTTCAAGTTCCTCCCCGTGATGTTCGCGATAGCCATCCCCCTCGGCCTCGCCCGCGAGGACAAGGGCGTCGCGGCGTTCTCCGGCTTCGTCGGCTTCGCCGCGATGAACCTCGCGGTGAACTTCTATCTCACCGCCAAGGGCGTGGATCTCGACGACGAGAAGGCCATCGCCCACTACGGGATCGCCGACGTGATCGGCATCCAGTCCATCGATACGGGACTGCTCGGCGCCGTCGCTGTTGGCATCGTTGTCAGCATCCTTCACCAGCGCTTTCGTGCTCAGCGGATGCCCGACGCACTGGCCTTTTTCGGCGGTCTTCGGTTCGTGCCGATCATCTCGACGCTCGTGCTCAGCCTGCTCGGTCTGCTGATCCCGCTGGTGTGGCCGACGTTCAACGGCTGGATCACGGATCTCGGGCGCGCGATCGGTCACGCGGGCGTCTTCGGCCCCTTCTTCTTCGGCATGGGAGAGGTGCTGCTGCGCCCGATCGGCCTGCACCACATCCTCGTCGCGATGTTCCGCTTCACGGATGTCGGCGGCTCCGGCGCGGTCTGCGGCGACCACGTCTCGGGTGCGCTGAACCTCTTCTACGCCCAGCTCAACTGCTCGAACCCGCCCGGTGACGCGGTCACCAACGCCACCCACTTCCTGTCCCAGGGCAAGATGGCGGTCTACCTAGGCGGGCTTCCGGGTGCGGCCCTGGCGATGTATCACTGCGCGAACAAGAAGATGCGCCCGGAGATCAAGGCGCTCCTCGTCTCCGGTGTCGTCGCGTGCGTCGTCGGCGGCATCACCGAACCGCTCGAGTTCCTGTTCCTGTTCATCGCGCCGTGGCTGTACCTGATCCACGCCGTGCTGGTGGGCCTCGGATTCCTGACCGCCGCCGTGCTCGGGGTGTTCATCGGCAACACCGACGGCAACGTCATCGACTGGCTCGTCTTCGGCGTCCTGCAGGGCACGACCACGAAGTGGTACCTCATCCCCGTCATCGCCGCGGTCTGGTTCGCCGGCTACTACTTCCTCTTCCGCTGGGCCATCACCCGCTTCGACCTCAAGACGCCGGGCCGCGAGGAGCCCTCGCCGGAGGGGGCCGACGAGGAGGAGCCGTCATCCGCGGAGGAGGCGACGGCTCCCCGCGAACTGATCGCGGGGAAGTACGACGCCGTGGCGATCCTGAAGGCGATCGGCGGCGCCGAGAACATCCAGACCCTCGACAACTGCATCACCCGCCTGCGCATGACGGTCGCGGACGCCGAACAGGTCGACGAGCCGCGGCTGAAGAAGCTCGGTGCGGTGGGGGTCATCAAGCTCGACGCGCACAACGTGCAGGTGATCATCGGCCCGCAGGTGCAGTCGGTGAAGGACGCGATAGCGACGATGGTCCGGGTGGGCTGAGCAATGGACCACCCCTTCCAGCACCACCCCGTCGACTTCGACTTCGACTTCGACTTCGACACACCCGTCGACCGGCACGGCACGTGGTGCACGCAGTGGGACTACGTCGAGGACCGCTTCGGCGTCCCCGGCCTGCTGCCGTTCACCATCTCGGACATGGACTTCGAGACGGCGCCCGCGGTCCTGTCGGCGCTCCGCGGCCGGCTCGACCACGGCGTGCTCGGCTACTCCCGGTGGCGCCAGGCCGACTTCCTCTCCGCGATCGTGGACTGGTACGGCGAACGCCACGCGACCGAGGTGGCGCCGGAGTCGATCGTCTACGGCCCCTCCGTGATCTACCAGGTCGCCCAGCTCCTGCGGCTCTGGTCACGCCCCGGCGACGGCGTCGTCGTCCACACGCCGACGTACGACGCCTTCCCCAAGACGGTCGCCGCGCACGAACGACGGCTGCTGCGCTGCCCGCTCGGCGACTGGACCGAACTGGAACGGCTGCTGGCCCTCCCCGACACGGCCGTACTGCTGCTGTGCTCACCCCACAACCCCACCGGCCATGTCTGGACGGAGGCGGAGCTGGACCGCGTCGCGGACTTGTGCGGGCGCTACGGCGTCGCGGTGATCAGCGACGAGATCCACTCGGACCTGGCCCATCCGCCGCACGTCCACCGACCGTGGTCCCTGCACGGCGCCCGCGAAGGCCGCTGGGCGATCGTGACCTCGGCCTCGAAATCCTTCAACATCCCTGCTCTGACGGGCAGTTACGGCATCATCGGCGACCCGGCGACACGTGACGCCTACCTCCACCAACTCAAGGAGGCCGACGGCCTGTCCTCTCCCGCGGTGCTCTCACTGGTGGGCCACATCGCCGCGTACCGAGAGGGAGCCCCCTGGCTGGACGCCTTGCGCACCTACCTCCGCGCCAACCTCCACTTGGTCGCCGACCGCCTGAACACGGCATTCCCCACCCTGAACTGGACCCCACCCCAGGCCGGCTACCTGGCCTGGATCGACATAAGCCCTCTGGCCCTGGACGACGAGGCTCTCCAACGCGAACTGGTCGACACCCAAAAGGTGGCCATCATGCCAGGCACGGCCTACGGCTCCCCCGCCCACCTACGCCTGAACGTGGGCTGCCCACGCACCAAGGCCGAGCGGGGCGTCACGGCGCTGGTGGACGCACTTCGGACGCTCCACCGGGGAGCGGACGCCGGCTGAGGGACAGGGCAGTATCCGCAGGTCAGGCCCGGCTCCCGGCGGCTGCTGACCGCACTCCATTGGTACAGTCGCGAGGTTCGTTCCTCGTATCCGGGAGATCCGTGCCATGGCCGTCGACGAGCTCGACACCCGCATTCTGCGGCTCCTCCTGGAGCAGCCCCGCACCAGCGTTCGTGAGTACGCGCGCGTGCTCGGTGTCGCTCGTGGCACCCTGCAGGCCCGGCTCGACCGGCTGGAGCGGGACGGGGTGATCACCGGGACCGGGCCTTCGCTCTCGGCCGCCGCGCTCGGGCATCCGGTGCTCGCCTTCGTGCACATCGAGGTCACGCAGGGGCATCTGGACGAGGTGGGTGACGCGCTCGCCGCCGTGCCGGAGATCATCGAGGCCTTCTCGATCACCGGTGGCGGCGATCTCCTGACCCGGGTGGTCGCCCGGGACAACGGCCACCTGGAGGACGTGGTCCAGCAGCTGATCCAGATGCCGGGCGTGGTCCGCACCCGTACGGAGATGGCCCTGCGCGAGCGCGTCCCGCACCGCCTGCTGCCGCTCGTCGAGTCGATCGGCCGGGCCTCCGCCGAGCAGCGGTGATCTGCGGCTTGGCATGCTGGAGTACATGAGCACCTTTGGCGGCACCTCGGTCATCTTCGATCTCGACGGCACACTCGTGGACAGCGAGCCCAACTACTACGCGGCGTCGCGCGAGCTGCTCGCCGAGCACGGCATCGAGTACACCTGGGCCGACAACGAGCAGTACGTGGGCATCGGCACCCAGGAGACCCTCGCCACGTGGAAGGACCGGTACGGCATCGGCGTACCGGTGGCCGACCTGCTCACGGAGCTCGACCGCCGCTATCTCACCCTCGCCCGCGCCGACACGCATGTCTTCCCCGAGATGCGGAAGTTCGTGGAGCGGCTGCACGGCGCCGGGGTGCCGATGGCCGTGGCCTCCGGGTCGTCCCGCGCCGCCATCGAGGCGATCCTCTCCGGCACCGGCCTCGACGCGCTCCTGACCACGGTCGTCTCGGCCGACGAGGTCACCCACGGCAAGCCCGCGCCCGATGTCTTCCTGGCCGCCGCCGCGCTCCTCGGCGCCGAGCCCGCCGACTGCGTGGTCCTGGAGGACGCCGCTCCGGGCGCGACGGCCGCACACGCGGCGGGCATGCGCTGCATCGCGATCCCCTACGTCGCCGCCCACGCGGACGAACCGGCGTTCGCGTCGGCGGGGTTGCTGCTGCGCGGCGGTCAGGCCGAATTCACGGCCCAGGCCGCTTGGGACCACCTGGACCACCTGGCCTCGCTGCCCCGGTCGTAGGCGTACAGCTCCCTGGTCTGGGTGATCGACTCCTAGTAGGTGCAGGAACATGGCCGTCACATCGCGCACGGCAGCGTCGTACGTCTCCGGGGCGGACACCGTGAGGCGGGCGAACTGGATGCTCATGCCGCCGACCGCGCGGGCCACGGAGAGGGGATCGGCACACCCCCGTCAGTACATGATCCCGACGAGGCCGTCCCCCTGTTCGGCGCAGACGAGTCCGCCCGCGCAGCAGGCGCCCCAGCTGCCGGAGCCGGGCCCGAAGAGAGTCACCCGCTCCCAGTGTTCCGCCGCAGGCCTGGCGCGTGAGAGGCGGAGGCCGAGTTCGTCCACGGCGAGCTCGGCCGGCGGTGGCCCGCCGGGCGCCGCGGTGGCCCCGGGGAGGACGGCCACGATCTCCGCGGCGGGGTAGCCGAACAGGTCGATGTCGTCCCAGGCCACCGGGGTGACTTCCGGGCGGTCCGGCTCGGCCCGCGCCTGGATCTCCACGCGGGCGAGCCGGTCCGTGGCCCCGGGCCCGCCACCGCCGAACCCCAGGACTACGCCGTCCAGCTCGGCGTCGAAGCTCCACTCGGGCTCGAAGAGCAGGCCGCCGAGCCAGGCGTCGTGCGCGTGCCGGAGCTCCGCGTACTGGCCGAGGGTCAGCCCCATGCACTGCCGGTGGTGTGTGACCCTGTCGGGCGGCAGCAGTTCCAGGACCTCGCCGGGTGTCATCCCGAACTTCAACAGCCCAGCGCCGCCCGGCAGTTCCACGCCGACTTCTCGCAACAACTCCAACATTGCACCATTGTTCACCCGTTGACCCAGGTGGCAAGGCCGTTGACGAGATCACGCAGAAACCGGTTGCGGGGGCCGTGGTCAGCGGCAGTCAGGACTGGGGACGACTGCCGTGGTTGGCCGGGTGCTTACGGCGTGCCTTCTTCTTGCGACGTCGCTTCGATGACATGCGATTCCCCTCTCACCAGGTTCGCCACGAGTGGCATTTCATCCGTTTTCCACCGTTCCATACGGGGACCGACCCGGCGACCGCACCACCACCGAGGCGGCCCGGACCGTCGATGGGCGCATGCAAACAGTTTGTTCACAATGAATCGTTGACATCATCACGTGTGTCCTCGATGCTGATCCCATGACCACTCCGGAGCAGCAGTCCGTCGAGACCGATCCCTTCAGCCCCACGCACCCGGACCAGGTGCGCGCGGGCCGCGCCCCCGCCTCCCTGTTCCGCATCGCCGAGCGGCACGCGGCCACCGACGAGCAGCGGCGCCGACAGGTCCACGCCACGATCGTCGGCCCCTATGAGGCAGCACGCCTGGTGACGTTTCTGCTGACCGGAATCGCACAGCCCGCGGACGGCGAGCCGGAGGTGGACCACGCGGACATCACCGCGGCGCTGACGCTCATGCCGATGGCGCGCCGCGAGATGGACGAGGTGGAGTCCGCGCTCCTTCAGATGGCGCGCGGACGCGGCATGACCTGGCCGGAGATCGCCTTCGGCCTCGGCCTGGGCACTCCGCAGGCGGCGAGGCAGCGCTACGAACGGCTGGTGGGCCGTACGGCGACGGTCGACCCGGAAACCACCCCGAAAGCCGAGCCTTCGAACCAGTGACAGCGCCTCAAAGCACCCCCGCCGCTCCCGTCGTCCCCGCCGCCCCTGCTGCCGCCCCCGCATCCCGGAGCCACACATAGCTGACGGGCTGCGGAGCGTTCCACTCCGCGGCCAGAGCGGGGTCCACGGGCAGGAACCCGGCCCCGCGGTAGCAGCGGAGGGCGGCGGTGTTCTCCGGGTGGACGCGCATGAAGATCTCCGCGTACCCGCCCCGCAGAGCCAGCGCGGCAAGTCCCCGCACCAGCCGCCGCCCGGCGCCTCGCCCCCGGGTGTCCGGCGCCACGATGATCCGGGCGAGTTCCGCCTCGCCCTCGTCCTCGTCGCACCACACCTCCCCGTAGCCCAGGAGCGCCTCCCCCTCGACCAGCGCATACCCCCGCGTGTCCGCGTCCAGCTGCCACCCGGCGACCACCCGCGCGGTCACCGGGAAATCCCGCGGTCCGCACCACATGGCCACCTCACCGGCGGAGACGGGCCAGCGCGCCACGGTGGCCGCATCCGCCGGGGCGAAGGGCCGAAGGTCCATGTACGATCGCTCCCGCCATGCAGATGAATGCCAACTACACCAGTCTTGTCGCGGTCGGCGACTCCTTCACCGAGGGCATGTCGGACCTGCTGCCCGACGGCAGCTACCGCGGCTGGGCAGATCTGCTCGCCGCCCGGATGGCTGCCGCCTCCCCCGGTTTCCGGTACGCGAACCTCGCGGTGCGCGGGAAACTCATCGGTCAGATCGTGGCCGAGCAGGTGGACGTCGCGGCCGCCATGCAGCCCGATGTGATCACCCTGGTGGGCGGCCTCAACGACACGCTGCGCCCCAAGTGCGACATGGTCCGCGTACGCGACCTCCTGGAGGAGGCCGTCGAACGCCTCGCCCCCGCCTGCAAGCAGCTCGTCCTGATGCGCAGCCCGGGCAGGAACGGCCCCGTCATGGCGCGCTTCCGCCCCCGTATGGAAGAGCTCTTCGTCCACATCGACGAGCTGGCGGCACGGCACGGCGCCACGGTCGTGGACCTGTACGGATCGGGAGCGCTGGGCGACCAGCGCCTCTGGGACGTGGACCGGCTGCACCTGACCGCCGAGGGCCACCGCAGGGTCGCCGAAGCGGTGTGGCAGTCACTCGGCTACGACGCCGAGGACGACTGGCGGTCCCCGCTCCCGGACACGCCCCCGCCGAACTGGACGGCACGCCGCGTGGCCGACGTCCGCTTCGCCAGGCAGCACCTCGCCCCCTGGATAATGCGCCGCCTCACAGGCCGCTCCTCCGGCGACGGCCTCCCGGCCAAGCGCCCTGATCTGCTGCCGTACGAGGATCCGCGGGCCTGAGCGAGCGCGACATGGGACGGCGCGGGCGCGCCGCCCCTCAGGGGGCCCGCCCGCGCCGGTCGGTGGTGCGGATTACTCCTCCACCTCGTCCTCGAAGTGCAGGGCGATGGACTGCAGTACGTCCGCCGACGTGACGTCGGTGCGCCCTTCGTCGTGCGCCTCTGCCAGTTGTGCGAAGGAGAAGGCGAAGGCCGACGTGATCTGCTCGATGACCGGGCTCAGTTCCCGGCCGACCACCTCGGCGACCTCGATGGCGGTGGCGTCGGCGGGGATTTCGATGCGTGGCAGCATCTCCTCGAGCATCGCGCCGACCGCGCCACTGGGTTCGACCTCGCCCTCCGGGTTCTCCCGTACCTGTCGGCGCATCTCGATCGCCTCGGTCAGGATGCCGACGACTCTTTGGATGATCTCGCGCTGCTCCATGCCGTGAAGCCTAGACGTAGGTGGATCAACGGGAGTTGTGGCGGTGCCGGTGACCGGCCGTCGTCAGTGCTCGGTGACACGATGCGCGGACCTCGACAAAGCCGGGAGCGCGCAGGGGTATTCGGGATACCTGGACCACGTGCTGCTCGGGGACTCGGAGCTGCTCGATCTGTGGGCGGAGGCCGGCGGGGAGCCGTGGCACGGGGGCGTCGAGGCCCTGCGGCAGGTGCTGCGGATGCCCGGCGAGTAGGGTCCGCCGCAGCAGGGGGCTGGGCCTCGCGCCGCGTGCGATGTCCTGGATGATGCTCCAATGCACCCGCTCTCCGCGGACTGTACGGACGGTCAAAGAGCAGGTCGGGCGGCAGGTAAACTCCGTACACGTGACTGTCGCGCCTGCAAAGCCCCGTATTCCGAACGTCCTCGCCGGGCGTTACGCCTCCGCCGAGCTCGCCACCCTCTGGTCGCCCGAGCAGAAGGTCAAGCTGGAGCGTCAGCTCTGGCTCGCCGTTCTGCGGGCGCAGAAGGATCTGGGGATCGAGGTCCCGGACGCGGCCCTCGCCGATTACGAGCGGGTCATCGACGACGTCGACCTCGCCTCGATCGCCGAGCGCGAGAAGGTCACGCGCCATGACGTGAAGGCCCGTATCGAGGAGTTCAACGCGCTCGCCGGGCACGAGCAGGTCCACAAGGGAATGACCTCCCGCGACCTGACCGAGAACGTGGAGCAGCTGCAGGTGCGGCTCTCCCTGGAGCTGGTGCGCGACCGCACCGTCGCGGTGCTCGCACGCCTCGGCAAGCTGTCGGCCGAGTACGCGGAGCTGGTCATGGCCGGCCGCTCGCACAACGTGGCCGCGCAGGCGACGACGCTGGGCAAGCGCTTCGCGACGACCGCCGACGAGCTGCTCGTGGCGTATCGCCGCGTCGACGACCTGCTGGGCCGCTACCCCCTGCGCGGCATCAAGGGCCCCGTCGGCACGGCCCAGGACATGCTCGACCTGCTCGGCGGCGACGCCGACAAGCTCACCGACCTCGAGCAGCGCATCGCCGGGCACCTCGGCTTCGACCGCGCCTTCACCTCCGTCGGCCAGGTCTACCCGCGCTCCCTCGACTACGAGGTCGTCACCGCCCTGGTGCAGCTCGCCTCCGGGCCCTCCTCGCTGGCCAAGACCATCCGCCTGATGGCCGGGCACGAGCTCGTCACCGAAGGCTTCAAGCCGGGCCAGGTCGGCTCGTCCGCGATGCCGCACAAGATGAACACCCGCTCCTGCGAGCGCGTCAACGGCCTCACCGTCATCCTGCGCGGCTACGCGTCGATGACCGGCGAGCTGGCGGGCGACCAGTGGAACGAGGGCGACGTCTCCTGCTCCGTCGTACGCCGTGTCGCCCTGCCGGACGCGTTCTTCGCACTCGACGGGCTCCTGGAGACCTTCCTGACGGTGCTCGACGAGTTCGGTGCCTTCCCGGCCGTCGTCGCGCGCGAGCTGGACCGCTACCTCCCCTTCCTCGCCACGACCAAGGTCCTGATGGCCTCGGTGCGCGCGGGCGTCGGCCGCGAGGAGGCCCACGAGGCCATCAAGGAGAACGCCGTCGCCTCCGCGCTCGCCATGCGCGAGCAGGGCGCCGAGCGCAACGAACTCCTCGACAAGCTCGCCGCCGACTCCCGCATCCCGCTGGACCGCGCCGAGCTCGACGCCCTCATGGCCGACAAGCTGTCGTTCACGGGCGCGGCGAGCGACCAGGTCGCCGCCGTCGTCGCGCAGATCGAGGTGCTCCTCAAGGAGCACCCCGAGGCCGCCGCCTACGCCCCGGGCGCCATTCTCTGAGCGCCCGTCCGGGCCACGCCTAGCGCGTCGCGCGGTGCTCGCCCTTGCCCGCCCTGCGGACCCGCAGGACGACGAAGGCGAGCACCGCGAGGGCGGCGACGGCGAGAACTCCCTTGGAGTACAGGCCGACCAGGTCGGTGACCTGGTGCCAGCGGGTGCCGAGCGCGTGGCCGATCAGGACGAAGACGGCGTTCCAGATGAGGCTGCCCGCGGTCGTCAGGGCGAGGAAGACGGGCAGCGGCATCCGCTCGACGCCCGCGGGGACCGAGATCATGCTGCGGAAGACCGGGATCATCCGGCCGAAGAAGACCGCCTTGGTGCCGTGCCGTGCGAACCACTCCTCGGTGCGGTGGATGTCCGACGCCTTCACCAGCGGGAGGCGGGCCGCGATGGCGACGGTACGGTCCCGGCCGAGCAGCGCGCCGATCGCGTAGAGCGCGAGCGCGCCGATCACGGAGCCCGCCGTGGTCCAGAACAGGACCGCGAGCAGGCCGAACTCGCCCTGGCTCGCGGCGAATCCGGCAAGCGGCAGGATCACCTCGCTGGGCAGCGGCGGAAACAGGTTCTCCAGGGCGATGGCCACTCCGGCGCCGACGGCGCCGAACGAGTCCATGAGGTCGGCGGCCCAGCCCGCCACACCGCCGGCCGGGGCTTCGTTCGCGGCGGCGGAGGCTTCGTACGCGGCAGTGAGGATCATGTGCTCGACGCTAGGAAACCGCCGCGCGCGAGGGTATGAGGGCGGCCGCAGAGATCGGGTGCGGTGGACCGCAGGAAAGCATGGTGGTTTTCCGCAGTCCCCGCGCCCCGGCCGCTGGGCTAGCGTTGCCGATCATGCGTACGCATCTGAAGCGCTGGCTCAGGGTGACGGTCGGCGTCCTCGCCGGTGCCCTCACCGGCCTCGTCGAGCTGGCCTTCGCCCTGGTGGCCGGGCTGTGGCTGCTCGCCACGCTCGGACGGCGCACCGGACGCGGCGCCGAGGCCCGGATCGTGGCCGGTGCCCAATGGCTCGCCGAGGTGGAGCGACGGCGCATGGCCACCTTCTTCGGCACCGAGCCGGGCACGCCGGTGACCGGCCTGCCCGCCGTGAACTACATCGCGTCGCGCTGGGCCGTCGGACTGCTCGGCGGTGTCGTGCTCGCCTGCGCGCTGCTCGGGGCGGGTTATGCCTCGCTCGCGGTGTGGGGGTGGTTCGTCGCCGACATCCGCTCCCCCGGCACCCTGGTGCTCTCCTCGGTCGGCGGCCTCTTCCTGCTCTACCTGTGCGTGCAGGGGACGTACGGCGTCGCCCTCGCGGACGAGCGGCACGCGCGCCGCTTCCTCGGCCCGAACGACGGGCAGCTCATGGAGCGCAGGATCGGTGAGCTCGTCGCGAGCCGCGCCGGGGTGGTGGAGGCCGTGCACGACGAGCGGCGCCGCATCGAACGCGATCTGCACGACGGCGTACAGCAGCGCATCGTCGCCCTCGGCATGCTGCTCGGCAGGGCCCGCCGCGCCCCCGAGCCGGAGAAGTCCGCGCGGCTGCTCGCCCAGGCGCACGAGGAGACCCAGCAGGCGCTGGTGGAACTGCGCGAGGTCGCCTGGCGCGTCTACCCCGCGGCCCTGGACGAAGGCGGTCTTGCCTCCGCCCTGGACACGGTCGCCGAGCGGGCCGCGATCCCCGTACGTCTCGACTGCACCCTGCATGAAACCCCGCCGCCGACCGCGCACGCCGTGGCGTACTTCGTCGCCGCCGAAGCCGTCACGAACGCCGTCAAGCACTCGGGCGCCACCCTCGTCACCGTCCACGCCGAGCGGCGAAGTGCCGTGCTGCACCTGCGCGTCGAGGACGACGGGCAGGGCGGCGCCGACCCGTCCGGCAGCGGTCTGCTCGGGCTCGCCCGGCGCGTGGCCGCCCTGGACGGCACCCTCACCGTGGACAGCCCCGCCGGAGGGCCCACCCTCATCACCGCGGAGCTGCCATGCGCGTAATGCTCGCCGACGACTCGACGCTGCTGCGGGAGGGCCTGGCCCGGCTCCTCGCGGACGAGGGCCACACCGTCACGGCCTCGGTCGGCGACGCACGGGCGCTGCTCGCCGCCGTCGCGGAGGACCCGCCCGACGCCGCCGTGATCGACGTACGCATGCCGCCCACGCACACCGACCAGGGGCTGCGGGCCGCGCTGGAGATCCGCGAGAAGTGGCCCGGCACGAGCGTCCTCGTGCTGTCGCAGTACGTCGAACGCCGTTACGCCACCGAGCTGTTGACCACCGCGACCGAAGGCGTGGGCTATCTGCTCAAGGACCGGGTCGTCCAGGTCGACGAGTTCCTGGACGCCCTGGAGCGGGTCGCGTCGGGGCAGACCGCCTTCGACCCGGAGGTCGTACGGCAGTTGCTGACCCTCAGCAGCCACACCGACCCGCTCCAGCGCCTGACGCCACGGGAGCGCGACGTGCTCGCCAAGATGGCGCAGGGACACACGAACGCGGCGATCGCCGGGCAGTTGTACGTGTCGCAGAGTGCCGTCGAGAAGTACATCAACGCGATCTTCGACAAGCTGGAACTGACCGGGACGACCGGATACAGCCGCCGCGTGCTCGCCGTCCTGCGCTATCTCGGTTCCTGAACCGGCCGCCCGCTAGAGGCCCACGTCCCTGCTGCGGAAGTCGTCGAGGGACTCGCGCCGCACCAGGAGCCGCGCGTGTCCGTCGGCGACGGCCACCACGGGCGGGCGCCCCACGAGGTTGTAGCCGGACGCCATGGACAGGTGGTACGCCCCGGCCACCGGCACGCCCAGGATGTCTCCCGGCCTCACGTCGCCCGGGAGTTCACTGCCGGAGGCGAGTACGTCGCCCGCCTCGCAGTGCCGCCCGACGACGGTCACCGGCGCGGAGGGAGCCGTGGAGTGCCGGCCGATCAGGCGCGGCGCGTACCGCACGCCGTACAGCGCGGGCCGCGGGTTGTCGCTCATCCCGCCGTCCACGGCGACGAACGTGCGTCCGCCGGTGCGCTTGACGGCGAGGACGCGGTAGAGGGCCACTCCGGCGGGGCCCGCGATGGCGCGCCCCGGCTCGATGAGCAGCCTGGGCACGGTGAGCCCGGCCGCCGCGCAGCTCTCGATCAGGGCGGCGCGCACCTTGCGGGCGAGGGTGGTGATGTCGAGCGCCTCATCGCCGGGCCGGTAGGCGATGCCGTGGCCGCCGCCGAGGTCGAGTTCGGGGAGGGTGACGCCGTGCTGGTCCTTGACGCGGGCCATCAGGCCGACCAGTCGGCGCACGGCGGCGAGGAACGGCTTGTCGGCGGTGATCTGCGAGCCCAAGTGGCAGTGCAGTCCGGTCAGTTCGAGGCCTGGCTGGCCGATGATGCGGGCGATGGCGTGCTGTGCCGAGCCGTCGGTGATCGACAGGCCGAACTTCTGGTCGTCGGTCCCGGTGCGGATCTTGGCGTGTCCGCCGGCCGCGATGCCCGGCACCACCCGGACCATCACCTTCTGCCGGCTGCCCGACGGCACGCCGGCGGCGAGCCGCGCGATCTCGGATGCGCTGTCGATGACGATGCGCCCGACGCCGAGCCGCAGCGCGGCCTCCAGGTCGTGCGGGCTCTTGGCGTTGCCGTGCAGCACGATGCGCTCGGCGGGGAAGCCGGTGGTGACGGCGAGCTCCAGCTCCCCGGCGGAACAGACGTCGAGCCCGAGCCCTTCCTCCGCCACCCAGTGGGCCATCGCGCGGCACAGGAACGCCTTGGCGGCGTAGTGCACGTCGGCGTCGGGGAAGGCGTGCAGATAGGTGCGGCAGCGGGTCCGTACGTCGGCTTCGTCGATGAGGTACGCCGGGGTGCCGAAGCGCTCGGCGATCCGAGTGAGCGGTACGCCGCCGACGGCGAGGTCGCCGTGGGGCAGACGCGCGGTGGACCCGGGCCAGACGGACAGGTCGTCGTCGGCGGTGGCGTCCGGGGTGAGGGGGTCGTACAGGGTGGTCATGGGCAGGTTCTCTCTTCGCCTCGTCCTCGTCCTCTTGCGCTTGCGCTTGCGCTTGCCTGCGCTCGTCTGCGGCTGCCGCGTCCTCAGCCGATCCAGGCGGTGAGGGCGCCGACCAGCGCGGCGGCCCCCGTGACGCGCAGCGCGCCGACCGCCTGCGGATTCCACTCGCGCCAGGCGGGAGTGGGCCGCTCGGGCGGGCCGACGGGGTGCGCGGCGAGCCGTGGGTCGACGGTGACCTCGCGGACGCCGAGCGGCTCGGTGAGCGCCCGCAGCGCCGGCTCCGAGAGCCTGACCCAGGCCTGGCGGTCGCCGAGGGCGGCACCGAGCCGCTGGGGAGTGGTGAAGGCGACGGCGGTACGGCCGCCCACGGGCGTGCGGAACAGGCGGGCGACACAGCCCGCGGGTCCCGGCCGGACGGGGACGAAGAACGGCCCGGCCGGGCCCGGTTCGGAGGGCTCGGGGTCCTCGCCGCACGGGAGCGCTGTCATGGGATTCCTCCTCGGGGATCCTGTTCGGTGAACGGCGGCACCCGGGGCCGGGGGAAGGAACCCGGGGGCCTCCACCGACGCTATGCCCGGCACCGGGTGCCATCCGGCGTCCATGACGGGACGTTGACGGGTGCGCGGCCCGTGTTGACGAGGGCTTGACGAGCGGCTTGACGACCGGCTCGACGGCGGCTTGGCGGCGACTCGGCGACCGCTCGGCAGCGGCTCGGCAGCCGGTCTCCAGCCGCTTGACGGGACATCGCGGGCCTCTGGAAGACCGTGCGCACCAAGGCACCCGCGGCTCGGCCCGGTAGGTCTCCCAGGCCCCCGCACAAGCCCCGGCCAAGGCCCCCGCGCGACGCTCTGGCCTGGGACGACTCCGGAGCGGGCCACCGCAGGGCCAAGCCGTCGCCATGCCGTAGCCGCCCACTCGTACGAGATCAAGAGCGTCGGGGAGAGGCCAAGGTCACAGCCCTACACGGCCCCGAGTGCCAGGGGTTCCGCCCTAGCATCATGCCCATGACGGTCCTGCCTGACGACGGGCTTTCCCTGGCCGCCGAGTTCCCTGATGCGACCCATGAGCAGTGGCAGCGCCTGGTGGAAGGCGTGCTGCGCAAATCGGGTAAGGACGTATCGGGGCCGGCCGCGGAGGAAGCGCTGTCCACCGCACTCGAGGACGGGCTCAGCACCCGCCCCCTGTACACCGCCCGGGAAGCCGCGCCTGACGCCGGATACCCGGGTTTCGCCCCCTTTGTCAGGGGCGGTACCGCCGCGGGCACTGCCGCGGCCGGCTGGGACGTACGCCAGCGGATCGCGGCCACGGACCCGGCGGGCTCGAACGAGACCGCGCTCGCGGACCTGGAGAACGGCGTCACCTCGCTGTGGCTCGGCGTCGGCCCCGGCGCACTCCCGGTCTCCGGCATCGAGCGCGCCCTGGACGGCGTCTTCCTCGACCTGGCGCCCGTGGCCCTCGACGCGGGCAGCGAAGTCGGCCCGGCAGCACGCGAGTTGTTCCGGCTCTACGAGGAGCGGGGCATCCCGAGGGACGCCGCGCACGGCACCCTCGGCGCCGACCCGCTGGGCCACGAGGCCCGCACCGGCGAGCGGCTCGACCCGGCCACCGCGGTCGAACTGGCCCGGCTGTGCGGGCAGGAGTACCCGAACCTCCGCGCGCTGACCGTCGACGCCCTGCCGTACCACGAGGCGGGCGGCTCGGCCGGGCAGGAGCTCGGCGCCTCCCTCGCCACGGCGGTCGCCTACCTGCGCGAGCTGACCGAGGCGGGTCTTACGGCCGAAGAGGCCTGCGTCCAGCTGGAGTTCCGGTACGCGGCCACCGCCGACCAGTTCCTGACCATCGCCAAGCTGCGGGCGGCCCGGCGGCTCTGGGCCCGCGTCGCCGAGGTCTGCGGCGCCCCGGACGCGGGCGCGCAGCGTCAGCACGCCGTGACCTCGCCGGTGATGATGTCGCGCCGCGACCCGTGGGTGAACATGCTGCGGACGACGGTGGCCTGCCTCGGCGCGGGCGTCGGCGGCGCCGATTCCGTCACCGTGCTGCCCTTCGACCACTCGCTCGGCCTGCCGGACGCGTTCGCGCGCCGCATCGCCCGCAACACCTCGACGATCCTCCTGGAGGAGTCGCACCTCGCCCGCGTGATCGACCCGGCGGGCGGCTCCTGGTACGTGGAGCGGCTCACGGACGAACTCGCCCACGCGGGCTGGGAGTTCTTCCAGGAGATCGAGCGCACGGGCGGCCAGGCCGCGGCCCTGCGCTCCGGGGTGATCGGTGAGCGTCTCGCCGCCACCTGGGCCAAGCGCAGCGAGAAGCTCGCCAAGCGCCGTGAACCGATCACCGGTGTCAGCGAGTTCCCGAACCTGACGGAGCGTCCGGTCGAGCGCGAGGCTCCGCCCGTCCCGGCACCGGGCGGCCTGCCGCGCGTCCGCCGCGACGAGGCGTACGAGATCCTGCGCTCCCGCTCGGACGCGCACCTCGACGCCACGGGGGCCCGCCCCCGGGTGTTCCTCGCCGCGCTCGGTCCCGCCGCCGCGCACACCGCGCGGGCCTCCTTCGCGTCGAACCTCTTCCAGGCGGGCGGCATCGAGGCCGTGCACGACCCGGTGACGGTGGATGCGACGACGGTCGCCGATGCGTTCAAGGCCAGCGGTGCCACGGTGGCGTGCCTCTGCTCCAGCGACGCGCTCTACGAAGAGCAGGCCGCCGAGGTCACCGAGGCGCTCAAGTCGGCGGGCGCGGGACGGGTGTTCCTCGCGGGACGGCCCGCCGAACACCCCGGTGTCGACGCGTACGTCTTCGCGGGCTGCAACGCCGTGTCCGTGCTCTCCTCCACCCTCGACCACATGGGAGTGGCGTAATGGCGATCCCCGACTTCTCCGGCGTCGGCCTGACGTCCGACTCCGCTTCCGAGGTCTCCAAGGACCAGTGGCGCAGCGCCGTCAAGGAGTCCACGGGCAAGGCCGACGACGACCTCACGTGGGAGACCCCTGAGGGCATCGCGGTCAAGCCGCTCTACACGGGCGCCGACCTCGAAGGCCTCGACTTCCTGGAGACGTACCCCGGTGTGGCGCCGTATCTGCGCGGCCCCTACCCGACGATGTACGTCAACCAGCCCTGGACGATCCGCCAGTACGCGGGATTCTCCACCGCCGAGGAGTCCAACGCCTTCTACCGCCGCAACCTCGCGGCAGGACAGAAGGGCCTCTCGGTCGCCTTCGACCTGCCCACGCACCGCGGGTACGACAGTGACCACCCGCGGGTGACGGGCGACGTCGGCATGGCGGGTGTGGCGATCGACTCGATCTACGACATGCGTCAGCTCTTCGACGGCATTCCGCTGGACAAGATGACCGTGTCGATGACGATGAACGGCGCCGTGCTCCCCGTGCTCGCGCTCTACATCGTGGCCGCCGAGGAGCAGGGCGTGGCTCCCGAGAAGCTGGCCGGGACCATCCAGAACGACATCCTCAAAGAGTTCATGGTCCGCAACACCTACATCTATCCGCCCAAGCCCTCGATGCGGATCATCTCCGACATCTTCGCGTACACCTCGCAGAAGATGCCGCGCTACAACTCCATCTCGATCTCCGGCTACCACATCCAAGAGGCGGGCGCGACAGCCGACTTGGAGCTCGCGTACACCCTCGCGGACGGCGTGGAGTATCTGCGGGCGGGTCAGGAAGCGGGCCTGGACGTCGACGCGTTCGCGCCGCGGCTCTCCTTCTTCTGGGCGATCGGCATGAACTTCTTCATGGAGGTCGCCAAGCTCCGCGCGGCGCGCCTGCTGTGGGCGAAGCTGGTCAAGCAGTTCGACCCCAAGAACCCCAAGTCGCTCTCCCTGCGCACCCATTCGCAGACCTCGGGCTGGTCGCTCACCGCGCAGGACGTGTTCAACAACGTCACGCGTACGTGCGTCGAGGCGATGGCGGCGACGCAGGGCCACACCCAGTCGCTGCACACGAACGCCCTAGACGAGGCGCTCGCCCTGCCCACCGACTTCTCCGCGCGCATCGCCCGCAACACCCAGCTGCTCATCCAGCAGGAGTCGGGCACCACGCGGACGATCGACCCGTGGGGCGGCAGCGCGTACGTCGAGAAGCTGACGCACGACCTGGCGCGGCGCGCCTGGCAGCACATCGAGGAGGTCGAGGCGGCGGGTGGCATGGCGCAGGCCATCGACGCGGGCATCCCGAAGCTGCGCGTCGAGGAGGCCGCGGCGCGTACCCAGGCGCGGATCGACTCCGGGCGCCAGCCCGTGATCGGCGTCAACAAGTACCGCGTGGAGACCGACGAGCAGATCGACGTCCGCGCGGTCGACAACTCCTCGGTACGCAACCAGCAGATCGCCAAGCTGAAGCGGCTGCGCGAGGAGCGCGACGAGGCGGCCTGCCAGGACGCGCTGCGCGCACTGACCGCGGCGGCCGAGCGGGATCCCGGTCCGGGCCTGGAGGGCAACCTCCTGGCGCTCGCGGTCGACGCGGCCCGCGCGAAGGCCACGGTCGGTGAGATCTCCGACGCCCTGGAGGCCTCGTACGGGCGGCACGCGGGCCAGATCCGTACGATCTCCGGTGTGTACCGCACCGAAGCAGGCTCGTCCCCGTCCGTGGAACGCACCCGCGCCCTCGTCGAGACCTTCGAGGAGTCCGAGGGGCGCCGGCCGCGCATCCTGGTCGCCAAGATGGGCCAGGACGGCCACGACCGCGGCCAGAAGGTCATCGCGACCGCCTTCGCCGACCTCGGTTTCGACGTGGACGTCGGCCCGCTCTTCCAGACCCCGGCGGAGGTCGCGCGCCAGGCCGTCGAGGCGGACGTGCACATCGTGGGCGTCTCGTCGCTTGCCGCCGGGCACCTCACCCTCGTACCGGCGCTGCGCGCGGAGCTGGCCGCCGAGGGCCGCGAGGACATCATGATCGTCGTGGGTGGGGTGATCCCGCCGCAGGACGTGCCGACGCTCCTGGAGATGGGCGCCGCGGCCGTCTTCCCGCCCGGCACGGTCATCCCGGACGCCGCTTACGACCTGGTGAAGCGGCTGGCGGCCGACCTCGGCCACGAGCTGTGAGCATGGCGGCGCCGCGGATCGACATCGACGCGTACGTCAAGGGCGTACTCGACGGGAAGCGGGCGCAGATCGCGCGCGCCATCACGCTCGTCGAGTCGACGCGGCCCCAACACCGCGCCCTGGCACAGGAGTTGCTGACCCAGCTCCTTCCGCACAGCGGGCGGGCGCGGCGGATCGGCATCAGCGGGGTGCCGGGCGTGGGCAAGTCCACGTTCATCGACGCGCTCGGCACGATGCTGACCGGCCTCGGGCACCGGGTCGCGGTCCTGGCCGTCGACCCGTCGTCCACCCGGACGGGCGGCTCGATCCTCGGCGACAAGACACGGATGGAACGCCTGTCGGTGGACCCGGCGGCGTTCGTGCGCCCCTCGCCCACCGCGGGGACGCTCGGCGGGGTCGCGAAGGCGACGCGCGAGTCGATCGTGGTGATGGAGGCGGCGGGGTACGACGTGGTGCTCGTGGAGACGGTGGGCGTGGGCCAGTCGGAGACGGCGGTCGCGAACATGGTCGACTCGTTCCTGCTGCTGTCCCTCGCCCGCACCGGCGACCAGCTCCAGGGCATCAAGAAGGGCGTCCTCGAACTGGCGGACGTCCTGGCCATCAACAAGGCGGACGGCCCACACGAACGCGACGCGCGCTCGGCGGCGCGTGAACTGGCGGGCGCGCTGCGCCTGATGCACCCGGCGGACGCGGCCTGGACTCCCCCGGTGCTCAGCTGCAGCGCGCGGGAGGCCAGCGGGCTCGACGAGGTCTGGGACCGCCTGGAACAGCACCGCTCGCTCCTCGACTCCACCGGCCGCCTGGCCGCCAAGCGGCGCGACCAGCAGGTCGACTGGACGTGGACGATGGTGCGGGACGAACTCCTGGACCGGCTGCGGGGGCACGCGAAGGTGCGGGACCTCGCTCCTGACCTCGAACAGCGGGTGCGCGAGGGCACGTTGACGGCGACGTCGGCGGCCGAGCGGATCCTGGAGGCGTTCCAGGGGCACGAACGGCGGGACTGACGGGGCGGGGCTGACGGGGCGGGACTGACAGGGGAGGCGTCCGAAATCCCTTACGAAAGTAGGGGGTTGCTCCGCACCTTCGTCAGTGCCGGGCGCTTTCCGCGGTTCATACGCTCCAGTACATGATCAGAAACCGCACTCGGCGCAGCGCCGTCACCGCCCTGCTGGCCCTCTCCCTCCTCAGCCCGACCGTCGCGGCCTGCGCCGAGAACGGCGGCTCGTCGGCGGCCGGGCAGGCTTCCCCGTCGGCACCGGCGGAAGCCGGGCTCTCCCTCCCCCGCCCATCCGGGGCCTACGAGATCGGACGGGACACCCTCCATCTCGTGGACGACGAGCGTCGTGACCCGTGGATGCCATCGGCGGGGTCCCGGGAGCTGATGGTGTCCGTCTTCTACCCGGCCGGGCGCGGTGGCAGTGGCGGCGGTGGTGTCAGCGCCCGCGCGCCCTACCTGGCGACCGAGGAGGCCGAACTGCTCCTGAAGGGGCAGAAGCTGGACAAGCTCTACGACGCCGAGCAGCTCACCTCCGTCCGCACGAACGCCCGCTCCGCCGCCCGCCCCGCCCGGGGCAAGCACCCGCTCGTCGTCCTCTCCCCCGGCTTCACGCTGCATCGCGCCACCCTCAGCGCACTCGCGGAGGAGCTGGCCTCCCACGGCTATGTCGTCGCGGTCGTCGACCACGCGTATGAGTCCTTCGGGACGGAGTTCCCGGGCGCGAAGGACTCCTCCCGCATCCGCACCTGTGTCGCCTGCGAAAAGGTCGAGGATGCGCCGGGCGGTGACGCCGGGGAGAAGAAGATGCTGGCCAAGGCGGCACGAAACCGGGCATCGGACATCTTCTTCGTCATAGACGAGTTGACCGGAGCCAAGTCGAGCGGAGATGAGCCGACCGGACGACCCCGCCCCGCCGACAAGCGCCACCCCGACTACGCGGCGCTCATCGACCCCCGGCGGATCGGGGCCGCGGGACACTCGCTGGGCGGAAACGCGGCAGCCGTGGCCGCCGGGACGGACCACCGGATCCGCGCCGCCGCCAACCTGGACGGCACCTTCTTCGCCCCGGTCCCGTCCGCCGGCACCGGCCGCCCCGTCCTCATGCTCGGCACCCGCGAGGGTCACAACCCCCGTGCCGAGGACGTCACTTGGCCACGTCAGTGGGACCGTCTGCACGGCTGGAAGCGCTGGCTCACCGTCGCGGACTCCGGGCACCTCACCTTCACCGACCTGCCGATACTGGGCGGTCAGCTCAACATGACCGACCCGTCGGCACCGCTCTCCGGCGAGCGCTCGGGCCAGATCACCGCCGCCTACGTCACGGCCTTCTTCGACCAGCACCTCCGTGACCGGCACCGGCCCTTGCTGGACGGCCCCTCGAAGGCCAACCCGGAGGTCACCTTCCACGCGCCCTGAGCGTGTCCTGGCCCACGCCGCCGCTCGCCGCGGCCAGGACGTAGATTCGATCCGTGCGGGCGCAGCCCGTCACGTGCCGGTCGAACGCGTCATCCGCCGCCGAAGGAGCCACCTGCCCCATGTCCACCGCTGACTCCGACGAAGCTCCCGTCCTGCTGCGCGCCCACGGCCGCGCGGGACACATCGTCCTCAACCGGCCCCGCGCCATCAACGCCCTCAATCACGTCATGGTCCGGCTGATGGACGACGCTCTGGCCGCATGGGAGCGCGACGATGCCGTCGCCACGGTCGTCCTCACCGGGGCCGGTGAGCGCGGGCTGTGCGCCGGGGGCGACATCCGGTCCATCCACGACGACATCCGTGCGGGCGGCGGGGCCGCGTCCGTGGGCTTCTGGCGGGACGAGTACCGGCTCAACGCGCGCATCGCCCGCTTCCCGAAGCCGTACGTCGCCGTCATGGACGGCATCGTGATGGGCGGCGGGGTCGGTGTGTCGGCGCACGGCAGCGTGCGGATCGTCACCGAGCGCTCCCGGATCGCCATGCCGGAGACGGGGATCGGCTTCGTACCGGACGTCGGCGGTACGTATCTGTTGACACGGACGCCCGGCGAACTCGGCACCCACCTTGCGCTGACCGGCTCGGCGGTGGGCGCGGGCGACGCGCTTCTGTGCGGCCTCGCCGACCACTACGTGCCGTCGGAGCGGCTGCCGCGGTTCACGGCGGCGCTGGCCGAAGCCGACGTGCACGAGGTGGTCGCGGAGTACGCGACCACCGCACCCGAGGGCGAACTCGCCGCCCACCGCGAGTGGATCGACTCCTGCTACTCCGCGGACTCCGTGGAGGAGATCGTGGACCGGCTGTACACCTCCGGCGACCGCGCGGCGAAGGAGACGGCCGAGACCATCCTCGGCAAGTCGCCGGCCTCCCTGAAGGTCACCCTGGCCGCCCTGCGCCGGGCCCGCGCCCTCGCCTCCCTGGAGCAGGTGCTCGACCAGGAGTACCGCGTGTCGGCCACCGCGATCACCGCTCCGGACATGGTCGAGGGTATCCGCGCCCAGGTCGTCGACAAGGACCGTGATCCTCACTGGTCCCCCGCCGAGCTCACGCAGGTGAGCGACGCGGAGGTGGCCCGCCACTTCGCGCCGCGCGACGGCGACGAGCTCGGCCTCGCCCCGGGGACGGATCCGCGATGCCTCTGATCCTGACGCCCCGCCTCGTCCTGCGGCGCTGGCGCGACGCGGACGTCGCCCCCATGACCGCCATCAACTCCGACCCCGAGGTGATGCGCTGGATCGGCGACGGCTCCGTCCACGACGGGGAGGAGCAGACCCGGTCCACCATGGCGATGTGGGAGCGGGGGTGGGAGAGCGAGGGGTTCGGACTCTTCGCGGTGGAGGTGCGCGCCACCGGTGAGCTCGCCGGGTTCACCGGTCTGTCCGTGCCGCACTACCTGCCCGAGGTGCTGCCCGCGGTGGAGATCGGCTGGCGGCTCGGGCGCTCCTTCTGGGGACAGGGTCTCGCCACCGAGGCGGCGCGGGCCGCTCTCGACTTCGGTTTCACCGAGCGCGGTCTGGAGCGGATCGTCAGCATCGTCCAGGTGGGCAACCACGCGTCGGAGCGGATCATGGGCAAGCTCGGCATGCGCGTGGAGCGCGGCTCCTTCGACCCGCACTGCGGACGCGCCATCCGGATCCATGCCGTCGGCCATCACGCCCACGACGCGACCGTCACGGGGGATCGATCTCCGTGACCACGGCGAGGAGCTGGAACGGCAGCTCCTTGTCCCACTGCGAGACGCCGAGCGCGATCCACAGCCCGTCGACCCGCCACAGGTGAAGGTCCGGCACCGAGGAACTCAGTGAGTCCCACGGCTCCGGTATCTCCTCGCCCGCGTCGTCCGCCGAGTCCTCGCCCTCGCCGTCGCCCTCGCCGTCATCAGCCAAGCGGTCCTCTTCGTCCATCTTCCGTTCGAAGAGGCTGTGGAGGCTGAATATCTGGGGCTCTCCCCAGCGCTCGGCGAGCAGGACCGTCAGGCCGTCGCGCTCCGCGTCGTACTGATCGGAGGTCGCCTCCCACTGCGTGCCGTCGTCCTCCCAGAAGTCGCCACTCGTCATTAACTCGGCGATGTGATAGCCCGGACCGCCGACGCCGGAGTGCGACCTGCCGTGCTCCGCGGGGAACTCCCGTGAGCGCAGCAGGTCGATCGCGGCGAGATGCTCTGCGGTACTCATGGCATCCAGTAAAGCGGCCGGCACTGACAACTGGCCCGCCGTCAGGCCCCCGGCGTCACCATCCGGACATCCACCTCACGCGTCCCGCCGGCGCACCGCCCACCAGCCCGCGAGCAGCGCGGCAACCGCCCACGCCGCCGTGACGGCAAGTCCCGCCCAGGGGCCCAGCGTTCCCGCCGGGTTCTCGTGGAGCACCTGCTGCCCGGCCTGGTCCGGCAGGAATTCCGCGACACCGCTCGCCATGTCCCCGATGACGAAGGACACGATGAGCGTGAACGGGATGAGGATGCTCAGTACGGCGACGCCGCTGCGCAGCACCATGGTCAGGCCCGCGGCGAGCAGCGCCATGAGCGCGAGGTAGATGCCTCCGCCGACGCACGCCCGCAAGGCACCGTCATGGCCGAGGCCGATGGCGTACTCCCCGAGGAAGGCCTGGCCGGTCAGGAAGCCGGCGAAGCTGGTGAGGAGCCCCACGCCGAGGGCGAGGGCGCCCACCACCGCGGCCTTCGCCCCGTAGAAGAGCCCTCTGCGCGGCACCGCGGAGAGGGAGATCCGCAGCGCGCCGTTCAGGTATTCGGAGGACATCGCCGTGGTGCCGAAGCTGATGGCGGCGATCTGGCCGAAGTTGAGTGCGTAGAAGGCGCCGAAGAGCGGTTCGTAGTCGGCGTTGTCCGCCTCCGCGGTGCCGACGGCGGCGAACGCGAGCACCGTGATGGCGACGGTGGCCACGAAGACGGCGATGAGCGAACCGAGGCTGGCACGCACCGACTTGATCTTGATCCATTCCGAGTGGAGCACGGCGGTCGTCGACATGGTCAGGCCTCCTGGCGGGGCTTCGAAGGGGCGGCGGCGAACTCGGTGTCGTCGGCCGTGAGGGCGAGATAGGCCTGCTCCAAGGAGGCCTGCTCGTCGGAGAGTTCGAGGAGGGGGATGCCATGACCGGCGGCGATGGCCCCGATCTCGCCGGCCTTCGCGCCGTCCACGGTCCAGCGGCCGTCGTCCCCCGCCGTCATCGCGTACCCCTTGTCCGCCAGGAGGCAGCTCAGCCGGTCGCTCTCCGGAGTGCGCAGCCGCACCCGCGGGCTGCTGTGCGCGGCGATGAAGTCCGGCATCGAGGTGTCCGCGAGCAGCTTGCCCCGGCCGAGGATCACCAAGTGGTCGGCGAACGTGGCCGTCTCGTTCATGAGATGGCTGGACACCAGGACCGTCCGGCCCTCGCGGGCGAGGCGGCGCAGGAGCTCGCGGATCCAGATGATGCCTTCGGGGTCGAGGCCGTTGGACGGCTCGTCCAGCATGATGATGCGCGGGTCGCCGAGCAGCGCCGCCGCGATGCCCAGGCGCTGGCGCATGCCGAGGGAGAACGTCTTGATCCGGCGCCCTGCCACGGAGGTCAGTCCGGCTTCTTCGAGGACCTCTTCCACGCGGCGTGCGGGGATGCGGTTGGCGACGGCGAGGGCCAGGAGGTGGTTCCGCGCGGTCCGTGATCCGTGCGCGGCCTGGGCGTCGAGCAAGGCCCCCACGTGGCGCAGGGGTTCATCGATGGACGCGTAGGAGCGTCCGCCCAGCGTGGCGGTGCCCGACGTGGGCCGGTCGAGGCCCAGGACGAGGCGCATGGTGGTGGACTTCCCGGCTCCGTTGGGTCCGAGGAACCCGGTGACCTTCCCCGGGCGGACGGTGAACGTCAGTCCGTCCACCGCGCGGGTGGTGCCGTACTCCTTGGTGAGGTCTTGGACGTCGATGCTGGTCATGGGCCCAGACTCGCGGCCCGAGGGGTGGTGGGTCTTCCCCCGCCCGGGGAGTTGCTCTCCCCCTCACGGGGGAGCCGTGCGGCCCGTGCCTGCTGGCACGATGACGTGATGCCCCGCCTTCTCGGACCACTCACCCAAGCGGTCACCTACACGCGCTGGCTGCACCTGCTCATCGGCGCCGCCATCCCCTTGATGGGCGCGTTCATCACGCCGGGACTCAGCAGTCCCTCGCTCGTCGCCTGGCTGCAGATCGCGCTTCAGCCGATCCCGCTGGTGGTGGCGGCCGCCCTGCTGCTGCCCTCGCTGCGCAGGGCGGAGGGTCTGCAGGCACGGCTGATGCTGTTCCCGGGGCAGCACGCGCGCGTGCCGGGCGACCAGGAGGACTCCGGCATCTCCGTGGCGCCCTCCGCGTCATGGCGCGACCGGGGCAGGACGGCGCTGTGGGCCGTGCTGCGCCTGGAGGCAGGCTGCGCGGCGGGCTACGTCACGGTGCAGTGCCTGGGGACGGCGCTCGCCCTGGTGGGAGCGGCGTCGTCGGAGTCCGGCGAGGACCCCGGGCTGCTCCTTCCGCTGCCGGCACCGCACCCGGCGAACGCGCTGCTCGTGCCGGTCCCGGTCCTGGTGCTGCTCGGGGTGATGGTGGTCGCGGGCCGGCTGATGACGTCGGCGGCCCGGCGGCTGCTCGGCCCCTCCCCCGTGGAGCGCCTCGCCGCCCTGGAGGAACGCACCGAGCAGCTCCTCGAACGCAACCGCATCGCCCGCGAACTGCACGATTCCATCGGGCACGCGCTGACCGTCGCCGTCGTCCAGGCGGGCGCCGCGCGGGCCGCGGCCGACCCGGGGTTCACCGACCGGGCGCTGGGCGCGATCGAGGAGACGGGCCGGGCCGCCCTGGAGGACCTGGAGCGGGTCCTGCGCGTGCTGCGGGAGGACGGGCAGCCCGCGAGCAGGCGTCCCACCCTCGCCGACGCCGGCCAACTCCTGGACTCCGCGCGCGCTTCGGGGGCGAAGGTCGACACCGAGGTGACGGGCCCCTTGGAGCGGCTGCCGGGCCCGGTGTCCCGCGAGGCCTATCGGATGCTCCAGGAGGCCCTCACGAACGTGCTGCGGCACGCCGGTCCCGTGCCGGTACGGGTGCGGCTCGCGGTCGACGAGGCGGCCCTGGAGGTCGACGTACGCAATGCGCTGCCGACGGGAGGAGAGGTCACCGGGCGTGGCGGCAGCGGGCTGCGCGGCATCCGGGAGCGGGCCACGCTGCTCGGCGGCCGGGCCACCACGGGCCCGCGCGACGGCGAATGGCAGGTGCACGTCGAGCTGCCGCTCGGGTGATCTAGGCTGACCGGATGCCGGTCACCGTCCTCCTCGTCGACGACGAACCCCTCGTACGCGCGGGTCTGCGCGCCGTCCTGGAGGCGCAGCCCGACATCGAGGTGGTCGGCGAGGCGGCCGACGGCGCCGCGGTGATTCCGCTCGTGCGCCAACTGCGCCCCGACGTGGTCGCCATGGACGTCCGCATGCCGCTCCTGGACGGCATCGAGGCAACCCGCGCGGTCCTGCGCACCGTGCAGGACCCCCCGAAGATCCTGGTCGTGACGACCTTCGAGAACGACGAGTACGTGTACGAGGCGCTGCGCGCGGGTGCCGACGGCTTCCTGCTGAAGCGCGCCCGTCCCGCGGAGATCGTGAACGCCGTCCGGCTGGTCGCGGAGGGCGAGTCGCTGCTGTTCCCGGCGGCGGTGCGGCAGCTGGCGGGCGAGTACGGGCGCCGGCCCGGCAACGCGGCGGCCAGGGACGTCCTGGACCGGGCCGCGCTGACCGAACGCGAGGCGGACGTGCTGCGCCTCATGGCGCGTGGCCTGTCGAACGCGGAGATCGCGGCGGAGCTGATCGTCGGCGCCGAGACCGTCAAGTCGCATGTGAGTTCCGTGCTGGCGAAGCTGGGGGCCCGCGACCGGACGCAGGCGGTCATCGCCGCGTACGAATCCGGGTTCGTGGCGCCGGGGTGAGCGAGCGCCTCCGAAGGGATGCGCTTCGATGGGGTCCCCCACTGTCGGGGCGGCAGCCGATGCCGCCGGCCCTCAGGGTGCGGTCCCGCCCCGGCCGATCGTCGGGAGCGGCGCGTCCTCCGGGCGGCGCCGCATCGCCCCGCTCTCCCGGTCCGGTTCCACGACGCGGGCCAGTTCCGTACCGTTCTCCGACCGGGCGAACTGGGCGACACAGTCGCCGTTGTCCAGCGAGCGCGGCAACCGCGGTCCCACGACGAGAACGTTGAAACAGTTGTCCGGCGGCAGCTTGATGTGGGCTCCTACGGCGAGGCTGTTGGCCAGGATCACCCAGGCGCCGATCACCTCGACGCAGCGCTCGGCGGCCAGCCGGTCCCAGCGAGGGAACGTCCTGCTGATCGGCGAGGAAAGCAACGGCACGAAGAGATGGGAGACCCCGAAGGCGCGCAGTGCCGCCTCCCAGTCGGTCGACTGCTTGATGTCCTCGCATATCAGGACGGCCACACGACCGATCGCGGTTTCGGCGACGGTGACGATGTCTCCACGCTCCAGGTACTCCGCCGCCGCCTCGTGCCTCGGCCGGTCCGGCAGCCGCCACCGGTCCGCCTGGCCTTTGCCCATGGTGAAACCGTGCATCTTGTCGTGGGTCAGGATGGTCTCCCCGGTGGAGCGGTCCACCATGACGGCACGGTTCGGCCGGGGGTCGCCCTCGCCGAGGGGGCCGGTTCCCAGGAGTACCCACCGCAGACGGCTTCCCTCGGGGTCCGTGCCCAGGTGGGTGGCCCAGTGATCCATGAGCCCGTTGGACAGGCTGCCCTCCGGCATCACTCCGATCTCGGCGCCCGAGTCGTCCAGGTTCTTGACCACGTGGTCGATGCGGTCGCACAGCCGTTCGTCCCGCGGTGACACCTTGTAAAAGGTTTTGCCGTCCACCTCGGGGAAATCGAACATCAGATCCTCGTAGCTTTCCAGTAACGGTGCAGACCCTATAGGAATCGCTTTCTTTCCGGAGAAATGCGCACCGTTCCGCTGCTTGAAACTCATGTGGCGCACGTTCCTGAAGTTGTCTTCAGTGACGCGATGTACCTGCTTGAAGAAATCAGGCTTACCCGTGGGCTGCACGAGCAGTTTTCCGGGCCGCGCACAGCGAGGCAGCAGCTTGCCGGTCGTCGGGCCTTCCGGATCATTGAGCTGGTTCTTCTCGTTGTACCGCCGGGCGATCTTGGTCAAAGCTGATGCGCAGCGAGCGCCACCGAACGGATTGACCACACCGAGCGCCTCGTCGAGCCCGATCAGCGCGGCGAAGATGCCCTGGTCACCATACTGATCGAAGGCTTGCTCGACGTGGGCAGTATCGGCGTCGCCGAAGGACCGCACGTCCTCGCACACCTCCTCGGCCAGCTGGCCCACTGCCTCGTCACCCTGCCACTCGTTCGCCCTGAGACCGCGGAAGTGGCGGTCAGGGAGAAGGTCATAGAGAACGACGAAGAGGTCTGCCGGGTCGGCGGGCAGAACAATCCCTTTGATCGAATGTTTGCCACCACTCGCTGACATGCTTTCGTTCATGATCCCCCCCGAGCTCATGCCGCTTAACCAGATATTAACGTAGGGTGGCGTCATATTCACAAAGAAATTGACGAAAAATTGAGCCCGCATCGGCATCGATCTGGTAAATGCCCGAAAATATCATGACGGACTCACTTGACACTCACTTGACATCGCTCCACGCTGGAGATGTCTGCCAATGTGCGAGATAAGGACACGGGGAGTGACATGAGTGACGGAAGGCGCCAGCGATACGACCGAGCAACCGAGGTCCAGAGCCTGATCGACGAGATGAAGGCTTCGGAAGACATATCCGACGGGTTGTTCAGTTCGCTGGGCATGATGGTCACGGACGCCTCATTGGCGGGCGATGAAGAGGCGCTGGAAGCGGCCCACGAAGGACTGCGCCGCCAGTACGGACACCAGCGCCAACTGCGCGACGGCCACGGCGAATCGTCCGCGGAGTTACGCGGCCGCCTTCTCGGCCTCATCGATGTGACGTACTGGGCGCTGCGCCGCCTGCCGTCCGCCCTGCAGCTCTCGCTCGACCCGGCCGGTCACGCGGCGCGGTTTCTCGTCGAGGTGGCCCGCCAGCCGGGCCAGAGCAACGCCCAGCTCGCCGCTCGGCTCGGCGTCGACATCACCGAGGTCAGCCGGATCGGTCGCAAGCTGGTCGATGCCGACGTCGCCTGGAAGCGCCGTCAGTGGCGGCAGAACTCCTGGGACATCACACCGCGGGGCTTGCAGTATCTCGAAGAAACCGGCCTCGACCCGCGCGAGAGCAGCCACGAGCCCCGCACCCGGTCACAGTCGGCGGACTTCGACTACTTCGTGGGGATCAAGGTCCGGCCCGGACGGGTGTCAGGTGTCGTGACCGACGCCATGGGGACGGCCATCGCGCGCGCCCAGCGAGGACTCAAACCCGTCTGGAACGCGGAGGAGGCGGTCACGGCCCTCGCGGAATTCGTCCGCGGACTGCTCGCCGAGGCCCCGGCGGCCCAAGCACCGGCGGCTGCCGGCCGGGTCGGGCTCGGAGTCGAGATCGGCGGCCATGTCGACGCCGCCCGCGGCCGCGTCGTCTACGCCCCCAACTACGCGGCAGGGGCGGGCTGGGCGGGCTTTTCCCTCGCGGAGCCGCTGCGCCGGGCGACCGGGCTGCCGACCGTCCTGGAGAACGACGCCAACGCGTTGGTCCAGCTGGAGGAGACCTACGCCGGGCCCGCGGCCGGACGTACCGAGGCCGCGGTGATCCTCGACCAGGGCGTCGGCGCGGGCCTGATGCTCGACGGCCGTATCCACCATGGAGCGACGGGCTCCGCGGGGGAGATCGGCCACGTGGTCGTGCAGTCCGACGGCCCGCTGTGCAGCTGCGGCAACAGCGGCTGCCTGGAGAGCGTGGCGGGCACCGACGCCATCGCCAACGACATCCGCGGCTCGACCGAACGGGCCGCCGAAGACCTGGACGCGGCGCTGGCCCTGCTGTCGAACGCCGCGTGCCGCAAGTACGTCGAGAACGTGCTGGGCAGGACCGGCGCGGCCTTGGGCATCGGCCTCTCCGCGCTGATCAACCTGGCCAACCCGGACCGGATCGTGCTCTACGGCCCCGCCCGACTCGTCTCGGACGGCGAATTCGACTCGGCACGGCTGTTCATGGCCGCCGTCCGCAGGACGGTCCGCCAACAGGCCTTCTCGACGGCCGCCGACGCCGTGATCCTGACAGCCAAGCCCTACGACGACGGGGTCGGCGCGCTGGCCGCCGCCGCGGTCGCCAGGCAGTGCCTGAGCCGTCATGGCGGATGACCCGGTTCCGTCGACCGTGGGAACGCAGTACGCCGGGACGCGAGACATCATCCTCCTGGCGGGCCTGCTGCTCCTGATGGCATCGACGCTCGGGGTCACGCTCGTCCAGACATGGCCACCCGCGCCCTCCCCCGGAACTGCCCAGGTCACGGAGAAGGCGGCACAGGTGCGGGTGCTGTTCTGGTCCCCGGATCTGCTGCGCGAGACACGGCTGTTCATCGTCGTCGCCTCCGCCGGGGGCCTGGGCGCGGTGATACACACGCTGCGTTCGCTCTACTGGTACGTGGGCAACCGCGGACTGAGGCGCAGCTGGGTGCTGATGTACATCGTCGAGCCGTTCGCCGGGGCGGGTCTGGCCCTCGTCGTGTACTTCGTGCTGCGTGGCGGCCTCACCACCACGATGGCGTCGTCCGCCGACATCAATCCGTACGGTATGACAGCGCTGGGCGCGCTCGTCGGCATGTTCTCCCGGGAGACCGCGGGCAAACTGCGTGCCGTGTTCGCGACGCTGCTTGCCCCGGCCGAGCGAGGGGCGGACGCGGTGGCGCCCGGCGATGGACCGCACCGCGGGGCGGGAGACGCACCGGGCTGAGAGCCCCACCGACCGGCACTCTGCGTCACAGGTGGGCCCGGCACTCGCAGCGGTCGGCCCCGGCGAGTACGATCCGCCCATCATGCGCACGAGCTGGGAGGACTGACGTTGGGGCGGCTGACCGGCGGGGATCCCTCTCTGCTGCGGCGGATCAACTCCGCGGTGGTGCTGCACGCGCTGCGTGCGGCGGACTTCGCGACACTCACCGAGGTCACCCGGGTGACGGGGCTTTCGAGGCCGACCGTCGAAGGCGTGGTCGAAGGGCTCATCGAGGCCGGACTCGTGGTGGAGACCGCCGCCGAGGAAGGCGCGGCCAGACGCCAGGGAAGGCCCGCGCGGAGGTTCCGCTTCCGGGCCGAGGCGGGGCATCTGCTCGGCCTGGAGATCGGCCCGCACCGGGTGGCCGCCGTCCTCTCGGACCTGGACGGCCAGGTCCTCGGCACCACCGCGAGGGCCGTGGACGAGACGGCCCCGGCGGACGAACGCATCGAGCGGCTGCGCACGGCGGTCGCCGATCTGCTGCGTCGCGGCGGGATCGCCCGCAGCTCGCTGCGCGCGGTGGGCGTCGGCAGCCCCGGCATCGTGGAGGCGGACGGCACGGTCCGCCTGGGCACGGCGCTGCCCGAGTGGACGGGGCTCCCGCTGGGCGAGCGCCTGCGCCGGTCCTTCAAGTGCCCCGTCCTGGTGGAGAACGACGCGAACACGGCGGCGGTGGCCGAGCACTGGAAGGGCGCGGCGGCCGAGTCGGACGACGTGGTGTTCGTCCTCGCGGGCCTCAGCCCGGGAGCCGGGGCGCTGATCGGCGGCCGGCTGCACCGTGGCTACGGCGGCGCCGCCGGGGAGATCGGCGCGCTGCATCTCCTGGGCCGTGACGTGACCCCGGAGACGCTCCTCTCGACCACGGACGAGCCGCTGCATCCGCTCGACGAGCAGGCGGTGGCGGAGGTGTTCGCCCACGCGCGCGAGGGCGACGAGCGGGCACAGCAGGCCGTCGAGCGGTTCATCCAGCGCCTGGTGCACGACGTGGCGGCGCTGGTGCTCGCCCTGGACCCCGAGCTGGTCGTCGTCGGCGGCTGGGCCGCCGGTCTGGACGGCGTACTGGAGCCGCTGCGCCGCGAGTTGGCCCGCTACTGCCTGCGGCCGCCCCGGGTCGCCCTGTCGGTGCTCGGTGAGGCGGCCGTCGCGACGGGCGCGCTGCGGCTGGCCCTCGACCATGTCGAGGAGCAGCTGTTCGCGGTCGAGGGGACGGTCACGGCGCGGCGCTGAAGCGCCGCGCTGAGGCGCCGCGCGAAATCGGCGGCCGGTGTTCAGGAGTGCTCAGGAAGCCTGGCGCTCCGGCCCGTGGTGGATCTCGACGCCGCCCGCGTCGCCGAACGTGAGGCGGCAGGTGTCCGCGCGGTACGTCGCCACGGATACCGCGGCGGTGCGTCCCTCGGCGAAGAAGCGGGTCGTCACGACGAGGACCGGGGCTCCGGGCAGTCGGTCGAGTGCCTTGGCATCGTCCGCGCGGGCCGAGCCGAGCTCGACGGCGCGGTCCTGCCCTTCGAGGCCGAGCCGGTGCAGCTCGCGCAGCACGCCACGCGCGCGTGCCGGGCCGGACGGGGCGTCGATGGCGGAGAGCTCCGGGACGGACGACGTCGACACGTACAGCAGCTCGGCGGCCACGGGCTGGCCGTGCGAGACGCGCGTGCGCCGCACCACGTGCACCTGCTCGTCGGGGTCCGCCGCCAGCATGCGGGCCACCTCGGCGGGCGGGACCGCCGGTGCGCAGTCGGCGGGCTGCCAGGCGTCGCCGACCTCGCCCGGCCAAGTGCCTTGTGCGGATCCGACGGCCACACCCATCCGCGGCGGGGCGACGGTCGTACCGACCCCGCGGCGGCGCTGCAGCCTGCCTTCCAACTCGAGCTGCTCGAGTGCCTGCCGGAGCGTGGCGCGGGCCACGCCGAAGCGGGCCGCGAGATCACGTTCGTTGGGCAGGATCTCGCCGACGGCGAACTCGGAGTCGAGTGCCTCGCTGAGCACGGTCTTGAGGTGCCAGTACTTCGGCTCCGGCGCCGTTTCCAGCTGCGTGGTCCCCACCCTGTCCTCCGCAATCGCCGTGTGCCGGCGGCTTTTCAGCGCCTTGTTTATTAAAGGTTCCTGCACTATCTCTGCGACGATAGAACGGCACCCACCCTTGGTCAAGACCAATCCTCGATCCGTTACAGCGCGCACAGGGACGATGCCACAGAGCATTCATGCGATGTTGATGTCGGGTCTCACACGCGTCGCGAACAAGACAAAGCCCCCGCCCTGCGGGGGCGGGGGCCTGTCACCTGCGGCCTCAGGAGACGAGGCCGACCAGCTTGTCCGGGTTGCGGATGATGTAGACGTCCGTGATCTGTCCGTCGGCGACGTCCAGTTGGAACAGGGAGTGCGGCTTGCCGTCGACGAGGATCAGCACGGAACCCGCACCGTTGATCTCCAGGAACCGGGCTTCCAGCTCCGCCCCCTCCGGCACGCCCCTGCGGGCCAGGCCGCCGAGGAAACGGCCCACCTTGTCGGCCGTCTCGATGATCCGCAGCGGGGCCTTCGCCTTGCCGCCGCTGTCGCCGACGAGGCGCACGTCCGGGGCGAGCAGGGACATCAGGCCGTCCAGGTCACCGCTGGTCGCCGCGGCGAGGAACCGCGCGGTCAGGTCCTTGCGCTCGTCCGGGTCCACCGCATAGCGCGGCCTTCCCTCGTCGACGTGCTTGCGGGCCCGCGCCGCGAGCTGCCGCACGGCGGGCTCCCCGCGGTCCAGCGTGAGGGCGATCTCCGAGAACGGGAACCCGAAGGCCTCCCGCAGCACGAACACCGCGCGCTCCAGGGGCGACAGCGACTCCAGGACGACCAGGACGGCGATGGAAACGGAGTCGGCGAGCACGGCCTGCTCGGCGGTGTCGGGGACGACCGGCCCGTAGTCGGTGACGAGGGGTTCGGGCAGCCATGGGCCCACGTAGGACTCGCGTCGTGACTGCACGTGGCGCAGCCGGTCGACGGCGAGCCGCGTGGTGACCCGCACCAAGTAGGCACGCGGTTCACGCACCTGCGCCCGGTCGGCCGCCGACCAGCGCAGCCAGGACTCCTGCACCACGTCCTCCGCGTCGGCCACGCGGCCGAGCATGCGGTAGGCCACGCCCATCAGGACGGTCCGGTGCTCTTCGAAGACGTCGGTCACGGTGTCGGTCGCCACCCCTCCATCCCAGCCGACGCGCCACCCGGTGTCCAGGTGATTCGAGTGCGGCGCACCCCACACCGGCCCGGCGGTCCGTGCGCCGCCCTCTTGGACCCGCCCACCCCCTTGAACTGGAGGCTACTGAGCGGTAATTGTTGCTGACAACGTGTCTAAGGTGTCTGAGGACCGTCGCCGGGCGGCGGGGACTGGAGCAGCAATGGCCGCAGAGGTGTCCTTCAGCGTCGAATCCCCCGGCGGCCCACGGACGGTGTCCGTCGCCTACGAACGCGCGGGCATGGGCGAGCCGCTGCTCCTGCTGCACGGCATCGGGCACCACCGCCAGGCGTGGGACCCGGTGTTCGGCATTCTGGCCGCCGAGTACGACGTGATAGCCGTGGACCTGCCGGGCTTCGGGGAGTCCCCCGCCCTGCCCGACGGGCTCCCGTACGACATCCCGACGGTGGTGTCCGTGCTCGGCGCTCTGTGCGAAGCCCTTGAGGTGGACCGCCCGCACGTGGCGGGCAATTCGCTGGGCGGTCTGCTCGCCCTGGGACTCGGCCGGGAGAAGCTCGTCCGCTCGGTCACCGCGCTGTCCCCCGCGGGTTTCTGGACGCCCGGGGAGCGGCGGTACGCGTTCAACACCCTGCTCGCCATGCGGCACGGTGCGCGGCTCCTTCCGTTGCCGCTGATCGAACGGCTCTCGCGCTCCGCGGCCGGACGCGCGGCACTGACCAGCACCATCTACGCCCACCCCGGGCGCCGTTCACCGGAGGCCGTCGTCGCCGAGACGCTCGCGCTGCGCGAAGCCAAGGGGTTCGAGCAGACCCTCGCCGCCGGGCGTGACCTGCTCTTCGCCGACGACGTGCCCGGACTCGCGGTCACCGTCGCGTGGGGCGCACGTGACCGGATCCTGCTGCGCCGCCAGGGCATCCGTGCGAAGCACGCCGTTCCCGAGGCCCGCCTGGTGCGCCTGCCCGGCTGCGGGCACGTCCCGATGAACGACGACCCGGCTCTCGTCTCGCGCGTCGTCATCGACACCTGCCGTCGCGCGCAGGCCGCTTAGCATGCCGGAGCCGATGGCCACCCCGGCGCCGACGAGCGCGCTGCCCACGGCCTGCGGGACGCCGTAGGAGCCGGTGCCGACCAAGGGGGCGGTGAAGGCCGCGGCGACCGGAATGAGGCCGGAGAAGAGGGTGGCCCGCTCGGCGCCGATGCGCTGGATGCCCGAGTACCAGCAGACGAACCCGATGACGGTGACGATCGCCGCCTGCCACAGCAGGGCCGCCGCCTCGGTGGTGCTGGGCACCCGCAGCCAGTCCCCGCCGTCGGCCAGCACACCGACGACGGCGGACTCGGCGGCGGCGAGCCCGCAGACCGTCGCGGAGAGCAGCTTCGGGCCGAGCGGGCGCAGCACGGGAACGGCGAGGACCGCGAAGCCGACCTCGCCCGCGAGCGCGCCCACCGAGAAGACGATGCCGAGCACGTCCGTACGGCCCCACCCCTGCACTGTGAAGGCTCCGGCGGCCACGATCAACGCCCCGTACATGACCGCCCGTCGGGGCTGCCGTCCCTCCAGGAGCGGCACGATGACCGCCACCACGACCGGGGCGCATCCTACGAAGACACCCGGTACGGCAGGTTCCGCCGTGCGTTCGGCGGCGAGGATCGCCAGGTTGAAGCCGACCATGCCAACGGCGGCGAGGACCCCGAGGCGCCCCCACTGGCGCGGCGTGAGGCGGCGGAGCGGCGCCGTGCCACCCCGCCCGAGCAGCGGCAGGAGCAGCAGGCAGGCCAGGCCGTAGCGCAGGAACTGGCCGCCCGCGTACGGGTAGTCGCCGAGGAGGCTGTTGGCGGTGAAGGAGCCGCCGACAAGGAGGCAGGCGAGGGCGGCGAGGAGGGACCCGCGGGTGAGGTTCGCGTTCATGTCCCTGACGTTAGGAACGGACGCGGACCGGTTTAAGGTCCACTTCCGGGGCTCGTTCGGGGACCACTTCGCGCGGGCCCGGCCCTTCCCGTCACGCTCAGGAGGCACATCCCGGTGACATCAGGTTCGGGGCAGGCACCTGGGACCGCCGCGTGGGAGCTGCTGCTCCCCGCCGCGTCCGCCCCTGCCCGCAGCCGTGGCCGCAGCCTTCGGTCGGCGCTGCGCGAGGCGGTCAGGTCCGGGCGGCTCGCGCCGGGGACGCGGCTGCCGTCGAGCCGTGAGCTGGCCGCCGATCTGGGTGTGTCACGGGGGCTCGTCACGGAGGCGTACGAGCAGTTGACGGCCGAGGGGTATCTGCGCAGCGACCGCGGCGCGGGCACCTGGGTGGGCGGCGCGGCGCGGAAGGCCGCGCGCGGCGCCCGCGATCTGGCGCCGCGTCCCGTCCACGCGCGCGTGGACTTCATCGCCGGGACCCCCGACCTTTCCCTGTTCCCGCGCGCCGCGTGGGCGGCGGCCCACCGCGGCGTCCTGGCCGAACTCCCCCACCACGCGCTCGGCTACCCGGACCCGCGCGGCCTGCCCCGGCTGCGTACGGCCCTGGCCGAACTGCTCGTACGCCGCCGGGGCGTGGTCGCGGACCCGGAGACGGTCGTCGTCTGCTCCGGCGTGGCACAGGCCATGGCGCTGATCGGCTTCGTGCTGCACGCGCGCGGGGTGCGCGCCGTCGGCGTCGAGGACCCCGGAAGCCCGCAGCACGGCGAGCTGTTCGCCTCGGCGGACGTCGGCACGGTGCCGGTGCCCCTGGACGACGAGGGCGTCGTCACCGGCGTACTGCGGGAGCGCGGGCTGCGCGCGGTCGTCACTACGCCCGCCCATCAGTTCCCCCTGGGCATCGGCTACTCGCCGCGGCGGCGCACCGAACTCCTTGACTGGGCACGGTCCGTGGACGGCCTGGTCGTCGAGGACGACTACGACGGGGACTTCCGCTACGACCGTGCCCCGGTGGGCGCCCTGCAGGGCCTGGACCCCGAACACGTCGCGTACGCGGGCTCGGTCAGCAAGTCGCTCGCTCCGGGGCTGCGCCTGGGCTGGCTGCTCGTGCCGGAGTCCATGACCGATGAGGTCGTCGCCCGCAAGCGCATGATGGACCTGGGCAATCCGGCGCTCGACCAGGCGCTGCTCGCGCGCTTCGTCGAACGCGGGGACTACGACCGCCAGTTGCGCCGCTGCCAGCGCGCCTACCGGGAGCGCAGGGACGCCCTCGTCGCGGCGCTCGACGAGCACTTTCCCGGCACGGAGGTGACGGGCATCGCCGCCGGACTGCACGTCATCGCCCGGCTGCCCGAACACACGGGAACGCAGAAGGACTTCCTGCGGCGGGCCGCCGCGGCCGGGGTCGCGGTGCGCCCGCTGAGCGACTACGGCTCGGCGGACGGGCCAGGCGTGCGGCTGGTGCTCGGTTACGCCCACCTCACGCCCGCCCGGATCGCCGAGGGGGTGCGGCTCCTTGCCGGGGGTGTTGACTCCCGGGCCCGGTGACGCCACCGCGACGTTCCGGTGACAGCGCCTCATTAGGGTCAGGCCCGCCCGGTGACCGTGAGAGAGCCGCTCGGACGCGGTGCCGGACGTGCCCGGGGGGCAGATCCATGACCGAGGCCGAAGTCATCGTCCAGCTCCGAACCCCACCGCGCCCCGCGACCGCGGGCACCGCGGACGACCTGGACGTACGGGGTCTTCTGGAGCGGCGGTTCGGCGTCACGGCGGAGCCGTTGCACCCGGGAGCCGGCGACCCGTCCCTCATCGGATGGCGACGGGTCGCCGTCCCCGCCGGTGTGGACGCCGAGGCCGTCGCCACGGCCCTGCGCGGCCACCCGGCAGTCGAGGCCGCCTATGTGAAACCACCGGCGGACCTTCCGTAACGTGGTGAAGGAGTCAGCTGTGCCACAGCGATCAGGTGCGGGGAACAGCCGGGGGAACAGTCGCCCGGCTCCAGGATTCGGACCACTCTTCGGACGCCCTGAGCTGGTGTGCGTCACGCGCGCCGACGCCGGGGTACAGATCACCCCGACCGGCGCGACCGCCGCGGCGGACATCTCCGTGAGCGCCCTGGACGCCGTGGCGGCCCGGGAGGACGTCACCATCAGGCCGCTGTTCGGCACCGACCAGGAGAGGCTGCGCGCTCAGGCGGGGGTGCCCTCGGAGCACGCCGGGGGCGACGACGCCACGCTGGAGACCGTCGACCGGATGGCGCTCTTCTTCCATGTCGACGCGCCGGAGGACCAGTTGGACGAACTGGCCGAGCGGCTCCGTGCGTCGGACGCCGTGGAGGGCGCCTACGTCAAGCCCGCCGCCGCGCTCGCCGTGCCCGACGTCGTCCCGAAGAAGAAGGGCGAGGAGAGCGAGGAGGCCGCGCACCCGCTGCTCAACGACATGCGGCCGCTGGGCGCCGACGCGCCACCCGTAACCCCGGACTTCACCGCCCGGCAGGGCTATCTCGACGCGGCTCCGGGCGGCGTCGACGCCCGCTACGCGTGGACCCTGGCCGGCGGGCGCGGCGCCGGTGTCCGGGTGATCGACTGCGAGTGGGGCTGGCGCTTCACCCATGAGGACCTGCGGCTGAACCAGGGCGGCATCGTCTCCGGCACCGGGAGCACGGACACCGATCACGGCACCGCGGTGCTCGGCGAGATCGGCGGCGACGTCAACGCGTTCGGGATCACCGGGATCGCGCCGGACACGGTCACCAGCGCGTCCGCCTTCTCCATCCCCACGGCCACGGCGATCCGCAACGCAGCCGACCGGCTCGGCCCCGGCGACATCATCCTGCTGGAGATCCACCGCGCGGGGCCGCACGCGACCGGGGTCGGCCAGGTGGGGTACATCGCCGTCGAGTGGTGGCCCGACGACTATCTGGCCATCCGCTACGCCGTCAACAAGGGCATCACCGTCGTCGAGGCCGCGGGCAACGGGGCGGAGGACCTGGACCACGCCGACTACGACACCCCGAGGGCGGGCTTCCCCGCCTGGTGGCGCAATCCCTTCCGGCGCGCCGCGCTGGACGCGGGCGCCGTGCTCGTGGGCGCCGGAGCACCGCCGGCCGGCACCCACGGCCGCCAGCACGGCCCCGACCGCTCCCGCCTCGACTTCTCCAACTACGGCGCCTGTGTGGACGCGCAGGGCTGGGGACGCGAGGTGACCACCACCGGCTACGGCGGCCTCCAGGCGGGCGCCGACCAGGACTTCTGGTACACGGACCAGTTCAGCGGTACGTCCAGCGCCTCACCGATCGTCGTGGGCGCCCTCGCGAGCACCCAGGGCGTCCTGCGTGCGGCCGGCCGTATCCCACTGTCGCCCGCACGCTCCCGGGAGCTGCTGCGCGCCACCGGCTCGGCGCAGCAGGACGCGCCCGGCCGCCCGGCGACCCAGCGCATCGGCAGGCGTCCCGACCTGCGGCAGCTCATCCCCGCGGCCCTCCAGACGAGCAGCTGGGTCGGGGTCCAGTTCCGGGGCGCCCTCGCCGGGAACCGCACCGGCCGCTGGTTCACCTTCAACTGGCCCGCGCACTGGCATGTGGTGTGGACCGTCGTCCCGACGAGCCCGCGCACCGGCGCCCCGCAGATCGGCTGGAAGGTCCGGGTCGAGCGGGCCAACGACACCTACGCGACGTACTGGATCGACGTAACCAACCTCGTGGCCGACTCGGTCGACTTCGAGGCCCGGTTCGCGGTTCTCGGATGGTGATTCGCGGTTCTCGCGGTTCTCGGATGGTGAGAGGAAAAGAACGATGCGAGTAGGCACACAGTTCACCGGAACACTCAACCCCGGGCAGACCGGGCGCTGGTTCACCTTCAACTGGCCGCAGGGCTGGCACGTCATCTGGTACTTCATGCCGACGACGCCTCAGACGGGCAGCCCGCAGATCGAGTGGGAGACCGAGGTCGAGCGCGCCTCGTCGACGACGGTCACGTACTGGCTGACGGTGAAGAACATCGGCAGCACCCAGATGAACTTCGAAGGCCGGTACGCGGTCCTCAACTAGCGGTCCTCAACGAGCGGTCCTCAACTGGACGAGGGGAACGGCCATGAAACTGCACATCACGATCGCGGAGGACGCGGGCGCGGCCCCAGGGGCCGTGGTGGCCGGGGCGCCCGGCACGGACCGGCAGCTCTCCGTGCCGCGTGCCGCGGACGCGACGGGCGCCGTCGACGCCGGGCCCGCCGCGGAGTCCGTCACGAGCGGCCACTCCGCCGCTCCCGGAACGGAACCGGCGCGTACGGCAGGGGCCGGGACCGTCATCGACGGCGGCGAGGCCCCGGGCTGGCTCACCGAGCTCGTCCGGCTCGCCGACGCCGGAGAGGTGGCCCGCCCTGGTGAGGAGGGGGCGGACCGCCCCGGCGGGGACGCCGGGAGCGCGGCACCGGTTTCGGGCTAGCCGCCACCTCGGTGCAATCCAGAAGTGGGCAGCACGCGCGCGTGGTTCAGGAGTTGGACCACGCGCGCGTGCAGAGCACCAGGCGGTAGCCGTCCGGGTCCTCGACGGTGACGCCCCATTCGTTCCAGTACGGGTTGGGTGACGGGACGCGCTTTCCGCCATGTGCCTCCAGGCGGACCACCAGGTCGTCCGGTACCGGCTCGTCGAGATAGATCACGAGCAGGTCCTCCTCCGTGGGGCGGGGCAGGACCGGCTCGTCCGCGTCGTGGACGAGTTCGAGATGCCAGGAGGCGTCCGGCCAGCCCGCCATGAGCAGGTCGTGCTCACCGGGAACGTCACCGCCCCGCGAACGCCACACGACGTCCAGACCGAGACCCGTCACCCAGAAGCGCTCCGCCGCGGCGAGGTCGCGGGACGGGCGGGCGATACGGATGTGGCTCTGACCGTTGACCGGCATGAGGCTCCCCCTCAGGACGAGCGCGCCCGACCGCGCGCCTCTGCCGCAGAGCGTAGACAGCGAACGATCACCAGGCATCGGCCACCGGGCCTAGGTCGTACGACCGGGACGCCTGCGCCTGTGCCTCCGCTTGCACCTGTGCTTCCGCCTGTGGAATCGACATACCGTTCGCACACTGGTTCCCCCGCACCCATGGGCAGTTGTTCACTTGGGGTTTGTGTGTGCGCCGCCGCGCACCACTAGTTGTGGCCCTGCACACTGGTCGGACCTGTCACTGGAGGCGCATTCATGTCACACCCTCAGCCGAGCCCGTCCCCCCGCCGCCGCAGTGTGCTGCGCGGCTCGCTCGCCGTGCCGGCGGCGCTGGCCGTGCCGTCCCTCGCCGTGGCCGCTCCGGCGTTCGCCCGGTCGGGACGTCCGCGGGCCGAGTGGGGCGTGCAGGCCGGTGACGTGACGTCGCACGCGGGCCTGGTGTGGGTGCGTTCCGACCGGCCCGCCCGCATGATCGTGGAGACCTCCGCCACGGAGTCGTTCCGCAACCCCACCCGCTGGAAGGGCCCGGTGCTCGGTCCGGACACCGACTTCACCGGGACGACCCGGCTGCGCGGGCTGCCCGCGGGCGAGCAGATCCACTACCGCGTGATCCTGGCCGACCCCGACGACCCCAGACGTACGGGAGAGCCGGTCACCGGCACGTTCCGTACGACACCGAAGGGGCGCAAGGAGGGGGTGCGCTTCCTGTGGTCGGGGGACATCGCGGGCCAGGGCTGGGGCATCAACCCGGACCGCGGCGGATACCGCGTCTTCGACGACATGCGCCGCAGGAACCCGGACTTCTTCCTGTGCAGCGGCGACAACATCTACGCCGACGGGCCGATCCTGCCCAGCGTCACCCTGCCCGACGGCACGGTGTGGCGGAACGTGACCACGGAGGAGAAGTCGAAGGTCGCCGAGTCGCTCGCGGAGTTCCGTGGCGCGTTCCGCTACAACCTGCTCGACGAGAACCTGCGGCGCTTCAACGCGCAGGTGCCCTCCATCGTCCAGTGGGACGACCACGAGGTGCACAACAACTGGTACCCGGGGCAGATCCTGACCGACGCCCGCTACACGGAGAAGAACGTGGACGTCCTCGCCGGGCGTGCCCTGCGCGCGTTCAGCGAGTACTTCCCGGTCTCCACGCTCCCGCCGGGCGACGAGGACGGGCGGGTGTACCGCGTGCTGCGGCACGGACCGCTGCTCGACGTGTTCGTCCTGGACATGCGCTCCTACCGCAACGCCAACTCCCCCGGCCGGCAGCCCGACGACGCCACCGGCATTCTGGGCGCACGCCAACTGCAGTGGCTGAAGCGCGAGTTGTCGCGCTCCCGGGCCACCTGGAAGGTCATCGCCTCCGACATGCCGCTGGGCCTCGTCGTGCCCGACGGCTCGGCGAACTTCGAGGCGGTGGCGCAGGGCGACCCCGGCGCGCCGCTGGGCCGCGAGCTGCAGATCGCCGAACTGCTTCGGCACATCAAGCACCGCAAGGTCACCGGGACGGTGTGGCTGACCGCCGACGTGCACTACACGTCGGCGCAGCACTACGACCCCTCGCGCGCCGCGTTCAAGGACTTCGCGCCGTTCTGGGAGTTCGTGTCGGGGCCACTGGCGGCGGGTGGCTTCCAGGCCCTCAAGCTCGACGGGACGTTCGGCGCCGAGCAGCGCTTCATCAAGGCGCCACCCCGCGCCAACACCTCACCGGCCGAGACCCCGCAGTACTTCGGCGAGGTCGACATCGACGGCGGCAGTGGCGAGCTGACCGTGCGGCTGCGCCAGGAGGGCGGCGGGGTGCTGTTCACGAAGGTGCTGCAGCCGGGACAGGTGGGACAGCAGTGATTCCGCCCCCGAACGCGCAAGGGCAGGTCGCGTCCGGACATCGCGAAAGACCAAAGATGAACTAATCGGGCAGAAGGCATCTTAACTCGTCAGTCACAGAACGTTCGCGATCACGCAACACCCCTCATCCACAGTGACTGTATGAGTGCTGACATGTCTGATGTGAAGCGAACCAAACACGGCCGTCCCGTTCACCACTGGCGGCGGGATCTGGTGGAACTCGCCGCCCTCTTCACGGCCGTGGCCGTGGCGGACGCGGTGGCGAACATGATCGGGCACGGCCCCGACGGCCCCGCCCTGCTCGTGATCTCGGCCGTGGCGCTGCTCGCCACGGTCGGGTTCCACACATGGTGGGCACGCCGCCACAACCACGCACCCCCGGCGGCGGACGATACGGGCGCCCGGCCGCACGCCGCCGGGCGGCGGACCGGGCCCATGACGGCCATGGAGCAGGCCGGGGCCATCGCCACGGAGTCGTCCGCGGGGGCGACGGCGCTGTGGCGCATGCGCACCACGGTGCGGGACGAGCCCGGCTCGCTCGCCGCCCTGTGCACGGCACTGGCCCACGGCAAGGTCGACATCCTGAGCCTCCAGGCGCACCCGCTGGCCGAAGGCACCGTCGACGAGTTCCTGCTGCGCGCCCCCGCCGACCTGCCCGCGGCCGAGATCACCCGGGGCGTCGCCCACGCGGGCGGCTCGGGCACCTGGATCGAGCGTGCGGACGCCCACGACCTGGTGGACGCCCCCACCCGCATCCTCGGCCTGGCGACCCGCACCGCCCTGGACGCCGCGGAACTCCCGCTCGCACTGCGCCAGTTGCTGGGCCGCTGCACCATCCGGTCGCTGCCCGCCAAGGCACAGGGCGCGTCCGGACCGCGGGCCGGCAAGCCCGCCGACGGCGCACCCGTCGAGGGCGCGCTCGAAGGGGAGGGGACGGTGCTCCGGCTGCGGGCCCCGGAGGGCGAAGTGATCACCGTGGAGCGGCCGTATCTGCCGTTCACGCCCACCGAGTTCGCCCGCGCGCGTGCCCTGGTCGAGCTCGACACCCGGCTGGGCCCGCGCATCCCGCGCAGCCAGGACGTACTGACTCTCGCCGAGGGCAGCTCCATCACCGTGAGCCGGGCCGACACCGCCGACGTCGACGCGGCCAAGGCCATGCACGAACGCTGCTCGCAGCGCACCCTCGGGATGCGCTACCACGGCCCCGTGCGGGACGCCGACCGCTATCTCAAGCACCTGCTCAGCCCGCGGTTCGGCCGCACCCTGGCGGTGCGGACGGCGTCCGGGCGGATCGTCGGCATCGGCCATCTCCTCTGGGACGGCGACGAGACCGAGATCGCCCTGCTCGTCGAGGACGACTGGCAGCGCCGGGGCATCGGCGGCGAGCTGCTCGGCCGCCTGGTGACGATGGCGATCGAGGCGGGCTGCGAGAGCGTGTACGCGGTGACGCAGGCGTCCAACACGGGCATGGTCGCCGCGATGCGCGGACTCGGGCTTCCCCTCGACTACCAGATCGAGGAGGGCACGCTGGTCATCACCGCCCGCCTCGAAGCTACGCCGGTGAGTTCACGACTGCCGTACGACCAGCCGCAGGGGCGGGCGGAGCGGCACTGACGCCGAGGGCGTGGTCGAGGTCCTGCCACAGGTCCTCGACGTCCTCGAGACCGGCCGACAGGCGCAGCAGCTTGTCGCTCACGCCGGACGACCGCCGGTCCGCCGGGTCCACGACGCGGTGGCTGATGGACGCCGGATGCTGGATGAGCGTGTCGACGCTGCCGAGGCTGACCGCCGGGGTGATCAGACGCACCCCGGCGGTCACCGCGTGCGGGTCTCCTTCGACCTCGAAGGCGACCATGGCGCCGCCGAGCCGCGGATAGTGCACGCGGCGTACACGCGGGTCGGCGGCCAGGCGCCGCGCGAGTTCCGCCGCGTTCGCGGAGGCGGCACGTACCCGCACCGGCAGCGTGGACAGACCGCGCAGCAGCAGATAGCCCGCGAGCGGATGCAGCACCCCGCCGGTGGCGAACCTGACCTGCCGCAGCTGCCGCGCGAACTCCTCGTCACAGGCGACCACTCCGCCCAGTACGTCGCCGTGTCCGCCGAGGTACTTGGTGGCGCTGTGCAGCACGAGCCGCGCGCCGCTCTCGACGGGCCGTTGCAGGACGGGCGTCGCGAAGGTGTTGTCGGCGAGCAGCGGCACCGTGCCGCAGGCGTGGGCCACCGCACGCAGGTCGAGTTCGGCGAGGGTCGGGTTGGCGGGCGACTCGACGAGGACCAGGCCGGTGTCGGGGCGGATGGCGTCGGCTATCCCCGCGGGGTCGACCCAGGTCACCTCGGAGCCGAGCAGCCCCGCCGTGAGGAGATGGTCGCTGCAGCCGTACAGCGGGCGGACGGCGACGACATGGCGCAGGCCCGCCGCTCCCCGTACGAGAAGGACCGCGGTCAGCGCCGCCATGCCGCTGGCGAAGGCGACCGCGCTCTCCGTGCCTTCGAGCCGGGCCAGGGCGGTCTCGAAGCGGGCGACGGTGGGGTTCGCGAGGCGGGCGTAGACGGGCGGTCCGTCGTCCAGGGTGCCGTCGGCGGCGAAGGCGTCGATACGCGCGGCCTCGCCCCGGGTGTCGTACGAGGGGTAGGTGGTGGACAGGTCGATCGGGGCGGCGTGCAGACCGAGTCCGGCGAGGTCGTCGCGTCCGGCGTGCACGGCCTCGGTGGCGAGGGCCCGGGGTGCGGGCGGTACGGTCGGCGCCGGGGTTCCCGGCAGTGGCGCCGGCACCGGGTCCTGGTGGCCGGATCCGGTGCGGGGTTCCGTGTTCGTCTCCATGCCCCACAGCCTGAACAAAGGCCGGTGCTGGGTAGTTGAACCCCGTGCTACGTTCGGCAAGTGGCTGATTCTGTCGTACTGGACCCGGTGGATCTCCGCATACTGCGGCTGTTGCAGAACGATGCCCGGATCACCTACCGCGATCTCGCGGCCCAGGTCGGCGTCGCGCCGTCGACCTGTCTCGACCGCATCTCCCGGCTGCGCCGCTCCGGCGTGATCCTCGGACACCAGCTCCGGCTCGATCCGGCGAAGCTCGGGCGCGGCCTTGAGGCGCTGCTCTCCGTGCAGGTGCGCCCGCACCGGCGGGAGCTGGTCGGACCGTTCGTGGACCGGATCAGGGCGCTGCCGGAATCCCGCTCGGTGTTTCATCTCGCGGGTCCCGACGACTATCTGGTGCATGTGGCGGTGGCCGACACCGCGGACCTCCAGCGGCTCGTCCTCGACGAGTTCACGGCGCGGCGTGAAGTGGCACGCGTGGAGACGCGGTTGATCTTCCAGCAGTGGGAGTGCGGCCCCCTCCTGCCGCCGGGCCCGGGAGCCGATGATGACCAAGGAGCGTCCTCCGGCCAATCCTGATGACGGGGGCGCCTGCCGCATACGAGGATGGCCGCATGTCAGACACGAAGATCCCGAACACGAGCGACAGCGGCAGCCCTCTGCTGCCCCGCCAGGTCGCCGACGCCTACGTCGACGACCTGATCGCCCTCGACCCCATCAACGGCACGTATCTCGGCGTCAAGGCGAGTCACGGCAAGCTCCCGGACACCTCGCCCGCGGGCCAGGACGCCATCGCGGAGCTGGCCCGCACGACGCTCGCCCGGCTCGACGCGGCGGAGCGTCTGCCCGGCGCCGGCAGTGACGCCGAACGCCGGTGCGCGCGGCTGCTGCGGGAGCGGCTCACCGCCGAACTCGCCGTGCACGAGGCGGACGAGGGGCTGCGCGCGGTCGGCAATCTGCACACGATTCCGCACGCGGTGCGCGAGATCTTCACGGTGACACCGATGGAGACGGACGAGGACTGGTCGGCGATCGCCGAACGGCTGCGTGCCGTGCCCGCCGCGTACGAGGGCTACCGCGCCTCGCTCGAACTCGGCCTGGAGCGCAAGCTGTTCGCGGCTCCCCGGCCCACCGACATCTTCATCGGGCAGCTCGGGGAGTGGGCGGGTCCCGGCGGCGACGAGGGCCGCGGCTGGTTCGAGGAGTTCGCCGCGGAGGGCCCGGAGTCGCTCCGCGGCGAGCTGGACGCCGCGGCCCGCGCCGCCACCGCTTCGGTCGTGGCGCTGCGCGACTGGATGCGGGACGTGTACGCGCCCGCGATCGAGGGCGCCCCCGACACGGTGGGCCGCGAGCGCTACGCCCGCTGGTCCCGCTACTTCAACGGCGCCGACCTGGACCTCGACGAGGCGTACGCGTACGGCTGGTCCGAATTCCACCGGCTGCTGGGCGAGATGCGCACCGAGGCCGAGAAGATCCTGCCCGGCGCGGACACGCCGTGGGTGGCGCTCGCCCACCTCGACGAGCACGGCACGCACATCGAGGGCGTGGAGGAGGTGCGGGTCTGGCTCCAGGAGCTGATGGACGAGGCGATCGAGGCGCTTGACGGCACGCACTTCGAACTCGCCGAGCGGGTACGGAAGGTGGAGTCCCGCATCGCCCCGCCGGGCGGCGCCGCGGCCCCGTACTACACGGGCCCGTCGGAGGACTTCTCGCGCCCCGGGCGGACGTGGCTGCCGACGATGGGCGACACCCGCTTCCCCGTGTACGACCTGGTCTCCACCTGGTACCACGAGGGTGTGCCCGGCCATCACCTCCAGCTGGCGCAGTGGGCGCACGTCGCGGAGAACCTCTCGCGCTACCAGGCGACCATCGGCATCGTCAGCGCCAACGCGGAGGGCTGGGCGCTGTACGCGGAGCGGCTCATGGACGAGCTCGGCTTCCTCAAGGACGCGGAGCGCAGGCTCGGCTATCTGGACGCGCAGATGATGCGGGCGCTGCGGGTCATCGTCGACATCGGCATGCACCTGGAGCTGGAGATCCCGGCGGACTCGCCCTTCCGCCCGGGCGAGCGCTGGACGCCCGACCTCGCCCAGGAGTTCTACGACGCGCACTGCAGCCGTCCCACGGATTACGTGGCGAGCGAGATGACCCGCTACCTCTCCATCCCCGGCCAGGCCATCGGCTACAAGCTGGGCGAGCGGGCCTGGCTCCTGGGGCGCGAGAACGCGCGGCGGCGGCTCGGTGAGGCGTTCGACGCGAAGGCCTGGCACATGGCCGCGCTGTCGCAGGGGTCGCTGGGGCTCGACGATCTGGTGGACGAGTTGTCGGCGCTCTAGAACGCCCGCATCGGTCGCCTGCCCCGCGGGCACGGCGCGGCCCCGCGGGGCCGCGCCCGGCTCTCAGCAGCCGCAGTCCTCCGCGTCCAGCGGGGCCGTCAGGCCGTCGGGAGTGCGCCGCTCGCTGCCCTCCCAGGTCTCGAACCCGAAGCCCTCGCGGGCCCAGTACTCGAAGCCGCCCAGCATCTCCTTGACCTGGAAGCCGAGCTGGGCGAGGGCCAGGGCGGCGCGCGTCGCCCCGTTGCAGCCGGGGCCCCAGCAGTACGTGACGACCGGGACGGACTTGTCGAGGAGTTGCTCCGCCTGCTCGGGAATGAGCGCGGTGGGGAGGTGGATCGCTCCGGGTATGTGGCCCTGGTCCCAGGAGGCCGTCGAGCGGGAGTCGACCACGACGAAGCCGGGGTCGCCTTCGGCGGCCAGCGCCGAGGCCACGTCGGACACGTCTGCGTGGAAGGCGAGGCTCGCGCCGAAGTACGCGGCGGCGGCAGCCGGGGAGGCGGGGGCCACCCGCAGGACGGCATGGGGGGCGCTCGCGGCGGCGTCCGGAGTGCTCGCGGCGGTCATCGGCTCTGCGTTCGTCACTGTGCTCATGACCAGAAATCTACGGGCGAAGCCGCCGGCCCAGAAGAGACGATCACCGGCGTACCTCTTGATCGGCCGGGGATTCCCCTGTTACCTCTCAGGCATGACCGGTTATTCCACGGACGCCACCGACTGGCGCATCCTCGATGTCCTCCAGCGCGAGGGCCGCGCCAGCTACGCCGAGCTGGCACGTGCCGTCGCGATGTCCCCGAGCGCCGTCACCGAACGGGTCCGCCGCCTGGAGGAGGCGGGCGTGATCCAGGGGTACGCGGCCGTGGTCGACCCGGAGCGGCTGGGCCTGCCCATCCTGGCGTTCGTGCGCCTGCGCTACCCGAACGGCAATTACAAGCCGTTCCACGACCTGGTCGAGGTGACCCCCGAGGTCCTGGAGGCGCACCACGTCACCGGTGACGACTGCTTCGTGATCAAGGTCGCCGCGCGCTCCATGGGCCACCTCGAGGAGGTTGCGGGGAAGATCGGCGCGCTGGGGTCCGTGACGACCAGCATCGTCTACTCCTCTCCCCTGCCGAGGCGCCCGCTGGGCCGCTGAACCCGGCCCTCACACCCCGCCCCGCTGCCGTACGATCGAGCCCGCGCGCCCCTTCTCGACCTCCAGCTGCGCGTGCACGCGGCGCCGCAGGTCCGCGACGTGGCTCACGATGCCGACGCTGCGGTCCCGCTCGCGCAGTGAGTCCAGGACGTCGAGGACCTCGTCGAGCGTCTGGTCGTCGAGGCTGCCGAAGCCCTCGTCGATGAAGAGCGTGTCGCAGATTGATGTGCTCTGGTAATCCAGCTCTGACCAGGGTAAACAGCGTATGAAGAGCCCCCCGGAGTGATCTCCGAGGGGCATTTTCCATGGGCGGGGGACGAGCGGGGGACACCGCGATCAAGCGGCGTCGGATGCCTCATCCCGAGGGGCGGCGCGCACCACCCGCAGGTGCCGGTCCTCTGTTGTCTCCGCTGCGGCAGCGGGGGGTGCATATTGCTGCACCTCTACGTCCCCATGGGCTGAGGCAGGAGGGTTCATGAAGTCTGCCTCAGCTGCTGGGGGTTGTGGGTTGGTGGGCTTCTCGACGCCGTTGCGGCGCGGTACTAGGTCAACGGGTGCGTTGGCGGCAGCGTGTTCGAACTGCGGCAGGAGGCTGGTGTAGGTGTCGGCGGTGAGCTGGTAGCTGCTGTGGCCGAGCAGGGCCTGGATCGCCTTCATCGACAGGCCGGCGGCCAGGCTGAGTGATGCGGCGCAGTGGCGCAGGTCGTGCAGGCGGACCGGTGGTAGGCCGATGCGCTGAATGAACCTGTTGAAGGCCTGGGAGACGTTCGTGGGGTGGTGGGGACGGCCGTCTGGTCGGGTGAAGACGTAGCCGGAGTCGACGTAGGATCCGTATGCCTTGGGGGCGTTGCGGTGGTTCTCCTCCCATTCGGTGCGCTGGGCCTTCTGTACGTCGCGCCAGGCGGTGAGCAGGGCCAAGGTGGCGTAGTCGAGGGCGATGGCGCGGCGGCCGCTGCGACTCTTGGGGGTGTCTTGCCAGACGTTGTAGGAGGAGTCTGTGACGAGTTGCCCGGAGACGTAGGCGACGCCTTTGGCCATGTCGAGTTCGGTCCAGTGCAGGCCTGTTGCCTCGCCTCGACGCGGTGCCCGGTACACCATGAGGTGCCACATGATGTACATGGGGTGGTTGACTGCTGCGTCGAGGAACTGGCCGGTCTGTTCGGGGGTCCAGACCATGACGGGGCCGGGCTTCTCGCCGGTTTCGCGCCAGCGGGCCACGCGCTCGTCAGTCCATACAAGCGGTTGGGGGCGGTCGTATTTGGGGATGACGACGAGCTTGGCCCAGTTGTGGGTGATCAGTTTTTCGGTGGTTGCGTCACTGAGTGCGGCGGCGAGGCAGTCGAGGTATTTCTTCTGTGAGGCGGGGCCGGTGTCCTGACGGGGCTTGGTGCGGGCTTCTTTGAGGGCTGTTCGGGCCTGGCGCCATGCTTGTCGTAGTTCTGGCGGCCGTGGGGTAGGGGCTTGTCTCCAAGCGTGGTGGGCTGCCTCGTATTCGAGTTTGGCCAGCTCGGCCGCTTCCCGGTTGGCCTTCTTGATGTCGTTGAAGGCCCATATCTGCTGGAACATTTCCTGGATGTGGCGGTCGCGGAGGTCGCGTATGGCGAGGTGGCCGAGGGCGGGTTTGAAGATGCGGTCGATGAAGTCGCGGTAGTCGCCGCGGGTCTTGCGTTTGAGGTCGACGCGCTTGGTGTGCCAGCGGTCGAGGTACTCGGCGACGGTCTCCTTGGTGTCGACGTCGATGCCGCCTTGGGCCTGATCCCACAGCTTTTGTGCCTCCTCTTTGGCCTGCGTCTGGGTGAGGAAGCCGCCTTTGCGGGGGCGTCGGCGCTTGCCGCCGGGGCCGTCGGGGAGTTTGACGTAGTAGTACCAGGTGCCGTGATCGCGTTTCTTCAACAGGGGGCAGGCGGAGCCGAGCTCCCGCACCAGGAGTTTGCCGTTCGCGTCGACGATGCGTTGGCCGTTGTCGTCGAGTTTGGGTTCGGTGCACTTGCATCGCTTGTAGGTGCTGCCGTCGAACACGTGGGTCCCCCTGAATGTGCCGGGTTGTTCCTTACGTGTCCTGATCATGCTGTAGCGAAGGGGATGCCTCCTTGGGCGCCGTATGCTTCCTGCCAGGTGGCGCGGGGAAGAGGGATGTGACCACCTTTGTCCTCATCTGTGATGACTGTGCAGCGTGCTCGTTCTGAGGGGCGTCGTGGCGGGATGTCGGTGGAGGAAGTGAGGTCTCTGCCGGCTGCGGTGAGTGTGGTGACGGCGGCTCGGGCGCTGGGGATCGGTTCGGACAAGGCGTATGAGTTGATCAAGGATGGGGCATTCCCGGCACAGACGATTCCGCTGGGGCAGACACAGAAGGTGTCGACGGTGAGCCTTTGGAAGGCCCTGGGAATCGCTTCAGATGTGTAGCCACCTATGCGGCCCGGATGTTTCGCGCTTTGCGGGCGTCCGGGCACTTTTCATAGCTGTTTCGACGGTCACGTAACTGCTGAAGACGGAAGATGCCCCGTACAGGTTGCTGTGAGCCGCGCCACACCTGACAGGGGATGGTGAGCCCTGGCCTGCAAGTATCGCGTTGCCACTGGCCAGTTAGCCAGATCGTATGCATGTTCCACCTGGCCACCGATATACATTGGCCTACGCCAGGTCTAAGCGACCCCTAACATGATGTCGACACGAGTGGTCGCAGGTGCGAATAATTGATCGGAGTCAGCTGCGTGGGACGGTTGTCGGGCTACGTGCGTGCAGGGGTGGTGCATCAACAGGAGGCACCGTTGCTGCGAGAGGCCGTCACACTGCTGTTCGGTGGCACTCCGGAAGCCGAGGCGACGCGGTGGCTGACCAGCAAGGGGATGCTGACCCCGCGGGGCAACGAGTTTCGCCGCGAGGTTTTGCACCGGCTTCTGACCAATCCGCGACTCGCGGGCCTGGACGAGAACGGTGAGCCGATCGACGGCTGGGACGAGCGGGTCCTGGAACCGGACGTTTTCCTGCGCCTGCAAGAGCTGTTCACGGAACGCAGTGAGAAGCGCGGCAAGCCGCGTGACGCCCACGAGTATCTGATGACTGGCGGGTGCGCCGTGTGTGACGAGTGCACGGCGGGCATGATCGGCAGCCGCGTCCACTCCGAGGCTCCGCCGTCCTACAAGTGTGATGGCTGCGGCAAGACCCGCATCAACGCCGAGAAGCTCGAAGACTTCGTGGCCGAGCACGTCCTGGCCGAGCTGCTGAAGCCAGGGGCGCGTGAGCGGCTTGAGAAGCTGGAGTGTGACATCGAGGCGGAGATCACTCGCCTAAAGGAGCACATTTCGGGGGCTGACGAACGGTTCGTCGGGATCGGCGATCTGTACGGGCGGGGCCTCATGGTGAAGGCCGCATTCGTCGCCGCACAGAAGGCCAGCCAGGAAGATCTGCGGCTCTCCAAGCTCCGGTTGAAGTACCTGGAGCAGATGACCGATCTGCCGATCGGTGACGTGCACGACCTGGTGGCCTGGTGGCGTACAGCCCCGTTCGCGTCCAAACGCGGGCTGGTGCTGCTGGAGGTCGAGCATGTGCGGGTCGGACGGGTCGAGGGCAGTCAGGCTCCAGGGAAGCGGGTTCTGATCGACTGGCGACAGCTGGCTGCCTGAACAACAGTGGGCTAGCCGTGCAGCTCCTCTGCGAGCAAGTGCGACGAAGAGCCGGCGGCGGCGCGGGTGAAGTGCAGCTCTTCGGCCACAGCCAGGAAAGCCCGCAGCAGCCGGGGATTGGTGTCATCGCGCACCCCCTATTCTCACCCACCCACAGTGATCCACAACAGAGTTGCGTAGGTAGCCGCTGAACAGGTGTTGGACCCTCCAGCGGCTCACGCTGAGGCTCGACGCACCTACTACCGTGACAACCGGCAAGGTCAGCCCTCATACCACGTGCTAATGACCGTCGTCGGCACCTCCTACGTCGTTCTACGCGCCGACAGCCTTCTCAGATAGGTGGGCCAATCAGCAGGGGCCCACGCGGCGGGCCAGAATCTGGCGCGCTCTAATACTCCAGCTGGGGATCGTGATCTTCGTGTGGTGGCCATCGTCTGGCGTCACCAGCGGGCGACCAGCGTCTCGTCTCTACCTCGGTTGCGGTACAGCCAGGTGGCCCCGGGCGCGACATCCCCGGTCAGGTAGCCGACGATGGGCTCCCGCTGTGTTGCGCTGTCCAGCTCGCCGAGCAGCTTCAGGGCGTCGGTCAGGGGGAAGAAGGCGGCCTGTTTGATGTCGTCATCCTGTGGCGCGATGGCACCCGACCACTCGTCGATCTCGACGGCAGCGGCCAGTGCCGAAGGGTAGGGCTCGGAGTCGATGTGCATGAGGAATGCGGTCCGCACCGGGTCGCCTACCAGCAGGCCGGTCTCCTCGCGTAGCTCGCGCCGGAGGGCTTCGTGCATGAGCTCGCCGTCCTCGACCCCGCCACCGGGCAGTGACCAGAGGATCTCGCCGGCGGCGCCGAGGCTCTCTCGCACGAGCAGGATCTCGTCGCCTTGGCGGATGATGCCAATGACCAACTGCACCCGGGGTTTTGGGGCCTTCGAATCCTCTGCTGTCATGCCGCAGACCGTACGTGATGGCCAGCGCGCGGATAGCCAGGGCCGGTGCGGTGACGGGTGCGGCCACCGTTGATCATCGTGAGTTGTGTGTACTGACGAAGAGACGGTGGCCGCAGGTCACAGCATAGATCCAGGCCGTTGGCGGGAGGTGTTCGAGGAGGCCATGGGCCGCATCGCAGGCCGGTTTGCCCGGGTCGAACCCCGGCTGTGTGCCCGGCGGTTGGTGCTGGGACTGCTGTCGGACCTGCCACGTAAGAACTGCTGGACGATCGACCGGCGGCTGTATCTGCCCACGTCATGGACGGACGACCGAGATCGCTGTCGGCGGGCCAGCATCGATGACATGGTCGGCTTCGCCGCGAAGGTGGCCATGGCCAAGACGTTGGTCCGCCGCCCGATTCCCTTCTTCAGGAAACCGGTGATCCACGATCAGGACAGCATCGCGGTCACCGAGGCTCTCGACGACGAACTCGCGTACGTCATCCAGGACCTCATCGGCGTCCCACCCGATCCGGTTCAGCAGCCGATGCATACGGTCCGGCGCGCCATGACCTGCCCGCGCTTCCAGCGGCCAGCCGTTCTTCCGCTCCAGAGAGGCAATCAATCCCTGCATATAGGCCAGCGCCGACTCCCTCGACTCGGACCGGTTAAACCGGTGCACGAACCACCCGTGCACGGCTTCCACTTCACTCGCCCACCTACGCACATCAGCAAGGCCCTCACCCATAACCACATCAACGACGGAGCTGCCCAGCAGTCAGCGCAAGCACCGTTGCAGTACTAGTGCCGCATCAGGCAACGTTCGCCCTGTCGACCACTTCGCGTAGCCGTTCGTCGGCGGCGTGCTTGTTCCGCCAGATGATGTAGCGGCGGATCATGCTGCCCTGTTCCTTGTGGCTGGCATGGTCGGTTTCGTCTAGTGCGAAGTAGCGCAGGGCGGTGAACTGGGCCTCGATCCGGTTGAGCCAGGAGCTGTTGGTCGGGGTATAGGCGAGCTCAACGTTGTTGGCAGCCGCCCAGTCGCCGACTCGGGTGTCCTTCCTCGTGGTCAGGTGCGGGGAGAAGTTGTCGAGCACGATGGCGATCCGGATCTTCGGCGGGTAGAGGCTGCGCAGATGGCGGCAAAACTCCAGGAACCTGGTGCGGTTCTTCTTCGGCTTGATGTGACCGTAGAGCTTGTCCTTCGCCAGGTCGTAGCCGGCGAACAGGTGCCGGACCCCGTGTGGGCGGGTGTAGGTGGCCCGCCTGCGGGGCCGCGGCTCGCGGCCGGGGCCCTTGTGCCGGCCGCCGCGTTCGGCCCACTGTCGGCCGGGGTGGGGCTGGAGGTTGAGCGGGCCGAACTCATCTAGGCATAAGACAACTTCGGGTTCGCCATCCTCTGGTATGACCTCACCGTCGGCGATCGCGTAGAGGTGCTCGACGCGAGCCTTCTTGGCCGCGTAGTCGGGGTCGCGTGAGGTCTTCCAGGTCTTTATGCGTTGAAAGGAGACACCCTCCTCGCGGAGCAGGACCCGAAGGCCCTCGTGGCTGATGTCATCGACCACCCCCTCGGCGACCAGGAAGTCGGCCAGCTTGGCCAGGCTCCAGGTCGAGAACGGCAGACCGTGCTCGGCCGGCTTGGACTTGACGATCTTCTTGATCTCGCGCCGCTCCGGCAGTGTGAACGTTCTGGGCCGTCCGCCCTTGTACTTCGGGTAGAGCGCCTCAAAGCCGTCGGCGTTGAAGTTGTGGATCACATCGCGGACCCGATCCGCGTTGGTGAACGTCACCTCGGCGACCTTCGCCGCGGGCATGCCCTGTGCGGACAGCAGCACCATCTGGGCCCGTCGCCAGGTCACCACCGACCCGGTGCCTCTGCGAATGATCCACAGCAATCGCCTTCCCTCGTCGTCATCGATCTCCCGGACCCGCACGCGTTCAGCCACGTGATCATTCTGGCCGTCCCTTCCGGACTGAGGAGTGGATCACGGGCTTGCTGTCGTTCTCGGTCCGCGGTTGCCCTGCCTTTCCTGCGTGGAGATGACTTCAGGTCGGCGGAGGGCCTATTCGATTGCGGACGGACCCGATGGCTTGGCACCTTTCGGGACATCGTCCGCGTCTGGATCGTGAACTGAGGAGGCACCCTCGTGGCTGTCATTCCGGAACGTCGTCTGGCTCTCCTTGGAGGCGGCTTCTCCACTGACGACGACGGCCTGCTGGATGACTGGGTGCTTGAACAGGTATGTGCGCCTCGCCCCAAGGTGTGCTTCGTTCCGACAGCCAGTGGCGATGCCCCCGGCTACGTCGAGCAATTCCTCACGGCATACGAGGCACGCTCCTGCGAGCCCAGCGTCTTGCAGCTGTTTCGGCGAGACCTTGATGACAACGACCTGCGATCGTTCCTGCTCTCTCAGGATGTCGTCTACGTGGGTGGGGGAAACACCGCGAACCTGCTGGCGGTCTGGCGTGCGCACGGCGTGGACCGACTACTGCGCGAGGCCTTCGACCGGGGGACCCTGCTGTGCGGCATCAGCGCCGGCGCCAACTGCTGGGCCGAGGGCTCACATACCGACTCCTTCGGGCCGCTGACTCACCTCTCGGATGGGCTGGGTGTGCTCTCCGGCTCGGTCTGCCCGCACTACGACAGTGAGCCGGGGCGTCGCTCGTCCTATCAGACGGCCGTGGCGAACCACGCTCTTCCGGCCGGCTGGGCAGTGGGGGACGGCGTCGGTGCCCTCTTCACCGACGGGCAGTTGACGGACACGGTGACTCGCACGCCTCAGGCCCAGCTGTATCGGGTAGAGCCAGACGGGGACAACGGAGTCAAGGAACAAGCTCTGCCATGCCGTCTGCTCGTCCCAGTACATCAGTCCACTCCGCCCGCGTGAACTGGTGATGCCAAGCAGGTGATGCCGTCCTCATCGGCGCGTCGTCCCTTAGTCCGGTTGACACCTCGATACCTCCCGGCGCAGCAGCCGGGCGGCACATCACCGCCGGGCGAACGTTGCCTGATGCGGCACTAGGACGACGACGCAGCAGCAGCAGCATCGGCACGCTTGCGGCCCTTTGTACCTGCTACTGAAAACCGGCGACTGGCATGCAGGAATTCAGGAATTCATGTCTCACATCAAATCCATCTTGAAAGCATGCCACGGAACCCTTGAACGTCTTTGTCAAACGGGTGCCGATCCTCGGCGTGTCTCTATATAGGGGCCATAGGGTGCACAACACCTGCAAGACAAAAAGACTGACGACGGTCTCAAATGCCACGTCACCTATTTCAGGCCAAATAGAAGCAACGACATAAGTCCAGGTCAAGGAGATGTGGATCACCGAGACCGAGCCCCGTTAGGCATTTCCCGTCGGGATGTACATCGACCCGAGGCTGACATTGGCCTACCTGCCAAAAAGGGGCTCGCACAACTCTGCAGCGCAGGCATAGTGTGCGATGAAATCCAGGGAGGTATTTCTCATGCTCCCGCCATGAAGCCTTGATCGGGCGTTGAAGAAACTCTATAGTGGCCAACATTTTGCGAACCAGGGGGCAATCAACCCTGGTCTTACCCTTCTTCAATTTCTGGCAGCAGATTTATTCACCCCCCTCAAGGGAGAGACATGTCACTCAAGCAGGCGCTCTTGATGTTACTGGCGTCAGTCCTACTGCTGTGCAGTTTCTCACCAAGCGCCATGGCGGACTCTGACACAACACGCAAGCAGTCGATTGACATTTCCGTACCGGATGGTCTTTCAAGCAACTCGCGACTTACAGAAGAAGAAAGGAGGAAAATCTCCGCATACGCATCTGAAGCCCCGCGTGAATTGGATGCTTCCGCCCCTGGAAGCATGCAATTTTGCTGGGACAAGGTAAAGGAAACCGGCTTGTCCGATATCCTTTTTGACCACTTCACCTGGTGCAAGGTGAGAACTATGGAGTTAGCGGATATCGAATGCACTAATGGAAGATGCGAGGTGGTGGGGGTAATGCAGTGGCGGGTTTCCCTGCTGGGACTCGGGAACCAGGGGAGCTCTACGACAGAACGGAAGATGCAGATATTTCTATTGTTGGATAATCCCGTAGTCGTGAGCGGAAACCCGCGCGGAAATGCTCGCCTTAAAGCCGAGGCGTTATGTTCGCCCATAAATGCCACGGTTGGCTGCGGGCAGAGTTCAACGAATGGGAGAATCGACTCACTGGATGCATGGAAATTGCACGGAAGTGCCATGTTCGACTTTCAGTCGAACAGTACAGACCTGGTTAAGTATAACTTCGACATAATGCTGAGTTTGCCAGATCAGCCGGTGCGAGATGACACTCATGACACCATCTCCGGAGTGAAGTTCCGCTGCGACTCAGAAGCAGATGTGAGCGGCCACGGCTGCGTTTTTCTGGACGCGGTGCCCATATGGAGACTCACTGCAGATTCGGCGGTCAAAGAGTCAGCCGATCTGATCTGGACAGCGCAGAATCGGCCTATGGATACGATCCCGCGCGACAAGGTCAAGAAAATCCCTGGCTCCATCAAAAGCAATAATCCTCTGACTCGCTTACCTGAGTCACTAAAGAAGAAGAATCACACCAAATCGGTAGCGGCGTGCAAGCTCTATCGCGGCAAGGGATATACACGCGGAGGCACGTGGGATTGTGACGAATATCCGTTTCAATCGACACGGGAAGGGTCCTACTACGGGGACGCCGTGAGGGAGGCTACATCCCATTTTGCCGTAGAGGCCATGCCGAGTGGGCCTAACCGGACCGCAGGCGCAAGGCTCGGCGGCTTCTACAAAACGCAGCGAATTCTCTACGAGGACAGGTTCTTTGTCCATGTAGTCACTGCTTCGGGCGGTGACTACAACGGCCCGGACAAACCGAGCGGTGCTGCCGCTCCCGTTCAATACAGCCAGTGCCAGTCCTCCAGCATGGTGGAGGCTCAGCAGACAGAAAGGAATGCTTACCCTGAGGACCTATTCAACAAGTACGCGTCCACGACGCGTGATGGGTGGACCGGTGGTGACTCTACGTACTCTGTCACCCTCCCTGACGGACGCCGGCTGTGGCTATTCTCGGACACTTTCATTGGGCCACTAGATTCCGATGGAAAACGCCCAACGAGCGCACCATTGATCAACAGCTCCTTCGTGTCTCAGGTTGGTGATAATCTGACTACCATTACGGGCGGGAGCAGCAGCAGCCCCAAAGCTATTATGCCACCTCCCGCAGAGGATCATTGGTATTGGCTCGGGGATGGGCAGGTTACGACAATAGATGGGAAGAAGTACCTGCAAGTCATTTTTCACGAGTGGCATAAGTTTGGCCCTGGCAACTGGGACTTCAGGTTCGAAAAGGCGATGGTAGCCACGTTCGATCCTAATAGCCTTTCAGAACCCGAGTGGATCGAACCGCTTCCCGCTGATGCAGGCGTCCAATGGGGAGCTGCGGTTATGTCCGCCGAGCAAAGCGGCGATGGCTACTCATACATCTACGGCGTAGAGGACGCCAAGATCAACAAGGGTATGCGGGTGGCCCGTGTCAAGGGAACGAATCTCGCTGATGCCAGCAAGTGGCAGTATCTGAACACTGGAAGAAGCCAATGGATGTATGGGGAGACCGAGGGTGACAACGTCACGCGAGGGATTGCCAATGAGTATAGCGTGACGCCTCATAAGGGAAGTTTCGTCCTTGTCAGCCAGGACAGCACCCAAGCGTTCAGTGGAAAAATTCGGATGTGGACCGGCTGCGACCCATTCGGCCCATTCGGCTCTTGGGACGGCCATGACGAGGTTTACCGGATGCCTGAACCAGGACCGATACCATTCGGGGACTGTGTCGCCGGACAGGAGGACGGTCGTTGCTTCTCGTATAACGCACACGTCCACCCATCCCTGGCCTCTGGAGACCGCTGGACTCTGTCGTATAACGTGAATAATTTCGACAACCGCGTCACGCCCGATGGTGCGCACTATCGAGATCCGACCATCTATAGACCTCGCTTCGTATCCTTCAAGCTGGTCTCCTCTAATGTCTTGAGGAAGGACGCAAGGCTCAACTTCTCGGCAAAGACTCCTCCTGTGGCGCAATGCAGGCCAGAACGCCAGCCGCGGGCCGGGGTGCTGGCGATGCCACCCGGACGTCCCTGCCCCTAAGGGCCCGGCCCAAGCCGTCTGTGTGTGGTGTCTGACTCCCACCTCTCCGAAGGTCAGACATCACACACATTCGGCCGTTTCGCCGCATAAAGCGTTATAGACTGCATACTTAAATGTCATCGATAACAGGCGGCTGCGGCTGCGGTGCGCCCCATCGGCAATGACTGACACAGCAGGCTTGGCAAGCAAGCGCGCCGCTGCTCGCCCGGCAGAACGGTGTACACAGCTACTCATGGAGTGGAATCATGAGGCCCATGTCTTCATCGCGGATTATTCAGGCATGGAGTCGCATCGACACATGGCTGGCCGAACAGGCTCCTGTTACCTTTGCTGCTCTTCCGCGGCCAGCGACTCACGAGCAAATCGCCTCTGCTGAGCAGCAGATAGGGGTGGCGTTCCCTTCGGAGCTCTACGCCTCTTTGCGATGCCATAACGGAAGTGGAGACGTTGAAATCTTGCCAGGGCATACGCTGTTGAGCGCCGAACTTATTGCAGCAGATTTCTTGTTGGCGGTCCAGATTTCTCGCGACCCCTATACAGATACGTACGTGAACACGCAGTCACCAGAATGGATTCCTATATCTGGAGATGGCGGTGGCTCCCACTACGTCCTCGGTCAACTAGGGGGGGCGCAGCCTCGGGTTGGGTTTCGCAATGAGCTCGGAGACCTTGACTTCGCTGAAGGCGTTATGGGCTCTTGTATGTCTGATCTGCTTGAGAAAGCAGCAGGCGCCCTAGCAGCGATGGAAGTCCTTGATGATTTCCGGCCAGTCGTTGTCGACAGGGAGTTGGAATGGGAGATGGAGTGATGCGCTCCGGACCGGGCACTCCATCGCCGCGCGCTCGGAAACAGCAGAGTTAGCGGTTGGCTAAAGATTGGCGCCTTAGCCGGCGTCAGCCCTTGGCGCAGGCAACCGTCCAGAGCGCCGTACCTGTGATTCCGCATGAGGCTCCGAAGCGCGCAGCTTCACACTCCGCGCCCCGAGGCCGTCCACCACATCAGAGCACTCCGTACCTACTAGGCAAAGCCGCTCCGCCGAGCATGGGGCGTCCGAACGCAACCACGGCGACACGTCGACCACCAGCACCAGGCGCCCTCGAAACGGGGCAATGGCAGCCCGGCCAGCACGATACGCAACCGCTCGACGTCGATTCGGCCATGGTTGAGAGCTCCGTACAACGCGCCGTGCCCACGCCGATGTTCGGGCACCAGCGTCAGATCCACTGGCGAGACTAGCGACCCGTCGACGCACAGCATCGCGTCAGCCAGTTCGAATAGTTCGTCCGGACGGGCGGTCAGACACACATAGAACTTTCTGCGGAAACCTGAGGCGTTCGCGAACGCCCCCCACCCGGACAGCATCAGCCAACAGCCATACCATCACGGCCTTCGTCGCAGTCACGTGCATCCTGGCCGTGGCACAAGATCAGACGGAGCCTGCCCCCATAACCCATTGAACTGCGCAAGGTTTCCTCAAGTTCGGACTCGTGCGAAGTGCGGACTGAACTCAGGTCTCGGACGGCGGGAGTTCCTGCGCATCCAGCAGCCCTCGAACGGTGCCGAGTGCGCTCTTCGGCAACGTGGTGAGCTGATCAACGATGCCGCCGCACCCCACCCAGGTGGCCCTGCATTCCTCGGCCATGCCCCTGACTGCCGCAGCCTGGTTTCCGGTCTCGATCCAGTCATCGATCAAGAGGACCCGGTTCGCCGGCCCCAGCGCGGACCGCTGGAGGCGCAGCATGTGGCGACTGCGCCGGTAATCGGGAGCCGACTGGCGCACCACTTGGTCGCCCGGGAAGAGGCCTTCACTCCTCCGAACAGGAACGAATCCGATGCCGGGCTCGACTGCTGCTGCACCGCCCAGGAGGAATCCCCGCGACTCGATCCCACAGACTGCTTGTGACCCCCTCGTCCCGGAACGGTTCCACCAGCCCTGCGACCACTGCGGCCAGTGCCTTGGCGTCCCGGAAGATCGCCCACACATCGGCGTGCACGCCGACCCATCGGAAGTGTTTCAGCGTCAGATCACGTGCGGTCGTAGGCATGAGCGGGAGTCTCCCGATCGCCGGACTGCCCAGCAACCCAACATCGACCGGCCGGTGTCAGCACCGGCCCGCACCCGTAGACAAAGAACAAGTTGGGTCCACGTCTAGACGATGTCGCCCGGTGCAACGATCATGAGTCGGGTGTTGTCGCGCAGTCGGGCCAGCGCCACGAACTCGACCTCGGTCTCCTCATGCTGGTGTGGCAGGTAGAGGCGTCGCCTGTCTCCATCCGGGTGGGCGACCGTGGTGACGTCGTCGTCGAGGATTCTGCGGGCGACCGGATCGGCCTGCCTGATGTGATCGCAGACCTCGTTGAGGCGTACGTCGTTCGGGTTCGCTTTGTGGGCAAGGCGCAGCTGTGAGGCCATGGGCTTGGCCCAGGTCTCCTCCCAGTCGATGAGCTGCAGGCGCGCTTCGGGGAAGGTGAGCGCCCAAATCATGACGTTGATGCCGTGCATCATCCACGGGTAGTCGCGGGCCGCGGCCTCGTTGAAGACACGTACGTCCCAGCAGTGGTCGAAGGTGTAGGCGGGGTACTTCTGGCTGTGGACTATGGCCGCGCCTACCGGGTCGATGGTGCTGGCGTCCGCGCGTGGGAGCGGCGGTGGCTCGCTGCCGTTGGCCTCCAGCCACAGGTGTGCGCGCTGCGCACTGTCCAGGCCGAGGACGCGAACGATCCTCTCCAGGAACTCGTCACCGACGTGGTCGAGTACGCCGCGCTCCAGCCTGCCGTACCAGCCTTCGGTCACGCCGGTCAGCTCTGCCAGGCCTCTTTGCGTGAGGCCCTTGCGGTGGCGGGAGCCGTAGCGGGCGGTGAATCCGGGCACGGCGTGCGGGTCGCGCTCTTCGCGCCAGGTCCTGAGCATCCGAGTGATCGGCGGCAGGTTGCACATAAAAGGCAAGACTCCCCTGAGTAAAGAAAAGTAAAAGTATCAGGAGACCTTAACGCAGTTTATATCTTTGTCTGACTTGGGGGTGACTAACCGTCACACCACCCATGCCTGGATCTTTTCGGGCATAACTACCCACGGGGCGCTCAATAACCCGCACCAGCAGTGCCGGTACTGCTGGTACCGACACCCCCAGAACCGGCCTAACAGCACTGAAACGGGGCAAGGTGTGGCACCGCTGCCCAGGGCCATCTCCTTACGGCAGCAGTCCGCCACGCTGCGCCTCCCCCACCTCGGCAGGCCGCCGCGAGCGGACGCCGCATCATCGACGATCCAAGAGGTGTCCAGACATGAGCGTTTTCATCACCGGCGGCAACCGAGGCATCGGGTATGCCATAGCCCAGGAGCTTGCCGAGGCCGGCTTCAGCGTGACTGTCACCTATCGCTCCGGGGAGCCGCCCGCGAACTCCTATCAGCCGGGCCAAGAGCACTGCGGCGGCCGTTTCCTAGCTGTTCGCTGCGACGTGACGGACGCCGGGCACGTCGATGCCGCCTTCAAGCAGGCCGAGGCGGAGCACGGCCCCATCACCGCTCTCGTCTCCAATGCGGGCATCACCCGCGACGGGCTCCTGGCCCGTATGAGCGAGGACGACTTCACCGCGGTCCTGGACGCGAACCTGACCGCTGCCTACCGGGTGGCCAAACGCGCCCTTCCGGGCATGCTGCGCGCCAAGAGCGGCCGCATGGTGTTCATTTCGTCGGCGACGGCGATGCACGGCGAGGCCGGGCAGACCAACTACGCGGCGTCCAAGGCAGGGTTGATCGGGCTTGCCCGGTCGGTCGCCCGTGAGTACGGCTCGCGGAACATCACGGCCAACATCGTCGCGCCGGGGCTGACCGCGACCGACATGGCCGCCGCTCTGCCCGAGGAGCGCATCAAGGGCCTGCTCGGGCAGATCCCACTCGGCCGCCTGGGGCAGCCGCAGGAGATCGCGCGCGCGGTGCGCTTCCTCATTGAGGACGGCTCCTATGTGACGGGCGCGGTCATCCCCGTGGACGGCGGGGCGGGTATGGGGCACTGAGACGGTGATCGGATGCTGCGGCAGCCCTCTTGGGGCTGCGGGGGAAGGCGGCGGTGCAGCGAGCGCGAGCAGCTGCACCGCGGATGAAGAGCGGCGGCCTGTCCATGTTGTGCCGGGGCGAGGGGGCGGGAGTGATCGACGCTGAGCGGATCCTGGCGCTGGTCCGGGAGCCGGCCCGCGTGGGCGCAGGCCGGGGACGTGATGCGGAGCGGATGGTGGCGCTGATCGGGGGCGGGAAGGGATCCACTGCGCCGACGGGTCCGGTGGCTTGGTCGGCGGCACGGTGCGTAACAAGCGCGCACAGCACGGAGGCCCAAGTGCCGGAGGATGGCCGCGACGCGGCGCGGGTGTGTGGGAGATGCCCGATCCGCGGCGGTTGCTTCTCGACCCCGGAGGCGAGTGCGCCTGTACGGGTACGTGCGTGGCGCGAGCGAGTGGACGACCAGTAGACAGGTGACGCCGGTGGGCGCCGAGAACATCTCGGCGCCCACCGGCGTCTTCGCACGTCAACACCCGCGTAGAGGAGCGTGGTCGAGTTCACGTTGGCGGGGGGTTCCGTGAGTGGACACCCCCTCCATACATAGTAGAATTAACTCAAGAGGTGAGGGAGAAAGAAACCTCACCAGCACCACTTGGAGCCCGACATGCACCGCGTCCTCAAGATGTCCCAGGTCCACCGCAACCCGCGCCAGCCGCGCGAGCACTTCGACCAGGACGCGCTGAACGAGCTGGCCAAGTCCATCGACAACTACGGCCTCATGCAGGCCATCGAGGTCCGCCCCGACAACGCCAAGGGCGGCTACGAGATCGTCGCCGGCGAGCGCCGCTGGCGCGCCCACCAGATCCTCGGCCGCACCAAGATCCGCGTCACCATCACCTCGGAGAAGAACGAACTCCAGCGGTTCAAGCGGTCCATGAGCGAGAACGTCACCCGCGAGGACATGACCCCCTTCGAGGAAGCCCACGGCTACCAGCGCATCCTCGACGAGGAGGAGGACGCGACCATCGAGTCCGTAGCGGCCGACTTCGCCAAGACCACCACCTACGTGAAGCTGCGCCTCGCCCTGCTGGACCTGCGCATCGAGGTCCAGCAGCTCGTACAGGACGGGAAGATAGGCACGCAGGCCGCTGTGCAGATCGCCGCGCTCAACCTCGCCAACCAGGGCTCCGTCCTGAGCAAGTTCGTGCGCGGCGAGTTCGCCTCGGACAACGAGATCGTGCACTTCGCCTACGCGATGAAACAGCAGCAGGACCAGGCCGTCCTCATGGTCGTCGAGGAGATGACCGAGGAACAGCGCACCGAGCGCGCCACCGCGCAGAAGAAGACCCGCAGCACGCTCGACAAGATCGAGCAGGTGCGCGGGCTGTTGGACGAGATCGCCCGCACCGAGCCGCTAAAGCTCGCCGAGACCCTCGAAACGCAGGTCGGGGCACGCCTGGAGCAGCTCGACCGGGTCGCTGAATCGCTAACGAAGGCCCGCTTCCAGCTCAAGCAAGCCAAGGCACACGCCGAGGCCAAGTCGCTGGTCACGGTCAACCCCGAGGCCGAAGCCGACAGCAGCACCGAGCAGGCGGACAAGACGGAGCGCGAGCCCGTCGCGGCCTGAACGCCGCAGCCCTGGGGTGCGCGGGCACACCCGCCCGCACGCCCCCAGGGCAAAAGGCCGGACGCACCGTCCAGCGGCTGGCCCTTCCCTCAATTCACCTACCTCACAGGAGACAGCTCCGTCATGCGCTACACCATGCCCCTCACCCCTGCCCAGGCCGAGCAGCTCGGCAACGACGTCGGCATGATCGTCGCCTTCGCCGCCAGAGCCCTCAACCACACGCACGGTGTGAACATCGACCGCCTCATGCAGGCATTCACGTCCTCCAGTGCCCTGGAGGTCACCGCGGGCCGCTACTTGAAGGCCCTCGAGGAAGGACACCGGCCGGGAGAGGCCGCAGGCCGGGCTGGTACCGCTCTCGTTCTCGACTGGGCAGACGCCGTCCTCGAAGCAAAAGGCACGCAGCAAGCAGACACGCAGTCGGCCCCGGCCACCGAGACGACACCGTGAGCACCGAGGCCGGCACGGACTGGATGGGCATGGGCCGTACCGACTTCGACGAAGCGGCCCCCAACCAGCTTCCTGTACCGGCAGGCCCCGCGCGGATTGCCGCCACACCTGACCGGTTCGGCACCGCTGCTCTCTTCGGTGACCCGGTCCCCGACTCCGGCCCACGCCGGGAGGCCCGTGAGCGGCCGGGCGACGCCGACGGGCACGAAGAACTGTTCTGACACCCACATTCCGCAAGGAGCAAGTCCGTGCACGTGAGCACCGAAACGCTGCCCAGCGACGTCCGAAGCGCCCTGCACCAGCGCCGCATCTGGTCCCACTCACCGGACAAGGACCGCCCGGGTTGGCGCGCCCAGCCCACCCTGCTGGAAGGCATTCCGGCCGTGACTCTGACTTGGCGCGGCGTGAAGGTCCCCGACTACCACGCCCACATGGCCGAGTACAGCGCCGGATCCGTGGCCGCAGGCTGGCTCCGCCACCTCGAGCGCCACCTGGAACGGGAGTTCATCGTGGGACGGCTCTACGAGGAGCGCCCCCACACCCGGCCCGGCCGCGCCCTCGCCGCTCTCGTCATCCTCCATCCCGGCGAGAAGCAGACCGGCCGCTGACTCTCACATCTCCTGTACGAGAAAGACGAGGACCCAACCGTGAGCGACCACGCCCCCGACACAATCCGTCAGCTGCTCTCCGAACACCGCGACGACCTCGCCCGCCTGCGCGTGATGACCGACGAGCTCGACGACCGCTATGCGGGTCGCCGCGCACCTGTTCTCTCTCCCGCCCAATACACGGCGTGGGAGTCCGCCCGTCCCGTCGCCGACCGCCAAGCGCACGGCCGCGGCGAGCAGCCGCAGCGCACCGGCGCCTGGTTCCGCCAGGCGCTGGGCCTGTACGCGGTCCATCTGCAGCGGCAATTTGACTGGAACGGCGACCTCTGATGCCGCTACACACCTCGAAGGTGATGCGACGGCGCGGACGGAACCTGCGCAGGAGGGGTTGTTCGCCCCGTAGGTGAACGAGGCAGGTGGCTCGTGGAGCCCCAGGCAGGTTTCACCGCAGGCGAGTTGTATGTACCGGAGATCACGTTCCGGGACTGGACACCCCCATCATGGATAGTAGAATTAACTCAATCGGTGAAGGGGGAACGCCAACACCGACGACACCCGCGAGGAATCACAGCAATGACCACCGTCGAGAAGTACTCGGCGAGCCAGAGGGCCCAGCTGGCCGCCAAGGAGAAGCGGATCAGGGCGATTCAGGACAAGGGCTACGGGGTCTGCTGGGAGTGTGAGCTTGCCCGCCAGGAACACTGCCGCACCTGCAAGGGCCCCTGGTGCGCCGCCTGCGGCGACTGGTAGATACGCCCGCCGAGCCCGCCCGATCACCCGCCACGCCCAGGACCCGAGGAGCCCTCCATGCTGACCCTCTTCACGCCCGTCGAAGCTGTCACCGTGACCGGCACCGTCGCCCCCGAGTGCGACGACTGCGAAGGAAGCGGCGCCGTCACCTACCTACACGGGCCGTACGCGAACACTCGCGAATGCGACACCTGCCACGGCGCCGGACGATGCCTGCCCTGCCCCGCATGTACCGACGGCGCCAACCCTGTCACGGGCGACACCTGCACCATCTGCGACGGCTTCGCAGCACTCACCTGATCCTAAATAGGCCAATACCCAAAAGGAGCGTTCAGTGATCCTCGGCGACTCACTCACTCAGGAAGCCCTGTCAACGGGCAGCAAGACCAACACAACCATCAGCCCCGGCGGCGCGATCCGCCTGGCCGTGACCCTGCCCGACGGCGCGGTCCAGTACTTCGAACGCCCGCTGGCCGCCACCTGCGCAGACTGGCGTGCCACCGAGCTCGAAGCTCCGGGCTCAGGCTTCATCTTCGACGAACCCGTCACCGAACAGTGGGGGCGCGCACTCACCCTCACTGCGCACAACTCCCTTACCTGAACAGCAAGGAGAGCATCATGGAAGACTTCAAGCAGCACACCGGCGCGACGCTCGCCCGGCCGACACCCAAGGGGATGCTCCGCCCGTTCGGAGAAGTCCGCGGCCACGCCACCGACCCCTTCAGCGGCAAGAGGCTCGTGATGGTGCAGTGGCCCGGCGCACCCAAGCCCCTCCCCTACGAGCCCGACGAACTCGCCATCGTCGACTGACCCAAAATAGGCCAGTACACATCTTCGTGCTAGGTTCTGAGTGATGTCAGGCCCTGGCACGGCCCGCACATCCACCCAACCTCCGGACGGGCAGCGACCCCCCGCGCCCCGCCCGCCCGGAACGGCTCGTCCAATACGAGCCACCCCTCCGGCCGGGACCCGCACCCCCTGCGGGTCCCGGCCAACCCATGGAGAAACCAGACATGCCTGCCACGAACACCTACGACGACATGCAACTCACGCGCCACGACGACGCCCTTCACCAGGCCCTCGTCCTAGAGCGGTACGGCCGCCCGCTCCACGAAATCCTGTGGGAGGAGACCCGTCATCCGTTGCCCGAGCTCCTCAAGGAACGCCACCGCCGCCCTCAACTCCCCGACGCGCCCAAACGGCATCAGCCGCGGCCCGACCCGGATGCTGCCGCGCACCGTGCAGCCCTCCTCGAAGCCGACACACCCCGCCGACGCCGGAGTGCCGCATGACCGAGGAACAGTTCCGCCGCCACGTCCGCAAACTCGCCGCCCTGCGCGGCTGGACCCTCAGCTACCACACCCACAACTCGCAGCGCAGTGACGCCGGATGGCCCGACGAGGTCTACGGACACCCCAGGACCAAGCGCACCATCTTTGCCGAATTCAAGTCCGACACCGGGCGCATACGCCCCGCTCAGCGCGACTGGCTCAAACACCTCGCCGCCTGCGGACTCGAAACCGCACTGTGGCGGCCTAAGGACCTCGACCACATCGTGGGTGTCCTCGCCCCAGACGGTCCCCGCGCCCAGCTCCCCGACAACTTCTGACAAAGGAAACAGGCCCGTGCACGACCGCACCGAGCAGCACTCCGAGATCCCTCCGATGCCCGGAGCCACGTGGTGCAACTCCTGCGACAGTTGGTTCAATCCCATCACCAACACCTGCCGCTGCAACCACCGCTGACCATCCCAGGGAACCCGTCGTGAACCACTCTGCCCGCACGGCCGGCCACACAACAGCACCTGCCGCACCCACCGTCCCGGACCGCGAGCAGAGCATCCCCACGCCGGGCCCCAGCACCGAGCTGGTCTTCGCCAAAGTCGCACGCCTTGCCAACGAACTGTGCGAACACCTTGCCGATAGCCAGTGGCACACAGCAGCCCGCATCCGGAAACTCGCCGAGACCGCCCTGTCCACCGCCGGAGAACGCTGAATGCACGCCCTCTTTAAACCCTTGCCTGCGCCGACCCGCAGCCAGGAGGCGCACGACACCGCCCAAGCCCTCCGCGAGCGCCCAGGCGAGTGGGCGCACATCGAAGACCTCGGGAATCTGAACCGGGCAACCAACCTCGCGTACCGCATCCGGACCGGCCGCCACAGTGCCTTCCGCCCAGCCGGCGCATTCGATGCCACCGCCCGCCTGGCCGACGACGGCACGGCCAGCGTCTACGCCTGCTTCAACGGCGCCGCACGGCGCTAACTCTTCGCCGCGCAGCACTGGCTCCGCCCAGATGCGGTGAACGGGGCCCGGGCCCGGGCGCTGACACAGGCATCCACAACTCCGAGTGCCCAAGGAACCGCGGCGCCTTGGACGAACTTTCGGGGCTCTTCGATCCCCGACGCCACGAAGCGCAGGGCCAGGGTCGAGTACCAGATCGCCCTCACGGCGTGGCGATCGCCACAAGCGCCACCGAGGAGAAGGCCGCGGGGTTCCGGGGCTGTTGATCTGCGACAGCAAGAGTGAGGTGCTCTGGCTTGTGACGCGCGTGGCGTGTCAGACCGACGGATCCGTTCCGGCCTCGGCGGCCTTGCGGATGTGTTCAGCGAGTGTCGTATACCCCACAAGCACGGACGCCTCACGGACACGTCGCAGCGTAGCCAGGGCGTGGCCCTTGCTGCCTCGGGGCAGAGCCACGAGCTGGGTCCGGCTGAGTACATGAAAGGTCCACTGCCTGAGATCCAGGGCGTCGTACTCGTCGTGTGTGCGGACACTGTGGACAGCGAAGACGTAGACGTCAGCCTGGAAGCCGCGCGCCTCTGGTGGAAGATACTTTCCGGTGTCTGGGTCAACGGGCAATATCTGAGGGACGTCCCACCGGGGGTCCTTGCTGGCCTGAGGTTGTGTCCACGCCTGAACGTAACCGCCTGCCTTAACCTCGATCTTGATGCCGTCGGGGGGTCAGAACGTCGTAAGCGTCCCACTCCACGCGGTTCGCGGTCGCGCCCACAGCCCGGGCGACCAAGAATTCTGCCAGGTAGCCACGCAAGGTGTTTGTCCGAAGGTCGGACATCGCGAAGCGCCAGAAGTCCATGACCGCGGCATCTATGCCTTTGAACGCCTCCTCACCGGATAAAGGCGAGGCCGAGGGCGCCTTGATAGGTCCGTCGGGGAGAGTGTCGGGTTCGTGCACCATGCCATCAAGGATCACCGACCAGCAGTCCGATGTCTGCAGCAGGACGCGGTCACGTGGCATGATCCGACGAGGGATGGCCCCTGAGACTCACACAGAACGACATAGGGGGCCCCACCGGCCAGCGTTGGCGTCAGACCGTCCCGACCGGCGGTCGACCCGGGATGTAGCCCTTCCATTCCGACTGCTCAACGAACGCAGGCCATTCGCCGGGCGGTGTGACCGCCGGCGGGGGAACGTCGGTGAAACCCGTGGTCCACAGGGCGCCTCCTTCGGCTTCGAGGAGTGGCACGAACGGCACCTGGAGCCCATTGGATTCAGTGGGCGGGTCGAAGTGCCATCCCCAATCCCTGTCGAAGAGACGCCCCCCGAAGCTCACCCGGTCCCTGCCAGATGCCACGCAGGCGCCCATGGTCTCGAAGTCCACCCATGGGACCGCCAGGTACGGCCACATCCCCTTGAGCGCGGCAGAACCCCATACCTCGATACCGGCGTGAGACGTGCGGGTCGCGGCCACCACCAGATCACTGATCGTTTGCGATGCCGGAACAGTTGCCCCCAGCTCGCTGAGCTCCACCTCCAGCTCCAGCCATTCCTCCGGACATCCGTCCGCGACCTCGATTGCGTACTGCTCGAAGACGCGCTGCCGAGAATCACGCTCGGTCGCCAGTTCGATCTTCAGGTCGCCGAGTACGAGAGGACCGCGGTCGATCAGATGAAGACGGGAATCCAGCGGGGTCAGGCGGATCGTCTCTCCAACGAAGTTCACGGGTACAGCTCCTCCATGGATGTCGTCTCTCGCGTCGAGCACCTGGGAACTCCCCAAGCTCTCTGCCCGCTAACCGTCACGAGTCCCCGCAGCATCCCCCTCTGCGGGGCCAGTTCAGCGACCCGAGGCTACGCCTATCGCCTCAGCGCAACCCGCGACGGAATCACCTCCATGAGGCTACGAGTTTGGCCAGTTTCTCGTACGAGTAGTACCCAGGAGGCGGCTCGTGCTCCTGCACTGTGTCGATAAAGCCAGTCCACAACTCTCGGTCATCAGCCCGCAGGTGAGCTGTTCCGTTGTACAGCGTCACCGCGTGCAGAACCATGTCACCGGCTTCCCGGCACTGGTTGTTGCCGGGCCAGGCGGTCTCCACCACGTTCGCCTCTCTGGACCGGGTCTTTGGACGCCTCGGGTCGGAGGCGCTTGGCTGGTTGTTCATCGACGAAGCCGGACAGGCCACCGGGCAGATGGCCGTCGGCGGAATGTGGCGCGCCGCCGCACCGTCGTCGTGGGTGACCCCCTCCAGCTCGAACCGGTCATGGTCCTGCCTTGGACCGCACAGCGGGCCCTGGGCGACGAGCTGGGCGTCAACGCGGAATGGGCCCCCAGCCGCACCTCGGTTCAGCAACTCGCCGACCGAACCAACCGCTACGGCACCCTGCTGCCCGCTAAACTCCCCGACGGCTCCCAAGAGGTGTGGGTCGGCAGCCCGCTCCGTGTCCACCGGCGCTGCGACAACCCCATGTTCGGCATCAGCAACCCCATCGCCTACGACAACCTCATGGTCTACGGGACCCCCGACCGCGGCGACTACCGCTACCGCCCCCGCAGCTGCTGGGTGAACGTGGAGGCCGCCGAAGCAGACGGGCACTGGATTCCCGAAGAAGGCCGCGCGCTGCGTCGCGTCTTGGAGAGGCTACGGGACGACGGCAGTGTCGATCTCGCCCAAGACGTTTACGTCATCAGCGCGTTCCGCGCAGTGGTGCGGGGTGCGGAGCGCGCCTGTCGTGGCCTGCTCCCGGACTCCCGTGTCGGCACCATCCACACCACACAGGGCAAGGAGGCCGACGTAGTGATCCTTGTGCTCGGCAGCGACCCGCGCCGTCCAGGCGCCCGCTCTTGGGCTGCCTCCCGCCCCAACCTCCTCAACGTCGCCGTCAGCCGGGCCAAGCGACCTCATCGGCAACCTGGATACCTGGCGCGACCAGCGATTCTTCTCCACTCTCGCTGACGAGGTGCCTGCGCACATCTGGCAGCCGTGATGACGTGAGCAGCCAACAGACGTCCCTGTCCGTAACATGCGCGAGTCACTGCCCCCGCAGATCATGAAGAAGCTTTGACAGAACCTGTTCCTCGTACTCCCGAGCAGTGTCGTTGGCCGCGGTCACCCGCAGCTCGTACCTCCACAGTCGGCTGCCGGGCGCGTACTCCCGTAGCAAGGCGACGATCCTTTGGCCTGCGTTGTCGTCGTCAGCCCGGAGATGGAGCTGTGCTCCCGATCGTTCCAGGCCGGTGATCAGCTCTAGCGCCGCTGATGAAGGCCAGCCGTAGGTACAGACAAGGGGAGCGCAGCTGGTGCCGTATTGCTCGGCCGCTGCCTCGACGACCGCGGGGTTCTCACAGACATAGACGGCGTCCGCCCCTGGCGCCATGGACCAGGGCCCACGGAGTGAGCGTTGGGTGAGCCAGACTGGCTCTCCGACCGTCGCCGCCGCTGCCGTGATGGAGACCGCTGACGCCGTGCCCGTGAGCGTCAGATTGAGACAAAGCACCGTACTTGAGACCTCGTCGCAGGCGATGCCTCGTGCTGCCCAGGCTGTCCGCCAGTTCTCACCTGCGGTGATGGTGCCTGGAGTAACACGATCGGCCAAGTCCACGGCCCCGTCCGTCTCGAATGCTGCACACCCAGTGATCAGCACGGCCATAGCTCTGCCGAGTTCGGTGTCCTTGTCCAGCGCGTGTGGATCATCCAAGACGGCGGCAGCGAAGACAGGGAGAGACACCGCCCCCTGGTCGGCTGTTGGTAGCTTCGCCCATACAGCGCCTACCGCGTCCACTTGGTGCTTCAGGCTTCCGGATCCTGCCCTGGGACGCGCTCTCAGCTTCAAGAACCAATGAGCCACCGAGTTCGGAACTCCGGCAGCGGTGAGGCTGCGCAGCGATTCACTGAACTCAGTTTCTCGCTCGGCCTGCTTCTGGGCCTTCAGGGCCCGCAGATCGTCTAGCTTTCCCTGACTTTCGGCGAGCGACCTGAGCGTCGCGGATCGACCAGCGAGCGCCTTCTCCAGTGGCTGAACACTGACGCCTTTGCCAGACGTCACCCAGGAGAGTCCGAGGAGTTTCCCGACTTCACGACGCTCCGATTCGGTGAGTTCCACCTTGATCTCACCGCGCACGATCCCCCTCTGCCCGATCCGCCGCCGCACTTCCTCGATGACTTTGCTGGGCCCCGGCAGTTTGGCCCAAGCCAACAGCGAGGCGTCGATGTCGTTATTCGTCACGGAGTTCTCCAGCAGCAGAGAAGAGGTCTGGGGCCGGCTCTTGGCCAGCATGTGCGGAGGTTGCCGCCGCACGTGCCGCCAGGTGGGCTGGGTCTGGGAGCTCGAGGGGCTCCATGCGGCCCGCCGCCCAGAGCATGAGCGTGAGGTCAGCTCCGGGCAGGGGGTGGGGTGCTCGAACGACCTCGTACATGGCGGCGCTGGGCACAGATGCGCTGTTCACCAAAGGCCCCGGGCCGGCCAGGAGATAATCCATGTCGAATTCGTGGAGCAGCCCGAGGACGCTGGAGCGATTGGGGCCATCGACGCCATCGAACGCTTCGTCCAGCCACAAAGGCCGCGGGCCCGTTGGGGTGCCCTGGTACATCGTGGCGAGCGCCGCGACGAGGGGCAGCATGAGGGTTACGACGCGGGCGCCTCCGGAGAGTTCTCCGTGTGCATCACGTTCGAGTGGTGTCCACCGGCCTGTGCCGATGCGGCTGTCGATGACGACGGTGAACCACCGTCGGTAGTCCAGGACTTCGGTCAGCCGGCCGCGCCAATCCGTCTCGCCTTCGTCCCTGGCTCTGCGCTGGGCTTCCTCGACGCGGCTGCGGAGGAAGAACTGGATCTGGTCTTGAGCTTCCGTTGGTAGGAGGTCAAAAGCCTCTCCGCTGAGGGCGTCGAGGACCTCGGCGCCATGGGGGTCTTCCTCCAAGGGAGCACGACGGAGCCGGAGGGTAATCCGGCTGGTTCCTGTCGGATGCTGCGCGAGTGTCTGGTTGATGGTCGTTTCTAGCGAGTGGACAGTCTCAAGCCGGTCGCGCAGGTGCTCGATGAATGTGGAGCCGAGGAGCTTGTCAAGGGTTTCGTGCCATGCCTGGTCGTAGCCCCGTTGGAGCTCCTCGTGCTGCTGTGCCAGCCGGATGAGAGCTTCTCGTGGGCTGTATCCGATGCCCGAGCTATCGACGACCACTTCGACCATTGGCAGTTCATCGGGGTTGTCGGACTCGATGATGCGCACGGTGCGTCCGGCATCTACTTCCAGGATTGAGCGCACCTGCGTGGTTTCTTCAGCGAGCTTGCGCCATGCCCTCTGGATACGAATGTTCTGTGCGTGGGTGTCTCGCTCAGGCCAGTCCACAAGGTCGATGGCTGCCCGCGCCGCCCGCGCCGCTTCCAACGCACCGGACGTTGTTGAAGTTTGTTCCGTCCCAATCTCGAAGTCTTCGGCCAGACCACAGTCGACCACCCTCTTCCAGTCTGCGGTGGCGTCCTCGCGAACTTGCTTGGCTTTCGCTCGCTCCTCTTCGATCGATTGGAGCTGTGCCTCCGCACCCACACGTTCTTCAACGTGTTGAGAGCGCGCCCTCTGCCTGAGCTCGGCCTTGTGCTTTTGCTCCTCAAGGAGCCTGTCGATCTCCTGCACGCGAGCCAGGAGGTCCTGCCCGTCCTTCGAGAGCGCCTCCAGGGCCGTACGCGCCTGCACCTTGAGCTGCTTGGCCTTCTGGCTCAGTGTCTGCGCCTTGTTCTCCTGTTCGCTTGCCCGAGCGGCCTCCCGCCCGGCGATGCCTTCTGCGTGCCGTACGTTCTGTCGTTCTCCCTGGAGAACCCGCCGTTCTGTGTTCAAGGTCTGTAGGCGCCTGCCGAGAGCATCGAGCTGCCGCTGAAGCAGTTGGAGCTGCTCGTCTGCTTGGGGAAGGTGATGCGCTTCTCTCCATGAAGAGGCGGCGCGTCGTGCTTCAGCAACCTGCTCGTGCAGGTCGTCGAGAAGCTGCTGTTCGGCTGCGAGGCGGCCGGCGGTGTCATCCTTGTGCTTCTCTGCGGTAGCGACGGCACGGACCAGCGTCACGAGAGTTGAGTCGTCCGGGGCGTCAGCCGTGATGACCCTGAATTGCGATAGTCCGTCTTGGGCGGTTTTGGCGGTGGTGTTCGCCTTGTCGATCTGCTCGGCAAGCTCCTGGAGCTCGTTGCGGAGCGTGGCGATGCGCTGTTCGCGGCGTGCCTGCCGCGCCGCGATGCCGATATAGCAGGCGCCCTCGTCCAGGGCCTTGCACTGCCCTGCCATGCCTGCAGCGGACCAACGTCCATCCGCCGCGATGTATGAGCCGTTCGTTGGGGGCGGTCCAGCGGTGATCCACGCGATGGAGGACAGCATGGCCGTAACCGGCTCGGCCAGGGCTCCGGAATCATCGGCGGGTGTGAGCATGGCGGCCAACGATGTGCTGGCCTCCGTCTCACCCCCGGGGAACATAACCGCGTCGATCCCGTCGCGGGCGGCTTCCCACCTGCCGTCGGGAGTCACCCACGCATCGAGGAGACCTGCTGCCGCAAGTGCAGCCTCGATGAGGCTGAGTTCCGCGGCATCTGTTCCATCAGCTGGGTCGAGGAGTCGCCACAATGGTGCGCCGTGGTGGGAGGGAAACGCGGGCCTGTCCCGTCGCACCCAGCCGTACGGGCTGGGGGGTGCTTCGTCAGGCTGGTTCTCCAGGTGGTCGATCTCTTTCTGCTTTTCATCTGCCTGTACTTGGAGGGCTTGGACTGTCGCTTCGGCCCTGTTCTTCGTCTCCATGAGCTGCTCACGCCGAGGCCCAAGGAAGTCCTGGTCGATGAACTGTCGAAGGACAGGGAGAGCGCCCTTCCCGCGGAGTCGGCCGGCAACCTCGGTCCATGCCTGGACGTGCTGTTCTGACGGTGGGGCTGGGATGCGGACGGACCACTGCCCGATGTGATCTACGAGGCGCTGGCGCTCAGTGTCTGCGTCCTCTATCGCCGAGGTCAGGCCCTTCCCTGCTTCATCATCGGTCTCTTTGAGGGTTCGGACTGCTGAGTCCTTCACCTCCGCATCGTGCTGAGCGCCTTGAAGGTCTTTGAGCAATCCACGCAGGTGGTCGAGGTGGCCGCGACGTGCCTCGTACGAGGCCTGGGCGCGAGTGTCATCACCATCAGTGATCCATTGCTGGACGGCTTCGGAGAGTCCCGCCTCATGGGCTAGCTGGGCAGCACCTCCGGCTGCCTCCTGAATCTTCTCCTCGTGGGATAGCGCCTCTTCGCTGAGCCGCTGGGCCTCCTCCTGCAGCTGGTCAGCGGAGCCCCTGGTGCTGTTCGCCTGCTCTTCCTGATGTGCGGCATCCTCTGCATGGCGCTTGGCATCCTCAGCGAGGGCGCGGGCACGCTCTTGTGCCGTTTCAGCATTGGTGTAGGCGTCCAGTCGGCGGATCTCACCCTGTTCGGTCAGCAGATCGTCTCGCTGCCGCTCCTCCGTGGCCGACTCATCATCGAGCTTGTTGATCTCCTCGATGGCCGTGTCATGGCGTTTGCCCTCGTTGCGCGCCTTGCGGGTGATGTCATCGAGGCTGCTGTTTGCGGCGACGACATTGTCTGCGGCGTGGCGGACCGTCGCTCCGGCCCAAGGCGTCCAAGCGCGCCGGTTGAAGACGCTTAGAGCGTCCCGGGCTTGTTGGGCACTGTCGCGATCGTTAGTGATCTTCTCTAGTTGGTCCCAACCGTCGGCGAGCTGACGAATCTCGTGGTCCTTCAGGGGCGGAAAGGCCATCCGTAGTTGCTCGGACAAGAACTTCATGTCGAGGCGCTCGCCAAGCTTGGGGGTTCGGATCACCCGCAACATCCGGACATAGCTGTCGAGGGCCGTCTCGTCGCTGTCGAACACGTGCCGCGCGAGGTGTCTCTTGTAGTCCTCCGCCGATTCGCAGCGGTGCCATCCGTCGGTGGCTTCAAGGTCGCTCGCGGGGATGACTGAAGCGCCCTTCACGAGCAGAATACCGTCGCGGACGCGGGCAGGCCCTTCACATACTGCCCAAGTCAGTGATGGTCGGCCCGATTTGGCACGCTTGGCCTCTGTGTAGAGGAGAGCTGTGACGTACTCGGGACCTGCGGGCGTCGTGCGGCCGTACTCAACCCAGATCCATCCCCGGCTCACCGACTTGGATGCGTCACGTCGATCCTTGTCGGAATCAGTCGGCTCCACGTAGTACCGGAAGCGTTTCTTGCCGTCCCCGAGGGTGTCGATGAGGTGCGGCCCCGTGTTTCCGGCAAGCATGATCAACGTGGTGAGGGTCATCAGCGTCGACTTGCCGGTCTCGTTGCGCCCCATCAGCTGGGCTCGCCCGTCACTGGCCCAGAACTCTGCTACCTCGAACTCCCACATGTTGACGACACCGGCGCGCAGCTGCTGCCACCGGTCGGTGCGTGTGGGTTCTGGAAGCCCTCCGGATACTGCCGCTTCACGCCAGCTCAGCAGTTGCTCGGGGGATAGAGCTTCACTGGTGGCTCCGCGGAATTCGAAGCCGGCAGCCTGGGTGGTGTTGTTCACTCTGAGTCCTCCGTGAGGGACGTTGAGCTGTTCCAGCTCGCTGCGGGCTCCGGGGCCCTGTACCTGCCGGCTGCGGCTGTCAGTGTCCAGTGGCCGTCGTCGTCGACGTGGAGAAGGCCCGCGTCGCGCAGCGTTTCTTCGGAGACTGGTCTGATCCGTTCAGGGCGTTGTTTGAAGTAGTCGGTCAGATCGGCGTGATGTTGGCGGTGCAAGTCGGCTGCCAGAGCGTCGACTTGGTGTGCTCTCAGCCAGACGGTTCCATCAGCGTTTCGCTGTCCAATGTTGCCTGCGGCATCGCAGATCCTCAGCGCCACCCATGAAGCTGCGGCTGCCTTGGGCCAGTCGAGCGTCGCGTCTACGGTCCATGCATGGTCGGGGTGCAGGATCAGCACCAAGCCCTCGGCGCGCACTTCAACGGTTCCCCCGGTCATGGTCCGTGCCGCATCGGCCAGGCGCCCGGCCATGCTCGTGGCGTACGCGGCGTCATCTTCGTTGAGGTCGGCGTACAGCAGCGCCGGTGTCTCGATGAGGAGGCGCAGCATGCGCGACCAACGGGTTGCCGCAAAGAGCTCCTGCTCGGCTTCTGCTGATGCCGACAGGGCCAGGGCCACGGTGTGGGGGTCAAGAAACTGAAGGAGCGCGGCACGATCTATGTCGTATCCGGCTCCGATACCGGTACGCGCGGCTTCCCAGGCACGCAGCATTTCTTCGTCGCGTGTGCGGCGGACGAGGACTCCGTGTGACTCCAGGCGGCGGACCGCGAGGAGCAGCGTGGAACGTTCAGGGCCTTGCTCGGGGTCGTAGGCGGTTACCGGACTCGTCTCGAGGCTGGTGATCACGCGGACCTGGTCCGAAATGGCCTGCAAGGTGGTGGTGGTGTCCCGCTCTTCGCATGCAGCGGCGGCCAGGAGAGTGAGTACGAGCTCTCGTCGCTTGGGGGGCTGCGAGGTGTAGGGGACGGCGATCGTTCCGGCATGCGGCGTACGGTGAAGCCGGATGATCTGCCCGGCGATGATGAGCCGGTATCCGAGTCTGCGGAACCACTCCGTGAGCTGCCGCTGGTGGCGCATGACAAGCCGGTGGAGTTTGCTGTCGTTGGCCGTAGTTACCAGCGGCTTGGTCAGGAGTCCGACGAAGGCGCTTTGCTCCTCGAACCTCTTGTTGACGGTGAGCGCCTTCATCCTCGTTGAAACTCCAAGGTCACGTCATCGAGCACGACGACTCCTTCGGGAAGCTGGATGGTGGCGGACGACGTGGCTTGGGGGGCTGGAACCATTCGGATCTGCCACCGCGCGTCTTCGGTGGATGCGCTGCGTGATCCATCCGGATGTCTCGTGCCTGACCTCGCGGTGGACAGCATTTCCCAGAGCAAGGCCCCTTCCGCATCCGTGAGTTCGCCCCAGGTACTCAGCGGCTGTCCGGTTCGGCGCAGGATTCCTTCTTCCGCTTCGGCGAGCTCTCGGCGGGCCTGGGCTGCCTTGCTCCGGGCTACGGCGCGTGCTTGGGAAAGGTCGGGAATCCGCCCTGGGGTGCCTTTCAACGCTTGGTGGCCCCGCGCGCGCAATCGACGGTCTACTGCGGCGGGGGGAGCGTCCCAGAACGATGAACCAGCGGGCGCGGCATCCGGAGCATTGAGGATCAGGTGGACGGGCCGGTAGAGGCCCGTTGCCCTGCGCCAGATGTTCCAAGCCGCGTGGTCGTCCTCAGCTCGCTCCAACTCCCCTGCCAGGGCCAGTACTTCTGCTCGCCGGCTTACTGCTCCACCCACGGAAAGGAGCGTTCTGTGGCTGCGCAGTACGTCCGGTACGGCGTCTCTGACCTGACGCCGAAGACGTCGTGACTCGTTGTCTCGGCCGCAGAACCAAGCTCTGAGCGTCGCTGCCGCGTCCGTCAGCTCGTGGACTGCATCTGCGAGAACACCATCAGGCACTTCTGCCCCAAGGCGATGGAGAGCGATCGCTCGCCAGGTATCGGCGTCGAGCTCTGCTACCCGCAGGGCGAGAGCCCCGATAGCCGGCGTATGTAGGTCAACGCTCGCTCCCCATACATCGACGTAGTTGCGCAGCAGGGTGGTGAGGGATTCGATCTTGTCTGCGGTGGGGGCTCCGCTCAAGCCGTGAGCCATCGATGACTGCCAGCGATGAGCAGCCCGCTGCATGTCGCTCAGAGTCAGCTGAACCTGCGCCCAGGCTGTGTCCGCTGTCTCGTGATCTCGCGCGAGTGCCGCACTGCAGAACTCCTCGACATGCTTGGCGATCAACGCGGGCCCCAGGAGGGCTGATGTCGAGGTGTCTCGCTGTGCCCGCTCTTGGGCTACGACAAATCGATGCAACTCTGCGGCTTGTTGGGTGAGTTGGTACCGCTCGCGGTTCCGGAGGAAGTCCGTCTCAAGTTCGGCGCGGTCTTGCCAGCTCTCGACGGTCCCCCACTTGAACAACTGCACCATCTTCTGGTCGAGTTCAAGGGCGTCCTCTCGAAGCAGATCCTCCGCAACCCCGTATCCATACTGCTCAGCTGCGTGCTCACGCAGCAGCCGCGGCAGATCTACCCGAGCAACTCCCGTGAGGGATCGCGCCTGACCTTCCAGGAGCACATCGACAATCAGTCGATACGGGGCAGAATTTCGGACAGTCAAATAGGAGGCGAAGCGAATCCGCCCGGGCAGCCCCGCAAGGGCCCACGCATCAACCTCCGTCGCTGATCCAGCATGCCCACCGCGCTGCCGCGGCAACGCATTCGCGCGAACGTTCGGATTTGCGCTCTTTGTCGCTCGCTCATCCACCGGCGATCCCTCCCCGCAGCACCTCATTGCGCTACCCAAGGACCGTAGCTTCGGGCACTGACAATCCATCGGCCGTTGTCCCATACTGCCGATCAAGAAACGTTCCCAGAGAACACTGCCGCGAGACATGACGCGGGTGATTTGACAACGACTGGGCTGCCCAGCCTGCTGGCGTAGGCCCTCGCTTGGCTCGCCTAGGCTCGGGGATGGGCGTGGGGCTGGAGCAGCATGCCCACCGCTTTTCGCATACCGGCCTCACTCGCGGACCTGGCCGTCCCGGTCGATAAGCTGGTCCCGTACCACCGGAACCCGCGTACCGGTGACCTGGACTCGATCACCGAGTCGTTGTATGTCAACGGACAGTACCGGCCGATCGTCGTCAACCGCGGCGCTCTGACCGGGCGTCCAGGGGAGATCCTCGCTGGCAATCACACTTTCAAGGCGGCCAAACAGCTCGGCTGGGACAAGATCGCTGTCACCTGGCTCGACGTGGATGACGACGCCGCAGCGAAGATCGTCATCGTCGACAACCGCACCAGCGATCTCGCCGGGTACGACAGCGTGCTCCTCGCGGACATCCTCACCGAACTCCCCAACCTCCAGGGCACGGGCTACGACCAAGACCAGCTCGATCAGCTCCTGGACGAGACGGCACTCCCAGCACCCATCGAGCTGCCCACCGACGGCGCGGACACCGGAGCTGCGGCGACGGTGGACTACCTGCAGTGGGGGTACATGCAGTGGTCCTCCACCCGCGTACGGATCACACAGGCCGAAGTCGAGCTGCTCGATGCCCTGTACAAGAACTTCGTCGGCGATCACGACTCCGACCTCGGGTTCGGCTGGCACATCCTCAACGAGGAGCACCAGGCCGCAGAAGGAGCGGTCGCGTGAACCCTCTCGACGTACGGTTCGACCCTGTCTTCCCCTTGGAGAAGCTGAGGCCCGCGGACTACAACCCTCGACGCCTATCCGAGGAGTCGTTCGTCAGGCTCCAGGGATCGCTGCGCCGCCACGGTGGGGTGAAGCCTGTGATCTTGAATGCCGACGGGACACTGGTCGCAGGTCACCAGAGGACCAAGGCCTTGAAGGCGATCGGTCAGACGACGACGCCAGCGATGATCCTTCCGCAGAAGGTGCGGCTTCAGGACGAGATCAAGTTCAACCTCCTGCACAACCGCGTCGAGACTGATTCTTCCGTCGTCTACGCGGAGCCGGGGCCGATCGGCCAGTGGTGCTGGATTCCGTGGCAGACCATTGAAGTCGAAGAGTCACGCAACTTGCCGTTCCAGCAGGCGATCGGCTTCATGACCGCCGCCCACGGCCCGTGGGGCTCGGTAGTCATCGATGACCAGGGCCGCGTCGTCCTCAATGCCGAGTACGCGGCCGTCGCAAAGGCCCAGCGTTTCGACATACTCGCCTGGACCGTGGCCTCCTTCGATGCCGGCCAGCTCGTCGAGGACCTCACCGGCGAGTACGGCGTCTACGACTGGACAGGGCTCGAAGAGCAGGCCCCGGTGTGGAATCAGCACATCGTGCAGCCCAACCGGCTGCGCGAGCACTCCTCGAAGGCCAAGGCGGACAAGGTCCGCTATAAGTCCGAGGTATGGGAGCGCCTCGTCCTGCCGTGGCTGACCACCTCCCACCGGGTGGTGGACTTTGGTTCCGGGCACGGCGACTACGCACGTCACCTGCGCGGCAAGGGCTACAGAATCGACGACTACGAGCCGTACCGCACCCTGAAGGGCAAGTACGCCGTCGACATCCGCACCATCGTGGGCCAGATCCGAGGCATCGAACGCGAGTTGAAGGAGAACGGCCTCTTTGAGGTGGTGGTTCTCGACTCTGTCATCAACGCCACCACCTCCCTCGACTACCAGCACTGGGTGCTCACCACTGTGAACGCGCTCTGTGCGGCGGACGGGCAAGTCTGCGTCGGGACGCGTAACTTGGAGCGAGAGTTGACGTACGAGAAGTCCGAGCACTCCATTAGCCGCGACTCCACTCGCCTGTCGTTTCTCGACAGCGAGAACGTGGACATGCGGTTCGTGCGCGGCAAGTGGCAGCGCATCCGCTACCACACACCCGAGTCGCTGCGCGGCCTGCTGTCCCGGTACTTCGAGGACGTGCAGATTAGTGACACCACAAGGGCCACAGTCAAGGCCGTCTGCAAGCACCCCCGGGTCCTGCCGATCGAGGAATACCGACTGGCATTCTCGGAGGAATTCAACATGCCCTACCCTGACGAATTCCGACACAATAAGCACAGCGGAATTCTGGCAATTTTGCTAGAATTGATCGAGGATAGGAATTCTAATTTGGAGGGGCAGGGTAATGCATTCGATGGCGGACTCGAGCAGGGTTCGCATAGACATTGAAGCCCGTGACAGCTATCGCATCATGTGGCTGGCCGGCATCCGTGAAATCGACCTGACACAGCACTGCCTCAAGACGTTCGGAGAATGCGACCGGCCACACATCAACATCCATCAACGCCGGCAGACACTCCATCTTCCCACGGCGAATCCGCCAGTCGCCTGGTATTTGTGTGCACTACCGATCCCCTGGGCCTGGCCCCGCAATGCACACCTGGCATTCGAGCACACACCCGGCGAGACCTGGGAGGGAGACGCCCTCGTACAAGGCCTCGGCGTCCGACTGACCAACGCTCGCCCCATCCTCGGATGGGGCGAGCACTCCATTCCGCTCGACGCGGGCAATAGGAGTTCCCGGCTGTACCGGACCTGCAGGAACTGGCAGTTCGCCTGGTGGCTGCGCATCAACCGCGACGTACCAGACGCGCTACCCCTGCCCGGAGGTGATGCAGACGAGAACGGCCCGGAGCAACTGACATTCGCCTGACCGGCTGATCGGTGGACGAGGTGGCCGGCCATCGCGGGCCGCCCACCGAGTCCGCCGTGTGGATCTGGTACGTCTGCGGCCTGTCCGACGGGCCTGATCAGCCTGTCAGGTGACTTCCTTGCGTCCGGAGCTCCATCGCCGATGCCGACCTGCTTGCTCTGCGCATCTCGGCTGCGGCCGCGGTGCGCGGAGCTCGGCTGTTCGGCTCGGTCGGCAACGCCTCGCCTCCAGTCAGAAATGCTCGCCGCGAACGCGGGCACCGCTGCTAGCATCCCCGCATGATCGCGCCTTCGTTCCGAATCGAAATGATGCCCCGCCAGCGGGGCTGCTGATACCGGACACGCGCGTTTCCGAGGCCCCGAGACGGGGCCTCGGTCTGTTCAAGGACTCGGAGCTCCGCCTCGTTACTGGAGGTTCCGATGACCGCACCACGCCACTACGTCACCACAACGATCCCGTACGTCAATGCCCGCCCGCACCTCGGCTTTGCCCTGGAACTGGTGCAGGCAGACGTCCTCGCCCGGCACCACCGCCACCGCGGCGATGAGGTTCGGTTCCTCAGCGGAACCGACGACAACTCACTCAAGAACGTCCTGGCCGCCGAGGCCGAAGGAGTCGACGTCCAGACCCTCGTTGACCGCAATGCCGAGGCGTTCGCCGCGCTGCGGGAACCGTTGGCGCTCTCCTTCGACGATTTCATCCGCACCAGCTGCGACCCGCGTCATCGCATCGGCGTGGAGCGGCTGTGGCGCCAGTGCGCCTCGTCCGGTGACCTGTACCGCAAGCACTACGAGGGCCTGTACTGCGTGGGCTGCGAGCAGTTCTACACCCCGGCCGACCTCGTCGACGGCCGATGTACCGAGCACGGCACCGAACCCCAACTGGTCGCCGAGGAGAACTGGTTCTTCCGACTGTCCAGCTACGCCGACACCCTGCACGAACTGATCTCCAGCGGGACCCTGCGGGTCGAACCGGCTGCCCGCCGCAACGAAGTCCTCGCCCTCATCGCCGGCGGGCTGCACGACTTCTCCATCTCCCGTTCCCACATCCGAGCCCGCGGCTGGGGCATTCCTGTACCGGGCGACGCCAGCCAGGTCGTCTACGTGTGGTGGGACGCGCTCGGCAACTACGTCACCAGCCTCGGCTACGGGGACAATGCCGAGGCCTATCAACGCTGGTGGGCGCAGAGCAACCGACGCATCCACCTGGTCGGCAAGGGGGTGGTGCGCTTCCACGCCGTGTACTGGCCGGCCATGCTGCTGTCCGCAGGGCTGCCGCTGCCCACCGACATCCTGGTCCACGACTACCTCACCGTCGACGGACGCAAGATCAGCAAGTCCAGCGGCAACACCGTCGACCCTGCGGACCTCGTCGACGAGTTCGGCGCCGATGCGGTGCGCTGGTGGCTTCTGCGGGAAGTCCCCAGGGTCGGTGACGCCGACTTCACCCGGGAGCGGCTCATCGCCCGCGCCAACGCCGACCTGGCGGGCGGCCAACCTCGTAAACCGGGTCGTGACCATGGTCCATCGCTACCGAGAGGGTCACGTGCCCCTGCCCCGCGCCGAGGCTCTGGCCACGGAACCGCTGACCGCGGCTTGCCGTAGCGTCCCGGACGAGGTTGAAACGGCCCTATCCAGCTTCGACTTGCGGAAGGCAGCCTCCGCGGTCTGGAGGATCGTGGAAGAGTCCAACCGCTGTATCGACAACACCCGACCTTGGGAGCTGGCCAAGGCAGAGCAGAGCGGTGCCCGGGAGGCCGGGGAACGCCTCGACACGGTCCTCGCCGCCCTCGTTCAGGCATGCCGCGTACTGAGCAACCAGTTGCAGCCCTTCCTCCCGGATGCCGCCTCCCGGATCGCCGGGCAATGCGCAGAGATCAATGGGAGCCTGCCGCCTGCGAACCCGCTGTCCCCTCGCATTGCCGAGGGCAACGCATAGGTCGACGCTCAACCTCACCCTGGTGACGCTTCCAGCAGGAGCGGCTTCTCCGTCGCTCCCGCACCGCCCCTGTACAGCCGGTAGGTTGGCCAGCTCACGTCATCATGTTGGTGCTGAGGACGGGGGGACTCTTGCTGCCGGAGATCGACGCGAAGCAGCATGAATGGCGAATAGAAGACCGGGAGTACGCCCGGCAGGAGGAACGCCGTAGCCGCCGGTTCGCGTTCACGCACCTTGACCCAGCCCGCACCGCCCTGGCAGTGATCGATATGGTGCCCTTCTTCGTCTCACAGAACCCGTACTGCCAAGGCATCGTGCCGAACATCAGCCGCCTCGCGGACAGCCTTCGAGCGGCGGGCGGCACGGTCGCCTGGGTCCTGCCGGCGGTGGGTGAGCGTACGGCGGTGGGTGACGAGTTCTTCGGCCCGGAAGTCGCCGAACTCTTCCGCACCTCTGGTGGCACCGGGCCTCTGGCCAACCGTCTCTGGCAAGACTTCCTGGTCCACCGCGACGACTTGTTGGTGGAGAAATCCGCGCCCAGCGCGTTCTTCCCTGGCCGCTGCCACCTTCCTGAGCTGTTGGAGCAGCGCGACGTAGATACGGTCCTGATCACCGGAACTGTCACCAACGTGTGCTGCGAGTCGTCGGCCCGCGATGCCAGCACCCTCGGCTTCCGGGTCATCATGGTGGCCGACGCGAACGCGGCAGGTCGCGATCAGGATCACAACGCCACACTGCACACCGTCTACAGAACGTTTGGCGACGTGCGTCCCACCCTGGATGTGCTCGACTTGTTCAAGGGGTGAAAGCCCCTGGAAGGTCTGCCGTCGTCCCCGGCCGACGCGAGGTGCGGCCGGCAGTGCGCTTTGGAGCGCCACCGCCGCTCCTGTCTCTGCGGGCGCCCCTGTATCCCGGATCGTGATTTTGTGAACGCGCAGGTCACCGCGGTTCGCGGCTGAGTCAGGGATCATGGACAGTAGGCGCGGGGCCCAGGGAGTTGTGTCATGGGCCGCCCCAACCGCGCCACCCGGGCTGCCATCACCCAGCGCCGCGCTGACGCGATCGACCTCAAGCTCGCCGGCGTCGACTGGCTGACAATCGGCCGCAAGCTCGCCGCCGACCCCTCGATCAATACAGATGGTGCCGCCTACCCGCAGGGGTACGGCATCGACAAGTACAAACGAGGCCTGGAACCTCCCACCGACAAGCGGCTCATCGAGCTCGCGTGCAAGGACGTCTCCAAGGCCCTCGTCGAGCGCACCACTGCCCTGGATACCAATTCCGATGAGCTGCGTCAGCTCATGGTGGAGCGACTCGAGCGACTGTTCTTCGGCGTCTACCGGGCCGCGATCCGCAACGGCGACTATCAGGCCGTCGACCGGGCCGTGCGGATCATCGAACGCAGCAGTCGCCTCCTGGGCCTGGACCGGCCCGTGCGCACGGAGCTGTCGGGTCCGGACGGTGGGGCAGTTCAGGTCGAGACCGCCGGTCTGGACGAGCTGGAACGGCTGATCAGCCTCGCCGACGGCGAGGGTGGCGAGGCCTGACGAGGCTGCGGTCCTCCAAATCTATCGGTCGCTTCCCGCACAGCGCCGCCGTGAGATAGCCGCAGCCTCCACCCCCGAGCTTCGTGCGCAGCTCCTGCGCATCGAGCGCGAGCTGGCGATGAACCGCTCCCCCGGTGCGATGGCCTCCGTCCTCACAGACGGGCGCGAGATGCAGGCTCCGCACCTGGCGAAGATCGACGCGGCGTTCGAGCAGGTTGCGGCCGGGAAGCCGACGAAGCTGCTGCTGACGATGCCGCCCCGACATGGCAAGAGTCGCCGAGCCGCCAGATGGGCACCGCTCTGGTACCTCCGGCGTCGCCCAGAGCACCGGGTGATGATCGCCTCCTACTCTTCCGACCTTGCCGACGATCACGGCCGGTGGATTCGGGACGCGATCCTCAACTACGGCCCCCAGATCGGCATCAGCCTCCGCAGCGGCTCATCGGCCGCGAACCGTTTCGACCTGGCCGGCACCGAGGGCGGCGCCGTCATGGCCGGTGTCGGCGGCGGCCTCACAGGCAAGGGCGCCCACCTGGCCGTGGTGGACGACCCGATCAAGGACGCCGCCGAAGCCTCCTCCCCCACCATGCGCAAACGGCTGTGGGAGTGGTGGCAGGCCGTCCTGCTCACCCGCATCGAGCCTGGCGGCTCCGTGATCCTGATCCAAACCCGCTGGGACGAGGACGACCTCGCCGGCCGTGTCCTCGCGGACGAGGGCGACCGATGGACGGTCATCGACCTGCCCGCCCTCGCCCTCGCCGAAGACGACGCACTCGGCCGCCCCATCGGCACCGCCTTGTGGCCGGAGCGGTACGACACCGAGGCGCTCTCCGAGATCCGCCGCTCCGTGGGCGAGCGCGTGTGGTGGTCGCTGTACATGCAGCAGCCGCGCCCGCAGGACGGCGGTGTGTGGCAGTGGTCGTGGATCACAGAGAACCGGACCAGCGCGGCGCAGCTGCGCGGTATCGACCTGGCCCGCATCGTCGTTGCCGTCGACCCGGCAGGCGGAGAGTCCGCTGTCGGCGACGAGACGGGCATCGTCGCCGCAGCGTCGGACCGCAACGGTCACCTCTACGTCCTGGACGACCGCTCCGGTAATCGCGGAGCAGACGCGTGGGGCCGCGAAGCATGCTTGCTTGCAATCGAGTTGCGGGCCGACGCCATCGTGGTCGAGTCAAACTTCGGCGGCGACATGAGCACGCAGATCCTCCACCAGGCGTGGCAGGGACTCCAACGCGAACAGCGCACGGAGAACATGCTGATGCCCGCGGTGCTGCCGGTGACCGCCAAACAAGGCAAGCGCCTTCGAGCGGAGCCGATCGCCCAGCTCTACGAGCAAGGCCGCGTGCACCACGTCGGTGAATGGCCTGCGCTAGAGCAGCAGATGGTGACGTGGGTCGCCGGCATGGACTCACCGGACCGCATGGACGCCGCTGTTCACGCGCTCACACAACTCGCCGGACCCAGTCAGGCAAGTTCCACGTCGACACCGTACGGCGACAACCGCCTGTCCGGCCGACGATGAGTACGGAGAAGTCGCATCGGCGAGTTCACGCCAGCACCCTGCTGCGCCTCTTACTCATGACGGGTCAAGCCACGGGCCCGTCACAAATGGGAGGAGAACGGTCATGGCGCAGGTTTAGGGGGACAACCCCGTAGAGAACCGTGGGCAGCAGGTACTGGGCGAGCACCACCACGCATTGCGGCAACGCCTCCGCGACGTGCTCGATACCGAGGCCGGCCTGGAGGAGGTGCTGCGCCACACTCCACCCCACTGACACAGGTTCTCGATCACCTAGGGTGAAGAGGGCGCGGGGCCGACGTTACGGACCTCACCCCGTGGGCTTGCGCACCTTCCTCACCGACTCCTGGTCGTGGCTCAACTACAAGCCGGTCATGTCCGCCACGCACGACGGACGGCCTCACCGCTCTCTGACTCCTCAGCTTCACGCGACGTGGCTGCCCGATGAGGCAGTTCGTCGTCTCGCCGCGTACAAGCTCATGGCGGCATACGACAACAACCAGGCCGGAGAACTCGCCGCTCACACAGGTAACGAAGCAGCCACCGAGCGCCGGGAGTTCGGCGATGCGTCGACGTTCGTCGACACCGCTCTCGCACACTTGCTGGGCAAGTCGCAGCAGATCATCGTGCCCGGCGCCGAGCACGCCACCGACGAAACCCCGGCGCCCGAAGCTGTGGCGGCCGCGGAGGTACAGCAGCGTCTGCGAGCGTGGGCGGAGGCAGAGCTACTGCCGCTGCGTATGCAGGCCGCCGAGCGCAAGGCCGTGCTCCTCGGGGACGGCCTGTACCTGCTGGCCTGGGATCCGGACAAACAGCGAGCGCGTCTCAAGACGTACGACCCCGGCTTCTACTTCCCCGTACTCGAGGACGATGCCGACCCTGGCGACTATCCGCAGCGCGTACACCTGGCTTGGGAGCTCCCTGAAGACCCCAAGAGGGGCGTGAAGGCCAGGCTGCGACGGATCACGTACGAACTCGGTCCCATCAAGCCATCCACACGCAGTCATGAGGGAGTGGACGGACAGGGGGTACGGCAGCCAGTCGGCGATGGGGCCGGAGGGCTCGTCGTCGAGCCAGGCGATCGCTACAACCCTGACTCCCGCAAGATCGAGCGCCTCTACCCCTGGGCATCTGGTCGGCCGTCGACTATTACGTGCTACCTGACCGACGCTGAATGGTCCTTGGACGATCTGCGTCATGGCCAGTCCCTTGACGAACTGCCGCTGGACAAGGCCCGCTTCCGCACCCGCGGAGACGGAGAGGTTCTGCACCAGCTGGACCTACGGCTGGACTTCATCCCGCTCGTCCACATCAGCAACACGGTTTCCGACGGCGAGCATTTCGGGCAGCCGACGCTCGCGAAGGTCATGCAGGCACTCGACGAACTTGCGGAATCCGACACCGACTCCGCGCGCGCCTCCGCCACCACAGGCGCACCCATCATCGGCCTGGCCGGAGCACGCCCCGAGGTCGACCGCGTAACCGGCAGGCCCAAACCGCTTGCGGTCGAGCCTGGAACGATCTTCGCGCTCGCCGACGGCGGCCGCATGGACGTCCTCGACACCTCGCACCAGCTCGCCGAGCTGCGTGCCCGGGTCGAGGAGGTCCGAGACAGGGCCGCCGTCAACGCCCGGCTCCCCGCCGTCAGCTTGGGAACCGTCGATCCTTCCGACGTGCCCAGCGGATACGCCCTACAGCTGTCCCTCGGCCCACTGGACTCCCTGGTCGACTCCATGCGGCTCGCGCGCGCCCACAAGTACGCGCTGCTGTTGAAGATGGTCCAGCGGATCCACCAAGCCGGTCGTACAGAGGGCTGGGCTGCAGGGGCCCCGCTGTCTGCTCAGATCGTGTTCGGCCCGCACACCCCCACCGACCGGACGGCCATCTTGGAAGAGGTGGTGCGCGGCGTTACCGCGGGCGTGCTCTCGCTGGAGACAGGCATTCGCATGCTGCAAGACGCCGGGTACCCCATCGAGGACGCCCGTCAGGAACTCGAACGGATCAGGGCCGGGCAACGGTCCGAGACGGGCACCAGACGGAAGCACACCGAATCAGCGGCCCCCGAGGAAGAGGCAGATGATGTCAGCGAGTAGAGCCGGATTCTGTGTAGTGCTTCTCTGACTTCACTTCTCGTATCTCCAGGGTGAAGTCCTTGCCCGTCGGGCTGTCGACGTATGTCTCCTGCTCCGACGGCAGCCCGTCCTCCGCAGCCTCGCCAGGCTCCCCCCTGCGTTCCTTCTGCGTGATTTCGTACTGGGCGTGGCTCCTGCTGTCGGGCTGCACCCCGGACATAGTCACTACGTTGCTGCTGGCGTGCACTGGAGCTCCAGACCGCGACACGTCGAATCTGATCGTGTAGGTCTTTGCCTCGGCGGAATCGTTGTACGCCGTCACCGACACGTGCGGCGTGTAAGTCCGGTCGCCGTACTTGGGGATATTCGATGACGCCTTATCTACCGATTCATAGGCGACCTCGATACGGCCACCGCCCACGGGGATCGCCGTCCGCTCCGAGTAGGTGAGGACGCGATCCCAGTCGTCCCCCTCCGCGGTGACAAGCAACATCGCGGCGGCCGTCACTACACACGTTCCCACGAGGACTGCGACCAGCTTCGTACGGTGCGGATACTTGCGCATGTTCCCCCCAAAGGTCCTGAACATCAGGATACGGAGATGAAGCGAACTGTTGATCTTGCTGGGCGGGTCGCTTCAACCCCATATATCCGCGCTTACCCTGTTCGCCCGAAGTTGTTGTGTCTGTCTGCCCATCGTTCCTGCGACGTGATCGCGGGGCTGCTGTTCACGTCAGTAGACTCGGGTACGGCGCGGGGCCGTCTGGGAGCAGCACTTCTTGATGACCCGCACCCTGCCTGACCCGAACATCGCGCTCGGCTTCCGCCGCGACGGCCGCCCGATCCTCCCCATCCTGGGTGCTTCCGCAGAGGACCCCTCAAATGACGAGGCGCCCCTCAGCCTCAGCCAGAAGCACCTGAACGCCCTGATGGCGCGAGAGAAGGACCAGGGTGGTCGTGCCGCGGTCCGCACCCTCGTCGACAAGCTCGGGTTTCCCAGTGCTTCAGCTCTCGAGGAGTTCATCACCCAGGTTCGCCAAGTTGAGCAAGAGCAGCTGACCGAGACACAGCGCCGTGAACAGGCGCTCGCCGACCGGGAGCAGGCCGCCCTCGCCCGCGAAACAGCAGCGTCCGCGAAAGAGCAAGAAGCCTCACGCCGCTCCATGCTCGTAAGCGCGGGAGTAGCAGGCCGCGACCTCGACGATGCCATGGCACTGCTGCGCGTCACAGACGATGTGGACGACCCCGCGCTCAAGGAAGCCGTCCAGGATCTGCAGGGTCGCCGGCCCGAGCTGTTCTCCGCCTCCGCGGGTTCGAGTCCAGCCGCTCCCGGCGGCGCTCCCGCGTCCGTACCGCCGCCCCATCCCGGAGGCATCGAACGCACCCCTGGCGCGGCTGGCCTGGAGATGGCCCGTCGCCGCGGCTTGATCTCCGCCTCCGACTAGCTCTCAGAGTTCGAACCACCCGCTCGGGGACCACGCCTCGCTTCTCCTCGTGGACGGCTCCACCATCCGGTGAGTGCGCGACCGCACCGCATCACCAGGAGAAACGGCTTGAGCATCCAGCCGTACACCACCTCCGTGACGGCCACCACGAACCGGGACTGGCTCGCGTCCCGGCATGGCACCGACTCCACGGAAACCATCACCCTCGACCTGACGAAGCTCACCAGGAACACCCACTACGTCGAACCGTCCGCCGCCCAGCCGCACGGCTACGTCCGCTCGGGCGTCCCTGTCGGACGCATCACCGCCTCCGGGCTCTTCGGCGCATACGATCCCGCGGCCAAGGACGGCCGCGAGGTCTTCGCCGGCCTCGTGTATGCCGAGGCGCCGTTCACTTCCGGCATCACCAAGATCCCGGCAGCACTGTTCTGGCACGGCACCGTGAACACGGCGAAGATCCCGGGCGGCATTGACCCGGCCAAGATTGCGCCGAGCCCGGCCGGGGCGCAGATCCGCTTCCTCGGGGCGGTAAGCGCATGAGCGTCGCCGACCTCCTGAAGAACGTCTCTGTCGCCGACCTCACGGTCTACGCCCGCACTATCCCGAACCCCGGCGACTTCCTGCTCACCCAGACGGTGTTCGCCGAGACCAAGGTGCAGGACGTGAAGTGGCGCATTCGGCAGAGCAAGCGCCGTGTGAATACCGCCTCCTACCGGGCGTACGACACGAGCGTGCCGTTCGCGAAGCGGCAGGCCGAGTCCACGCAGACCGAGGGCACTCTGCCGGCGCTCGGCCAGAAGCTCCTCGTCGGCGAGATGGAGCAGCTCCTCCTGGACGCCTCGCGCGGCGCTGACGAGGACCGCCTGGTGGAGCTGCTGTACGACGATGTGGAGCGCCACGTCGAAGCGATCCGCTCCCGCCTCGAACTCGCTGCCGGTGACGTGCTGTTGGACGGCAAGTTCACCCTCGCAGGGGAGAACGGCCTCACGGTCGAGGCGGACTACCGCGTACCGCAGGCCAACATGCCTACGGCGCCGAAGCCGTGGTCTGACCCTGCAGCGGATCCCATCGCGGATGAGCTTCGGTGGATCGACTACCTCGACTCCATCGGCGCCCCGGCACCGGAGATGGTCCTCACTTCCCGCAAGGCTTGGTCGCATCTAGTCAGCAACCAGTCCTACCGAGCGGCCTACTACGGCACTCCTGCTGGTGGCCAGACTCCGACGGCGACGCTCAATCCAGAGCAGGTCAACTCAGTGCGCGGCACGTACGGGCTCCCGCCTGTCACCTTCTACAAGGCTCAGGTGTGGCAGGACGACGTGTCCAAGCGGGTCCTGCCGGAAGACCGGTGGATCATGCTGCCGCCAGACCGCGCGAAGTGGGGCCAGACCCAGTACGGCACCACCACCGAGTCCCTCGCCCTGTCACGCGGCACGAACCCGCAGATCGAGCGGGAGGACTCCCCCGGCATCGTCATCACCCGCGACGTCCAGGACGACCCGGTGCAGATTTGGACCAAGGGCGCCGCCGCCGCGATGCCGGTCCTGTACTCGCCGGACTGCCACATCACCGCCACCGTCCTGTGAGCGCCGCCGTCCACTCCCCCGGTGTACTGGCCACAGCCGTGCACATCCTCGATCCGGTCGAGCACGTTCCTGTGGTGCTCCTCGCCGGCACTCAGGTAGCAGACCCGGCCGTCGCCGAGCAGATTTCCAACCCCCGCTGTTGGGAAGACGATCCGCTGGCCTCCCAGAAGTCGGGGAGCCCTACGTCCGCCCGGAGGGCGAAGCCCGCCTAGGGCCAACCCTCGCGGCGGGGGGGCGGCGGCGTGGCCGCGGCACCCCCCCCCCCCCGGCCCCCCCACCCCGCACCCCCCCGCACAGCCCGT